>JASJCL010000050.1 GCA_030066015.1 Desulfosarcinaceae bacterium | reverse complement strand
ACGGCGGAAAGCTCTGTCAGCGACTGTCTCGCCTTGCCAAGCAGCTCTCCGATGCCGTCCGCTGACGCCTGGGGAAGCAGCTGATCTCCCTGACGCGGTCGATAGATGTCGGCGGCGAGGGCCTCGGTGAGGGCCATGAAGCGCTCCGCTTGCCCGGCAAATCCAGCCAAATGGAGCAGCAATTGCAAGTCGTCGCCATATTGGGCCGGCCAAGAGCGCCGCATGATGTCGCTCATCTGCTCCGCGTAGACGGGGCCATCGTCCACCAATTCGGTGTCAAACGGCATCCGGTTTTCGAAGGCGTAATCGTTCAGGACGCCGTGACAGAAACCGTGGATGGTGTGGATGGCGGCCAGGTCGAAGCTGTCCAATGTGGCGGTCAGTTTGCGCGTCTCGGCATCTGTCAAGCGCTCCCCGGTCAGGGCGGTTTCGATCATGCGACGAATGCGGCTCTTCAGTTCCCCGGCGGCCTTCTCAGTGTAGGTCACCAAGAGGATCTCCTCCAACTGAAGGTCACCCCTCTCCTTCAGCAGGCGCAGAACCAAATGCTCGATGGCGTAGGTCTTGCCGGTGCCTGCGGAGGCTTCGATCAAGCCGTGCCGCGTCAGATCGATCTCCGAGATGGCGCCCACCGCATGATAGACTGGGGAATCGCTCAGGTGTGAGGGCACGGATCAGACCTCCTCATTGGAAAAAAAGACGCCCAGCCGGATACGGGCTTCGTCCAAACAGTCCAGGTCGAACTGGGGTCGGGCCAGTCGGCTCAGATAGTCACCGGACGCATCCCACGCCTCAATGAGCTGTTCCAAAAACCGCAACCGCATAGGATCATCGATCTCTCCATCAAAAAGCGTCTGCACCCGCAGTCCCCGCCCGGTCACAATTTTGAACGGTAGCCAGTAGCGGCGGTGATTATCCAGAAAACGGGCGGCAAGCTGCTGCAGATACTGCCGGGCATCGTCCCGATCGACGGTGTAGCGAAAGCGGCGCAGGCCATTAATGGCGGCCAGATGGCAATGAAACGTCAGCCGTAATGGGGCGGATGCCAGGAGATCTGTGCAGCTTGCGGCCAAAAAGGTGAGCAGAGGGAGGAGGATGGGATGGCTGGGTTGGGCCGGCGCCCTGCCCCGACCTCCCGTCAGCAACAGATGATGCCATTCCCCTGCTCCATCCATCCAGATGCGGGTGAGTTCACCACTGAGGAGGACTGGCTCGCTCGTCTCGATATTTTTACTATCGGCCAGGTGCAGTGGAACCGGCGGAAACGAGAGCGTTTCAACGTCGTTCGACCCCGCTTCGGAAAGCGCGCCGATGCCAATGTGGAGCCTGGCGAAGCGCCGCGCCGCTGCGGTCAGCTCGTCCAGTAGCGGTGCCATGGTTTGCGCGCTCGATAGCGCCAGATGCGCTAACCGGCGCCGATCCAATCGCTCAAAGCTCCCCTCGGGCACCTCTCCCCGCAGCGCCGCTTCGTCGTATCTCTGTTGAAAAATGGCGGTGACCGGCGGCGAGTTTTGGGGATCCTGCCAACAGGCGTCAAGCCACTCTTCTAAGGTCTCCTGGACGATGCGGTAGTCGGTTGGAAAAATAGAGGAGAAGGGTTCGTCATCCGCCGCCAACAAACGTTCCAACGGGGAAGGACTGGCGGCGACGCCATAGAGGCGGGCCAATGTTGCGGTGAGAGGATCGTATAGGAAGCGGCGCAGCTCTTGGGTGGAGATCTGAAGGCCACCCATGGCGAAGCCTGGACGGGCGGAAGCCGACGTCTGACGCTCGGTCGTCAATTCGGCAATCGGCCCCTCCAGCGTCGGGGGCACCGCAGCTGACGGCGGCCAGGCGCCTGTCGTGCGCAAGGCGATGATCCGATCCAAAAGATTGTCATTTACCAGTGGATCGGCCCAGGCGGATGGTGCAGGTGCGGTCAGGTAGGCGGGATCTGAGCCTTTCAGCGGCATGCGCTGCTCCATGAAGGGTGCCCCCTCCGCCAACAGGTGTGCACTGAGAAATCGCTTGAGTTGAAGCACTGGCGCACAGGGCATCAGGTCGCGGTCGCGCTGCAGATCCCGACACACATAGGAGATGACCACCTGGCGTCTGGCCGACAGGAGGGCTTCCAGAAGGAGGTAGTTGTTGCGTTCCGGGGTGCTCACATCCCCTCGCAGCGGACGTTTTAGGCGTAGGTCGAGGGAGCTGTTGTCCGCCCGTCCAGGAAAGCCGCCGCCCTCCTCCATTCCGAGAATATAGAGAATCTCGAAGGGAATCGGTCGCATGGGCTGGAGGCTTGCCAGGGTCACGCCGCCACTGAGGTAGTCGCCGTGCGAGGATGAGAGCCCGCGCAAATGTTTGGCGACGAAGGCGCGCAGCAGGTCGGTGGGAAGGGCGCCGGAAGCGGACCCTTTCGTGGGCAGGCGGGCAAACAGCGCCAGAGATTCGAAGGCGTTTGATAGATGCCGCTGGACCGCCGTCTCGCCAACCGCATCAGGGCCGATGGGCAGAAGGTCATCGCATGCTTCCAGAAAGGTCCGCGGCCAGTTTGGATCGCGACTCGCCAGCGACCGCAGGCGCACCACCTGGGCGTGCAGGTGTCCCACGGCCAGGCAGAAGCGCTCCAGCAGTTGCGCGTCGCCGCTCTCCAAATCGGCGTAGGGCAGTAGCCCCTGATATGCGGCCGCATCCTCCGTGGCCATGATCCGTCCAAGTCGCAAACGGCGCAGGCCTTGCTGCCAGGTGAAGCGGGAGGTGGGGGCCCCTCCCTGGGCGGTCTTCTCACGGAGATCGAAGCTGTGGTACACATTGAGTGCGTCGATCCATCCGGCCCACGTCGATACCATCTCCATCGTCACGGACCACCGCTCCAGAAAGAGGGGATTGAGCATCATCCCAAACACCTCATTTCGCGAGAAGCGCCCGGCCAGGAGGTTCATAAGGGCGATGACACCACGGCCATAGTGACTCTCGGTCTCGGCACGCGAATCCACAAGATTATAGCTCAGTTGCCGCGGATGGCGCTGGAAGACAGCCTCAAAAAGGGGTTTGTAGACCCGCATATCCGGGACCAACACGGCGATGTCGGTCTGCATGAGATCGGGGTTCTGCCCCAGTTGGTAAAGAATCCGCTGGTAGATCGTTTCCACCTCGCGCAGCCGCCCGGGACAGCCGACAATCTGAATGGAAGTATCCTGGAGGCCGGCGGCACCTATCGTCCGGCAATCGGCGGCGCGGAGGCTTTCCTGAAGACGCCCCAGGAGAGATCCGGGCTGATCCGCCGGCAGAAATCGGGCCTGGAAGTCGTAATCGCCCAACTCACACAGATGGCGGATATGATCGCGGCCGGGCTTGCCCCAAAGGGCCAGGAGGGGGTGGTCGCCACCGGCTAGCAGATCGGAATGCGGGTCCGCATCTGACGCATCGTCTGCGCTATTGGCGGGTGACCTGCCGCCGCTCTGCGCTGCCTCCCAGCGAACTTCCCGCGGTGTGCGGACGTCCTCCCAGAAAGCTTCCGAGGGATTGAGGGCGAATACCCGTATGACGGTATGGGGAAGCAGCCGCTGAATTAGCGCGATGTGAAAGCGCGACATCTGGGAAAGACCAAATATGTTCAGTTCCGGTAGTGCGGGCAGATTGGGCCGCATCGCGCTGGTATTCGCGGTCCGGAGCGTTTCTCGAGCGAGCTGCGCCAGGCTGCGTAAGGGCGTTTCGAGCGCCGCACTCAATTGATCGCAAAGTGCGAGGGTTTCCCGGTATAGGTGTGCCTGGCACGCCTGCATACCGCCGCCGTCGATACGACCCGACCGCCAGGCCGGCATCCATTCAGGCCGATTGAGTTCATACTCCAGGAATAGGTGGGCCAGGCGAGTGGCCAACTGCCAGTGCCGGCTGTTGATTAAAACGGAATCCCCCTCCCCCCCCTGTCGCTGATCTTGAGCGAGGTAGTCGAAGAGGGGCGCACAGATAGGATCCTCCTTCGGTAAGGCCTCGAGGACCCGCAACAAAGCGAGGGTGTAGACATCCTGGTCGATGGGCAGCGGCGGATTCGGGAGATTGGCGAGGCGCAGCAACGCGTTCCAGAGTGCCGTTTCCAGGTAGGTGTAGTGGATATTCATGCTGACGCCCAGCTGGCGAGCGAAGCGCAGGCGCAGCCACTTGGCCAGATGTTGGTTGGGGACTACGATGGTGGCGGCTTGAAAAGGATTTTCCTCGGAGAGAGTGCCGGCGTAAAGGAATTGGGCCAGGTCGGCGGCCAATCGTTCAAGACGGTTGCTGAAGAAGAGTTCCAGGGGCATGGGTGCTGTTCTTGCGACGGCCAAGAGGCTGCCTAGCGCGCTGGGCGACGCATGAGATCAGAGCACGCCTCCGGTCAGGCGATCCATTATTTGCCGGCGATGATGCCATCTCTGGGTGAAATGGTGCCCGGGGCGAGAATTGAACTCGCACGAGGACAAGCCTCCCGAGATTTTAAGTCTCGTATGTCTACCTATTCCATCACCCGGGCCAAAGGTGGGTCCGCTAATAATTCGCGTCGTCGTCCGTGTCGCCGGGAACGCCGATACTGCGCGTAATTAGCTGCAATGTCGCGAAAAGTCAAGCCGCAGCGGTCCATTTCAGCTTGGATCTTGCGGGCCTCCGGCAGGCTCTTCAGGGCCCCAATAATCGATCACGCCGTGGCAGCGGCAGATGGTGGCCACCATCAGATTACCGGTTGCCTGTCGTGCCGATTTCAGGGCATCCCACAATTGCCGGCGAGTAATCCCCCCCACCCCGGGCGCCACTTGTCGGCTAGGGAGCACGATCATGGTGACGCCTTGCAGGGACAGTCGCGCGAGGGCCTCATGGAGATCCGGCTCCCGTGGTTTTCCCGTGTGCGTGCAGTGGCTGAGCGGTGCAGGACATGCGTCTGGACACCGCCAGTTGGCGATGCTGGCGGTAAGTCCACCACCCTGCGGATAAAGATGGGGGTTGGGAACCGCGGCCGATAGGGCCGCCGGCACGACAGCGGGTCTCCACCTACGACTAACGGCGAGCTTGAGCCACGCGGCAGCCAGATGAAGGGGCAGCGCCGGAACGATCAGGTGATGGGTGCCGTCGGATGAATCTTCCTCCGGTTTGGGCAGGTGCCTTCGCAACCAAGTGACCGCATCGGTGCAAACCGTTTCCACGGGCAGACCGGCGAGTCGATGGGGATCACGATCCACAATCGTGATCGTCCCGGCCGCCCAGGTTCGATCTCGCTGGAGGGACGCCAGGGCTTGCCGGCCAAAATAGCCCGCGCCCAGAATCCAGGCCGTCTGAATTTGGTCGAGCGGCAATGGGCCGGGGAAAGCCGTCATCGGATTCCGCTTAACGAAACCAGTTTGTTGAATCCGCCCCTGACCCTGTGGGCCAAGGGCGAGTCGTGCTACAGGGTTTGGGTGTAGGAGGGCTCATCCATCAACGCTTCATGCCAATCGATGCGGCGGTGGCCCAACCCTTTCCACTCGCCCTTGTACATCACGCTGAGGCAATGGGCAAACAATAGATTCAGCAATGGTAACAGATCGATGCCGTCCTCATACCGCTCGAACAGTTCCCGGCCCTGGGACAAGGCTTCAAGGTTCTGGGTGAGCCCCTCCAATTCCCGAAAACGATCGCTGAGCAGAAAGGCTTGTTTGCTGTCGGTGGTGGCATCCATCTCCCAGGTGGTCCGGAGGAGGCGGATCTGTTCCGACGTGGCATTGGTCAGTTGGAGATGCCGAACCACTTCGCCGAGTTTTTCGTGCGCGTTCAATAAGGCCGTCATCTCGTCGTTTAGATGACCGATCCGCCATTCGATCCGCTGCAGGATGGTCGCCACGCTTTCCGGTGACAGATAGAGCTTCACCTTGTTGAGCACGGAACGGTGTTTGCGCAGTTTATCGTGGAACTCCATGCGGGCATTGCTCCAGAAGACCCAGGAGAGTTTGCTGAACAAGTTGGCGAAGGCCGTCTGGTCTGCCTCCGGATCGGTATTGGCAATCATCTCCACCATGGCGGGGAAAAGACCTGCTGAACCGTCCCAAAGATGCGCTCCAGTGACGATACGAAAGCTGATGGCGATGGCGGCATGCCAATCCTGCTCCATGAGAACATCGAACGGGTGCGGATAGATCTGTCGCAGAGAATCGACGGTCAGAAAATGGGACGGCGTTGCGTAGAGGGGCGTCCCGCCGGGCTTGGGCGGTGACAAAAGGGCAGCGTCGTCGTCCAGGGACGTCTGGGCGGTGGCGGTCTCTAGATCAATGAGGCCGAGTTGAAACCGATCAGCGCGTTCGAGAAAGGCGGGAAAATTGTCCCGCTCTCCCACCACCAGGAGGTTCTCAGGTTTGAGATCCCGCAGGGCGATACGACGGTCGTACAGCCAGGCGGTCATATGGAAGGTATTGGCCGCCAAGGCCGCCAATTGCTGACGATTGTGCAGAAAAAGGGTCTTGCGTAAGTAGCGCCTCAAGGTGCGGCGATAGTGGTTGACCACCCCCACTTGCTCAGCCACCTGGCTGCGCATAGCAGAAATCTGGTCCGTCGTCAGCGCTGGTTCCTGACGGCCATCGTTTCGCAAAAGGTCGGCGAGACCGCTCAGGAAGGCCTTGCGATACTGGTAGTCGGTAATCTTCTGCGACGGTTGTCCTGGTGGAGTGGGTAGGTCCAAAGAGCGTCGGCAGTTCTGATAGACCCCTTGCAATTGCGCACATACCGGCTGTGCCGCAGCGCCGTAGCGTCCGATGAACTCGTGAGGCTTCCAGATCAGGTGGCCATAGTCGCGCACCTCCTCGAGCTGGCGGTTTTTGGTGAGGTGAATATCGTCGAACACATGGTGCAGGAAATGGTGGGAGGAGAGTTCCATGAAGAAGGCGAAACTGTCGCCGATTTTTACATACCGCTGGAAAGCCGGATTGCGGCGCATCCAGGCGATATAGCGACGCTCAACCGCGTCCGCCGATAGGTGGTCATGGTCTCCAAAGCGGTGGACATTTTCCAGGACGGTGGTGACCCGAGGGATGATGGCGGGAATGCCTTTCAATAGGGCGGCGATCTGTCGCTCCCGGTCGATGGACTCGATATATTGCGTATAGTTCGTAATGGGTGTGCGCGGAAGTTTGACCACCAGATGGACGTCATAGATGACGAAGAAGCAGAGGCTGCTACCCACCCTGCCCGGCCCCAGCGGACCGATGGACATGCGCCGCCGGTGGTACTTGCCCTGGATGTGAACTTGAAGGTCATAGACGGTCGTTCCGTGGGGCCCTTGCACACCACTGGCGGTGAAACGGGCCTTGCCCTGACGGCCTGGCGCACATTGCGCTTGAAAGAGCTGCAGAAAAAAGGCGACGATCTGTTCTTGAGGCGTTGGATCGCTCTCCGAAGCGAGGATGCCCGGGACCACCACAGACCCGCCTGGTTGTGCGCCAGTACCGGGCAGAATGCCGCTTTGGCCCGATGCGTTACCGGCTGTGCCGCCTTCGCCAAGAGGCCCCTGCCGTCGGAGGAACGTGGCAATGGCGATGAGGAAGAGCATTGCCAGACCGGCCAAAAGCAGGTCCAGGTGTCGCGGGGGCCAGGTGCGATTCAGTGGGCAGTGCGTGTTGAGTAAGACGAAAGCCCGCCAGCGAAGTTGCCACAGTTGGGCCGCGAGCAGTTCAAGGCCGCTGCGTACAACTGGGATGTCATGGGGTTTGATCGCAACGATCGACGGTTGGGAATACCTTCGGATGTCACCATCGGCGTGGGTCCAAGTGGCCGCGCCCTGTTCCCAGAAGGCATCCACGACGATGGCGGGTGCCGCCTTGAATACCAGTTGCGTTCGAAAGGCCTCGGCGGACCGCATCCCCAAACCGCACGCGATGCCGATTCCTGCCACCAGGATCAACAACTGCGTGCTGTATCGCGTCATTGCGGTATCCGTATGTCAACTGAAATGGGGACCTACATCTCGGCCCGATACTGGAGAATCAGGCCGCCGACCTGAATGAGATCATCCGGTGCCAGCAAGGTGGGACGCTTAACGCGTTGTCCGTTGAGCCGGGTGCGCAGGAAGCCGTTTACCGGGTTTAGGTAGTGGCCGTCCTTCTCCTTGACGATGGTGGCCGCCGGATTGCCGGCCAAAAAACGGAAAAACCCCTCCACGGCGATATCGGCGCTGCCGATCTTGCCGATGCGCAGCTCCGTCAAGCCCTTTAAGCTCCAGGAGCCGGCGGCGCCGGTGCGGCGAACGAGCTGGGCCGCGCTCTCTGTGGTGACGGTTTCCGGCTTCCCCTGGAAAGTCTGATGGTATTTGACCGTATCCATGAACATGGTGTGCTGGTTGATCTCGAGTTCCTCGGACAGGCCGTTGGCAGCGCCGGCACTGCCGCCCACCTTTGGCTGACGACCGTCGAAAACAAGGTGGTGTTTACCGATGGTGATCACATCTTTATGCTGCAGTCGCTGCTCCTGAACGCGACGACCATTCACGAAGGTGCCGTTCTTGCTGTTGAGGTCGGTGACCACAAAATGGGTTTCGGCGGCCGCGATCTTGGCGTGCACACCAGAAATCGCCAAATTGTCGATGACGATGGTATTGGTGGGACGCCGACCAATTGTGACAGGCCCCTCGGCGCCGAGATTGAAATGGCTTAGATTCTTGTTTTTGAATCGCAGGATGACGCGCGGCATGGTTTTACCTACCAATCATTTGCTCTGGCTTGTCACCGGTTGCACCCCCCCATGGGCGCCAGGCTGAAGCTTCTATAAATATGCCTTTGGGTTGCATTTATTATCGACCCTTGGGGGCATTAGTTTAGGCCAGTTGGTGGCGCCGCAACCGGCCTCAACCACCGGTGATGCGGATGCAGCGGTAACGCCCGCTGCGGCCGAAATGAGGACTCACCATTGTGAATGGGGATGTACGATCGCGTTTCCGGATGGTTGTCAAAAAATCGGGGGTTTGATACTGATCCAAGCATGCAGATCGAACGCACCCAGCAGCGGATCATCCTCGCCTCCCAGTCCCCACGCAGACGCCAGCTTCTCGAGAATGCCGGACTTCAGGTCGAGGTGGTACCCAGCCAATTCGACGAAAAGCAGGTCGCGCTCTGCGCTGCCCCTGCATATGTCGCCAAACTGGCGGCGGCCAAGTCCAGCGAAGTGGCCGGCCAACATCCATCTGCCTGGGTGATCGCTGCGGACACCATCGTCCTCATCGGGGATCAGATCCTCAACAAACCGACCTCTCCATCGGACGCCCGTCAGATGCTCATCCGGCTCAGTGGCAGTACCCATGAAGTGCTCACTGGGATTGATATCGTTGGTCCCCGCCAAAGGTTCCACCACACCCAAGTGGTCCGCACCGAGGTTGATTTCAAACGGCTGACCGATGCGGAGATCGACTGGTACATCGGCAGTGGCGAACCCTTCGATAAAGCCGGCGCATATGCGATCCAAGGCATGGGCACCTTTTTGGTGCGCGGCATTCGGGGATCCTACACCAATGTCGTCGGACTGCCCGTGTGCGAGGTCATCGAACAACTGATCGCCGCGGGGGCCGTGCACCTCGGGCCGGCCGCCGAGGAGGGTTGAGGTGATAGCGAACAGGTTGCAACAGATTCGCGATCGCATCGCCGAGGCGGCTCTGAGCGTGGGGCGTACTTCGGACAGCGTCCGACTCGTGGCAGTCAGCAAGACCATGCCGGCCGAGCGCGTCCGGGATGCCATTCAGGCCGGCGTTACCATTCTCGGTGAGAACTATATTCAGGAAGCCCGGGAGAAGTTCAACGCCCTTTATGACCTCGGGGCAAGCTGGCATTTTATTGGACACCTCCAGAGCAACAAGGCCAAGTATGCCGTCCGCATTTTCGACCTGATCCATTCGGTGGATTCCCTTAAGTTGGCCACTGTCATCAACAAGGAAGCGGCCAAACGGGATAAAATCCAGGAGATCCTGATTCAGGTCAATCTGAGCGGCGAGGCGACCAAATCGGGGCTTTCGGCAGACGGGGTCGCGCCCCTGCTCGACGCCATCGGCGGATTGACGCACATCCGTATTCGTGGGTTGATGACCATGCCACCCTTCTTCGACGACCCTGACCGAGCGCGTCCCTTTTTCGAGGAGCTGTCGGCGTTGCGCGATCGGCTCGGACGGCAGCCAACGGCCAACGCCGATCTGACGGAATTGTCGATGGGGATGACGGGCGATTTCGAAGTGGCCATCGCTGCCGGCGCCACTTTGGTGCGCATTGGCACGGCCATCTTTGGAGAGCGGCACTATCCTTAGTTCAGAAACCGATAACCGAATGAAAATACTCCTACACACCTGTTGCGGCCCCTGCACCATCTACCCGCTGTCCCAACTGCGGGCAGCGGGAATGACGGTAATGGGGTTTTTCTACCGCCACAATATTCACCCCTTTCAAGAGTGCCAGCGCCGCGAGGAAACCCTGCGGTCCTGGGCGGAAACCGTAAATCTCAAAGTGATTTACCAAGAGGGATACGAGCTCGAGGGGTTTATCCAATCCGTCGTCCACCGCGAACAGCAGCGGTGTCGCATCTGTTACCATGAACGTCTACGCACAACGGCCCTCATGGCCAAACGGGGTAAATTTGACGCCTTCTCCACCACCCTGCTTTTCAGCCGCCACCAGCGCCACGACCTGATCCGAGAGATCGGAGCGTCTGTGGGCAAGCAGGTGGGGCTTCCTTTCCACTACGCCGATTTTCGCCAAGGTTGGAAAGCCGGCATCGAAGCCTCCAAGTCGGTCGGAATGTACCGCCAATCCTACTGCGGCTGCATCTACAGCGAAAAGGACCGCTTCTACCGCCCCCATGTTCGGTAACTTTCTCTATTTCATCGTCGCTTTGCTCATCTATGCGACCTACCAGCCCTCGGAGGCGCCGCAGTTCAGCCTCATCCAGGCCATGGTGCTGTTCCTGCTGTTGGGCTTCTTTTTTTGGTTGACGACCCATTTGCAGTTTCAGCGTCTCCTGCGTGCGATCGGATTCACCGAGTTTCGTCGCCTGGACCAACGTTTCAACACCCTATTGACCCGCCACAGCATTCTCGCCATCGGCCTTTTTGCCGTCAACATCTACGGCCTCAATCTCACCAGCTTCACCAGCAGTCTGCCCCTCTTTGCCCGTCTGCCGACGCTGGAGGCGCTGGTGTTTATTGCGCTTTTCGTCGCCTACCTGGCATCGGTGTGGTGGGCGGCCCATGCCCCATACCAGCGTCTCTATCACCACCGCATCCCGCGCTGGAACTACGTGGCCTCCAACATCTCCTTCAGCGCGCCGGTACTGCTGCCATGGCTGATCCTCTCCCTGGTGGCGGACCTGATCAACCTACTACCCTTCCAGACCCCGAAGCGTCTGCTGGCGAGCCCCTTGGGCGAGACCGGCTACTTCCTCTTTTTTCTCGTCATCGTCGCCATCCTCGGACCGGTGCTGATCCAGCGCTTCTGGCGCTGCCGACCGTTGCCGCAGGGCCCTGCCCGGGACCGCATCGAGGCGCTCTGTAGACGGGCCGACCTCTCTTACAACAACATTCTCAGCTGGCCCCTTTTCGGTGGCCGCATGATCACCGCCGGTGTGATGGGCCTGGTGGGCCGCTTTCGCTACATCCTGGTCACGGACGCACTGCTGCAGTTGCTCAACGCGGCGGAGATCGACGCCGTTATCGCCCACGAGATCGGTCACATAAAACGGCGTCATCTACTCTACTACCTGTTCTTCTTCCTGGGGTACATGGTGGTCGCCTACGCCACCTTGGACCTGGTGATCTATTTCATCATTTTCATTGAACCAGTGTATCGATTTATTCGTGAGGTCGGAATCGACCAGGCCACCATCAGCACGATGCTGCTCAGTCTCTTCATCATCGTTAATTTCCTGGTCTATTTCCGCTACATTTTCGGTTACTTCATGCGCAATTTCGAACGTCAGGCCGACTGTTATGTCTACACCCTCTTCGAAAGCGCGAAGCCCCTCATCGCCACCTTCCACAAGATCAGCGCCTCCAGCGGCCAGCCACCCGACAAACCCAACTGGCACCATTTCAGTATCCGGGAACGCGTGGACTACCTCGAGCGCTGCGAGACGGACCGCCGCTGGATTCGGCGCCAGGACATAAAGGTGCGGCGCAGTCTGCTGGTGTTTCTGACCGGACTGCTGCTGGTGGGTGCCTTCGGCTATCAGTTGAGTTTTGGCGAGGCGGGGCAGAAGCTCAGCGCCCGTTTTTTTGAGAGCCTGATCCTGAAGGAGATTGAAAAATCTCCGAATGATGCAGGACTATACAGTGTGCTGGGAGATATCTATACAAACCGCGGGGCGCATGCCAAGGCCATCGACGCCTACGAGCGTTCCCTGAACCTGGACGGCCAGCAGGCCAACGTCCTCAACAACCTGGCCTGGCTCCTGGCCACCAGCGAAGAGGAGATGCTGCGGGATCCCCCGTATGCCCTGGAGCTGGCCCTTGCCGCCGCACAGTTGGATCAGGCGCCCCATATTCTGGACACCTTGGCAGAGTGCTACTATATCAATGGTCGGATTCCGGAGGCGATCCGGACCGGCCAGGAAGCCCTGGCGCGGGCGGAGCGTAACCGAACGTACTACCAACAACAGGTGGAAAAGTTTGAAGCGGCGAAAGGAGATTAGGCTTGAATCAGCATCCCTGCGAGAGCGAAAGAGTGCAATGAAATGCCAGTAGGAGGTCTCGACAAGCAAGCCATGCGGAGGATTCTGGGCATCGTTGCATTGGTCGCAACCCTCGGTGCCGCAGTGTACTTCGTCAGGACCAATCCCCAGTTGTTGACAGCGCTGCTATCCATTCCGCTTTCCCAGGCCCTTGCCCTGGTCCTCATGCGCGTTATCTTGCTTGCACTGAACGGATTGTTTCTTAAGGCATTTTCTACCAAATTCGACGTCCACCTAAGGTGGGATGAATGGCTTGGCTTGGCATGCGTTACGGCGATGTGGAATCTCATTACGCCCCTATCCGGTGGGCTGCTTGCTCGTGCTGCATATCTAAAGTCGCAACACAACCTTTCCTATTCTCGATTCGCGGCCCTACTGACAGCCAATTATTTCATTCTGTTCTGGACCATCGGCTTGGCGGGGCTTTTGTTTACACTGCCCTTGTTGCAACACAATAGATATGCATGGCTATTTCTAGCGATTTTCGCATCGGTGGTCATTCTCTGCAGTATATTCTTCATCATGCCGGTTTCTCGTCTAAAAAGCGACATCCGCCTATTTCGTGGCCTCAACTCGGCCATGGAGGGGTGGCAGCTCATCAAAAAAGATAAGCGCCTTATCGCCAAATTGTTCATTTACACATTGCTCACTCTTATCGTAAACGGCGCAATCTTCTGGACCGCCTATAACGCGTTGGGGATATCCGTACCATTGCATGCGGCAATTTTGGTAAGCCTTCTGTCACTGTTCGCGATATTGATCTACATAACGCCCGGCAGTCTCGGCTTTCAAGAAGCGATCGTCTCTTTTTCATCAGAATTGTTGGGAGCGGGGGTTGCGGAGGGGTTGTTGGTATCGTTGATTATCCGTGCGGCGCTCGCTATTTCCGCCTTCTCCTTGGGTCCACTGTTTGGTGTGCTGCTCATGCGACGAATCAACGCTCGTTCGATTTAGCAGCCCTTGCAGTAATCAAATAGCCGCATGATAAATCCCGACGATTGAAGCGAGAGGCAATTCGGGCGAACGGCAGCACCGTCATCGGGTTGACGACGATACCGAGGTACGCCAGCCACTTGCCTCCCTTGACGAATCCGCTCTCCTTTGTCCTGCGGACATAAGACCACGCCCTTTTTCGGGCTGCTTGCTTCCGTGCAAGCCAAATTCTCAGATGCCGCAGCA
This sequence comes from Desulfosarcinaceae bacterium, assembly GCA_030066015.1. Lineage (GTDB taxonomy): Bacteria > Desulfobacterota > Desulfobacteria > Desulfobacterales > Desulfosarcinaceae > JASJCL01. The sequence goes on along the minus strand of JASJCL010000050.1, from coordinate 26,252 downwards.
GGTTGATGAACGGATAGCCGTACGCGATTACCTTTACCTCCTTGAAGCCACTATCATTTAGAATTTGAATGATGTCGGCTTTTTCGTAGCGCCGCAAATGGCCCACCAGTTCATCATGGAGGGACCAGAATTTTGCCCGTGCCGGCACCGAAAGCACGAGTTGGCCGCTGGGCTTGAGAAGCGCATATAATTTCTTTAGAAAACGCTTGTCATCATCGATGTGTTCCAGTACCTCGCAAGCCACGACACAATCGAAGGTCCGGGAGGTATTCCAACGAAAGATATCCTTTATCTCAAGCGTTAACCTTTTTTGGTGCGATTCTCCCAACCCATCGAAGGCGATTCGACTCTCGGCATTGAAATCGACCAAGATGCCTCTTTCAAAAAACGCCAGCAATTCCTTTGAAATGAAAAGATTGCCTGGCCCTATCTCGAGAAACTCCTTGCCGCGTTGAATCACGCGCAGCAATTCATATCTTCGGAACAGGTATCTAGGGGGATAATAATCCATAGCGAATAATCTCATTTAGTTGCAACGTGATTTTTTTCTGTGAAAAATGGTCCAAATAGGTTTGATATCCGTTCACCCCAATTTCCCTCAAGCGTGCTTGGTTCAGAAAGGCCCATCGGATGCCACGGGCTAGGGCCAACGGGTCGCCCTGTGGTACGTACAGACAATTGATGCGATCCAAGAATGGATAAGCATACGGAACTTTGCCAATCACCGTGGGTTTCGCCATCGCCAAGAATTGAAACGTTTTGCCGGTGATCACCCGCCGGCCTTGGCCGGTATTGCCGAAGGGACCACCCAGACAGAGATGGACTTTGGCGATTCTGTATGGGAGCAAATGGTAAGGAACCCACGCTTTATGTTCGATACTCGTGAGCCGCAGTTTCTCGACACGGTCGAAAAACCAGGTCAAGTCGAGTTTGTGCCCCCCTATGAACTCAAAAATGATGGGCAGTTCCTGAAGCATTTTCGCTGCTTCAAGTATTACCGGGACACCGTGCAGCGGTAGAAACGACCCATAAAAGAAGACCCTAAATGGGGTTTCAGGAACATCCTCAATCGGCCGGAATAGCTTCTCATCCGTACCCAGGTGGACGGCTTCCAACCTTGGGTTCTTCAACGCAAAAAGATCCGTGAAAAATCGCTGATGAAGGGGTGTATCTGTCAGCACTAGGTCAGCGTTTTCCAGAACCGCTTTTTCATAGTGATAAACGAATCGATCGCGGAAACTTCCAGGAGCAATCTGTCTCTTTTCATTTCGCAAGCTATCATAAGGCGACATCATGTGGTCGAAGACCAATGGTTTGCCCCACGTCAACAGGCGAACAATCCAATAGATTTCATAGCCGCGAAAACCGAGAATGTAGAGATCCGGGTTGTGCTTCAACCGGACCAATAGTAAGCGCCAGATCGTTTCTAAATACCTAAAATAGTTTGTTTTTTTATTAATAGCGGTATAGATCCGGGTGCTCGGCATCACAGAGAGTGCATTGATCAACACACCTGTACGGACATACTCCGGGAAATAATAGGAGAGGACATAACAGATTTTGAGCACTTTTTTTTGGCGCATGTTTCGAGGATGGTTACGCAGCTTCAAGGTTTCTGTGAGAATACTCCCCCAGATTGAGCCAGGAGAGGATCCCCTTTGAGAACTCGGCACCGCTGCGATCTAATATAGGCGGGACCACTAATAGCAACAAAGGCATCGCAGGATAACCAGCGAGCAACCCTTGGGACCCTATCCGCAGGCTACCGCTATGATGGGCTGGGGCAATCAGCGTCTCCTTCTTCGTGACCACTGCTAGGAAAACGCCTGGCTGGGATTGATCGAGAAAGTGTCAACAGAATACCCCTCAGACCGCTTATTTGATACACACCTTGCGAACCTGCAACAGGTCCAGTTTGCCCTGGAGCACTTTTTCGATGCCGTCCTGTTTGAGTGTCGTCATCCCATCGGTGATGGCCTGATGGCGTAGAACCTCCATCTTGGCCTTGCCCTGGATCAGTTTCTTCTGCTCGTCGGTGCCCATGAGCAATTCATGGATGCCCATTCGGCCACGATACCCGGTGTTGCCGCAACGGTCACAACCCACGGGTTTCTGCAGGGTCAGATCGCTGTTGTAGGTCACCCCCACATTCTTCTCGAAATCCTCGGCGCCGTATTCACGCACCAGATCCTCAAACTCTTTTTGGGAAGGATTGTAGGGCTGCTTGCAGTCGGGGCACATGGTGCGCACCAGGCGCTGGGCGAGGATGGCCAGAACGGCGTCGGCGAAGTTGAAGGGATCCATGCCCATATCGAGTAGTCGCGTGATGCTCTCAGGGGCGCTGTTGGTATGCAGAGTGGAGAAAACCAAATGGCCTGTAAGGGAGGCTTCGATGCCGATGGAGGTGGTCTCTTTGTCGCGCATCTCACCCACCATGATCACGTCGGGGTCGGCCCGCAGAAAGGCACGCATGGCGGCGGCGAAATCAAAGCCGATCTTGGGTTTGACCTGCACCTGCCGCAGCCCCTTCTGGGTGATCTCGACGGGATCCTCGGCGGTCCAGATCTTGGTTTCGGGCTTGTTGATATACCGCAGGGCTGAGTGCAGGGTGGTGGTTTTACCCGAGCCAGTGGGGCCGCATACGAAGATGATGCCATAGGGTTGGGTCACTACGCTGACAAAATTTTCCTGGTTGCGCTTGGAAAAGCCCAGCTTGTCAAGGGGGATGGGTTCACCGGCGGCCAGGATACGCATCACCACATCTTCCATCTGACCTTGGGTGGGGATGGTGGCCACACGCAGCTCGATGTCCTTGCCGCCGTACTTTTTGAACTTGATCTTGCCGTCCTGGGGCAGCCGCCGCTCGGCGATATCCAGATCGGCCATGATCTTGATACGCGATACCACGGCGTTTTTATAACTAAAAGGGATGGTTTGATAAACATTGCAGGCGCCATCCACACGGATGCGCACCTGGGTGTTTAGTTTGCCGGGATAGGGTTCGATATGGATGTCCGACGCGTTGCGCGCAAAGGCGTCCAGGATGATCTTGTTGACCAGCTGGACCACAGCACTGTCCTCCTCGCCCAGGCTGCTTTCAGCCTCCTCGATCTCCTCAGCCTCGTCCTGCAGCTGGCTGAGGATGTCGTCGATCTCGGCGAGTTCTTTCTCGTCTGTGGTGAAGAGTTTGATGAACTCCAGGATGTCGTCCCGTAGGGCCACGTATAGCTTGAGCTGCTTGCCGGGGAAAAGGGCCTTGATCTCATCGATCTTCTTGAGGTCGTGGGGATTGTCCACGGCGATGACCGGCTTGCCATCCTCCACCCGCAACGGAACCCAAAAGTTGCTGCGCATGAAAGGGACCTTCAGGCCGGCCAGCAAATCACCGGGGATGGGAAAATTGCTGACGAATTCGATGAAGGGGACCTTATAGTACTTGGAGAGAGATTTACCAATCTCCTCCTTGGGGACGCGGTATTCGCGAATCAAAAGGGCCTCGATGGGCTCCTTTTTGGTGCGCGCATCGGCGATCGCCTTGTTGAGCTCCTTTTGGGTCACCAGATGGTGCTCGAGCAGATAGTCGAACTTACTGGTGCGGGTTCCCTTGGCCATGCGCTTCTGGTTGTAGAGGGCGATGCCGATCGTCTTGGCCAGCTCCTGGACCGCTTGTTCATCGTCGGTGGTGAAGGGACTGTCGTCTTTATGGTTGATCAGTTGGATGGCGCCCAGGAGGTATTTTTGAAAGACGATGGGGTAGGCCAGGACCTGCCGGGTGCGGAATCCGGTTTTCTGATCCCAGCTGCTGTCGAAGCTTAGATTTGCGTCGAGGTCTTTGAGCTCCGCTTCGTTGTAGACATCCTTGATGTTGACGAGGCGCTGGTAGTAGGCGGCGTAGCCGGCAATGCTCTTGGCCGACACGGGGATCCGGATCTCGGAAATCTCCTGGCCTGATTTGAAGCGTGATACCAGTTCGCGCTTGACGCCATCGATAACGTAGACGGTGAGCCGCTGGGCGGCGAATAGGGTGATGATCTCATCTTTGAGGTCGATGAGAATCTCATCGAGGTTGGTAGCGGCATGGATCTTGTTGCCAATCTCCTGCAGACCGGCGCGAAAGGCGATCTCGGACTGGCGATTGTCGCCGTCGGGGACTGCCGGCTGGCTGGACGTGGCCATTTTCAACATCTTGGATCCCTTCTCGGTTTCGCTTGGATCGGCCAGTCCCGCTAGTGGGTGCGAAGGTCACTCCATGTGGAAGCGTCAGCCTCTGTAGTGGCGCACAATCTTTTTGGCGCCTCCTCCGATGAGAATGATGCCCATGAGGTATAAACAGAGGCGGATGATCCACGGCGCGCCGGAAAAATAGTCGATGGCGGCAATCTGCGGCATGACTTGGGAAGTGCGGTAAAAAACGCCTAGGCCCGCGAGCACCAGGGCGACCCCCCAAATCAGCTGGCCGGGACTGGTAGTTTCCTTTGTTGCTTTCGGGTTTTGATCATCGCCGTTAAGGTTCATGCTGATTATCGGTTTCCCCTGTTTATTCTTTAGATTCCGCAATCACGGAATACCGGTTTAACGCATAGGCTCCGCGGACTGAAAGCGGCCGCTGGGCAGGCACCCGCCTGCACCGCGACCGCAGCTGAAAATGGGGAGAATCGCCTGACGAAGGTGGGTGATGCTCGGCCTACTCGCGTACCCGAAATCCCAGGATCGCCGATCAGATGGTGTAGATCCGTTCGCCGTCAATCACTTCGATGCCGTTTTCCTTGAGCACTTGAACGCCTTTCCCGATATCGTCCAGGCGAAAGATCATGACCGCGTTCTCGCCGCTCTGCTGAACAAAGGCATACATGTATTCCACATTGATGCCGGCCTGTTGAAAGATGCCCAAGGTGGTGTGCAAACCACCAGGTCGATCGGCCACCTCCACCGCGACAACTTCAGTTTTACCCACGGCAAATCCGTTGTTCTTGAGCACTTCACGGGCCTTGTCGTTGTTGTCCACGATGAGACGCAGAACGCCGAAATCAGAGGTGTCCGCCAGCGATAGGGCCCGGATGTTGATACCATTTTCGGCCAGAATGGATGTTACCTCGGACAGCCGCCCGGCTTTATTCTCCAGAAATACGGAAATCTGCTCGACGTGCATGGCGAAACCTCCCTTCAATGGATGGCATCAGGATACGGCCATTGGCGGCCTCAATTTAATTTAGTAAGTATTAGCACTTAGCCCACAATCTATCAACCTCGGGCAGCCGAGGTTGGCCGGTCAGATTTCACGGTTGTCCACCACCCGGATCGCTTTGCCCTGGCTTCTGGCAATTGCCTTGGGCTCCACCAGTTTGACCTTGGCGGATACGCCGAAATACTCCTTGATATTCTTGGATATACGCCTTTCAAGGGCCTGGAGTTGCTTGACCTCATCGCTGAAGAGGCCTTCGTTGACCTCCACCATCACGGTGAGGGTATCGAGCTGCTCCTCGCGGTCGACCACCAATTGATAGTGCGGGGCCACGCCGTCGATCTCCATGAGGACGCTTTCGATCTGGGACGGGAAGACGTTGACGCCCCGGATGATCAGCATATCGTCGCTGCGGCCGCTGACCCGCTTCATCCGTACATGGGTGCGACCGCAGACGCAGGGCTCTGGATTGAGGCTGGTGATGTCACGGGTGCGGTAGCGGATAACGGGAAAGGCCTCTTTGGTGACGGTGGTGAAGACCAGCTCGCCTGGGTCGCCGTAGGCTTTGGGGTCACCGCTACCCGGATCGATGATCTCGGGGATGAAGTGATCTTCGAAGATGTGCAGACCGGCCTTGGCCTCGTGACATTCGATGGCCACCCCGGGACCCATGACCTCGCTGAGGCCGTAAATATCGACAGCCGTCAGTTTGAGGGTGCGTTCAATCTCGTCCCGCATCTGTTCGGACCAGGGTTCCGCACCGAAGATGCCGTATTTAAATCCCAGATCATCGAAGGAAACGCCCATCTCAGAAGCCACCTCGGCGAGATGCAGGGTGTAGGAGGGAGTGGCCGTCAAGATGGTGGGTTTGAAATCCTTCATGATGACGATCTGGCGTTTCGTGTTCCCGCCGGAGACCGGGATCACCGAGGTACCCAGCCGCTCAGCCCCGTAGTGGACACCCAAACCGCCGGTGAAGAGGCCGTATCCGTATGCATTGTGGATGATATCGCCCCGCCACGCACCGCCGGCGGACAGGGAGCGCGCCATCAGGTTGGCCCAGGTGTCCACATCACGGGCGGTGTATCCCACGACGGTGGGTTTGCCGGTCGTGCCGGATGAAGCGTGAATGCGCACAACATTGTCCATGGGCACGGCAAACATCCCGTAGGGATAGTTGTCGCGCAGATCCTGCTTGGTGGTGTATGGCAGATGGCGCAGGTCGGCGAGGGAACGTATATCGGTGGGCTTGATGCCTGCCTGGTCGAACTTCTCCTTATAGAAAGGCACATTCGCGTATGCACGCTGGATTGTGGTCTGTAATCGTCTGAGTTGGATCGCCTCAAGCGCTTCCCTCGGCATGGTTTCATACTCGATGTCGTAAATCATTCACGGCCTCCTCGAAAGTTGGTGGGTTCAAGCTTCCCTCCACAGGTCACAGCGAAACCATCCTGAATCAGGGAAAAAAAAGGCTGTGGGGAATGCCCACAGCCTTGTTTGATCGGTATCCATGGGCGTGACCTCTGGTCGTCTACCCATGTGTTGGGTGATGTGTTCGCTGCGACCCTCACCCAGCCCGGGTAGACTTCCTAAAAAGGAAGCCGCCGTAAAAATAGGGCCAGCGGGTGCGGAGCGAAAACATGCGCTTGCGATCTCCGGATACGGTTGGAGAATAGTGATTGAATACTCTGATCTTCTTATGAAAGGGGGCTCGTCGCTGTCAAGCTAAATTCGCGACGGAGAACCGCGGATCGATGCCGCTCTATCCCTCCCAGTCGCCGCTGAAATCGGCTTTGCGTTTCTCCAGGAAGGCGGTGGTGCCCTCCTTGGCATCCGGGCTGGCCATGCAGATGGCGAAGGCATCCAACTCCAGGTTAAGACCGGTGGCCAGATCGGCGTTGAGGCCATTGTTGATCGCCTGCTTGGCGGCTCTCAGTGCGACGCGCCCCTTGCTGGCGATGGCGGCGGCCGTCTTGCCGACAGCTACCAGAAGCTCGTCGAGAGGGCAGACTGCATTGACCCAACCCATGGCGTGGGCTTCCGCGGCGGGGACCATCCTGCCGGTGAAGATCAGCTCCTTGGCACGATTGATCCCCACGAGACGTGGCAGTCGCTGCGTCCCGCCGAAGCCGGGAATCAGGCCCAGGGTGATTTCGGGTAGTCCGAAGTTGGCCGTCTCCGCTGCATAGATGAAATCGCAGGCCAAGGCGATCTCGCTTCCCCCCCCTAAAGCGAAACCGTTCACAGCGGCGATGACGGGGATCTCCAGGGCTTGCAAGCGGGAGATGGTCTGTTGTCCCAGCTTGGCGAAGCGTTTGGCTTGAAGCGTATTGCATGCAGCCAATTCGGTGATGTCGGCGCCGGCCACGAAGGCCTTGTCGCCAGCTCCGGTGAGGATCACCACCCTGGCGCTGTCATCCTGTTCAATGGAGCTCAAGGCATCGTTTAGTTCAAGCAGCAGGGCTCGATTGAGGGCGTTGAGGGCCTTTGGTCGGTTGAAAGTGATGGTGATGATCCCCGCTTGGGCCTCCACCGCGATATGCGTAAATGCCATTTTCTCTCCTCCCTTGATAAAGAGTGACGAGACTATGCCCGCAACCTCCCGCTGATAAGGAATAACAACGCAACGAGAGGGACTAGCCCGAAGGTGTTGCAGCAGTCGCGGGCCGGTTCAATGCCATCGGGTTGATCTCGCGAATGTACTGGCGGATGCCGGCGATGATGCCGGCACAGAGGTGTTCCTGATACTTCGGATCCTTTAAGCGTTTGCACTCGCGCGAGTTGGAGATGAAGCTGGTCTCTACCAATATAGCCGGCATCTGGGCGCCCATGAGGACGTAGAAGGGTGCCTGCTTGACCCCTTTGTCCTTGATCCGGGTGTAATTCTTGCTCAAAGCGCGCACGACCCCCTGCTGCACACGGGCGGCCAGACGGCTGGACTCGTTGATCTTGGCGTTCTGCATCAGGTCATTGAGGATGGACTCCAAGTCGGAGATATTCTTGGCAGAAGTGGCGTTTTCGCGTGCGGCCACCTGGATGGCGGACTCGTCGGTGGCCAGGTTGAGAAAATAGGTTTCGATGCCGTAGGCGCGTCGATCCCGGGCCGCGTTGGTGTGGATGGAGATGAAGAGATCGGCGCTCTTGGTGTTGGCCAGCGCCGTGCGCTCCTCCAGCGTCAGGTAGGTGTCCCTGGCGCGCGTGAGAACGGTTTCCAGGCCAAGTTCCCGCTCGATCTTTCTGGACAGCCGTTGGGCGATCTCCATCACCACCTGCTTTTCATGGACCCCTTTCAGGTAGCCTGGCGCACCGAAATCCTTGCCGCCGTGGCCGGGATCGATGACGATGCGACGCACCCCCAAGGCCAGCTGCTTGGCCAGTGAGGATGGCGGCAGCTTCTGCTGCGGCCGGTCTTCCTGGACCACTGTCGGCCCCTTGTCCACACCCCAGACATCCACTACGATGCGAAAGGGATTCTTCAAGGAAAAGATCTTGTACGTTTTATAGCTCTTGATATCGACGACGACCCGCACCGATGTGGGCTGGTATTGACCGGCGCGCACATTGAGCAGGAGGTTGTCGTTAATGGGCACATATTTATTCAACTCCCGTCCCATGCGACTGCCCTTGAGGTCTACGTAGAGACGCTGAGGCTTCTTGCGCTCCCGATCCTGACGCAGGAGACGGTGGCTGTAATGGACATCGCGGTCCACATCGATGACGATGCGGGTGTAGCTCGGGTTGGACCAGTGACGCAGCTTTTTGATGGTGGCCAAGCCACCACTGGGCGCACTGACCGCTGTCGTGGCGGTTGGATCGCCCTCTTGTTCGGCAATCAGCTGGGCGAGACGGTCGAGCGCTTGCTGTTTCTGCTCAGCTGGCGACGGTGGCGCGGCTGCTGCGGGCGGTGCCTGTCCTGCCGTCCGGGCCGCTTTGTCCCCCAGTGCCTTGGCAGCGCGGGCCGCGTAATTCGAGTCGGGGTAGCGGTTGAGCACATCCTGATAGGCGGCTTTGGAATTGGCTTTGTCGGATCCCCGGAAGGAGCGCTTGTAAAGGTTACCATAGGCTTCTGCGGTCAGGAAGAGGGCTTCCGCCGCCTGCGGACCGTCGGGGGCTTCCTGGTAGGCCTTTTGAAATCCATTGATGCAGGCGAGCCAGCGGTCACGGTATTTTTGATGGCGCGGTGAGTTGAGAAGGGCCGTGTAGCGTGTCTTGGCCCTCTGCAGACTGCGTTTGGCGCGATCGTGGGCCGGATTCCGGCGTGCCGTGGTTTTTGAGGCGTTGGCAATCTTTTTTTTCAATGCTGTCAGTTGCTTGACAGCTTTGGGGCGATAGCGGCTTTTGGGAAAGTCGCGTCGGATCTGTTCGAAGAGTGCTTCGGCGGCCTGCAGATCCTTGGTGCTGGAGGACCACCGATGGAGCTGCAGATAGAGATCGCCCGCATAGTAGAGGCCGGCGGCGGCCCATGGCCCCTTGGGGGCGTGGCGATAGACGGCCTTGTATTTATCGATACAGAGTAGCCATTGGTCACGGTATTTTTGTTTTTTTATATTCTTGCGAAGGCGCTGATAGGCCGCATCAGCGGCGAGGAACTTCTCCTGGGCGCTTCCGGCGGCATTGGCCTCGTTCCAGGGGGAGAGGCTGAGGAGCAGGGTGAAAAGCAGAATTACAGTATGGAGAAGAAAGGTTTTACGTGAAACCATCGATCCTGTCCTGTCGGCTGTTACCATCGCTGCCGCCGAGGCCGCTGCAAGGAGCTCTCGGGCGATCTGTCGATGCGGCAAAGATGCAACCTACGTACCATAGACTACTTGCGTCGCGCTGGCAAGATCGGCGCCCAGACCCGATCGTCGCTTTGTGGACAAGCGGTTCAGGTCGACGCCTTTTTCTGAAGTCGGTCCAAGACGTTGAGGGCTTCGATGGGCGTCATGCGGCCAATGTCCATTGCGACGAGGTCCGACACGATCTGCTGCTCGGCGGTCTGAAATAGGGAAAGTTGCATGGGCGACGCTGTCGGTGGCGTCTCGCCATCGGCGGGATGCACCGGCGATATATGGCCGCTCTCCTGGGATTCGATGCGTGCCAGGATCTGTTTGGCGCGTTTGATGGCCGTCTCCGGAATACCGGCCAAACGGGCCACCTGAATGCCGTAACTGCGGTTGGTGCCGCCCGCCACCAGCTTGCGCAGAAAGATGATCTCGTCGTTCCATTCCTTCACGGCGATATTGTAGTTGCGAACGCGAGGCTTGTTGGCCGTCAACTCAGTGAGCTCGTGATAGTGGGTGGCGAAGAGGGTCTTCACACCGGTTCCATTAAGATCGTGAAGAAATTCGGCGACGGCCCAAGCGATGCTTAACCCATCGTAGGTGCTGGTACCGCGGCCAATTTCGTCCATGATCACCAGGCTATTGGAAGTGGCGTGGTTGAGGATATTGGCCGTCTCCTGCATCTCCACCATAAAGGTGCTTTGGCCCGCGGAGAGATTGTCCAAAGCCCCGACACGCGTGAAAATGCGGTCGGTGATGGGGGCCATCAATTCCGCGGCGGGGACAAAGGCCCCGCTCTGGGCCAGGATCACCATGAGGGCCACCTGCCGAAGTACGGTGGACTTGCCCGCCATGTTGGGGCCGGTGATCACCAGAATCTGATGCTGAACGTTGTCCATGGTGATGGTGTTTGGAACGAAACGCTCGCCGGTGAGCACCTGTTCCACCACGGGATGGCGACCGTCGGTGATGGCCAGCAAACCGTCCGAATTGAGTCGGGGTCGCCGGTAATCGTTCTGATCGGCGACCATGGTCAGAGCGAGAAGCGTGTCCAGACGGGCGATGAACTCGGCCACCCGCTGGACGGCCTCGCTCTGCTGCAGGACAGCGCTGCGCAGCTCCTGGAAGATGCGGTTTTCCAACTCGATCCGCTGGGCCTCGGCCCCCAGTACCTTGGCTTCGAACTGCTTTAGCTCGTCGGTAATGTAGCGCTCCGCATTCACCAGGGTCTGTTTGCGGACGTAGTGGTCCGGCGCCTTGGCGCTGTGGCTCTTGGGAATCTCCAGGTAGTAACCAAAGACTTTGTTGTAGCGCACTTTGAGGGAGGCGATGCCGGTGGCGTCCTTTTCACGCACCTCCAGTTCGGCCAGCCAACTCTTGCCATCGCGACTGAGCGCGATGAGGGTGTCCAGTTCCGCGTTGAAGCCGATCTTGATTAGGCCGCCCTCGTTCAAGGTGGGTGGGGCATCTTCCCGAAGGGCAGCCGCCAGCATCGCGGCAAGGTCGTTCAACGGCGCCATCGGTTCGCGCCAGTGCAGCAGTTCGGCCTTCACGCCATCCAATAGGGTTGCCAGCGTCGGCAAGGCTTGCAGGGAGCGTTTCAACGCCAACAGATCGCGGGCGTTGGCATGTCCCATACTGATCTTGCCCCGCAGACGTTCTAGGTCGGCGATGGCCTTGAGGATCTCCCGCAGTTCAGCGACCCGCGACAAGTTGCCGAGGCCGTCCTCGATGGCGTCATAGCGTGTCTCGATGGCGATGGGATCCATCAGAGGGTAGCGCAGCCAGTGGGCGAGTTCGCGGCCCCCCATAGCGGTGACCGTTTTGTCGAGCACGGCAATGAGGGTGCCTTGCCGGCCGCCGGTGCGGGTGTTGGCGAACAATTCCAGATTGCGGCAGCTCAGATCGTCCACCATGAGATAGTCCTCGAGGTGGTAGGTCTCGATCTTGCTGATATGCTGGCTGGTGCGCTTTTGGGTGTCCCGTACATAGCTGAGCAGAGCACCTGCAGCGGCGACACCTGCCACCAAGCCTTCACACCCGAAGCCCTCCAAGGAGACGGTGCCCAACTGCTCCAAGAGCAGTTCGCGCGCAGCTGCCGGCTGAAAAGCGGCGGCCGGCAGATCGGTCAGTGCCGCCGCTCCCACCACCGCCAGCAAATCCGTCATTTCAGAATCCCCCCGGTCGGCCTCGTTCAACAATAACTCCCTGGGCCCGATGCGCTGCACCTCTTCGATGAGGGCCGTCATGGTGTCGCTCTCCGTCACGCGAAAGGTGGCGGTGGATAGATCCAGGCAGGCCATTCCCAACGCCTTGGCGCTGCGCGCCACGCAAAGCACCCAATTGTGGGCGTTGGCGTCGAGGAGTTCGTTTTCGATGATCATGCCGGGGGTGATCACGCGCACCACCTCACGCTTGACCAACCCCTTGGTTTTGGATGGGTCCTCCATCTGATCGCAAACGGCGACCTTTTGGCCGCTGTCGATGAGGCGGGCCACGTAGGTTTGAGCGGCGCGGTAGGGTACGCCGCACATGGGGATGGGGTTGTCGTCTTTTTTATTTCGGGAGGTTAGTGCAATGTCCAGGATCTTCGAGGCCACTTTGGCATCCTCGAAAAACATCTCGTAAAAATCGCCCATGCGGTAGAACAGGATGGCGTCCGGGTACTGGGCCTTGATGGCCAGGTACTGCTGCATCATGGGGGTGGCTTTGGGATTGGCCATGGGCGACTGGTCCTGGTGAGCGTGGCTAGGGTGATCTTCTTCAGGAAGCTATGGTACCGGGAATTCCTTTCACAGAAGAAGGCGCTTTGAAAACCAAAGCGCCTTCTGACGATTTGAGGGGGAGCGTGCCGGAGCGAACCGATCGTGTTCCAGGACAAGCCCGGATGGCATCCGGAATGGGCCGTATGGAGCGCTGAATCAGATCGCTGGCTCCTCCTGGCTTCCGGTGGATGCGACCCCGGTGGATGCAGCGCCGGTGGAAGAGGCAGAGACGGGCATGGATCCCTGCTGAGCGGTCTGCTGTTTCAGCGATGTGATCATCTCGATCTGGGAGTTGATCGTCGTGTTGAGGTTTTTAATGGTCTTGCGGGCCCGAAACTGGGCCAGGAGCCCGAAGATGTAGGCAATCAAAAGCCCGGCCATGAAGGCGGCAAGGAAGAGAACGGCGATGGGGATCTCGGGAGTGAAGTATTGGGCGATAATCAGGTTCAGGCTAAGGCTGCGGGTGGCTCTGAAAAAATCCTGATTCTGGTAGATAATCAGCACCAGGAAAACGATGATGATGAGCCAGAAACCCAGCTTGACTTTTTTCATGGTCTTCTCCCTAAACAGAGGCCTTGCACATGCTGGTTAAGGTCACGGAGCGGCTGATGTCGTCGATGATTCTCGTCACATGGCTCAGGGAATTCGGTCCCCTCGCACCTGGGGCAGGCAGGTCTCGCGGAACCCTACAAAGTCCCACAAACTGCCTGCATATCTACTATTTCAGCGCTTAAAACTCAACCTTTTTTACCCTCGTCAGGCGTGCTCACCATCCGGATCAAGCCTAGTGAAGCGGCACTAGGGTGAGGTCTCCCCAAGCACCGCTGACGCTGCCCCGGATCACCAAAATTCCGTCGACGCCGGGGACAGCGCTGCCGAACTCGACGGCGGGACCAATATCGGCCTCGCAGCGCACGCGATTGCCGATGGCGGTGGCTACAGCGTCGGCCAGAGCGCCGGAGTCGGAGATGACGCAGATGGCGTCGGCCGAGCCCATGCTGAGGCTGTGCCCCACCGTACCAGATGAGGTGCACACCGCCCTACCCTGGCGGCAATCATCGATTCGGATGCCCAGCCGCATGGAGAGGGGCGACGCGCCCGCCGCCACGGCAATGGTAAGGGGATACGGATACTGGATAAAAACATCTCCGCCGTTTTCCACGAGCACCATCTCGCTGTGGCGGTGAAGTCCCCGGGCGACGGCCTCGGCCAGGGCTCCGGCGACCGCTGCCATGGGGCCGGTACCGGCGGCCTGTCCCGCTGCAGCCATTTCGGCGACAATGGCCGGCGCCGGCATCTCCAACGGCCAGGGAGTCAGGGCGTCGCGAAACGCTGGATATTGGACGATCCAGTTTTCCAAATAGCCGCGTTGTTGGAGCACCAGTTCACGGGCCTCCTTGCGGAGGTCGACGGGGCTTTGGATCCACAAATCGGTCTCCTTGACGACGACTTGGTAGGCGGTCATGTCTGGAAGGCGGCAGCGCTGACGATAGGTGCGCGGTTCATGTGGCTGGGAGCGGTATTGCTCGTTCACGAGACCCCCGCCGCCAGGGGGTTGGGGCGTAGATCGGGGGGGCATTGTTCGAGGAAGAAGTTGTCCGTCATGCCGGAAATGAAATCGCGCACGATTTCCGCTGGTGTGTGCTGTTCCACATAATCGGTGGACATGTTCTCCAACAGCCCCCTGAAGATCAACGAGTCGTGATTGTTCTGGTGGATGTCCCGCAGGTAATTTTCAAAGAGATGTTCGAACAAGACCCGAATGGCATCGCTGAACCACTTGGTACGGGGATTGAGGTAGATGCGATCCAGATTGAAATTCTTAAGGAGTCGCAAAGCGTCGGAAACCGGTTCGCTGAAGGCGATTTGGTTGCGTTCATGGCTGTTCTTGATCACATCGGTGACCAGTGTGTAGACAATCGTCCCATTGCTGTCGCCGAGCACGGCCACCACATCGGCGGGGATCTCCTGGCGGTGCAGATACCCCAGGCGGATGGCATCTTCCAGGTCGCGACCGATATAGGCGATGGTATCCGCCATCCGGACGATACACCCCTCCAACGTCATGGGAATGAGCGGATATTCCGGGTCTGCCTTTTTTCGCGCCATCTCCCGGGCGAGGTCATCAAAATTTTTATCACGCTTGGGCGTAAGGGATTGGTTATGGATCTCACCGTCGTGGCAGAGGATCCCGTCCAGCGTCTGTAGGCAGAGGTTCCAGCCCTGCCCTTTGCGTTCCACCCGGTCGAGAAACTGAATACTCTGGACGTTGTGCAGAAAAAACCCGATGCCGTGATCTTTGCAGAGCGCCGAGAGATAGCGTTCGCCTTCGTGTCCGAAGGGGGTGTGGCCGATGTCGTGCCCCAGCGCGATGGCTTCGATGAGGTCCTCATTGAGTTGCAGAAACCGCCCGATGGTGCGGGCGATTTTGGACACCAGTTGGACATGGAGCACGCGGTGGGTGATGTGGTCGTTGCGGATCAGACTGAACACCTGGGTCTTGTCGATGTAACGGGTGTAGGCCCTCGAGTGCAGGATCCGGTCTGCATCCAGTGAAAAGTGTTGACGGTATCCGTCCACCAGCCGCTGTTCATGATGACGCCGCTGCCCGTTGCGGTTGAGCGTGGCAAAGGGGGAGAGGCGTCCGGCCTCAGCCTGGTCGAGGGCGCTCTGCAGTTGTTGCAGGGAGGGGGCCCGATCTTTGAAGTCAAATGGTGCCATTGGTGATCAAGGTATCCATAAGTTGGTAGTAGTCGATGCTGGCTGCCCGGAAGCCGACCTTGCCATATTTCATATTCGCTTCCAGCACGTACCAGTGGTCATCCACGCAGCAAAGATCCAGCCCCACGTCATCCCAGTGGCATCGTTGGGCCGTCGAGAGGGCCAGTTCCAGGGCCGCCTGGGGGACGGCATCCAGCCGGACACCGCCGCCAGCGGAAATGTTGGTCCGAAAGTCACCGCTTGCGGCCACCCGCCAGTAGGCGTGCACCACCTGTGTACCGATGACGACTGCGCGAATATCTCGGTCAATGGGTAGAAACTCCTGAATGTAGGCCACCCGGTTGCCGGCCAGGTAGGCTTCCAGTTGGGCGTCGTTCTGAATCAGAAACACCCCCCGTCCCAGTGCGGAGCCTCGCGCCACTTTGGCCACAAAGGGATAGGCGAATTCAGACCGAATGCGCCGTTGCTGGTGTCGGCCATAATAGACGTGGGTTCGCGGATGGGGTACCCCCAACAACTTGAACAGCGCCGTCTGTTTGATCTTGTCCTGGACGTAGCGGTAGGTGTGGGCACTGGGAAAGGTGGCCTTTCCCGCAACGTCAAAGAGATCCGCGTAGAATGCAGAGGGATAATAGATCTTTTCGGCGGCTTGGATCATGGCGAGCGCTTCAGGGGCGTAAGACTCCAAATTGGGGCGGACCCCCAACGTCAGAACGCGGCTGCAGTGCCGTAGGCGCCGTTCGAGGGCAATCACACGAGGATCGGAACGTCTGGCGACCGGATCTTGTGGCGAGTGCGCCCCTTTCGATCGCTCGGGATTTGTGATCACAGTCGCCAATGGTGGATCCCCGATTGGACAGCCAGCGGGAGCGGCAGCCCCTACGCCAGCTTGAGGGTCGCCGTCAAGGCGTCTACGATGCCCGCCAGCCCTTGGGTGAAAGCGGTGCTGCGCCCTTGACCGGCAAGGGGTGCACCGGCATCGCCGGCCTGGACAACCGCGGGATCGAAGGGCAAGCTGCCCAGGAAGGCAACCCCCATCTGCTCCGCGGTTTTACGCCCACCGTCGCTCCCGAAGGGCGCGACCGATTTGCCACAGCAGGGGCAGGCGAATGGTCCCATGTTCTCCACCAGCCCCACCAGTTCGAGATTGATGGTGCGACAGAAGTTGATCGACTTGCGGACGTCCGACAGGGCCACGTCCTGCGGGGTGGTGACGATAAGGGCCTTTGCGCCGCGGATGGTCTGCGCCACACTGAGGGGCTCGTCGCCGGTACCGGGTGGCGCATCGATGAGCAATAGATCCAGATCACCCCATTGAACGTTGCCGATAAATTGGCGGATGACACCCGTCTTTGCGGGACCCCGCCAGATGACGGCTTGGTCGGCGTCGGTCATCAGCGACTGCATCGAAACAACCTTCAAACCGTCTCCATGAACCATGGGCAGCACTTGGTTATCGGCGGTGATATCCAATAGTCCTTCGATCCCCATCATCGTGGCGATGCTGGGGCCGTGCAGATCCACGTCCAGCAACCCAACTTGACGTCCCCGCTCAGCAAAAGCGACGGCGAGGTTGGTGGCCATGCTGGATTTGCCAACACCGCCCTTACCGCTCATTACCATGAGCTTATGACGAATACGACCCAGGGAATTTCGTATCAGCTCGTCCTGTTCGGCGGAGAGTGCCTGGGCGTTTCCACCGCAACCGCCACTGGTTATATTACCATTAGTCATCTTTATTTCCTGAACTCCTAGTAAGCCAATGGGTTAACTTTTTTCGATACCGTCGGGTGTGGCTGCCCGGCCAATAAATACGGCCGCACTCAGCACAAGCCGAGAAGTGGTCCTGTGTCTGCCACACATATTCCGGCACCCGCCCCCGGATAGCTTCCCGATTCTGAACTGCCACCGTGCAGTTACAGCGTGTACAGCGACTGAAAGGCCGCAGATCGTCCGCTCCGATTTGAAACGCAGCAAAAACGGCGATCACCTGATCCTCAGGATCATTCGGCGTGATGAAGAGCCACCGTCGCTGTGGTAATGAAGTGCGGCGCGGTGATTTGGCGTGTTGCGCCGAAACGCCGCAAAGGTGCCGGATCCGGGTCAGAGCGATGCGATCCGGGCCGGAAAAGGCGAAGAAAGCGTGGGCGTCGGCCCTGTCTTGATAGAGGGTATCAAAACCCATCAACCGCAGATGCTTCGCCAGGCGCCCCAGAGATGTGTCCACAGCGAAACGGTAAATCTCCTCGCTCATGGAGCGTTCCCTCCGCGGTTGAGATCTCGTATCGCCGCCCTCATGCAATGAGCCCTCATGCAATGAGCCCTCATGCTATGAGTCCTCATGAGATGAGTCCTCATGATATGAGTCCTCAGGATATGAGTCCTCAGGGTATGAGACCTCAAGGCGTGAGTCGGAAGGCGGCATCATCGATGGGCACATTGGGCCAGAAGCGTTCCATTTGGATCTCGATCCGATCCCCTGTGGCTGACGTCAGATGCAAGCGACGGGGAAAGGAGAATTCACCGACTGGCCTTTGTTTACCGAACTCAACCCAGTAGGCGGGATTGCCGTCCCCATCGAGATGAACCACCTTTTGAACCGTCGTCCTATCCTCGTCAAGGAGGATCTGCTGGGAGACAGCGCCCCAACGGCGGCTTAGCTCCAAAATATAGCCGGCTTTCCGGGGATTGTCCAACAACGCGCCATGGTACGAATCCGGTATCGGAACCCGTCCGAGAAGATAGGTGATCAGGTCGGGTACGCGCAGCGGCAGGTTGACGATGGGTTCGAGACTGGCCTGAGAGGAGCGTCTGCGGTAAAAGCGACCGCCGGTGTTGTCCCGCAGATACATAAAGCGACCATCAGTGGCCACGGAGGCCAGCGAGTGACCACTGACGCTCAAAAGCTCCAGCCGCAGTTTATTGGGGGCCTGGGCGGCCCAGGCCAAGCGGCTTCGCTGCACGCCGTTTGGCGTTACCAGCGAGGCCTGCCCCAGTCCTTTGCAGGCGAGCAGGCCGCTGTTCACGGCATGGAGACGCTCGGCGGTTTGCCGCCCCTCTATGCTTGCGGGCGTCTCATCCGGCTGCCAGTGGGCGCAGCCGGCAATCAGCAAAAGGGAGACGGCCAGGAGATGGATTGGCCACTGTCCGGCGGTCGGCATGGGGCGGTCGGAGATCATCTCACTCGAGCAACGCATCGATCTTGCGTTGGATCTCCTCTTTATCTTTGTCTCTCTTCTGAAGCGATTTGCGATAGTAGCGCAGTGCATTTTGGCGGTCGTCCAGCTTGAGGTAGGCATCCCCAACGTGCTCTAAAATGATGGGATCATCGGGCACCAGCTTGGAGGCTTTTTTCAGAATGGAAAGGGCCTTCTCATACTCCCCTCGCTGATAATACACCCAACCCAGGCTATCGGTGATGTAACCGTCGTTGGGCTTGAGCTTGAGGGCTTTGCGGATCAGACGTTCGGCCTCATCCAGTTCGCGCCCCAGATCCGCGTAGGTATATCCCAGATAATTTAAAGCGTTGGCGTTATCTGGTTCCAGACGGATGGCGGTTTTCATGCTATTGATGGCGTCCTCTTTACGGCCCCATTTGTCGTAGATCACGCCCTGGCGGAAATGAAGGCGGCCATTCTCTGGGTCGGAACGGATTCCCAACCGAATGGTCTCGGCGGCGGCGGCGAAATCGCCCTTCTCCTCTTGGAAAGATCCCAGATAGAGCAGAAACTCGGCATTGCGTCCCCCCTCGCCGATCACCTTCTTCAGGAAATCGATACCGGCGTCAATCTTTCCTTGCTCCTGGTACAGAACGGCGGTGTGTACCACGGCGTTCTCGTAAAAGCGGGAGACCGGATCCACCTGGCCGAAAGCGGCGATCGCCTCATTTGGTTGGTCCAATCCCGCCTTTGCCACGCCCTGGAGGTAGTGGAGGTCGCTGCTGGCGGGGGCGCCGGTCAACATACCGGCTAAAATGACGCTGGCGTCCTCGTAAGCTTCGGTATCCAGGTAGAGGTCGACCAGCTTGCGCACCACGTTGCCGTCACCGATGGAACGCTTTCCCAGGGATTCAAACAGCTCTGCGGCTTCCTTCATCTGGCCGCTTTTATGGTAGTGCAGGCCAAGTCCGAAACCGGCATCGATATTCTGCGGGAATCGCTCCAGAATCTGCGCATAAGCGTGGTTCAGCTTCGCGTCCTGGTTGCTCTCTTGGTAGAGCTTTACCAGTTCCAGGCGTGGCTCCAGAAGATCGGGTTGCAGTTCGAGGGTTTTTTGAAAAGCGGCCTCTGCGTCGGCATGGCGCCCTTGCTTGGCCAGACTTCTGCCCAGAAAGAAATGGCCGGCATAAGCGGAGGGGAAGCGCGCAAGAAGGTCCTTGAATACCCTCTGGGCCTGCTCATATTGATTTTCCTGCAAATAAAGCCCGCCGACCAACAAATAGATGTTTTGCTGATCGGGCGTGAGTTTGAGGACCTGCTCGAAGGCTTCCAGCGCCTCGAAGGTTTTTTTCTGGGACTGCTTGATGCGACCTCTCAGCGTCAGGGCATCCACATCCTGCGGCCGAACGGCCAGCACCTGCGAGACGAGGAGATCGGCCTCATCGACGCGCTTGTCCATGAAGTAGAGCGTTGCCAGCGAGTGTTTGAGGCGGATGCTGTCCGGGTCCAATTCGATGGCGGCCTTCAGCATTTCGATGGCGCCTTCGCGGTCCCCGCGCTTAAGGAGTAGTTGGGCTTCCGTAAAATAGTAGTAGCTGTTGGGTGGTGGCGCCGGCCCCTGTGCAACCTCAGATCGAACAGCACGCGCCGGCGGCAGATCGGCCGGATTCGCGTCAGGAACGCTGAACCGGCCGCATCCGGCGATTAAGATGACGAGGGGGAGCAGCAGGGCGAGCAGGAACAGGATCGAAGGTGTGCTTTTCAATGCAATCCACCATACATGGCACCCTGACCGGTAACGGCTTGGGACCGTCGCCGGCACTGGGGGTGTTCATGGGGAAATCGGTTAGGGGTTGGCGTGCTGGTGTTCCGTGTAAACGGCGAAGTCTGGAATCTCCTGTTTAAAGTATTCACGCATCTTTTTGATCACGTTTTTCTCAACCTGGCGAACGCGCTCACGGGAGATGCCGTAGCGGTCTCCGATCTCCTGAAGCGTCACCGGTGTATCGGAAAAAATGCGCTCATCGAAAATGACCAGTTCCCGCTCTGTCATCTGCTTGCGAAACTCGGCAATCTTCTGGTGCAGGAGGCTCTCCATCTCTTTTTTGGCCACCTTCTCCTCAGCCGACTCCGCCTCGGTGCTGAGAAACTCAATCCGCTCGGTATCACTATCCTCCTTGAGGGGCGAATCCAAGGAGACATCCCAGCCGTCGAGACGCTGATCCATGTCGATGATCTCGCGTTCTGAGACGCCCAATCGTTGGGAGAGCAGTTTTGGCTTGGGTTCGAACCCCTGCTCGATAAGTTTCTGTTTCTCCTTTTTTAGCTTGAAAAAGAGCTTGCGCTGACCCTGCGTGGTGCCGATCTTGACCAGACGCCAATTATCCATAATAAATTTGAGGATATAAGCCTTTATCCAAAAAGAGGCATAGTAGCTAAATTTGACGTTCTTGTATGGGTCGAACTTCTTGACAGCCTGCATCAAGCCGATATTGCCCTCTTGAATGAGATCGAGGAGATTTTGCATCCACACGCGTTGAAATTCGAGGGCGATCTTGACCACCAGGCGCAGATTGGAGGTGACCAGGGTGTAGGCGGCATCCGGATCGTTGTGTTCCTGCACGCGGATGCCCAACTCCCGCTCTTGATCACGCGTGAGCAGCTGATACTGGCTGATCTCCGACAAATACCGCTGCAGCGGGTCGAATTTAACCAGCGTTTTATCTTTGGCGGTCGCCGCTTTTTTAGATGTTTTCTTGGGCGATGGCGCCTTTCGCTTACCAGCTTTGGGCGAGGTTTTAGCAGCCCGCTTTTTGGCTGGTGCTGTTTTCTTTTTCGGCATAGATTCGATCCATCTCTATTTCCCGATCGGCAACCGAAGTGGGAAGAGCAGTGTGGTGTGCCGGTTCGGGCATTGGTGCGGCAGCCCGTTTGCTATGGACAACCTCAAAGTGAGTGTGCTATGGGGTCAGCCGACATTTCAGCCCACAAGCGCCTGTAGCTCAGTTGGATAGAGCAACGGACTTCTAATCCGTAGGTCGCAGGTTCGAATCCTGCCAGGCGTGCCAGCTTCACAAGAAGAGGAATCGGGACCCCTCCCCGGTTCCTTTTTTTAGTGATTGTGACCATCTTCATCCGAAGCGCTGCACCCTGCAGCGAGCTGTATCGATATGGTCCATGGCCTAAATCCCAAAAATATCAGCATCAAACATTGAAAGATACCAGAAACCCGCCCATTTTTGAAGCGCATTTATCCGTAGGTTGGCGAGTGACAAAACGGGGGTATCCGACGCAATTGTCAAACTGTCGGTTTGGGGGCGGTTTCCTTACACCACATGCGTGGCGCCATATTGTGTCTCGGGAAGATCCTTACCAGATCTGCTTATTGGGGCATGCGGGTCACCATCAAATCGGAAATGTCCTCCAGGACCTTGTCATTGCGTTTGATCGGACGCTGCAGGTGGACGATCTTCGCAAAACAGAAATCCTGCGCCACTTGCACCACCTCCAGGCGGGCAAACCGGATAGGGCTTGGGTATAGGGTCTTCCCCTTATATTCGATGAACGATTGCTCTTCAATCACATCGAAAAAGCGACCAACAGTGACCCCCTGCCCTGCTCCGAGGTTCAGTAGCACCCGTTCCGCATGCACCTCCACGACGTAGGCCTGCAGCGGGGTACTCTTGACGGCTGTTTCCAGGATGTGGCCCGCCAAGCGGGCGGCCTTCGGGGCCAGATCCAAGTGGGAGTGAATGGGTAGCTCGAGACGGGCCACCTCCACTCCCTTGCGGGCATCGAAGAGACGATAGTTGAGTTGGGAGGCGACCACGCCATGGTGAAAGGCGCCCATGCCGACGATGCGGGCGCCGAGGATACGACCCAACTTATTGGCGAAGGCCTTGGTCGAAACCGCTTCGGGGGAGGCCTTTATCCTTTGTAAGAGTATGGAAAGCTGGATAGGATCCACCGGTTCAACCCGTCCCGACCCCATCAGTTGCTGCCGCACCAGCCAATTGAGCACCACTGGGTAGCCCGCCTGCGCGCTGATACCGCTGGTCTCGATCGGTTCCAGCAGGGCCAGCCGCAGCGGCTCGGTGGTCCAGTCATCCTCCGGGGGAACCCACTCCCAAGGTCCCGCGGAAATTCGCTTCACCAGCGAATCGATCTCCGCATCCATTTGCGCCCTGGCCTCAGTATCCTCCCTAAAGGTGAGCATCGCCTCGGCATTTGCAGCCAATGCTGCGGCATACGCCGATTCGGGTTCAAGCGTACGAAGGTGCTTGAATATCTCAAGCGCACGCTGCCACTCGTCCCGGGACTGCCGGAGTAAACCAAGGTTGTATCGAGGCGTCGAGAAGAGCGGCGCGACGACGAAGGCCTCCTCAAAAAGACGCTGCGCTTTTCTGGGATCGCCAGCGATCATGGCGATACGGCCCAGCTGATTGATGGCGTAGGCCCTCTCGTCGCTCGAGCCATCTTTTTTCTTCAATGCCTTGTTGAAGGACTTTTCGGCTGTCGTCAGATCCCCACGGGTCAGTTGGATACACCCCTGCAAATTGATGGCGGCGGCGCGTTTTTTGGCCTGTTTGGTGATCTGCCCGGCAAGGTCCATAGCGCGATCGGTTTTTCCGCGGGCCGCATAAACCGCTGCCAGACCCTCTTGTCCCCGCACTGCGGCCATTCCCGTCCGTCGGGACAATTTAAAAAAAATCTGTTCCGCGCGATCGTATTGACCGGATTGCATATTCAGGTAAGCCAGCAGATGTTGGGTATCTACCGCAGTGGGATCGGCAGTGATCCCTTTTTCGCACAGCCACCGCGCCGCCTCAACGAACCCCCGCTGCGAAAGCCATTGGGCAACCAAGGTTATCTGAGCGGGAAAGGTCGCCTCTGGACCTTGAAGTACCGACAGAATTTGAAGATCCGGTCCAATGACGATCAGGGCTGGTAACACCAACGCAGCATTGTAGCGCTCACTTGTGTGACCATCATCGACAAGAATCGGCATCTCTAGCCGATGCCGATCGCGCCACTGCTTCACCACGGATTCGCGGTTGTTGCAGATCCCCCACAGGTGCAGTCTCGTCTCCGGCAATGCACGCAGCAACTCACTCATGGTCATCAGGAACTCGGGCCTGCCGTGGGCCTCCGCACTGCTAAAATAAAGCAATGACAGCGCAGCGTCGCGCCGCTGGGATAGATGAAAGTGCTGGCCTTCGAGGCTTTTCAAAGTGAAGAGCGGGGCCAAGGCGACGTCATCCGTTGAGGCGATAGCCGGCTGCCCATGACCGATGCTTCCGGCCGCGAGGATCATCAACAGCGATATAATATACAGATGCCTCACGTTCCTATAGCTCCAAGTCTGTTGTCAAAATTGTCGGTCGGCGACAATGCAGCCGCACATTTTCAACATCGGCAACCCACGCTTCACGGAGCATCTGGGTGATTCGGAGGCGATATCTCCGCATATACTGTATCAACGGATGGATCTTGCATATCTGAGCTGTTTGCGTCGGTTGCATCCACATATCGCTCGACGTTCCTGCTACGAACTCGCCGCTCGTAGCGCAGTTGGCAGATCTGTTCAGAGATGAGGCTCATCATGAACAGAATCACAGAGGAAACAAAAAACAAGGCGCTCATATTCGTGAAACGGCCTTCGGTAAAGAAAGTGTAGAGATACCGAATGAGCCCGAACATAAACATGGCGCCGCTGACCGGCAAAAACACCCTAAACGGCGAGAAGAGGGTACAGATCTTGGTGATGATGATGAAAAACTTAACGCCGTCCGAGAAGACGCGGATGTTGCTCGAACCACCCTGCCGTTTGCGCACGTTGATCGGGACATAGGCAAGCGTGCGCCCTGTTCGAAGTACCCCCAGGGTGATGGTAGTAGGATATGAGTAAGTGTTCGGCAGCAGGTAGATGAACTCTTGAGCGACATTCGCTCTGACGGCCCTGAAGCCTGATGTGAGGTCTTGGATAGGGAACTTCGCCACGTAAGATGCCATTCGATTGTACAATCGATTGCCCAGAGCACGTGCAAACGAGGCTTGTCCACCCTTCTTTGGTCGGGCACCGACCACCAGATCGTGGGTTTTGAGTGCCTCCAGCAGGATGCGGATATCTCTGGGATCGTGTTGTCCATCACCATCCATGAAGACCAGCTTTTGTCCTCTGGCCTTGCGGATGCCCGTTTTGACGGCCGCACCATTGCCGATGTTGTACGGATGTCGGTATACGGTTGCACCTGCCGCTGCAGCGACCTGGGCTGTTGCATCTGAAGAGCCGTCGTCGACGACGACGACTTCGAAATGGGGATACAGCTCCTTGATCGACTCGATGAGGTGACCGATGCAGTGGCTCTCATTGAAAGCGGGGATAATGATCGACACAGTTGCCGCCAGATGTCTATCGTCGTTAAGTGTCATTTGATTCCTTTACGGAAAATCGGCTTTTTGCCACTTGCTGCACGCGCCCATAATTCAGCCTGGATAAGCGTTACGGTCAGTTGGTGCATCCGTGAAGGTCGGCGCTACCTTACCCGATGAAGAGCGAGCCTCGGTTGAATTTCATATAAAATATGGCCGTTGCCGGTCTTGTATACGGGTCGTGTATCCAGGTCCAAAAAGGACGCCAGCACCTGTTGCTCGGCATCATTGCAATTTGTGTGCGCCCAGTTGTTGAACAGTTGGTGGTTGATCATAAGATGCGTATACCCATTGTCTGTGACCCTTCTGCTTAGTTCAACATGTGATTTGACGCCGGTCAGCGCCGATCGGAACCAGTTGATATCAAATTCTATTTCTCTCTTAAAACGATAACCGCGATTGCCCAAGAACAATGCCAGAACCTTTGCTCTGGTATCCAGCTCTCTATTGCCGTACTGATACAATTCGTATTCCGGGCGATACTTTACAATATAGGAAGCGCTGTCGATCGCACCCGTCATATAGGGTAAAGGATCGACGTATCGCCACTGCGCGCGCAGGTACGGCATCTGCAGCGCGACTATAAGGAGACACGCAGCTCCTATGATCGATGGAGCGGCGATGCCGTATTTGGCACACCACCGGTTCGGTCGCCATCCTACGAGCGTATTCAGGCCATAAGCGGACAAAATGATTAGGGGTGGCACGATCGGCAGAATGTAACGAATTCGCATATCGGTCATAAAAAACGCGATTAACACGTAAAGGGCCGAGAAGAAAAAAAGTCCACGTTTCTGGCTTTTGAGTATCGATGACGCTTCTCTGCTTTTGGTAAAGGCCAACAGCGGCAAGCCCAACAATAGTGGACTGAGGCGCCCATCAAAGAGCTGGGGATTGTTGTCCTGACCCTCAAAAAAGACCCGTAGCGGAACCAACAGGCTCTGCCAAAGCGTCTCCCCGTAAAGCAGCCGCCGTGTACTAAGGGGGTCCAAAGATGGTTGCCGAATGGAATCAGCTGCACTGAAAAGGCCATCGAACAGGGGGTATAGCGGATTGCCCTGCCAGTAGATATTGCGGATCATCCAAGGTGAAAACACCAATAGGGCGACGGCGGTAAAGATGATGAGATCGATACCCGCCACTGTCAGCTGATGCATTGGGCCAACTGATCGCGCCCCCGACTTCCGATCAGGTGCTTCATGCAGCGATGCCCAGACCCGCATCATGGGAA
>JASJCL010000046.1 GCA_030066015.1 Desulfosarcinaceae bacterium | reverse complement strand
CATGCAGTCGATTGATCTTTAGAAAATAAAAAAAGGGGGGTGGCCCCCTTTTTGTAAATTCAATTTTTTATCAGCACCGAAGGGGGATGTCAAATGCAAATGATTGACATCGCCAACAATTGCCGATAGAGGATTTACAATAATTTCAAGGGGAATCTCAATTGGTAAACGACGCAACATAAGGCGTCGCCAGATGAAATCAAGGGGGCGCTTAAAAAAAGATGCTGTGAGAAGGGCGCCATCGCGGTGAACGATGCGCTCACACCTGCTGCCGATGGGACGGACGAAAAGGAGATGGGAATGGAACGGCAATTTGTGATCGACGACCTCAAACTGGGGGAATCCTGGCGGCTGTTCAGAATCATGGGCGAATTCGTCGATGGCGTGGAGAACTTGCACGATATTGGCCCCGCGGTGAGCATCTTCGGATCGGCACGCACGCAGCCGGACGACCCAATCTTCCAGCAGGCGGTGGAGATCGCCGGCCGGTTCGTCAAGGCGGGCTTCTCCGTGATCACCGGCGGCGGCGGCGGGATCATGGCGGCCGGCAACAAGGGAGCGGCAGAAGCGGAGGGCACCTCCGTGGGCCTCAATATACAATTGCCCTTCGAGCAGGCACCCAATCCCTACGCCAATGTTCAGCTGGATTTTCGTTATTTCTTTATCCGCAAGCTGATGTTCGTCAAGTTCGCCGCCGCCTATGTGGCCATGCCCGGCGGCTTCGGTACTCTGGACGAATTGTTCGAGGTGGTCACCCTTATCCAGACCCACCGCATCAAACCCTTCCCCATCATCTGCGTGGGCAGCGACTACTGGAGCGGGCTGTTGGAATGGGTCAAGGACCGCATGCTGACCCAAAAACTCATTTCACCCGAGGACCTGGATATCATTCAGGTGATCGACGATCCGGCCGAGGTGGTCGAGGCTGTCACGAAGATCGTGATTGTGTGAACACGATGCGCCCGCCCACTCCAAAGGATGCCGCGGCCCGGAGTTCCGGTCTGCGAAACGAAACCGCTGCTCTGCGGGCGGAGGCCTCGGCCCTGAAGACAGAGACCTCAGCCTTGCAGGCAGAGGTGGCGCGTCTGCGCGGGGTGGAGCAGGCCGTGCAGCGGCAGAATGAATACCTCACCGCCCTCCACGCCGCCGCGCTCAGCCTCATCGAAAATCTGGATCAGAAGGAGCAGTTGCAGGCCATTTTGCGCCACGCCGCGGCGCTGGCAGATACCCGCCACGGCTATATCTATCTGCTGGAGCCCGATGGACAGCGGCTGCAGATGCGCGTGGGCATGGGCTTCTTCACCGGTCAATTGGGACGCCAGGTGACCTGCGGCGAGGGGATGGGGGGCAAGGTGTGGGAACTGGAGCGCCCCCTGGTGGTGCCCGATTACCGTGAATGGCCCGACCGGCTGGCCGACAAGGTGCTGGATGGATTGCGCAGCATCGTGGGGCTGCCGCTCAAGTCAGATCAGGGCGTCGTCGGTGTCATCGGCCTGGCCCACGTGGATCCCGATGGTCAGTTCCGGGAGGCCGATGTCCAGAACCTGGAGCGCTTTGCCGCATTGGCCCTCATCGCCCTGGAGAAGGCCAATCTCTATGCCGATGTTCGCCGTGAACTGGCCGAGCGGCGGCGGGCAGAGGCCCGCATCAAGCAGAGCGAGCGGCGCTACCGCACCTTCCTGGACGCCTCTCCGGACCCCATCGTGGTGTACGACATGGAAGGGGTGGCCACCTACGTCAATCCCGCTTTTGAACAGACCTTCGGCCTCTCCCGGGAGAAGCTTCTCGGCCACCAGATCGATTTTGTTCCCCCCGAGAGCTGGCCCGAGACCCGCCGGGCCATCGAAGCGATGAAGCGCGGCCAGAAGATCAACCTGTTCGAAACCCGTCGTCTGACCCGCGACGGCCGCAAGCTGGACGTCCAGATCAGCTCCACCCTATACACCAACGCCGACGGAGAGTCGGTGGGCAACATCGTCACCCTGCGGGACATCAGCGCCCGCAAGCGGGCCGAGACAGCGCTGAAGAACTACCACGATCACCTGGAGGAGCTGGTTCAAGAGCGCACCGCCGAGCTGGCCGCCGCCAACGAACGCCTCGCCCAGGAGATCGAGGAGCGCAAGCGCGCCGAGACCGCTTTGCGACGCCGCGAAAAGGAGCTGCAGGCCCAATCCGGCCATCTCGAGGAGGTCAACACCGCCCTGCGGGTGCTCCTCAAACAGCGCGAGGCGGACAAGAGCGAGCTCCAGGAGAACGTTCTCACCAATGTGCGCGAATTGGTACGGCCCTATCTGGCCCGTCTGGGCCGCAGCCGTCTGGATACCAGCCAGCGTATGCTGATCGAGGTTTTGGAGGCCAACCTGGAGAGCATCGTCAGCCCCTTCGTGGGCAAATTGTCGTCCCGCTATTTCAGCCTGACGCCCATGGAGGTAAAGGTGGCCGGGCTGATCAAGGAGGGGCAGACCAACAAGGAGATCGCCGAACTGCTGGCGCTTTCCAAAAACACCATTCTCTTTCACCGTTACAACATCCGCACCAAATTGGGGCTCAAAGGCCGCAAGGTGAACCTGCGTTCGTATCTGCTATCATTCGAAGAATGATGGCCGCTTTCAATTTGAAGCGTAAGAGCCGCTGTCGATGAGAAGCGTGAGGCCTCATTGCGCGCAAGGATCGCCGCGATCTGGCGGCGCAGCGGTTTGCGGCTCGACCGGCGGCGATAACGGAGATGCTCGATGGCGGGGCCATGGGAGCTTGCCGCCATAATAGTGGTTGTAGCCCACTATTTTGCCACTGCTTTAACATACGGCTCTGCGCTTTACATGAAACTTTAATTATTGTAGATGGTTAAGTCTAAAATCCCCCATCGGCCGACCGCATGCCTCTATATAGAACGATTATTTGCTTGACTCCTTCGTGAAAGTGCTGCATAGGTGATTTTAGATAATGAATTCAATTCATTCTTTGTATTAATGCCAAATATACTCACCCGTTAAGGCATCCCGGAGGTGCCGACAGCTGACCCAAGCGGATCTTGGATTTATGACGAGCCTCTCGATTTCGGAAGTTACGCTGACCTTTGGCGGCCTCAATGCCTTGACGGCGGTAGACATGGAGATTGAACCGGGGCTGATCACCTCGGTCATCGGCCCCAATGGGGCGGGCAAGACCAGCCTGCTCAACTGCATCTCCGGGTTCTATCACCCCACCCGCGGCAATATCACCTACGGCGACCGTTCGCTGACCAACGCGTCCCCCCACAGTGTTTCCATCCTGGGTATCGCGCGCGCCTTTCAAAATCTGGAGCTGTTCAGTGGTATGACGGTGTTGGACAACCTCCTCCTGGCGCGCCACAAAAACCTCTCCTACAGTTTCTTTCAAGCGCTTTTTTTCTCGGGGAAAACCTCACGGGTGGAGGCGCAGAACCGCGCCTATGTGGAAGATGTCATCGACTTCATGGAGCTCGAACCCTATCGCAAACATACCGTGGGATCGCTGGCCTACGGTATTCAGAAGCGGGTCGAGGTCGCCCGCGCCTTGACCCTGGGACCCGAAGTGCTGCTGCTGGACGAGCCCATGGCGGGCATGAACATCGAGGAGAAAGAGGATATGGTGCGCTTCGTCCTCGACATCCAGAAGGAGCGCGGCACCACCGTTGTCCTCGTGGAGCACGACCTGGGCGTGGTGATGGATATCTCCGACCAGATTTACGTGCTGGACTTCGGCGAAGTGATCGGGGCGGGCAAACCCGAAGAAGTGGCCAGAAATCCCAAAGTGATCGAAGCATATATTGGTGAAGAGTGATCGTCTCATGGAAAACCAAGACCATCTGACTCAGTATTCCATTCCCCAACTGCTGCGCTGGCGGATGCAGAAAACACCCGACAAGGTGGCCCTGCGTGAGAAGGAGTTCGGCCGCTGGCGATCCTACACCTGGCACGAATACTACGAGAAGGTGCGGGTAACCGCCTTGGGACTGGCGAAGATCGGCATGTCCCGGGATGACAAGTTGGCCCTCATCGGCGACAACATCCCCGAGATGCTCTTTGTGGCCATTGGCATCCAGGCCCTGGGGGGAATTTCGGCCGGCATTTATCAGACCAGCCTGCCCGACGAGATCGCCGGGATCCTGGACTACCTGGATGTCTCCATCGTCTTCTGCGACGACCAGGAGCAGGTGGACAAGCTGGTGGAGGTGCGCGACAAGCTCCCCAAGGTGCGCAAGGTGATCTACGAGGATCCCCGCGGTATGCGCAGCTACCAGAGCGACGACTGGTTCATGGACCTGGATGAGCTGTATCGCCTGGGCGAGGCGGACGTGGGGACGGCGGCGGATACCTTCGAAGCCATGGTGGATCAGGGCGAACCGGACGATGTCTGTCACCTCTGTCTGACCTCGGGCACCACCGGCCTGCCCAAAGGGTCGATGATGACCCATCGCAACTACATCAACATGGGGGTTCAGATCACCAAGGTGGATCCCCTCGAGCCCGAAGACGAGTATCTCAGCTTTCTGCCCTTCGCCTGGATCGGCGAACAGATGAACAGTTTCGGGGTGGCCATGGCCACCGGTATTTCGATCAATTTTCCCGAGGCGGTGGAGACCGCCATGGAGGATTTGAAGGAGATCGGCCCCCACTTCATGTTTGGTGCGCCGCGCATCTACGAGACCATCCGCTCCCAGATCTGGCTCAAGATCGACGAATCCTACTGGCTCAACCGCAAGCTCTACAACTACTTCATACGGATCGGCGAGCGGGCTGCCGGCTACCGCATGCAGGGCAAGGCGATGCCGCCCCTGCTGGCCTTCCAGGCCTGGCTGGGCCGTCAGATGATGTTCCGCCCCCTAATTAACCAGATCGGCCTTTTGCGTCTCCGGCGGGCCTATACCGGCGGTGCCGCCCTGGGACCCGAACTCTTTACCTTCTATCAGGCCATTGGCGTCAACCTCAAACAGATCTATGGGCAGACCGAGATCACCGGTATCGCCTACATGCACCGCGACGGGGACATCTGCTCCGACACAGTGGGCAAACCGCTGCCCGAGACCGAGTGCAAGATCTCCGAGGCGGGCGAGATTCTCTCCCGCTCCCCCTCGGTCACCAAGGGCTACTACAAGTTGGATGACAAGACCGAGGAGCTGCTGGAAGGTGACTGGCTGCACTCGGGCGACGCCGGCTACATCGACGACAGCGGCCACCTGGTGGTCATCGACCGCGTTTCCGACGTGATGCACAACGCCAAGGGCGAGATGTTCAGCCCCATGTTCCTGGAGAACCGCCTCAAGTTCAGCCCCTATATCAAGGAGGCCGTCATCTTCGGGGACCAACAGCCGTACGTTTCGGCCCTGATCAATATCGACCCCATCGTGGTGGGCAAGTGGGCCGAGGACCGCGGGATCAGCTACACCACCTTCATGGACCTCTCCGCCAAGCCGGAGGTGGCCGAGCTGGTCTGCGATGAAGTGTCCGGCATCAATACCAACGCGGAGAAGGCCCATTTTCGCATCCACCGCATGGCCATTCTCTACAAGCTCCTCGACATGGACGACGGCGAACTCACCAAAACCGGCAAGATCCGGCGTAAATTCGTCATGGAGAAGTACGAGGATCTCTACACGGCCCTCTACGACCCGGCCGTATCGGAGAAGCAGGTGGCGGCCCAATTTCAATATCAGGACGGGCAGACCACCTCGGTGGAGACAACCATCAAATTTTACACCATGGACAACTAACGGTTCAGCGGAGCGTCTAGATGACCTATTTTCTGCAACTGGTGGTCAGCGGGGTGGTGGTCGGTTCGATATACGCCCTGAGCGCCTTGGGATTCGTACTGATCTACAAGTCGAGCCGGGTCCTCAATATCGCCCACGGACAGATCATCGCCTCGGGGGCCTTTATCACCTACGCGCTGAAAGTGTTTTTAGGCGTCCCCATCGTGCTGAGCTTTCTGCTCAGTCTGGTGATTACCTTTTTTCTGGCCATGAGCGTCGAGCGCATCTTTCTGCGGCGCCTCATCGGCGAGCCCATCATCAGTGTCATCATGGTGACCATCGGCCTCATGTCCATCATCGACGGCCTCATCTACCTGACGCCCTTCGGGACGGAGAACTTCTCCTTTCCCCGCTTTCTGCCCCAGACGCCACTCTCCCTGGGGGGCGTGTCCATCAGCTGGACCCAACTGGTGGGGGTCCTCATCACGGCGGCCCTCATCGGCGGCTTTTCCTACTTCTTCAAGAAGTCGACCCTGGGCATCTCCATGCGGGCCGTCTCCGATGATCAGCTGGCCTCCATGTCCATCGGTATCTCGGTTCCCAAAGTCTTCGGGCTGGCCTGGGCCGCGGCGGGTCTCAGCGCAGCGGCGGCCGGCGGCATCATCGGCAACATCACCGGGCTCAACTTCGACACCCTGCACGCGTTTGGCATCACCGTCTTTCCGGTGGTGATTCTCGGCGGCCTGGACTCCATCCTGGGCGCCGTCGTGGCCGGGATCATCATGGGCCTCATCCAGCAGTTCGCCAGCGGCTACCTGGACGGCAATTTCGGCCTCAACGGCACGGCCGATGTGCTGCCGTACGTCATTCTTCTGATCATTCTGCTGTTCAAGCCCCATGGCCTGTTCGGCATTCACGAAATCGAGCGGGTGTAGCGATGGCAGCGAATCGTTGGTTGGCCACCGGAAACTACTTCACCTCCTATCAGGAGGAGCAGCGCATCTTTTTCACCCACCTGGACCGCAGCGTCTTCATGGTCTTCATCGCGCTCCTCTTCCTGTGGCCCTATTTTTTCACCCTGAGCAACAAGTACATGCTCGTGATCGACAACATCCTCATCGCCATGGTGGCCATCCTGGGCCTCAACCTGGTCACCGGTTTCGCCGGTCTCATCTCCATCGGCCACGCCGCCTTCGTGGGCGTGGGGGCCTACACCGTGGCCTCCTTCGCCCGCGTGCTGGGCGACAGCCACGTGGTGGTGACCCACTTCTGGCCCCTGCTGATTCTGCTGGCTGGCTGCACGGGCGCGGTCTTCGGCGCCATCGTGGGGCTGCCGGCGCTGCGTCTCAAACACCTCTACCTGGCCATCGCCACTCTCAGCTTTCAGATGATCTTCACCTGGACCATCAATTTCATGCGGTTCTTCGACCAGGGACAGACCATCAGCGTGGGGCGCGTCTTCTGGTTTTTCGGTAAGGTGGCCCGCAAGCAGCACTACCTGTTCTGGTACTACGTGGCCCTGATCCTCGTCATCGGGATCGGCCTCATGATCCGCAACCTCATGCGGACGAAATATGGCCGCTGCCTGGTGGCGGTGCGGGACAACGATCGGGCCGCCGACGCCATGGGAATGCATCCCGGCCTGACCAAGGTCTACGCCTTCGCCGTGGGCGGCTTCATCGCCGGTGTGGCCGGCGCCCTGCACGCCTATCTCTACCGCGGCGTGGGGATCGAATCCTTTTCCCTGCACGAGTCGATCACCTATCTGGCCATGGCCATCGTGGGCGGGCTGGGCACACTCCACGGGGCCTTCTGGGGACCGGTGGCCATCAAAATGCTCGATCTCCAGGTCGAACACCTGGCCGAGGTGGCCGGCGAGATGCTGCCGGCCAACATGAACTTGGCCACGGCGCTTCGGCCGCTCACCTTCGGTCTGGTGATCGTTCTTTTTCTGATGTTTGAACCGCGCGGCATCGCCAACTGGTGGCGGATCGTGCGTTCCTATACAAAGCTGTGGCCTTTCCGCTACTGACGGCTGTCTTGACCGCATCGGTGACGACCGGCCCGGGCTGAGGCCGCTCCGGCCGATGCCGCAGGGGGCGGTGGGGGAACCGTCCCGGTCGGTGGCATTGCGAAGCGCCGCGGCGAGCGAGTATCCTTAGGGTTTACTGCTCCAAACTGCAAGACAAGGGGGGAATATGAGAACGACTGTGTTGAGATCGGTTCAAATTGCTATGACCGCGCTGATCGTGCTGGGCTTGGTGTGCCACGTGCAGGCCGGAGAAACCTACAAGCTGGCCCTCTCGCTGGCCATCACGGGACCCACCTCCGACGCCGGTAATCCCTATGCCAAAGGGGTCGAGGACTATTTTAAATATGTCAATGAAGAGAAGATCCTCGGGGATGACACGATCGACTGCACCATTCGCGACGATCAGTACAAAACGGATGTGACCAAGCGCAATTTCGAAGAGTTCCTCGATATGGACATCGTTTTTTACCTCAACTACTCCACCGGCTCCACGCTGGCGCTGAAGAAGGACTTCGAGGAGGAGCAGATGCCCACCATTCCGGCCTCCTTCCACGCCGGCAACCTGGTGGACAGCAACTATATCTTCCTGCCCATCGCCTCCTACTCCGCCCAGGCCATCGGTCTGGCCGAGTATGTGGTCAAGAACCACCAGGGGGATACCCCCAAGGTCGCCATGTTCATCCATCCGTCCGCATTCGGCCGCGGCCCGGTGGAGGATGTGGAGAAGGCCATTGCCGCCGGCCTCAAGATGGAGATCGTCGAGGTGGTCGAGCACGGCAAGGACCTGGACAACACCGCCATGCTCAAGCGCCTGATGAGCAAGGGGGTCCAATACGTGATCTGCCATACCGTCCAGAGCCCCGTGGCCACCGTGCTCAAGGACTCCAGCAGGTTGGGGCTGACGGCGAAGAGCTTCGGCGAGAAAGAGAAGCTCACCTTCCTGGGCGCCCACTACACCGGCGGCAACGACCTCATCGCGCTGGCCGGCCCTGCGTCGGAGAACTTCTTTTGGACCACCTCCTATACCCTTACCTCCGAGCCCGGGCCGGGCACCGACTTTCAGCTGGCCCTGGCCAAGCGGTTCGGTCGTGACGACAAGGCGGCCAATTCCCACAACTACACCAACGGCATCATGGTCGCCCAGGTGGCCACAGAGGCGATCCGGCGCGCCAAGGCGCGTGGCGCCAAAGTGACCAAGGAGAGCCTCTACGAGGAGCTTCTGATGATGAACGGCGACAAAGCCTTCAAGCTCGACACCACCGTGGGGCCCGTCACCTACTCCAAAACCGACAAAATGGGGGTGGATACCCTGCAATTGTATTCGGTCACAAGCGGCGTTTTCCGCGCTGTGGATAAGCCGTTTTCACCCGAGTTTGTGGGGAAAATCTAACGACCGCCCTGTCAGAAGGGGCCCCCCTTCTGACAGGGCCCTCTACCGGATGCCCGCCGGGGAACGTCATCGACGTTCGGTCTTGCTGGTACGCACATCGCCCTCGTTGGCAGAACGAAGAGACCATGGCACAGAACAGCACCCTGCTTGAAGTCAACAACATCGAAGTCGTCTACAACGACATCATTCAGGTCCTGCGGGGCGTGAGTCTCAACGTGCCCAAAGGCAGCATCGTCGCCCTGCTGGGGACCAACGGCGCCGGCAAGACCACCACCTTGAGGGCCATCAGTGGTCTGCTCAAGCCGGAGAACGGCTACATCCGGGACGGCTACATTAAATTCAAAGGCGAGGGGATCACCAACGTCCTGGGCACCGAGATCGTCAAGCTGGGGGCGGTCATGGTCCCCGAGGGGCGCCGGGTGTTCAAGCACCTCACCGTGGATGAAAACATCCGCGTTGGTTCCATCACCCGCAAGGATGGCGCTGCGCCCATCCGCGAGGATCACCGTCAGATGTACGTGCACTTTCCCCGGTTGGCCCGCATCACCCACCGACTGGCGGGCTATTGCTCCGGTGGTGAGCAACAGATGATTGCCATCGCCCGGGCCCTCATGGCGGCGCCGGAGATGCTTATGCTGGACGAACCGTCGCTGGGATTGGCGCCCCTGCTGGTGCGGGAGATATTCGATAAGGTCAAGGTGATCAACGAGGAGCTCTCCACCACCATCCTGGTGGTGGAGCAGAACGCCAAGATCG
Source organism: Desulfosarcinaceae bacterium (assembly GCA_030066015.1). Taxonomy (GTDB): domain Bacteria; phylum Desulfobacterota; class Desulfobacteria; order Desulfobacterales; family Desulfosarcinaceae; genus JASJCL01. The sequence goes on along the minus strand of JASJCL010000046.1, from coordinate 29,499 downwards.
CCCTGGAGATCTCCGACTATGCCTACATCATGGAGTCGGGCAAGATCGTCCTCGAGGGTCCTTCCCAGGATCTCAAAGACAATCCCGACGTCAAAGAGTTCTACATGGGCATCACCCAGGGGGGCGGACGCAAATCCTTCAAAGAGGTGAAGTCTTACAAGCGGCGCAAGCGCTGGATGTAGCTATTGCCCATCCAGAAATGGCCAATTTTCTCGATATCTGTGTTGCATGAAAAATTTTATCCTCGGAATATCAACCATATGCCTCCGGTAAAATTTTTCATGCGCCTTGATCTCGACCAAATTAGCTTATTTCTGGAAAGACAATAGGTAGCACCTATCCAGAATTGTTAATGAAAAGGGGGCGAAGATGGCCAAGCAATTTCTCGTGGGGTACACGGGCAGCCCGGAATCGCGGGCGGCGTTGAAACTGGCCATCGTGGAAGCCCGCCTGTACGATGCCAAACTCTTTGTGATCAACTCACAGGAGGGCGGGAGCGCCGAGAAACCTGGCGAATTGGCCGAAACCCAGGCAGCGCTCCAGAGCGCCCGCGACCTGATGGCCGACACCGACATCGCCTATGAGGTCTCCGAGTCGGTGCGCGGGCTCTCCCCAGGAGAGGACCTGGTCCGATTCGCCGCTGACAACCAGATCGACCGCATTTTCGTCGGTGTGGAAAAAAAGTCCCGTACCCGCAAGCTCATCCTCGGGTCTACCGCCCAGTACATCATCCTCAAGGCGGCGTGTCCCGTCGTGACCGCGAAGTAGCGCGTCACAGGGAGCGACGGCCGGTCTGAACCGGGCGGGCGATTGTACAATATATCTATCCACTAAAGGGGCCAGTGCCGCGCCGCGGGATCTGCGGCGACAGGTGAACCTCGTCCAAAAGGCGACCATACGACCCCTGCCCACTTAAGGAGCCGAAATGAGTGTCTACGCGTTTGGTTTTTATGACGTCGTTGGCCGCAATGCCCGCAGTTTTCCCGATGGCCCTGCCTGGTTGGAGGTCGACACCGGCAGCCGGCTCACCTTTGCGGCGTACAAAGAGCGGGTCGATCAGGTGGCGGCGGGTCTTCGTGCTGCAGGCATCGCAGCGGGCGACCGCATTGGCGTGCTGGGCAAGAACAGTTGTGAATTTTTTCTGCTTTACGGGGCGGCCGCGGCCCTGGGCGCCATCCTCGTGCCCATCAACTGGCGCCTTTCGGCGGAGGAGGTGGCCTTCAACCTCGGCGACGTGACCCCCACGCTCCTCTTTGTGGATCAGGCCTATCAGACACTGGTGGAGGGGATCCGTCCGCAGCTCACCTCGCTCCGCGGATGTTACAATCTCAAGGGGGACGCGGGGGACTTTACCGCCTTCAGCGAGCTCACCGAACCGCAAAAGGCGTTCGCACCGGCGCCGGTGGACGGCGATACCGGGTTCGTCATCATTCATACCGCCGCCGTTGCGGGCCGCCCCCGGGGCGCGCTGCTCAGCCATGCCAATCTGCTCTGCGCCAGCCTTCAGTTTCAATACTACTTCGGGTTGGACCAGCGCGACGTACACCTCAACCTACTGCCGCTCTTTCACGTGGGCGGTCTCTTCACCGCTATCAGCGCCTTTCACGCCGGGGCCCTCAACGTCAACATGAGCAAGTTCGACGCCGCCCAGGCCGTGGACCTGATCACCGCCCATAAGGTCTCCTTCTTTTTCGACTTCACCCCCATCCTGGGCGCAATCCTCGATGCCCACAAGGAGAAGGGGGGCGATCTCAGCTCCCTGCGCAATGTGGTCGGCTTGGACACACCGGAGACCATCGAGGCCTACCAGGCCACAACGGGCGGGCGCTTTTTCGCCATGTTCGGTCAGACCGAGACCAGCTGTCTGGCCACCATGTCCCCCTACGATGAGTGCCCCGGCTCTGCCGGACGGGTCATCCCCATGGCCCAAGTGAGCCTGCTCGATGACGATGATCAGCCGGTGCCCGCCGGTGAAACGGGGGAGATCGCCGTCCGGGGCCCCATGGTGTTCAAGGGCTATTGGAACCTGGCCGAGGACACGGCCCAGACCTTTCGCAACGGCTGGCATCACACCGGGGACCTGGGACGATTCGACGAGAATGGTTTCCTCTTTTATGCGGGGCGCAAGCCCGAAAAAGAGCTCATCAAGCCCGGAGGGGAGAATGTCTATCCCGCCGAGGTGGAGGCCGCCATCCTGGAGCACCCCGCCGTCGGCGAAACCGTTGTCTTTGGGGTCCCCGATCCCAAGTGGAAGGAGGGGATCAAGGCGGTCTGCGTGCTCAACGCCGACCAGGATCTCGAGGCGATGGAGCTGATCCAGTTCGTGGGGGACCGCATCGCGCGTTACAAAAAACCCCAGTATGTGGAGTTTGTGGCGGAATTGCCCAAAAGCGCGGACGGCAGCATCGACCGCGCAGCGGTGAAAGCGCAGTACGGCGGCGCACAATGAGCACGGCAACACCGCCGGTGGCGCACCGCGATGCGCAATAACCAGAGAGTCAAGTCTCCCGCTACAGTGCCGATACCCCTATACGTCAGCGCGCCCGAAGTCGCGCCACAGGTTCGCCGTCACCGCCGCACCTATACTCAGGGGTATCCGCGATGTTCTTTAAACGCCGCAACCAGAACAAACGCCGCCATCCGCGCAAAGCCTATGGCGCGCCCATCACCATCACCTACGACAACGACAGCTACAGCTGTGTCCTGAACGACATCAGCAAAGGGGGGGCCTTCCTCGGCATCGAAGCGGGGCACCAGATTCGACCCGGCGCCTTCATCGACATCAACATCCCCTTCACCGATCGTGGCAAATTCGTGAAAAAGGTCGGCAAGGTGACCCGAGTGGACAAGCAGGGCATCGGCGTCCGCTTTATTGCCTGACCGCTGCTCGGTCAGCCGCTTTTCCCCACAGCCCATCCTTCAACACCCGCACCCAACGACCCGTAAACGCCCTCTCGCGATTCAACGCGGCCACCGCCGTCACTTCCGCCCAAAGCGGAGAAGGGCGACGAAGGGAAGGGCGGCAAGCGTACCGATGGCCGTAACCGGATCAAGGAAGCCACGTCCAGGGGTGTGATCTACTCATGGAACAACACGGACTTCGCCGGCCTGACGCTGGATGGCGGGCGCCCCATCCTGGGCTTGTACGAGAGCTCCCACATGAAGTACGAGCATGACCACACCGGCGACCCCTCCCTGGCCGAGATAACGGGCACCGCCATCACGCATCTCTCCAACAACGGCATCGGTTATTATCTGATGGTGGAAGCCGGCCGTGTGGACCACGCCAATCACGCCGGAAACGCCCACCGTACGGTGACCGACGTCGAGGCCTTCGCCCAGGCGGTCGCCAAGGCGGTGGAGATGACCTCCGCTGAGGATACCCTGACTATAGTCACCGCCGACCACGAACATGCCATCGCCTTTAACGGCTACTGCGGCCGCGGTTCCAGCATCACCGGGGTGTGCTACGACGTTGATCCGCAAGATGCCATGGACCCCGACTACGTCCAGCAGGCCCTGATCCCCAAGTCCTCCGAGACCCACTCCGGCGAGGACGTGGCCAACTATGCCCTGGCCTCCAAATACACCCGCAACAATGTGATGGCCGTTTTCCTCGGCACCGTATTGGCCCGGCTCTTCGGATTGACCGGCGATGTGCGCCAGGCCATGTCTCTCATGGCCACATTGTCCCAGGTGCTGGTGGCGGCCGGGGTGCTGGCCGGCTTGCTGGTGGTGGGCGCATTATTAGCCTTGCACCCGATTTACGCCCTGGCATCTGACCGTGCCCATGGAGATGCGTCCAAGGCTGAGACACATGAACCGCATCCCCAAAAAGGTGCGCACGAGCAAGATCACGAAGACGGTGTACACGCGGCGCATGACCGCCATTTGGCCGAAGGCGGCCACCTGCGCGCCCTGCACGCCTGGACGCAGGCCACCAAGGGCAAAACGGCCCTGGTGTTTGTGGAGATCGAGAACATTGGTGACAGCGAGCTGGTCCTGGAAGGGGCCACGGCACCCTTTGCAGCCGGGGCTGAGCTGGTGGCCTTTTCATTGGTGGATGGCGAGTAGACATACCCGCCCATCGATCATCTGCCCATTGCACCCCACTCGGCGCTGGAACTAAAACCCCTGGGCCTGGCCATCCGCCTGCACGGGCTTGCGCAGGAACTGGAAAAAGATCACGAGCTGGAGTTGCAAGTGGGATTCATACGCGGAAATCAGCAGTTTCACCTGGATGTGCATGTGCAGATCGAAGCGGCCGACGCCAAGCAGCATCGCCACGCCGGCCATCAGCATGGACGGGGTAACGTCTCCTTTCGGGCGCCCTCTGCTCGCATTCCACCCCAAAACCCGCCTGAAAGATCCGATCGCTGCCGGGCCTTTTGCTTATCGACCCGTACTGTCAGATGTTGTTTTTTCTGCTCTCTGCAATGCGTTTCGATAGGCGATGGGCGTTTGCCCCGTCCAGCGTTTGAAGGCATGGTTGAAGGCGCTCTGCTCGGAATAGCCGAGTAGGAAGGCCAGGTCGCACATGGAGACCTCGGGTCGGGCGAGGTAGGCCTGGGCCATGCGCCTGCGGATGGTTTCCACACAGTGGCGAAAGGTCGTCCCCTCCCCGGTGAGCCGCATCTGCAGACTGCGTCTGCTCAGGGCACAGGCTGCCGCCACGGCATCGATATCCAACCGGGCGCCTTTCAGCAGTCGCTCGTTGATCAGACCCATCACCCGTCGCTGCCAATGGGTATTCTGACCGATATCGCCCGCGATCCGGGCGGCATGGCGCTCCAGGACTGCGTATAAGGCCGCGTTGGCCAGATGGATCTCGAGGGAGAGGGCGTCTCGTTTGAGGACCAGTTCGTCCCGTTTGGCCCCAAACCGCAGGGGCGCTCCGAATACCTCTTGATAGGCGTCCAGGTCAGCCGGCGCCGGGTGGCTGAAGCGAATCTCCAGAGGCTGCAGGCGGTTTTGGCAGAGTTGCGTCAACATCGCCTGGTAGATGTAGAGCAGGGCTTCGGCGAGATCGGGCCCGCCCACATCTGCGGATGGGACTTCCCAGTACAAAAAGACCCGTTCCTCCGTCTGACGCATCTGCGGCTGGACAATATCGGCCATGATGCGATGGTAACGGATGAAATTTTCAAGCGCCGATCCGATGGTGGGGCAATTGAGCAGCAGCGTGAAGAGCACACTGCCGCCCGGGAAGTGGCGGGTCAGCATTTCACCAAGTCGCCATCCGGGATGGGGCCTGTTCTCGGCCGCCATGAGCCTCCGCCAGATCGATGCAATGCAGCGCGCCGGTACGCGGGCCTGCTCCCCTCCCAGGCATCCTGCGGGGAGATCCGCTTCACCGGCCAGTACGCTAAAATCGAGTCCCTGCTGTTCGGCATATAGCTTGAAAATGGGGATCAGCGTGCTGGATACCGTGGGATCCGGCCCTAGGCTTGTCATCGGCGGGTCCTCCCGGACATGGGACGCCTTCGTGAAGGCGTCGCTGCGCGAAAGATCAAATGATTTGCATCCACCATCAAGCCCTGTGACGCTTCTTCCGATACGCTCCCGCCAGATTTCAAATCGATTCATTTGGCTGACACGGGAACGATAGGAGGTCAACATGGGAACGAAAGCAAAACAGGTCGCGATACAATTCGCATACTGGTATGGCGCCGCCGCCGATGGCTTCTGGACGGTTGTGCTGCTTCACCCCTCATTTTACAAAGGCTTGTTGGGCAGGCCCGAACTTCAGGTGGATATGACCTTGCGGCTCCTCATGGGCATTGGCGCCAGCCTGATAGCGGGGTGGACCGTGCTGCTCATTTGGGCATCGCGGGCCCCCATCGAACGCCGGGCGGTGCTGCTGATCACTGTGCTCCCGGTTCTGGCGGGATTGACCAGCGTCGCCCTCGTCGGGTTCTTGAGCAGCAATATGACCAATGCCTGGCTGGTGGTCAAGTGCGTCTCGCTCATCCTCGCCATGCTCTGCGCCTTTCACCTGGCCCGCCAGGCGGCTGAGAAGGCTGAAGATGACGTCGACAACTGATATCACCATCCGCAATTTCCACATTGATCATTTCGGGCATGTGAACCACGCGCGCTATGTCGAGCTTCTGGAGGAGGCGCGCTGGCGCTACTTAGAGGAGAATGGTCTGCTGAGACCGCTCCATCGACGGGGGGCTTTGCATGTGGTTGTCGGCCTTGACATCTCCTACCGGCATGCCGCCGTCATCGGAGATGTGCTCCGGTTCACGACCAGCGTCTCCCGGTGTTTGACACATCGCTTCACGGTTGAACAGAGCGCTGTGGTGACCGCTTCCGGCATTCTGGCCCTGCGGGCGACCGTCACCAACGTCTTTGTGGACCGCAGCGGGCGTCCACGGCCGGTGGACGCAGCGCTGCTCGATGCCTGGCCCGACCTCAAGTCCGCTGCCGCGCGGAGGTAGGGGGCGCCTGCGGCCAGACGGCGTTGACATCCGAGCGGGAATAGGGCGATGCTGAGGCTGTCAACCAGCCCACCGCAACCGCCCGTAGCAATGGACAAGGGGAGAGGATGAGCTTTCAAAGAAGATCGCCGATCCGGTTCGTTTGCGGTCTGCTGATCCTTTTGCTTGCGGTCAGTCCGGCGTTCTCGGCCGATTCAGACGCGCCGATATTCCCTGCTAAGGAGTGGTCTCACTGCAGGGATCTGGGCCGAATGGGATGGTCGCCGGCCAAACTGGCCGCTGCCCGCCAGGTGGCCTCCGCCATCGGTTCGGCCGCAGTGATGGTGGTCGATCGGGGCGTCGTCATCGCCGCCTGGGGCGATGTGGACCGTAAATATCGTTGCCACAGCATGCGCAAGAGCCTGATCAGTGCGCTCTTCGGCATCGCCGTGGATCGGGGTCAGATCGACCTGGCGGCCACCCTGGCAGAACTTTCCATCGACGACAATCCGCCCGCCCTGACAACGGAAGAGAAGCGCGCCACCGTTGGCGATCTGATCACCGCCCGATCGGGCATCTACCATGTGGCCCTGTCGGAATCGCGGGAAATGCGGAACAAGCGTCCGGCCCGCCACAGCCATCCGCCAGGCACTTTCTGGTACTACAACAATTGGGACTTCAACGCCCTGGGCACCATCTACGAGAAATGCACCGGGATGGGGATCTTCGAGGCCTTCCATCGGGAGATCGCGCTTCCCCTCGACATGCAGGCCTACGCCGTTTCCGACGGGCGCTACCGCACCGGTCCCGCAAGCGTCCATCCCACCTACCAGTTCCGCATGAGCACCCGCGATCTGGCGCGCTTCGGCCTCCTCTATCTGCGGCGGGGGCGCTGGGGAGAGCGGGTGGTGATTTCTCCGGAGTGGATCGCCGTCAGCACCCGACCCCACTCCGTGGCCGGCGCCGGTCGGGGCTATGGCTACATGTGGTGGACCGTGGCCGCCGGCGGCGCGTTGCCCAATGTCCGCATCCCCGAGGTCGCCTATTACGCCGCTGGTTATCGCGGCCACCGGATGATCCTCTTTCCCGGTCGTGATCTGCTGGCGGTCCACCGAGTGAACACCGATCTACCGGAGGGCAGCGATTGGGTCGACGGGATGGCCCCGTCCATCGACAACCGCCGCATCGGCCGCCTGCTATGGATGATCTTGGATGCCGCCGGGATGACGGACATCGGCCCGGACCCCTCCTGGGCGGCGACGCCCGGGACACCTCTGGACGGCGCGACGATCCGCGACCTTCTCCTGACAAACCGCATCGCCATGGGGAACGGCCTGCGGTTCGCCGCGTATGCGGACGGACGCTGCGCAATCTTTCGGGAGGGGCGGGTAGTGGAACAGGGGCGCTGGTGGGTGGCGGGCGATCTGTTCTGCAGCCGCTGGGCGGGGGATGGCGGCCAGCACCAACGACGCTATCGGATGGCCCGGGCCGGCGACACCCTCTATCGCTACGAGACGGACGGCACACTGGCCGGGGAAGGGCGCCTGATCAAGTAGTGCTCGCGCGGTGAGAACGGGCATGGGCGGCCGCTGAGTACGCCCGCCGCATGCCCTTCAAGGTCTTTTCGGCACTACGCTTTCTGTTGAAACACCTTGGCGGCGTGGTCGATGTCTTCAGGGCAGAAGACAAAGAGACACTTGGCGTCCGGACCGGAGACCGATCCATAAACGTAATTGATATTGATCCCCTCCTCACCGAGCTGGGCCGATATGCGGGCCAGCTCGCCGGGTTTGTTGTCCAGCTCCACCGCGATCACCGGCAGGATGTCGAAGAGATACTCGTTGCGCGACAGCAGGTCGATGGCCTGGTTGGTCTTGCCGTCCTCCGCCAGCAGGCGAATCAGCGCGAAATCCACCGAATCTTTGCGCATGGAGTTGTAGCTGGCCGCGGAGGCGATGCGCTTGAGACTCTTGCCGCGGTTCTTGAACAGCTCGCGCACGTAGCTGGAGGCATCCTGGATAGTGAGGGCGTCGATGTTGATGTTGGCCTCGGCGAAGAGCGTGGCCAGTTTGCCGAGCTCACCCGGCTGGTTGACGAGGAAGAGCGAGATTTCGGTGCGTACCATGGGACCTCCTTTTGTGGAACGTACACGGGTTAGGGTTTGCGTTTGTCCTTGAGGATGTTGTTGGAGATGACGATGCGCTGGATCTCCGAAGTGCCCTCGTAGATGGTGAAGACGCGCGCGTCGCGGTAAAAGCGCTCCACGGGGTAGTCTTTGGTGAAGCCGTAACCGCCGTGCATCTGGAGGGCCTTGCCCGTGATGCGGTTGACCATTTCCGAAGCGAAGAGTTTGGCCATGCTGGCCTGCTGGGTGAATTTCTTCCCGTGGTCCTTGAGGGCCGCGGCGTTGAGCATCAGCAGGCGGGCCGCCTCGATCTCGGTCGCCATGTCGGCGATGGTCCAGCGAAGCCCCTGAAACTTGGAGATCTTCTGACCGAATTGTTCGCGCCCTTTGGCGTATTTGAGGGCGGCGTCGAACGCGGCCGTCGCCACGCCGAGGCTCTGGGCGGCAATGCCGATGCGGCCGCCGTCCAGTCCCGTCATGGCGATTTTGAAACCGTCCCCCGGCGCACCCAGCATGTTGGCGGCGGGCACCCGGCAATCCTCGAAGAGCAGATCGACGGTGTCCGAGGCGCGCAGGCCCATCTTGTCCTCTTCATGCCCGACGCTCAGACCTTTGGTGCCCTTTTTCACCACGAAGGCGCTGATGCCCTTGTGGCCGGCGTCGGGGTCGGTCTTGGCCGTGACGATCACCAGGTGGCCATTCTTGCCGCTGGTGATGAAGCGCTTGGTCCCGTTGATGACGTATGTGTCGCCATCTTTGACGGCGGTGGCGTTCTGACGGACTGGATCGGAGCCGGCGTGGGGCTCGGTGAGCGCGAAGGCGCCGATCCACTTGCCGGTCGCCATCTTGGGCAGGAAGCGCTGCTTGAGGTCCTCGCTGCCGAACTTGACGATGCTCTCGCAGGTGATGGAGTTGTGCACCGACATGACAACGGCCGTGGCGGCGCAGGCGTAGGCGATCTCCGACAGCGCCAGGACATAGCTGACGGTGTCGGCGCCCTCGCCGCCGTACTCCACCGGCACCATCATTCCCATGAGTCCCAGCTCGCCCATCTTCTTGAGGTTGGTCTTGGGGAAGGCTTTGGTCTGGTCGCGCTCGGCGGCCGTCACGGCCACCTCCTTGCGGGCGAATTCACGCACCATGGCTTGGATCATCAGCTGCTCTTCGGAAAGCTGAAAGCTCATACAGGAGTCTCCTTGTGTCTGATGCGGCCCCATTCATCCTGGCGGCCCCATCCGTGATCGCGGCGGGTGAGGGAACTCCGGCAGCGGGTCGCCGCCGGGGTACAGAATCACACACCGCGGTCCGCCGGGAGCGGCACACGCGCCGCCGCCCCGTTAAGGGCTGTAGACGACGACAATCATCTCCGTGGGGGTCTTCCCGGCATTGCGCATCTGGTGGCGGATATTGGAGTTGAAGTGCAGCGAATCCCCCGCCTTGAGTTTGTTCACATGCTCTCCCACCTGCACCTCGATCTGGCCTTCGAGCACGTAGACAAACTCCTCGCCTTCGTGCTGATAGCCAACCCCCTCGTGCTGCTGTTTGGGATCCACGGTGACGCGGAAGGCTTTCAGATGCTTGTTCTCGGCACCCGGCGTCAAGCTGGTGTAGGCGTAGTTCTGGGTACGCTTGGTGTAGGCCTTGACGCGGTCGGCCAGGCGGTCCTCCTGCTCCTTGAGCAATTGTCCCGAGTCGATCTCCAGGGCCCGTGAAATCGAGAGCAGGGCGCCCACCGGCGGCGTGACCTTGCCGGCCTCGATCTGCTTGATGAAGTCGATGGCGAAGCCGGTCTCGTTGGCCAGGGCGTCGTAGCTGATCTTCTTGGCGATCCGGATTTTCTTTATCGATTTGCCCACCTGGGGGAGGGCGTTGGCTTTTTTACGTGGCATCTTGTCTCCCTCTTTGGCTAAGGGCCGGCAACCGTCCTGTCTCCGCATGGGCCGTCGCCGTCCGAATGGTGCCGCCCATCACCCATAGTCATAGAAGCCGCGCCCACTCTTGCGGCCCAGCCAGCCGGCCTCCACATATTTACGCAGCAGCGGGCAGGGGCGATACTTGCTGTCTTTGAAACCGTCGTGCAGCGTCTCCATGATGGCCAGGCAGGTGTCCAGGCCGATGAGATCGGCGAGGGCCAGGGGGCCCATGGGGTGGTTCATGCCCAGTTTCATCACCGTGTCGATCGCTTCCGGCGTGCCCACCCCGTGGTAGAGGGTGAAGACCGCTTCGTTGATCATGGGCATGAGGATGCGGTTGGCGATGAAGCCGGGAAAATCGTTGGCCTCCGCCGGGATCTTGCCGAACCTGAGGCAGAGGTCCCAGGTGAGTTGGAAGGTGTCGTCCGACGTGGCCAGCCCGCGGATCACCTCCACCAGCTTCATCACCGGCACGGGATTCATGAAATGCATCCCCACGACCTTGTCCGGTCGGCCGGTTTGGGCGGCGATACGGCCGATGGGAATGGAGGAGGTGTTGGTGGCGAGGATCGCATGGGGGGGGCAGATCTCGTCCAGGTCTTTGTAGAGCTGGAATTTCAGTGCTTCGTTCTCCGTGGCGGCTTCCACCACAAAGTCCACCGCCGCCATCTCCGCCAGCGCAGTGGTGATGGTGATGCGACTTAAAATGGCCTCCTTCTCTTCGGCGGCCAGCTTGCCCTTCTCCACTTGCCGGGCGAGAAGCTTGGTGATGTTGGCCAGACCCTTCTCCACAACGTCGGTGTTGATATCGAGCATGATGACGTCCAACCCGGCGGTCGCTGCCACCTGGGCGATGCCGTTGCCCATCTGTCCAGCGCCGATGACGCCGAAGGTTTTCACTTCCATCATTATCTCCTCATTTTCTGCACATGAATCCAATTAACGGGCCGGCCTTTAGCGGCAACCGCGGATGCCGTCCGCTAGCGCGCCGCCCTCGCAACCCGACCAAAAGGGTTTTAGCCATGGCTTCGCTTGGGCGATAGGATCACGAAGCTTCCTTGCGATGTCGGCCGAATGGAGACGCCTCAACGGGTCAACCTGGCCGGAGGGCTCAGCGCTTCACGACCAGCGCCACCGCTTCTCCGCCACCCAGGCACAAACTGGCCACACCGGTCCTGCTCCCTCGGCGCTTCATTTCGTGGACCAGGGTCACCAGCACCCGACAGCCGCTGGCGCCGATGGGGTGCCCCAGGGCCACGCTGCCGCCGTTGACGTTGGTTTTCGCCGGGTCCAGCTGGAGCTCCTGCATGACGGCCAGGGTCGAGCCGCTGAACGCCTCGTTGACCTCGAAAAGGTCCACCGCGTCGATGCCGATGCCCGCCTTGTCGAGCACCTTGGGGATTGCCCAAATGGGCGCCACCAGGACATATTTCATGTCGATGCCGTAGGCGGCCTGGGCGCCGATGGTGGCCAGAATCTCGCACCCCAGCGCCTCGGCCTTTGTCCGACTCATGAGCACCACCGCAGCGGCGCCGTCGCTGATGATGGAGGCGTTGCCGGCGGTGCCGCAGCCCTCTTTCTTGAAGGCCGCCTTCATCTGCCGCAGGGATTCGTAGGGCGTATCGCGGGGACATTCGTCGGTGTCGAAGATCACCGGGTCGCCTTTGCGCTGCGGGACGGGGATGGGGACGATCTCGTCTTTAAAGCGCCCCTCCTGGATACTGCCCAGGCAGCGGCGATAGGATTCGGCCGCGTAGCGGTCCTGCGCGTCACGGGAGATGTCGTAGCGTTCCGAGCACAGCTCGTTGGACATGCCCATGTGAAAGTCGTTGACGATGTCCCAGAGGCCGTCGTGGATCATGCTGTCCTGGAGTTTGCCGGGACCCATGCGATACCCCCAGCGGGCCTTCTCCAGAAAGTAGGGGGCGTTGGTCATACTCTCCATACCGCCGGCCACCACCACCTCGGCGTCACCGAGTTGGATCGCCTGGGCCCCCAGCATGACGCTTTTGAGGGCCGAACCGCAAACCTTGTTGACCGTGATGCTCTCGGCGGTCCAGGGCAACCCGGCCTTGATGGCGGCCTGGCGGGCCGGGTTCTGCCCGCAGCCGCAGGGGAGCACCTGGCCCATGATCACCTCGTTGACCTCTGCTCCGTCCACGCCGGCCTTCTCCAGGGCCGTTTTGATGATATGGCCTCCCAGGTCGGTGGCACCCAGCGGTGCCAACGTTCCGTTGAAGGCGCCCAAGGGGGTTCGTACCGCACTGACGATGACTGCTTCTTCCATAAGCTCTTCTCCCTTAGCCTATCCCTTGGTGAGGATGGCTCTCGAACGAATTAACGAATCGACAAATTGACGCGCCCAGCTACATATTACGGCGATACTGCCCCCCCACGTCATAGAGGGCTTGGGTGATCTGACCCAGGCTGCAGTAGCGCACGGTGTTCATCAGTTCGGCGAAGATGTTTTCTCCCGCCAGCGCCGCCCGCTGCAGCTGTTCCAGGGCCGCTTTGGAGGTGTCGGCGTTGCGCTCCTGGAAAGCCGCCAGGCGGTTGAGCTGAGACTCTTTCTCTGCCGGCGTGGCGCGCGCCAGTTCGATGCAGGTGGCGCCTTCGCTGAGATCGTCGTCATCTGCATGGGGATCGCGGAAGGTGTTGACCCCCACGATGGGATAGTCGCCGGTGTGTTTGAGGGTCTCGTAGTAGATCGACTCTTCCTGGATTTTACTGCGCTGGAAACCGGTCTCCATGGCGCCGAGCACCCCGCCGCGTTCGGTGATCTGGTCGAACAGATAGAGGACGGCCTCCTCCACCAGGTCGGTGAGCTCCTCGACGATAAAGCTGCCCTGGAGGGGATTCTCGTTCTTGGCCAGGCCCCACTCGCGGTTGATGACGAGCTGAATGGCCAGGGCCCGGCGGACCGACTCCTCGGTGGGCGTGGTGATCGCCTCGTCAAAGGCATTGGTGTGCAGGCTGTTGCAATTGTCGTAGATGGCGCAGAGCGCCTGCAGACTCGTGCGGATGTCGTTGAACTGAATGTCTTGGGAATGCAGCGAGCGACCGGAGGTCTGAATGTGGTATTTGAGCATCTGCGAACGGGCGGAGGCGCCGTACTTCTCTTTCAACGCAATGGCCCAGATGCGCCGGGCCACCCGTCCGATAACGGTGTATTCGGGATCCATGCCGTTGGAGAAGAAAAAGCTCAAGTTGGGGGCGAAGCTGTCCAGCGGCATGCCGCGCGACAAGTAGTACTCCAAATAGGTGAAGCCGTTGGAGAGGGTAAACGCCAGCTGGGAGATGGGATTCGCGCCCGCCTCGGCGATATGGTAGCCGCTGATCGAAACCGAGTAGAAGTTGCGCACTTGGTTTTCGGTGAAGAACTCCTGGATGTCGCCCATCATCTTCAGGGCGAAGTCGATGGAGAAGATGCAGGTGTTCTGGCCCTGGTCCTCCTTGAGGATGTCGGCCTGCACGGTGCCGCGGACGTTCTGGAGCACGTCGCTGCGAATCTGCGTGAACTCCGCCACGTCGGGCTGGCGCCCCTGCTCCTCGGCGAACCTATCCACCTGCTGGTCGATGGCGGTGTTGAGAAACATGGCCAGGATGATGGGGGCCGGGCCGTTGATGGTCATGGAGACGGATGTGGATGGCGCGCACAGCGCGAAGCCGCTGTAGAGCACCTTCACGTCGTCCAGGGTGCAGACGCTCACGCCCGAGTTGCCCACTTTGCCGTAAATGTCGGGTCGCCGATCAGGATCGTAGCCATAGAGGGTGACCGAGTCGAACGCCGTGGAGAGGCGCTTGGCGGCGCTGTCCGCGGAGAGGAGCTTGAAGCGACGATTGGTGCGCGCCGGATCCCCTTCGCCGGCGAACATGCGGGTGGGATCTTCGCCCACCCGTTTGAGCGGGAAGACGCCGGCCGTGTAGGGGAAGTAGCCGGGCAGGTTCTCCCGCCGCATCCAGCGGTAGAGCTCGCCGGGATCTTTGAACTGGGGCAGGGAGATCTTGGGGATTTTCTTCTGGCTGAGACTGAGGGTGTAGAGGGGGACCCGGATCTCCTTGGCACGCACCTGATAGACAAGCTCGTCCTGGCTGTAGGCCGCGCGGTGCTGCTCCCATTGGTTCAGGGTCTCGCGGGTTTCGGCTTTGACGGCTGTCTCGGCCGTTGCCGTGGCGGCCTTCAGCTTGGTCATGAGGGCCTCGGCGTCACCTGCCAGGGCCTCGGCATCGATGGCCTTGACCGTCTCCTGCAGATGCCACTCGCGCCGGAGGGCGTCCGCCTGATCTTCGGTCTCCTGGTGGTAGCGACGGACCGTATCGGCGATTTCGGCCAGGTAACGGGTTCGCTCCGGTGGGATAATGATGGTCTTCGAGCTCGAGGTGGTGCCCTCCGGCCGGGGCAGGGAGGAGACCAGCTCGGCGCCTGCCTTTGCATTGAGGCCGTCGATAAGGCCGTGGTAGAGGGCCGTGACCCCGTCATCGTTGAACTTCGAGGCGATGGTGCCGTAGACCGGCATCTCTTCGGCCGGCTGGGCATAGGCGTTGCGGTTGCGCTGGACCTGTTTGCGCACGTCTCGCACGGCATCCTCGCCGCCGCGCTTTTCATATTTGTTGACCACCACGATGTCGGCGAAATCGAGCATGTCGATCTTCTCCAGCTGCGAGGCGGCGCCGAACTCGCTGGTCATGACGTAGATGGACAGATCGACGATGTCGATGATGTGGGAATCGCCTTGGCCGATGCCGGCGGTTTCCGCAATGATGAGATCGTAGCCGGCGGCCTTGGCCACCGCGATGCATTCGGTCATGGCGTCGGGAATCTCGGTGTGGGATCGTCGGGTCGCCAGGGAGCGCATGTAGACCCGCGAACTGCCGATGGCATTCATGCGAATGCGGTCTCCCAGGAGGGCGCCACCGGTCTTGCGGCGCGAGGGGTCGGCGCTGATGATGGCCACCTGAAGGTCCGGGAAGTCCAGCAGGAGCCGCTGAATCAATTCGTCGGTAAGGGAGGATTTGCCCGAGCCGCCCGTGCCGGTGATGCCGATCACCGGTACCCGGCGATCTGCGATGCGCGCCTTGAGCTGCGCCCTCAGGTGGGCCAGGTGACCGTTTTCGGCGGCTTTGGCCTGCTCCACGGTGGTGATGGTGTTGGCCACGAGCAGCTTGTTCTCCACCGAGAGGGCGCTCAGATCGACATCCGCCGGCGCCGCCCGTGAGAAGTCCATCTCCTGGATCATGTGGTTGATGATGCCCTGGAGCCCCATGCGGGCGCCATCCTCCGGCGAGTAGATCTTGGCAACCCCGTACGCCTCCAGCTCGGCGATCTCTTCGGGCACAATGACGCCGCCGCCACCGCCGAAGACCCTGATGTGGTCGGCGCCGGCCTCCTTGAGCAGGTCGATCATGTACTTGAAGAATTCCAGGTGGCCGCCCTGATAACTGGAGATGGCGATGCCTTGGGCGTCCTCTTCAACCGCCGCATCGACGATCTCTTTGACCGACCGGTTGTGGCCCAGGTGGATCACTTCGACACCCGAGCTCTGGAGGATGCGTCTGAAGATATTGATGGACGCGTCGTGGCCGTCGAACAGCGAGGTTGCCGTGACCACCCGCACGTTGTGCTTCGGTTGATAGACGTCTACTTCGGTATGAGCGCTCATGCCCCCTCCTTCATGCGTCGCTTCGGTTGCCGTCCAGCCCGTATGCGGTGCTGCCGTCGAAGCGTGCCGTGTATCTTCCGGCAAGAGTTTCCGGGTGGGATGCCCGTGCCGAAGAACGTCAGGGTAGCGGGGGGATCGCCCCCAGCATCTGCCGTCCGGCGGCGGGTGGCGCTGCTTGGCGGCACCCGTCGCCGGCGGTACGCTTGCGATGTCGTGATCCGGTCGTCGGGTCGACAGATCGAGCTGGACGGTGGTCGTCTGGTGCGTGGTTCGTCACGCGGATTGGGTGTGGTCGCGCCGGGTCTATCTCATCTTGCCCAAGATCCCGCTGGCGATCGTGTTCTTCTGGATCTCTTTGGTGCCCTCGTAGATCTCACAAATTTTGGCGTCACGGTAGAAGCGTTCCACTTCATACTCTGCCATGTAGCCATAGCCGCCCATGAGCTGAATCGCCTCATCGGCCACCTCCACCGCGGTGCGGGCGGCATACATCTTGGCCATGGAGGTAAGCTTCGGATCGATGCGGCCTTGATCGAAGTTCCAGGCTGCCTTGTAGGTGATCAGGCGGGACAGCTCCAGTTTGGTGGCCATATCGGCCAGCTTGTGCTGGGTGGCCTGGAATTGGGCGATCTTCTTGCCGAACTGCTCGCGCTTTTTCACATAGGCCAGCGCCCGGTCATAGGCGCCCTGGGCTGTTCCGAGGGCCTGGGCGGCGACCTGGATGCGGCTCTCGTCGAAGAAGTGCAATACGTGGTAGAAGCCCTTGTTCTCCTCGCCGATGATGTTTTCAAGGGGGACGCGCACATCCTTGAAGGTGACCTCGGCGGTGGCCATCATGCGAATGCCCATCTTCTCGCCCACGTCCGTCGCGCTGACGCCCTCCCGGTCGGCCTCCACCAGGATCACGCTCAGGCCGCGGTAGCTGGGGGAGGCGTCGGGATCGGTCTGGCAGAGGACGTTGTAAAAGGCGGCCAGTCCGCCGTTGGTGATAAAGGTTTTGCCGCCGTTGATGACCCACTCGTCGCCCTCTTTGACCGCGGTGGTGTTCATGGCGGTGATGTCCGAGCCATGGTCCGGTTCGGTAAAGGCGCCTGCGCTGAGGGCCTGGGCCTCGGCCACCTTGGGCAGCCACTTCTCCTTCTGCTCCTCGCTGCCGTAGTGCAGGATCAGCTCGCTGGCGAAGGGCGCCAGCGCCACCGCGCTGCCGATGGTGGAGTCGCCGCGGCAGAGCTCCTCAATGACCAGAATATCTTCCAAGCACCCCAGACCCTGCCCCGAGTACTCCACCGGGTAGTGGGCCCCGATGAGGCCGATTTCACCGGCCTTCTTCCAAATTTTGGTGGGAAATTCATGCTTCCTCTCCAGCTCCAAGGCGAGTTCCTTGTCAAACTCGCCTTTGCAGAAGTCGCGGACGGCCTTTTGGATCTGTTTCTGGGTTTTGTTGAGTTCGAATTCCATTCTCCCCCCTACGGTTGTGTTTAGAGGTCACTTGTCGGTGAACGGTTCCACCGAAGCGGTTGGTCAGGCCGCCGGCGGGATGGTGCCCGCAACTGGCGGCGAAACAATCGTCGTCAGATGTCGACCTCTCCTGGAGATCGGCACATGCCCAGGAT
This sequence comes from Desulfosarcinaceae bacterium, assembly GCA_030066015.1. GTDB lineage: Bacteria > Desulfobacterota > Desulfobacteria > Desulfobacterales > Desulfosarcinaceae > JASJCL01. The sequence goes on along the minus strand of JASJCL010000046.1, from coordinate 11,766 downwards.
GGCCCGGGTCTGCATATCGATGTAGCTGTCGATACTGTAGTGGCGGGCCAGGAACCAGCGCCGGAAGGTCCACATATGGCCCAGTACGGCGATGTTGTGGGCGATCAGATCCACGGAGGGGCCGCTCATGCGGGGCAGGTCGCCCGCGTCCATCAATTGGACCAGCACGGCCGTGAACAGGCCGGTGATGCGGACCTCGTTGTCCAGAACCCGCTTGCACCATTGGGGCGGCAGACTCTGGGTTTCCTGATAGATTAGGAGGACATGGTCATTCATGCGGTGGCAGACCAGGAGATATTCGCGGATCACCTCCGCCAGGGGATGCTTGCCGCCCTTGGCCCGCTCCAGTCCCTCGGCGACGCCGCGCTCGATCTCCGCATGGATCGCCTCGCACACCAGGTAGAGAACATCTTCTTTGCACGAGACGTATTCGTAGAGGGAGCCGATGGAGATGCCGGCCGCTTTTGCCAACTGGCGCGTGGTGGTCTTGTGGAACCCCTTCTCGATAAAGAGATGAACAGCCGCATCCACCAGCTGGCGACGGCGACGCTGCACCAGCTGGGGATCCTTTACCTGGGTCGGGACTTGAACGGGATGGGTGGCGGCCATGTCTTCCCCCCACGATTAACGGTGATGCCCATAGGGATCGCGGCCGGAGAGGGGTGGCGCGATCCACCGATACCGAACGAACGCTCAGTCACAGTAGCTGGGGCCGCCCGAGTTGTCAAGTCAAAATTAATCAAAAACAAAATATTGAAATAATTATAAAATTTATAAATATATTCCGTAAGAAGCTTCAATTCGGGCAAGCGGAGCTGTTTTGCTAAATGTGATTCAAATATTTTAACAATATTAATAATGTATTTGTTCATATAACAGATTGGGTGATGGAAAGGGTCCACCAAGGGTCGCACCTCATCACCGGTCGCCGTTGACGGCACTACCCCCCTTGCTTGACTGCCCTGTCTGGGTGTAGAGAGGTCTCGGTTCGGGAACCGCTCCCAGTCCTGGCGGCCGAAGGGGCAGCCACCATCTGCGGAGGGGACCACCGTGCCACAGGTGGGACGGGTGCCGGCCTTCGGGAGCGGCACCGGTTGGTTTGCCATGGTTGCAGTCACGGGAGGTGTGCCGGTGCAGCGGCTGCTGACATTTACCAATTTGGGCATCCGGTCCAAACTGCTGATCAGCTATTCCCTGGTCTTCATGATCGTGATCACCTTGGGCGGGCTGGTGAACTATGCGATTTTACGCCAGACGGTGGAGGCCAATATCGAAAGCGAACTCAAGAACGCCACCGCGGGCCTTCTCAATATGGTCAAAACGGCCGTGTCGGTCTCCATCAAGAACCATCTGCGGGCGGTGGCCGAGCGCAATCTGGAGATGGTGCGCTATCTCTACGGGCAGTACGAGGCGGGGCAACTCAGCGAGGCGGAGGCCAAGCGCCGGGCCGAAGGGTTGCTCCTCAGCCAGACCATCGGCACGACCGGGTATATTGCCTGCGTCAACAGTAAGGGGACTATGGTCCTACATCCCAAGGCCGCCTGGCTTGGGCAGGACATCTCCCACTTCGACTTCGTCAAGGAGATGATGGCCCGCAAGCGGGGCTATATCGACGCCTACGAGTGGCGCAACCCCGGCGAGCAGCAGGCCCGGCCCAAGGCACTCTACATGGTCTACTTCGCGCCCTGGGACTGGATCATCAACGTCTCCTCATATCGCCGCGAGTTTCAGCGCCTGGTGAATGTGGACGATTTCCGTGAAAGTGTGCTCGATCTGCAATTTGGGCAGACCGGCTACGCCTTTGTGGTCAACGGGTCCGGAGAGGTCATCATCCACCCCAGTCTACGGGGCGTCAATGTCTTCGAGAGCCAGGACAATCCGACGCAACCCATCGCGCAGATGCTGGCGCAGAAGGACGGCAAGATCGTCTATTCGTGGAAAAACCCGGGTGAGGCCCGACCCCGCAAGAAGCTGGTCATCTTCAACTACATCCCGGAGATCGACTGGATCGTGGCCTCCTCCAGCTATCTGAACGAATTTTACGCCCCCCTCAGAACCCTTAGCAACGTCATCATCTTCACCGTTCTGGCCTCGTTCCTCCTGGTGCTCCCCTTGAGTTCCCTCATCGGTCGCAGCATAACCACGCCCTTGCAGGATCTCATCCACCAACTCGCCACGGCGACCAAGGGTGATTTCAGCGCCCGCGCACAGTCGACCGCCGGGGGAGAAGTGGGGCAGCTGGCGCAGTACTACAACAACTTCATGGACCGGCTGGAGATCTATAGTCGCGACCTGAACGCCGAGGTGGCCGAGCGGCGCCAGGCCGAAGAAGCGTTGCGGGAGAGTGAGGAGAAATACCGTTCGGTGATGGAAGCGGCGCCCGACCCCATCATCGTCTACGACATGGACGGGCGGGTCACCTATCTCAATCCCGCTTTCACGAAGGTCTTCGGTTGGCAGGCCGCGGAAATTCTCGGGAATAAACTCGATCACTTCGTGCCCCCCGAAACCTGGGAAGAGACCCGTCGGGGATTGGCCCTCATCACCGCCGGCCAGTCCCTCTCGAGTGTGGAGACCCGCCGCTACGTCAAGTCGGGGGACACCATCGATGTGAGCATTCGCGGCGCGGTTTATACCGACCGTGCCGGAGAGCCGATGGGCAGCGTCATTATCCACCGCGATGTCACCGATCTCAAAAAACTGGAAAAGCGGCTGCTCGATGTGGGCGACAAGGAGCGCCAAAAGATCGGCCAGGACCTGCACGATGATCTGTGCCCCCACCTCATCGGTATCGAGGGGTTTACCCGCGTGCTGGCCAGCAAGGCCGCTGCGGCCGCCCCCGAGATCAAGGCCCTGGCCGATCGGATCGCGGGACTCATCAAGGACGCCATTGGCAAAAGCCGCTCCCTGGCGCGGGGGCTTTGCCCCGTCTACCTGGTGGATCATGGCTTGGAGTTCTCCTTGCAGGAGCTAACCGCCAACACCAAAAGCGTCTTCAACCAGAAGTGCCGCTTCACCTGCACGCAGCCGATCACGCTGCGCAACAACACCATCTCCACCCACATATTCCGTATCGCCCAGGAAGCGGTCCACAATGCCGCCCGCCACGCCGAAGCGGAACAGATCGAGATCCACCTTTCGGTGACGGAGAATGTTCTGCAGCTGACGGTCAGCGACGACGGCAAGGGCGATTTCGAGGTGGTCGGCGCCGCCGGTATGGGCTTGCGGATCATGGCCTACCGTGCCAAGATGATTGGCGCCGCTTTGGACCTCTTCCCGACGCCGGGGGAGGGGACCCAGGTGCAACTGAGTTTGCCCTTGCCGAGCGACGGCGACGCCGTCGAGGCCTGATGCCGCGGTACGAGTAGTGGGAGGCTGTATGGCCAAGAAACGGATTCTGATCGTCGAGGACCATCCCATTTTCCGCCTGGGGCTCTCCGAGCTGATAAACCAGGAGGCGGATCTGGAAGTGTGCGGCTTCGCCCAGGATGTGAGCGAAGCCTGGGCCGAAATCAAACACAATCCGCCCGATCTGGTGATCGCCGACATCACCCTGCGCAAGAGCGACGGTATCGATCTGGTCAAGCTCATCGGCCGCCAGTATCGCAATCTGCCGGTGCTGATGCTCTCCATGCACGACGAGTTTCTCTACGCCGAACGCGCCCTGCACGCCGGTGCACGGGGCTATATCATGAAGGAGGAGGCCATGGAGAAAGTCGTCACCGCCGCCCGCCATGTGCTGGGGGGCAAGGTCTACCTCAACGAGACGGTCAAGGAGCATATCTTGAGCGGCATCACCGAGCGGGGCCATGCCAAGGAGCGTGCGCCCATCGCCCGCCTCACCGACCGTGAGCTGGAGGTGTTCCGTTTGATCGGCCGCGGCCTCAGCACCCGCGAGATCGCCGGCAAGCTCAACTTGAGCATCAAAACCATCGGCACTTATCGCGAGCGCATAAAGGAGAAGCTCCACGTCAAACACGCCAACGAGCTGGTGCGCTGCGCCGTTCACTGGGAGAAACACGGAACCCTCGAACCCATCGACTCCTGAGTCGTTCCTGTCAAGAAACGGCGCTTCTCACTCAATTTGGAAGGTGAGTAGCATTGGGTAAAAAACCGGAATGAGGGCTAGGAATTCATCTCAAACTGAGCAGTATTTTGCGGTACAGAATAACCACCGTTTTAGTGAACCGCTCTAAGTACTTCTCCAATTTCTCGAATTAAGCCACTTTGTGGGTCCGAAAACTGGTTCATATGTTCAACGTTTGTTTCTTACAAATGTATATGGGTATAGTGGACCATCATGAACCTTCAGGATAGAATCCACGATGATAATCGGAGAATCGTTGGTGTGCATTGACTAGCCGATGTTTTCGAGTTTGTGAACGACGCAATACAGGAATGTACACCCAGTTGAACGATCTGGACCGGACACTTCGTAATAGGCCAATCGTATGCTTTCAAGGTGCCTGCCCACTGAGGCACTTATGTCGTAAAATGGCGATAACTTCTTTTCGATTTCGGCTCTAGGCCAGTAATCCCAAAAACAGTAATGAAAGCCACAAGATCATTTGGAGCCGAATGCTTTTAGTAGTGTGCTATGGTATGCCTGACCCCCGCTGGAACTTTTTCCGATATTCCGTCGGTACCAAACCGGTCTGTTTGAAAAAAATCTTTCTGAAAGTACTGCTGTCCTCGTAGCCCACCTGATAGGTGATTTCATCGAAGGTTTGGCTTTCAGTTTCGAGTAATCGCTTTGCGACTTCCACCCTGATGCCTTGCTGGTAGGTCAACGGCGTTTCGCCAGTTGCATTTTTGAACCGCCGTTCCATGGTGCGCCGACTCATGCCGCTTCTTCGGGCCAGACGGTCATAGGTGAAATTTTGTTCGAAATTCCGCTCAATCCACTCCTGGATAGGAAGAACCCGATTGTCATTGTGGTCTTTGCGGAATTGATACATGCAATACGGCGCCTGAGTGGTACGACCGATATCGGATATCATGGACTTTGACGACTGCAGGGCCACTTCATGGCCGCAGTATTTTTCCACCAGGTATAGGGACAAATCGATGCCAGTGTTATACCCGCCCGAACAATACAGGTCGCCTTCATCGGTTATCAGGCGCTCCAGCTTGAGTCTTACCTGAGGGTAGCGCCTCTTGAATTGCTCAGCAAAGCCCCAGTGGGTGGTGGCCGTCTTTCCATCCAGGAGCCCGGTTTCCGCCAGAACGAACGCGCCGGAGCAAATGGTGGCAATATGGGTGCCTTGACCGTGCATCGCTTGTAACCAATCGACCACCTCACCCTGTCTCGCGAGCACCTTCTCGATATCCAGAATTGACGACACGACAATCAGATCCGTTGTCGGTACATCGTGTATGGAACCATCCGGGATGAGTCTGACTCCGTTCAGACATCTAAAGGGTTCTCCCGTGCTTGTCACCAGTTTGACGTCGAAGTAGGGTGTGACTGCCTTCCCGTTGAAAACATTCCACATCACCCCTGCCTGATAAAACACATCCATCGGACTGGTGACCGTTGCAGCCATGGTGTTCAGCATGGCCAATATGGTGACGGATTTCATGCACCCTCCTCATTGGCATAAATGAACTCTATAATGTCATATATGCCACTTCTTAAATACAAGATCAAGGGGTACTCTATCCATGAACAGGTCAGGCCTTGAAGTAAAATTGTCTGACCCATAAACGCGGAGGCAGTGCCATGAGAACGAATTTGGATGAAATATTTGAGCAATACAGAAGGTCCGATTTCATGGATCGACTGAATATCTATCTTCAGTTCCCGGAGTTGCGGAACGAATTCCTCGACATCGACCAAAAAGAGACCCATCCCGATTTTCTCGATACCGTGAAGACGCCATCGAGAGGCCTCAATCAAATCGGCATAAGAATCAAACGGATTTGGCTGCGGAGACGGTAGCCTATTGACACACAATACCGAAGCAGTCGGCGACTACAGGCCTTATCTCCATAATAGTTTGGTAGCGCTCGCGCCTTTTTTATCGATTCCCTCATGCAGCTAGCTTCGAGCGGTTTAGCATTGAAAAATCCGAGTGTATCCTTTTCCCCGCTCAGCTCGTCTACAACGTTTATTAGAGGTATCCTATTTAGGAACTGGTCTGGATGCCTGTCGCCATTGCAAAGAGGGCAACGCACAGCGAATGTCAGCCGCCAGCCAAATCGCCTTGGGGACCGATGGTCTGTACCTAATTGTATATAAGGAGAAAGAATGAATATCGACGATGCACAGCGCTTTGTCCAGCAAATGAGGGATGACCCCGGCTTCAGACAATCGGTGATTGGATTCAGCGCGTCATCCGAACTCTGGGATTTTCTCAAACGCAAAGGTTATGAATTTGAGCCATGCGATCTGGTCAAGGCCATGGCAGGCTGCATGACGGATATGGATAAGAAGGCTAAAATCGAAACCGATTGATGCGAAACACAGTTAGCGAGGAGTGCGTCGACATGGGAACCGGGGGACCTTTGATCGCCTGCGGGATTTTCAGGAATGAGCTGGAAAGCGTGCTTTCAGATGAAAACAGTTTTCCCATACACTGGCTGGATGCAGCGCTTCACGCGGATGCCGAGCGGATGAAGATGGCTCTCGACCAAGCGATCGAGATGCTTCAGGCTCAGTCTGCCAATCGTGTCCGTTTTTTGCTCGGCAATGGATGCCATCCCGATATCGGCAAGATCGCCACAGACTGCGGGAGCTGCCTCCCTCCAGTCAAGAACTGTATTCAGGCGATCATCGGTCCGCACAGGATCAGGCAGCTAGAGGCCAATCGCACGATGGTCATAACACCGGGTTGGATCACAGCCTGGCCGGAAATCATGAGAGGTCTGGGGTGGGATGAGGTCGATGTGCGCATCCATCTGGGTCGTTATGACCGTCTTGTGCTGCTGGACACTGGTGTGGCGACGGTATCCGACGAAGCGATCCTTGCCTTTTACGATCTTGTACAGGTACCGATCGAGATTGAACCGGCTGATCTGGCGTATTTCAATCATCTGGTGCACCAACTCCTGAACGATCCATGTTAAAGACCTATCCAGGGGCAGGCAATATCGCCATTCATGGATGGGTACTGACGAGGTAGGCATAATGACGGGCCCCAATCCAGTGTTCGAAAAAAACTACGCGGACTATTTGAGGCAGTTGGACAGCACCGATATGTCGCGGTGGGAATCGATGCTAGATATTGCCGTCGATGAGAAAACCAGAGCCGCGCAAATCCTCTTTTTCAAGGCCCGCTATCATGTGTCACCCTTCGGTGTGGTAGACGACCGGGGAAGACGTCCAGGATACGGTACCTGCGTGATATTGCTAAAATACCTGCTCATGTGTCCGTTACAAATCCCCTGTGACAGGGACTGGGTCACCTTTCGCGACTTCACCGACTCGGGGCAGACGCAAAATGTCGGCCTTGCTGATTATGCCACGACGACCATCGCCAAACGGTACGCAGGCAATCTCGACAGGCTCAATGCCGCTGTGAGCGCACTTGGCGGCCGATCACCCGAGACCGAATACCCATATGACCTTTCGGCTGTCATACCAGCGCTTCCACGTATTCCGCTTCTGTTCCTCTTCAACGATGCGGACGAGCAGTTTCCCGCCCAGGCCTCCATATTATATCAGCGACGGGCAGCCCATTTTCTGGACGCCGAGTGCCGGGTCATGGTCGATTGGTATCTGCAGGAACATTTGAAAAAGGCTGAACCGACCCTTGCAAGGGTGTGAACCGCGTTGCAGCACGGAACGGTAACGGTAGCATCCTCAAAGAGCGGGGGGAGATACTGACGAGGATTCTGGCGGTGCATCGGGCGGATTTCCACTTGACCCGATAAGCAAAGTGGGAGGTATGATAGATGCAGATCGCCATCATGGAAAACGGGACCATACCAACGCAGGGTGCCGTAATGATCTCCGATCAACGCTTCGATGCCATATTCAACGAGTATCGCCCGAAAATCCAGCGCTACCTGTCCCGCCTCGTCAGCCCGGTCGACGCCGAAGATCTCTCTCAGGAGGTGTTTGACAAGGTCAATAGGGGGCTGAGCGGCTTCCATGGGCGGTCCAGTCTCTCCACCTGGATCTATCGCATCGCCACCAACGTCGCCATTGACAGATCACGTTCTGCCGTCCACAAACACGAAAGCGCTCACGATGCTTTCGAGGACGAGGCCGCCCATGTTGCAGCAAGCCCTTCGGCAGTGAAATCCGCGCCGGTCACCGACCAACTCGTGATTCGCAAAGAGATGGGCGATTGTATCAGCGAATACATCGACAGCCTGCCCCCAAATTACCGTATCGTGATCGTTCTCAGCGAACTGGAAGGGTTTGCCAACAAGGAGATCGCGGGCATTCTCGACATATCGCTGGACAACGTGAAAATCCGCCTTCATCGTGCCAGGGCCAAGCTAAAAAAAGCGCTGCAGGAAGGGTGCAACTTCTACTACACCGAGGGAAACACCCTGGCATGCGATCGTAAACCAGTTCGTATCTCCACGAAAATGCCCGACTAACCCTCCACCAAAATTCCTCGAACCGCACCGCCACATCTCTCCCTTCTCCGTTGGCATTTTAATTCAGAGCGCAGGTGTATCCTTTCGCAGTCCGGATCCGTCTATGGGAACAGATGAAAATAATAATGAAAGGAGGTGAACCCCATGTATGGACCAGAGTTATGCACATTTTCCTTCTGGTGGGTCGTTCCCATCGTCATGATGATCTTGTGTTTTTTCGTGATGCGCGGACGCAGGGGAACGATGATGAGCGGCTTCGGTTGCTGCGGCCGTGATTGGCAAAGGACCGAAGGTACAGCATCGGCAAGTGATATTCTTGACAGGCGCTATGCCGCTGGAGAAATCGACAACGCGGAGTATGCCGAGAAAAAGAGAGCGCTCACCGGTCCGGTCGTCGCGGATACGGACGGAAACAAACCAAACGGAGACCCTATAAGATGAGTTGTCAAAAGTCCCAACACAATATCCCCATAACCTCTACGCATGCGGTTTGCCCCATCGGAGAGGCGGTCGGAAAGAGAAACATCAGCGAATCGAAGATCCCGGTCCTTTCCTGTGAAGGCGCCTGCATCCGGGGTGAAATCGCCAGGCTCGCTGCCAACCTCGTTGCCAAGAAGAAACCGTATGGACGGGGGTGCCACGGAGAGTTGATGACGGTCCCGGAATCCGCGATCTCACAGTGGATCCGGAAGGCCGAAAAGGTGATCCTGATCGACGGCTGTTTCCTCAGGTGCCATGGCCGCATTATCGAACATCTCATCGACGAGAAGAGACTGGTTCAGTTCGACGCCCTGTCCCACTACAACCGGTACACGGACATTTTCGACTACGAGGATGTCCCGGAAGATGACCGCAAAATGGTGGCCCAATCCGTCGCCGATTGGGTGCTCCGCAGCCTGGAGGGCCGTGCCGCCGAGGGCGCGATGACCCCGGCGCAAACCACAGGGCAGTGCGGCGCCTGCTGTGGTGAATCCTAACCCGCAGCACCGCCAAGGAGATCGATCATGCCGGTGTACCTAAAGGAACCCGATGACGTTGAAAAACTCATGCAGTTTGACAAGATTCTCATCATTCCATGCAGATTCTGCCCGGCCGCCAGCTGCGCCATCAGCAAAAACGAACCTTACTTCGAATTTCATCGGCACTGCCTCAAGACGGCCGCCTATGAGAGCTATATCGAAACCATGAAGGCCGAGCTGGAAGCAAAAGGGGTGAAGGCCGATGTGTTCAAGAGCCGGTGGCTCCATCAGTTCGTCGTCTGCATGTGGACCGGCAGGCGACGAACCAAGCTGAGGAAACGTGCGGAAAATTACGATGCGCTGGTGGTGCTGGGGTGCGAGGCAGCCGTTCAGACGATTATCGATTCGCTCGACACCTTATCTATCCCGGTGATTCAGGGGATGCGGACCGAAGGAATCATGAGCATCTTGCCGCAGTACCAATGGCCCGGCAGCATCACACTCAAACTCAATAGCATCACGCCCCTGCTTCACGACGCGAACGGAGGCGAACCATGGGCGCATCTATAATTCAGAAAAACCCCTTAGATCGGGTTGTTTTTGGCGTCCACAATAAGGAGGAGTTGACCATGGAAACAAGCAACACAACGCGAGAAACGGTTTTAATGGAAAAATCAGATGTTCTCATCGCCATCGGTGCGGCGACGGCGGCGAACTGCATTCCCTGCTTCGAACACCTGTATGAGAAAGCCGTCACAATAGGAATTCCGGCGGACGAGATCAGACGAGCCTCTCAGATTGCCGGTTTGATTAAGAATGGCGCGCATACAGCCATATCCAGCAGCATTGATGAACTGCTCGGATCTAAGGATGCCACTGGATCGATTTGCGATAAAACGGCCACTGCAACGCGCTGTTGCTGCTGATGGACATTGTTCTTGCCAGCCGAATCTGGCCAATGGAGGTGGAGACATGCACCATTGCGAACGTTGTAAGTTTAGAGGGCATTACGATAATGATCCGACATCGATGTTCGGCAGAATCTGGAAGTGGCACATTGGTTGGTGCCCGGGATGGAAATCCTATTTGCGGTCGCTTTCAAACACTAGACGCGCGGAGATCCTCCAAAAATACCACCGAGTATCCACGACTTGACCATTGGACCATCCAGGTAGGATCTCAAACGATCCATCGTAGAGCTTTCCGCAGGTTTACGGTAGATATTGCCGCTGGGAATAAGAGTTCTTCTTTCAGTGGCGAATCCGCGGCTGTTCAATGAAATTGGAGACATATATCTTCGCAAGTGGTTCGGGGCGCAGAAAGCGCCCCGGCCACTGAGCGATAACGATTATGGGAAAGGCGTCGTCAAATGTATGCGAAAGACTCAATGTCCCCTTTTGTGACCTTTCAGGACAGGCTTGAGTGCCGGTATGTCTGGGGGGGAATAAAAAACCAGGATTTTGATATTTCTGCCGGGAGGATTATGGGCTCCATATATTCCGCATCCAGTGAAGGTGCAAAGGGGGGGGATATTTATTACCTTGGGGCCTGCAGGGGCGATGAGATATCGCGCTTAGCCATCGCTGATGTTACCGGTCATGGCGAGGCAGTAGCTGAGATAAGCCAATTTGTATATGAGGCACTGAACGCCCATATGTGAGCCCGTGACAGTCGGGTCATTCTGGGCGACGTGAATCGGTTGATCAGCAACCGGAGCTTAGAGGCCATGACGACCGCGGCAGTTGTCGCGTATCATGCACCGGAGGGACGCGTGAACGTATCCTACGCCGGGCATCCACCGATTTTATATCGGCGATCGGGAGAACGGTTTTGGTCCTATGCATGGCCATCGAACAAAAAAGCACGAAATGACAGCTTCCCCAAAAACATCCCGCTCGCCATTGAACTGGATACCTTTTACGAACAATTCTCTCTTGCTATGACATCAGGAGACCGGCTGTTCGTCTACACTGACGGCATACTTGACACGCCCAGTCCTTCAGGTGAAAACTTTGGATTGACGCGTTTAAAGAATCTCCTGGATACTCATTCTAATCTGCCATTGCACGAGCTAAAAGTCGCCGTACTAAAAGCATTGAGAAACTATTCCACAGACGCATTGACCCATGATGATACAACTCTGATGGCATTAGAGATTATATAACCCAGGTCTTCTGCGAGAGTGAGCGCGACAGGCTCGTTGTCCAAAGACAAAAGCGTGTTAGATTTCGGGGGATTTCGGGGGACACCATAC
>JASJCL010000007.1 GCA_030066015.1 Desulfosarcinaceae bacterium | reverse complement strand
GTCAAAGACAAAACGCTTGCGTTTTGCTTCAGTGAGTCTATACAGAGGTGCCAAGATCTGTGATCTTTTTGGAAACATTTCTCTGTAGAATGTTACAGCTCCTATGAAGCTTCTAACTTGTGAAACAGTTTTGGGTGGTTCCATATCTAAGATTGCTATACCGGATCGAAGGGCTGGTCGGACGACCTCATTTTTGAATTAAAGGATGGTCTGAACACACCGGTCGAATATGCATTAAAGCCCCCTTCAAAGGCGCCGACCTGCCCCGTAATGGGGGCGGGATATCCCACCCAATGCGCCCATGGGAGAAGGTCTGGGCTGCGTGCTAGATTGGGACCAGATTCCGGGAGTTGCTGGCGGTTGTCGTCGTTATAGTAAGCGCCGCCGCAGCTGACATCCGTTGGCGCCAATGGAATCGCGTTGTCAGGGTCCCAGTTCCCAAATACTGCCGGCGGCCAGGCCTGCCCGCCATCCGCATACTCGTCTTTCAGCTTCATGAAAGCATGCCCCATTTCGTGGAGCGCCGTATTGCGAATGTCGCCATTTGCTCCGGAGTAATCGGCGTTGTAAATAGCGTACTTCCCATCAGCGCCGCCGGTACGTTCGCCCGGCCTATTGGTGTTGACCGGCACAAAGATCATCTCCGCCTCGAAGCCGAGGGCATTGATGTAGGAATCAGCCAGACCCGTATCGATCGACAGGCGCCGATCACCATCCAGTGTGGCGCCAAGTGCTGTGTTTCCTGCTCCTGCGCCTTGCTCAACGCCTTCTTCGATGGAAGGCACGAACAGCGTGTGGACATTGAAGAACTGACGGTATTCGGGAAAGGGCCGGTTGTCGATCCGGCTGTTGTCAAACATGAAGTCCCTGAGGGCGGTGGCATGTTCAAGGAACTCCTCCTCCTGGCTGGCAAGGTAGGCATCACCGATAATGACGATGTCCACGCGTTTCTCCGACGGGCCATTGCGTTCAATGGTCGTCAGCGTTTGTGCAGCGGCTTCCCATCCGAAAATGGGCGTCACTAGCAAGCTGGTCAGTGCCATTATACAAATTTTTTGTTGGACCTTAGAGAACGGGTTTACAGCAAACGCTTTAGTTTGGCGCATCATGAACCTCCCTCAGTCGTCAAATTAGACGTATCGTATGTGGTGTGTAATCGATTTCTTTATTCTCCATTCAAAATTGCCAAGGCAGTGCAGTTGGCCGTGTGCTTTGATTCTTGTCCAAAGATGAAGTGCATCCATCGATCGAAATTGTTTTAGAGCGAATCAAATGCCACGCAAAGCAGTCTGGGAATGCAGGGGCAGGATCAGGTGAGATGTTGGTGAAGCTTAGGCGTTTATTTGGTACAATAGAAAAGTATGTATCAAAAAACCAAAATGGTAGGAATCGAACGGGTAACTTACCCAAAGCGAGATGTATGTTATTCACCATTGGGCGATATTCTATTGGCTGCCTTGGATGGATTGTCATCTTCCTATTTGATTTCTAGGATGGCCTCTAAGAAAGCGCTACCGTCGCTGAAATGCGCGTCTGTGGTTGTCCTTCGGTGTCACTGCTTTCCTACAGTGGAAGGGCCAGATTGGGTGATGACAACCTGTGACACTCGGGCCGGGTGGCGCCTCGGCGACAGCTTGCGGGACGGCAGTTGTCGGGTGCGCGCGCAATAGGCTGTCCACTGCGCTTGATCGCGTCTGGATCATGAGCGCGCAATGAAAAGGGGGGCGGAATGGAAATGGACTGGTCTCGGGATCGAGATCGTTTCAGCGACGATATACCGGTGTGGCACCAAGCCGGCTCCAACTTGCTGCTCGATTTTCACGGCGACCCCGCGAGCGCCGGTCTGGTGGTCTTCTCCGACGGCAATCACCATATGGCCCTCGCAGATGCGCTGCGATGTTTCCAGGAACAACGGCCTGAACTCGCGGACCTCTTCTACGCCACCACGCCGCCACACCCGATTCTGAATCTCTTGCGGGCGGGCCGGCTGCAGTTGGGCAACTTCGTTCTCTCCGTGTCGCCGGACCTCTTCATCGGGCCGCCCCACATTCTCGAAGACCTGGTGGCCGAGGGGCATCTGACGCGGCACCTGCCCTTTGTGCGCAACCAGGGCAATGTTCTCCTGGTGAAAAAGGGCAATCCCAAAAAGATTTTGGCCGGCGAAGATTTACGGCGTGAGGAGGTCACCCTGTTTCTCTCCAATCCGGAGCGCGAAGCGGCCAGCCATCAGGCCTATGCAGACACCCTGGCCAACCTGCTGGGCACGGCCGATATCACTGCCGCCGTCCGCATCCTCTATGGGGAGCATATTCATCACCGCGAGGCACCCGAGGCGGTGGCCCGCGGACGGGCGGACGCCGCCGTGCTTTTCTATCATCTGGCGCTGCATTGCGCCCGGCGGTTCCCGGAGTTGTTCGAGATGGTGCCCCTGGGCGGCAGCGTCGCACAGCCGGCGCCACTGGACGGCAACCCCATCGGATACACCCATGTCGGCCTTGTCGGGGATGGAGGGGCCTGGGGTCAGCGCTTCATTGACTTTCTCTTCACGAAGACCGTCCGGGATATCTACCGTCATCACGGCCTGGTACCACTCCAATGAGTGATGGCGCCCGCGCCAGTGCTATCCCCAGCGTCGGGCGCCTAAAGCTTCCACGGCAGGTATCTCTTCTCAGGTGGCCTTCCAGGGATTCCCAGTACTTCACCTTAGGGCACGGTGATGCACACCGAAAACTCCGACGTGTTGAAGAAGTCGCCGATGCCGTTCACGCTGGTGACGGTGGCCGTGAGCGTTTGCCCGCTGGTCAGGGCCGGGGTGATGGTTACCAGGCCGGTGGCATCTCCCGCTCCATTCGTGGTGACGGTGGTGGCCTCGAGAAAGCGCTGGCCCTCGCCGTGGGTGCTGGCATCACAGGCATCGGAGACAAACAGCTCCAGACGGAAGTTGGCATTGGGGGTGCTGTTCAACTCGCCGCTGATCTCGGTGCTTCCGGCGACGTTGACGGCCGACAGCAGCACGGGAAAGTTCTGCAAGTCATTGGCGCCCAAATCGGGATCGGTGAGATCGTTGGTCGTGACCCCGTTAGCCTCCAGATCGATTCCCAGCAGACCGTTGTCGAAGATCGCGTTGCCGAGGATGGCGTTCATGCGGCCGGAGGCGACCGTGACGCCGTCATCCCCGTTGTGGGCGATGGTGTTGCCGGCGCCGTCTTGAATCCCGCCAATGTAATTGGTGCTGGCCTCAAAGACAAAAACTCCCGAAGTGGCGTTGCCCATGGGGTTGCCAACCGTATCCTGACCGATCACATTGCCCTGCAGGATGTTACCGCCGGCGAGATTGGGGCCGAACTTCTCGATGCGCACCCCGTCGCCACCATTGGCCGCGATGATGTTGCCCATCCCCGCATCCTGCCCGCCAATCAGCGTCAGGGTTGCGTTAAAGAGCAAAATACCGTCGACCCCGTTGCCCACGCCGACGGTGCCGGCGGCATCCAGGCCGATGAGGTTGGCGAGGATGCGGTTGGCCGCCGGGATGACTTTATTGCCCGTGGCGAAATTCTCGTAGTAGCTGACCGTGATGCCGGCGTGGTTGTTGCCGGAGATCACGTTGGCGGCCCCGTCGGCGACATCGCCGATCTGATTACGGCTGCCGAAAACCTGGATACCGTTGCCGCCGTTGGGCAGGACCGTCGTACCGGCGCTGTCGAGGCCGATATAGTTGCCCACCACCAGGTTGTCGTCCCCCCACACTTCCATACCGGTGCTGATATTGTTGGCGATGATGTTGCGACCATCGGGCTGCACGCTGCCGATCTGCGTTCCATTGCCATCGATGTAGATGCCCACCCCGTTGCCCAGACCGATACTGGCCGAGGTGCCGTCGAGGTCGGTGCCGATGTGATTGCCGCGCACCTTGGTGCCGTTCGAATTGGGCCGCAGATGGATGCCGATGGAGTTGCCGGCGATCACATTCATCGCATCCGGGTTGGCGGCGCCGATGGTGTTGTCCGGCCCTTCCACGACGATGGCCCCGTTGAGGGCGCCCGGGGGGGCGGTGCTGCCATTGCCCAGATCGAGAGTGGTGGTGGGATCGGTACCGAAGAAATTGCCTTCCACGACGTTTCCTGCACTGCTCAGCATCAGCCCGATCGACGTGTTGCCGGAGATGATGTTGCGCCTGGCCGGTGATCGGCCGCCGATCACGTTGTCGCTGCCGCCGATGCTGATGCCTTCGCCGTTGGGCAGGGCGACCGTGCCGCTTTCATCGGTGCCCACATAGTTGCCGCGCAAGGTGTTGCGATCGCCGCGGACGAGGATGCCGGACGTCTCCCAGCTGTGCACCACCAGCCCCCGCACCCGGCTATCGTCGGTCTCAAACAGTAAGCCGATGCCGGCCGGTACGTTGCTGCCGTCCAGAATCACCTTGAGAACAGCCGGTGTGGTGGCGGTGGCCTGGGCCGACAGGGGTTGCGTGTAGCCGTCGATCTCGAGCGGATCGGTGATAGTGGGCAGGTTGGTGGTGGGCTGGATCACTGCCGGAACGCCGGCGCCGAGCGGCAGGGTTAGAATACTGAAGGTGATCGTGTCCAGGCCCGCATTGGCGTTGGCCTGTTCGATGGCGGCCCGCAGGGTGCACTGCTGGAGAAGGGCGACCAAATTGGTGTCGCAGACGCCGTCGGTCAGATCCGCGTCGGATGCGTCGCCGCTGAGATTGACAACAAAGGCAGCCGCATGGGTCGTAATAAGGCCGGTGATGGCCATGATGGTCACCAGGATGCCGATCGCCCGCCAAAATGGATATGGTTGGATCGTGGGATTCTTTCGCATGGTTCTTCCTTTCGTGGGGTGGGTGTCAGGCAGGCGCCGGCATCGCTCGATAGATATGTCAAATTGAACATAAAATTATTTCGATATGCTGGTTGCCGATTGGGCGCTGCTGAAGAGTTGGTATGGTTGTTGACTCGGTAGCTCTTTATTTAGCAGAAGCATTGGCATTGATCTGTGATCCAATTCACACTGCTTTAGGGCCAATTTATGTCAACGAAAACCATTTTACGGACACCATCGCCCGTTCGGCTGGCGCCCGGCCAGGTCGGGACGGCGTCCATTGCCGGACGCGGTCGGCGCGTTTGGGGGTAATTTCGGAATGTGGGGTTTTGGAGCGTCGATGCAGCGGGCGGGTGTCAGGCGGCCGTTTGGTGCACCGCGGCTTCTTTTGCCAGGATGGCGCGCTTGCGGGTCGCCCCCCAGCGGTAGTGATGGATCCGACCGCTTTTTGTGATGACCCGATGGCAGGGGATCAGGTAGGCGACGGGATTTCGCGCCACCGCCCCGGCCACGGCACGCACGGCCGTGGGGATTCCCAGGACGTCGGCGAGGTCCCCGTAGCTAAGCATGGCCCCGGCCGGCAGTTTGAGCAGGGCACGCCACACCTTGATCTGGAAGTTGGTGCCTTTCAGGAGCAGGTGGAACGGACGTCCCGGCGGGGTGGGACCTGCCCTGAAAATCCGCGCAACGATGGCGGCACCTGTGGCACCCGCCGGCCGCCACACCGCACCCGGCCACAGTGCGCGAAGTTCTTCCAGGGCGGTGACCGCCGGCTCGGTATCGATGAATCCCAAGTGGCAAATGCCGCGCGGTGTGGTGGCCAGCAGGCAGCGGCCGAAGGGGGTCGCGTAGAATCCGTGGGAGATGGGCAGGCCGGCGCACTGCCGCTTGTACTCCCCGGGCGTGATCCCCTCAAAGGTCACGAAGAGATCGTGCAAGCGGCTGCTGCCCGAGAGTCCGGCGTCGAGGGCCGTCTCCAGAAGACTTTTGGATTCGTCCAAACGTGCCTTGGCGTATTCGAGGGTGAGGAATTGTAGGAATTGATTGGGGGTCACGCCGGCCCACCGCTTGAACAGGCGCTGGAAATGGTACTTGCTCAGATGGACCTGAGCGGCCAGCGTGTCCAGGTCGGGCTGATCCTGGAAGTTATCCTGGAGGTAGGCGATGGCCTTGGCGATGCGGACATAGTCGGCCGCCCGCGAATTGAAATCGATGGCGTTCATGTCCTCATCCTACGTCCGGTCACAGCGGTTGACCACCCGAATCTTGCGATCTTTGCCGCGCGATCGAAACGCAAGATTCGGGTCGCGGCGATGGGCGGCAGGTGGTATGACCTCCCCCATGACCCGCATCAAAGGAGCCGATCACATGTCACGATCCACCACCACCACCGGACCGACCCCATCGCGCACACCGGTCGCCGCCAAGCTCATGGGACCATTGGAGTGGGGCCTGGTCCTGTTTCTCTCCCTCATCTGGGGCGGCTCCTTTTTTTTCGTCGAGGTGGTTCTGGTCGAGCTGCCGCCGCTGACCGTCGTACAGGGGCGGGTCACGCTCGCGGCGGCAGCGCTGCTGATCTATCTGCACCTGGGCCGTCATCGTCTCCCCAGCTCCCCCCGTACGTGGGGCCAGTTCGCCCTCCTTGGGCTACTCAACAACGCGCTGCCTTTTGGCCTCATCGTCTGGGGTCAGACCCACATCACGGGTGGGCAGGCCGCCATCGTCAACGCCGCGACGCCCATCTTCAGCGTCATGCTGGCCCATTTTGTGACCCGCACCGAGCGGCTGACGCCGCACCGTACGGCCGGTGTGCTGCTGGGATGGATCGGGGTGGTCGTCCTCATCGGGTTGGATGCCCTGAAGGGGCTGCACATGGCCGCCGGCGGCCAGATGGCGGTCCTGGGCGCCGCACTCTCCTATGCCGTGGCCGCCCTATATGGGCGCCGCTTCAAGGACCTCGCGCCCCAAGTGGTGGCCGCCGGCATGCTCACCTGCGCGGCCCTCCTGCTGATGCCGGTGACCCTGGTGGTGGACCGGCCCTGGCAGATCATGCCGGGTCCGATCACCTGGACCGCCCTGGTCGCCCTGGCACTGGTCAGCACCTCTTTGGCCTACATCATCTATTTCCGTGTCCTGGCTTCGGCCGGGGCCACCAATATTCTTCTGGTCACCTTTCTCATTCCCGTCAGCGCCATCAGCCTCGGCGCCCTTTTTCTAAACGAGCGGCTCGCCGGCTCTTCGGTTGGCGGGATGGTGATGATTCTGGCCGGACTGGCCCTCATCGATGGGCGCCTGCTCAGGTTCGGGCTGCGGCTCACCGACGCCGGATCGGCCGCGCCCGGGCGTGCGTCCCGACGGCGGCCTCAGGCGCCGGCGCAAAACCGCTAAGCCTCCGCGGCTTCGGCCTCCTCGGGGGTCTCCTCCTCCGTGAACAGCATCAGATCCACATCGTCGAAGAAGAGCACCAGCGGCGCCTCCTGGGGGGTCTCGTACAATGCGATGACGGTTTCGGCGAGCTTGTTCGCGTAGGGACCGATAGGGAAAAAGTTGGGGGTCCGCAAGGTGTTCACCAGGGATGCTGTTCCCTGGGAAATCGATCGTTGGATCTCCGCGCCAGGGTAGTGAACTTCGGCGATGAAATCGAAGTGTTCATGGTGCAGCAGCTCTCGATCCAGGTTCTTGAGGTCCTTGTCCACCACCGCGAACTCTTGAATGTGAAGATCGCCGCCGGGTCCGTCCTGAGTGAGGATGTATTTCTGACGCATGATGCCTCTCCTGTTTGTGCCCGATCGGGCAACGTTAATCGCCGAGGGGTGATCGCACTGCCATGCCGTCCTGTCGCAGATGGCGCGACAGGTGGTCGAGCGGCGAACACCCGCGGATCCTTGTTTGGTTTGCCCCATGAGGGGAAAGCGTCTCGAATGGGAGATCCGACCTGGGATGGGTGGGGTGGTTTCTTTGGTAGGATCGGTGGCGATGTGCGCATGCACCGCCTGAGGTTCTCGGTCGGAAACCAAACTTATAGTAATTGCAACATAATACAATTTTTTGGCGTTGTCAATTCAATTGGCATTGACCTTGCTTCACGCCTGGAAATGGCATTTCCGCCCCAAAAGGGCATCCCGCCGCCACAGGCGGGGCATTCCGCCGATCCTTCCGGCCGTGCTGGTCGCGCATCGTCACCGCACGACCGGCGCCCACCAACCGTGTGACCGCCTCCTGGCGGTTGGCGAGAACCGCTCCCCCCATAATTGGCTTGACAAAGGAGAGGATGGTCTATTAAATGAACCTATTTGCCTAACGACCGGTCGGTAAGATTCACCCCTAGCCCCTCCCAGGAAACGATATGGCCCGGATGAAAGAGACCATACTGAGCGTCGCCATCGATCTCTTTTTCGAAAAGGGCTATTTTGCCACCAGCATCAGCGGTATCGCTGCCGGCTGCGGCATTCAGAAGGCCAGCATCTACTACCACTACGCCAACAAGGAGGCCATTCTCTTCGCCATCATGGAGCGTACCATGCAAGCGTTGGTGGCCCATCTGGAGCAACGTCTCACGGGTGTCACGGATGTGGAAGCGCGATTGCGGGCGGCGGTGCGCAGCCATGTGGAGTTTCACCTGCGCCATCAGAAAGAGACCTTCATCGCCAGCAGTGAACTGCGCGGCCTCTCAGACGCCCACTACCGCGCCATCGTCGCGCGCCGGGACACCTATGAGCAGTTTTTACAGGAGTTGATCATGGCCGGCATTGGGGCGGGCTGTTTCGCCGCTGGTGACGTCAAGATTCTCAGCTACGCCATCCTGACCCTCTGCACCGCCGGTGCCTCCTGGTACAATCCCGCCGGGCGTCTCAGTATCGACGCCATTGCCGGCATCTACGAAGATTTTATCCTCAGCGGCCTCAAACAAGGCCTCAGCGAGGGGCGGCCGGGCACCAGTGCGGCGGGGTACATGACGCACCTGGCCTGAGAGCAACCGTTGCGAGCGACACGCTAGCCTGGCGCGCCAGGGGGCTGCCAGTGGCACATAGAAACGACATCAGCTTGGGCGCATAAAGGAGGTCCCTGTGGATTTCGACCTAAACACCGAACAGCAGATGATTCGCAAGGAGGTCCGCCGCTTCGCCGAGAAAGAGATCGCCCCCGTGGCCATGGAGCTGGACGAGAAGGAGGCGTTTTCGGAGGCCCTGACCCGCAAAATGGGAGAGATCGGCCTCTTCGGCATGTTCGCTTCCGAGGACTATGACGGGCAGGCCATGGATTACCTCTCCTACATCATCGCCGTTGAGGAGGTCGCCCGCGTGGACGGCTCCCAGGCGGCCACTGTAGCCGCCGGCAACTCGCTCGGCATCGGGCCGCTGTATTACTACGGCACCGAGGAGCAGAAACAGCGGTATCTACCGCCCCTTTGCCGGGGAGAGAAGTTGTGGGGATTCGGGCTCACCGAGCCCACGGCCGGTTCCGATGCCGGCGGCAGCAAAACCACCGCCGTGCGCGACGGGGACGACTGGATCATCAATGGCTCGAAAATCTTCATCACCAACGCCGCCACGGAGATGACGCTTGGCGTGACAGTTCAGGCCGTCACCGGGACGCGGCCCAGCGGTAAACCGGAGTACACCTGCTTCATCGTGGAGTCGGGCACAAAAGGGTTCAAGGCTGAGGAGATGCATCAGAAGATGATGTGGCGCGCGTCCAACACGGCCACCCTCTACTTCGACAATGTGCGCGTGCCAAAGGAAAATATCCTCGGCAAGCAGGGCGACGGGTTTCATCAGATGCTGCAGACTCTGGACGGCGGTCGCCTCTCCATTGCTGCCATGGGCTTGGGCGGCGCTCAGGGGGCCTACGAACTGGCCCTTAAATACGCCCGCACCCGCGAGCAGTTCGGACAGCCCATCTCAAAGTTCCAGGCGGTGGCCTTCAAGCTCGCCGATTGTGCCACCGAGATCGAGTGCGGTCGCAACCTGCTCTACAAGGCCTGCGCGCATCGAGATTTGCACAGGCCGTTTGAAAAGTTGAGCGCCATGGCCAAACTCTACTGCTCCGAGCTCATGGGCCGCGTGACCAACCACGCCATCCAGATTCACGGTGGCTATGGCCTGATGAAAGAGTACGCGGTGGAACGCTTTTATCGCGACCAGAAGTTACTCGACATTGGCGAGGGCACGAGCGAGGTGCAGCGCATTGTCATTTCAAGACACATTGGCTGTTAGGTGGCGCGATCCGAGACGCAAGGAGAATAATGGATGGATGATGCGGTATTGACGACAGAGACCAGTGAGGGGGTGGCGTGGCTGACCCTCAATCGACCCCAGGTGATGAACAGCCTGAATTTCGCGCTGTTATACGCCCTGCGGGATCAG
This sequence comes from Desulfosarcinaceae bacterium, assembly GCA_030066015.1. Lineage (GTDB taxonomy): Bacteria > Desulfobacterota > Desulfobacteria > Desulfobacterales > Desulfosarcinaceae > JASJCL01. Next base: position 68,013 of record JASJCL010000007.1, on the reverse strand, counting down.
GTGGAAGCCTTGCGGTTCGATCCGGCCGTGCGCGTGGTGGTCATCAGCGGCGCTGGTGAAAAGGCCTTCTGTGCCGGTGCCGATCTCAAGGAGCGGGCCACGCTCAGCCCGGTACAAGTGAAGACATTTATCCATACTATCCGATCCACCTTCAGCGCCATCGAGCGTCTGCCCAAGGTGGTCATCGCCGCGGTCAACGGTGTCGCCCTGGGCGGCGGTACCGAACTGGCGCTGGCGGCCGACTTGCGCGTGGCCGCCCGCACGGCCACCATGGGATTGACGGAGACCCGTCTCGCCATCATCCCCGGGGCTGGCGGTACCCAGCGCCTGCCCCGTCTGGTGGGCAAGGGCAAGGCCAAAGAGCTCATCTTCACCGGGGCCCGCATCGACGCCCAGGAGGCGCTCGATATCGGACTGGTCAACCGGGTCTGTGAGCCAGCGGATCTCAGAGCGACCTGCCGCCGGCTGGCCGATCAGGTATGTGAGACCGGCCCCATCGCCATTGAGCAGGCCAAGTACGCCATTGACTACGGCTACGAGGCCGATCTGGACACGGGCATGGCCATCGAGTCCAATGCCTACTGGGTGTGCATCCCCACCGAAGATCGATTGGAGGGTCTGGCCGCATTTCGCGAAAAACGCAAGCCTATCTACAAGGGGCAGTGAGTGCGATACGCCGATATCGATATGATGACTGTTTGACCAAGGAGGGTAGTACAATGACCGAATACGATTATTGGAAAATCTTTCCCCGGATGCCGCGCAAGGTGACCATCGGCGACATCACCATCCGCGACGGCTTCCAACACCTCGAAAAGTTCATCTCCACCCGGGCCAAGATCTTCTATCTGGAGGAACTGATCTTCGCTGGCTGCCGTGACATCGAGGTCACCAACCTGGGCAATCCCTACCTCATGCCCCAGTTCAGCGACGCCGAGGAGCTCCTCGCCCATCTGCGTTCCGATCGTTTCAAAAAGCGCTGCGAACGCAAAGGGATCAACTATGACGAGATCACGCTCACCGCTATCACCATCCGCGAGCCCTCCGTGGACCGCGCCATCCGCCTCAAAGAGAAGGGGGTTGGTCCCGATCGGGTCCTAATGATGGTGTCTACCGAAGAGGAGCACCACTTCGCCAATTCGGGCTGCACCCTGCCGGTCTATTGGCAGGAGGCTGAGCGCAGCATCAAAAAGTGCCGCGAAGCCGGAATCAAGATGTGCGGTACCGTGTCCACCATCTGGGGCAGCCCCATCGGCGGTGCCACCGATATGAAGGACGCCGTGGAGTTCACCAAACGGTGGCTGGAGATCGGCGCCCATGACATAGAGCATGCCGATCACGACGGCAGTGCCTCGGCACCCGATGTCTACCGCTACTTCTCCATGATCCTGGACGAGATCCCCAATCCCGACTTGCATCTGGCCCATTTTCATGAGACCAAGAGAATGGCCTCCGCTTCGGTCCTGGCCGCGCTCCAGGCAGGCATTCAGCGCTTCGAGGCCACCTTGGGCGGCTTGGGCGGCCAACCGGCCAATTTCCTCGATGACTGCCCGGTCAAGGGGACCGGTGAATACTACTACGACGATCCCCGCTACGTAGGTCTGGTCTGCCTGGAGGACACCCTGGTGCAGATCGATGAGATGGGGATCGAACACGGCTACGATGTGGACCGCATTCTTTGGCTGGGTCGACAGTTGGAGCGCACCGTGGGCAAACGGCTCCGCTCCGAGGCGGCCATCAACGGCAGGACCCTCACTGAGGGACATATGAAGTTCGCCCGTCCGGGGCTTTCCCGCCTCAAGGAAAAGATGGGCGAAGCGAGCGACCAGAAACTCCCCAAGGATTGGGGAGAGACGGCAGTGCTGCCCGAACACTGCCGTCCTTAGTACAGCAGACGCGGCGCCCCGCGGCGCCGCGTCTGAACGATGTCACCCCGCGTTGCCCTTGATCGGGCGAAAAGGATGCTGTCATGGAGAGCAAAAAGCAGCCCCCCCATATCAACGTAGACTACTTCGAGGACCTGACGGGCGATATCGGCGAAGGGGACGACTGCGCCCCCGAGGCGATCGGCTGTCGGGTGCAGCGCCTGCGACGTGAAAAGGGCCTCAGCCTGGAGGACCTCAGCCAATTGACGGGTTTCGAAGTGGACCTCCTGAAGCGCATTGAGACCGATGAGATTCAGCCGCAGTTGGGCACCATTATCCGTCTCTCCAAAGCCCTGGACCGCTCCCTGGCCCGACTGGTCAGTGGCGGGAAGGGCGGCAAGCGCTACTCCCTTACCCGTCGGGGCGAATCCAAGGCGATTTCGCGCTCCACTACCGCCAAGGGACAACGGGCGGCCTACCGCTACATGAGCCTGGCGCCAGAGGTGGACGGCCGCCACATGGAGGCCCTCTTGGTAGAACTGGCGCCCAATACCGACGATGAAACCTCGGTCCACGAGGGCGAGGAGTTCATTTACGTGCTTGAGGGAAGGGTGGGCCTCAAACTGGGGGAGGACGCCTTTACCCTCGACCCTGGCGACAGCATCTACTACCTCAGCACTGTGCCCCACGTGCTCACCGCCATCGATAAGCCGGCAGTGATTCTGGCAGTAATATACGATCGCTGAGAAGAGGGGCGTCGGGGAATGCGGATTTGGTGTGGCGGGCAGTAGTTGGGTCATGCCGGTACCGTATATTGAATACCGTTCGGTTTTCTTGTTTACGATGGAGCTCGGAATACCAATTCCGGGCTCTCGCTTTTTTAACAATGTTTCATTCTCACTGCCATCCATAACGTTTGCGCTAGTTCTCTCCTTCAGCAAAAAAAGGGCGGATTGATAGTCGCCAATGATTTTTAATATGAACTGAGTTGTGTAGCTTTACGCTTCGTTTGCTCTGCTGTGCTTGGCATACTTGAAGAACATCCAGTAAATAGAATTTGATTTTATTTATGAAATTGTAATAAGTTGTCGTTAGACATTTGCGCCTGTATCTCTATCCGCCCAGATCATTTCGTGCTGAAATCCGACTCTCCTCCGCAACAATTAACGGAACAGTCAATAGCTGTACATGGCCTGGAGTTTCAGCATGGCCCATGAGCACCAGAACCAACCCATTGTGGAAAACCAGTCCGCTTTGGCCGAAGCGGTGCTGGCTCTGACCCGCGGTATCGTGAAGGAAATGAATACCCGGCAATCGATACGGGTAACCCTTGACAGCCGGCTAGACACTGATTTGGGACTTGGTAGTTTGGCCCGCATGGAGCTGCTTACACGGGTCGAGCGTCAACTGGGGGTGGGTATCTCTGAACAAGCCTTTATGACCGCTGAGACCCTTCGGGATGTGATGCGTGCAATCCATCGTCACGCGCCTTCCAGGATCATGACAAGTGGCGCCCCTTCAACACCAGACACGCCGGTATCTTCTGAGCAGATTTCTGAAAAGGCAAAGACCCTTCAAGCCATCCTCACCTGGCACGTGGAGAAGCACCCCGAGCGTCCTCACATCTACCTCTACGAGGAAACGAACAGCCCGATCACCCTGAGCTATGCAGACCTGTATCGGGGGGCCTTGAGTGTTGCCGGGGGATTGCAGAACAGCGCTTTCCAGCCCGGAAATAGAGCCGCCATCATGCTGCCCACGGGGAGAGAATATCTTTATAGCTTTTTCGGGATTTTGTTGGCGGGTGGCATTCCCGTGCCGATCTATCCGCCAACTCGCTTGTCACAACTCGAAGACCACCTAAAGCGCCACATAGGGATACTTGACAATGCCGGCTGTCAATTGCTGATCACCATCCCTGAAGCCAAACCATTTGCCCAACTGCTCCGCAGCAGAACAACATCCCTGCGACACATTACAGAAGTTCCGGAGCTGAGCACCGCCGATTTAAAGCCCACCCTATTGCCCACTCGCGCTGAGGATATTGCCTTTTTACAATATACATCGGGCAGTACAGGATCCCCCAAGGGCGTCGTTCTCACTCACCATAATCTATTGGCCAATATTCGTGCCATGGGTACCACGATTCAGGCCGATTCACGGGATACTTTTGTGAGCTGGCTGCCGCTTTACCACGACATGGGGCTCATCGGCGCCTGGTTGGGAAGTTTGTACTATGCATTCCCTTTGGTGCTAATGTCTCCACTGCATTTCCTGGCCCGACCTGAGCGCTGGCTGTGGGCCATCCACCGCCATGGTGGGACCTTGTCGGCCGCGCCCAATTTCGCCTACGAGTTGTGTCTAAATCGCATTGCCGAAAGTGCTTTAGAAGGCCTGGACCTGAGCAGCTGGCGCCTGGCATTTAATGGTGCCGAACCCGTCAGCCCTCAAACCTTGCGGAGCTTCTGTGACCGCTTTTCGCCATATGGCTTCAATAAGGAAGTATTGGCGCCCGTCTACGGGCTCGCCGAGAACGCTGTCGGCCTAACCTTTCCCCCATTGGGTCGGGGTCCCCTCATTGATCGTATCCAGCGAGAGCCCTTTCAAGACAAGGGCCTGGCGGTTCCGGCCGAGGAAACCGACGATGCGGTTATGGAATTTGTGTCCTGCGGGCAGCCCTTGGCCGAGCATGAAGTGCGCATCGTAGACCTTGCAGGGCGTGAACTTCCCGAACGTCAGCAAGGAAGACTGCAGTTCAAAGGCCCTTCTGCCACAAGCGGCTACTTCCGCAATGCCATGGAGACCGAAAAGTTATTTGTTGGCGATTGGTTGGATTCCGGCGATCTGGCCTATCTGAATCAGGGAGATGTTTACCTTACCAGCCGGGTCAAGGACATTATCATTCGGGCCGGACGCAACATTTTGCCCTATGCAGTAGAGGCGGCCGTGGGAGCTATTGCCGGTATCCGTAAGGGGTGCGTCGCGGTCATCGGTAGCCGTGATGACGAAACAGCCACCGAACGTCTGGTAGTGCTGGCCGAGACCCGCGAAACGGAACCTTACAAGCGTGAAAAATTGCATCAGCAAGTGCTGGCTGTAGCGACGGAGCATCTGGACAGTCCGCCTGACCGGGTGTTGCTTTTGCCGCCGCATATCGTGCTAAAGACCTCCAGTGGCAAGATCCGCCGCAACGCCATGCGCCAGCTATATGAGCAGGGACGTATCGGTCATCAACATCGGGTGTGGTTACAGTTCACAAGTATCGCCTTTGGCAGTGTCTATCCGCTGTTAAAAAACGGCGCCCGCCGACTGAAGGCGATCCTTTATGCCGGGTATGCCTGGACCTTGCTGGTTTCACTGGTACTGCCCCTGTGGTGCTCAGTGGTTATTTTGCCCAGGCAGACCTGGCGTTGGGCCCTGGTACGCACGGCCGCCCGTCTAATGGTCCTACTCAGCGGGAATACGCTGAAAGTCAATGGACTAGAAAACCTGGTGAGCGGCGAGAAGCGCGTGATTGCGGTTAATCATGCCAGTTATCTCGATTCGTTTCTACTTACGGCGGCCTTGCCCATTCAGCCGATCTATGTGGCAAAGATCGAGCTGCGGCAACATCTTTTCAGTCGCGTTTTTCTACAGCGATTGGGAGTGATCTTTGTAGAGCGTTACAACGCTCAAGATGGGATCATCGGGGTTCGCCAGCTGGCCCGGGCCGCGCAGAAAATGAACAATCTGCTGTTCTTTCCCGAAGGCACTTTTACACGCATACACGGCCTGCGTCCCTTCAATATCGGTGCCTTTAAAATCGCCGTTGATGCCGGCATCCCGATCCTGCCGATCAGCCTTCGGGGCACACGCTCGCTACTGCATCCTGACTCCTGGTTCCCGCGGCGAGGGCTTGCCACGGTAACCATTGGTCAACCGATCCCACCTGCCGGAAGAGACTGGCAGGCTGTCGTCGCCTTGCGCGATGCCACAAGGCAGGCGATTTTACTGCACTGCGGTGAACCGGATTTAGCGGTCCAACGGCCTATACAATACCGCTCAAGCGGATGAGGATTTGGGCCCGCATCACTACTGTTGCAGCATCGCCAGGGGGAGGTCGCTCTTTTATATGATCAGGCTATCGTCAATGGCTCGGCTCGAATTTGACAAACCGCCTTAAATGGCGGCGAAAAGAGAAGTGGGTCATCGCTATGTCTGCACTACTAGGACCACCGAGGCGATTTTTCCAGCAGGCTGTGGGCACCCTCTGTCCGAACAACATCAGCGCAGTGCTATTCGCGTTGAAAGGGTCACGGGTATGCCGCAACGGCAAGTCATTATTCGCTATCGCTGCTGTAGGCCTGATACTTTCATTCAGTGCGTGTGCGGGTAACGACACGATCCAGATAGCCGTTATCGGCCCCCTGTCCGGAAAAGACCACACCGCAGGCCGGGCGATGCTGGATGGGGTGAAGCTATGTGTTGCACAGATCAATGAAAGCGGTGGTATTCGTGGCAGAAAAGTAGAGGTCCTCGCATACGACGATCAAAACAATAAGAAAATTGCGCGCGAACAGGCTGTTGCGATCGCCAGAGAAAGCAACGCCTTGGCCGTGATTGGTCATTACTACAGTTCGACCTCTGTTGAGGGCGGAAGGATTTACCAGCAAAATGGAATTCCAGCAGTCACATCAAGCGCAACCGCTTCTGAGGTAACCGAAGGAAACAATTGGTACTTTCGCATTGTCCCCGATACAAATCGTCAAGGAAAATTCGCGGCCATTTATACCAAGGCGATACTTCATCAGGACAAGGTATCCATTGTGTATGAACAGGACGTTTACGGCTCTGCGCTGCAACGGTCATACACGCGCACTGCCCGTAACCTTGGGCTTCAAATCCAAAACGTTTGGGCGATTGACACAGAGACCGGTGATATCGACACCATATTCGAGAAGATCACGCATGACGTGCAAGAGGACACCAAGCCTGGGGCCTTGTTTCTAGCTCTCCAGGATCATGAAGCCGCCAAGCTTGTCCGTCTAATTCGCGACGAAGGCTTGGGCCTCACGATCGTCGGTGGAGATGCGATCGGATCAGAATCATTTCCCAGGATATTTGAAGGTATTTCTCCCAGAAAGAGAGGCGACGGCCATTACGCCGATGGTATTTACGCCACCACATTTTTTATACGCGATATCGGTAACTTTACTGCGCAGGAATTCGAATATGCATTTAAGCGCCATTACGGCAGAGAACCCGATGACATGGCTGCCACGAGTTATGATGCGGCATCAGTTGTTATTGAGGCCATCAAAAGGGCAAAGCCGAAGGGCGATCTAACCCAGAGCCGTGAACGTGTCCGCAATCAGTTAACGACTTTCAGGAACGTTGAAAATGCCCACAAAGGTGTTACCGGTCGCATCTATTTTGATGAACACGGCAATGCTATGAAGACATGCCCTTTCGGTGTTTATTTGCAGGGCAAGCTGATCTCAGCCCCTGTCCAACTCAAGCCGATCGTCAACATCGACGCCATCATCGATTTTCACAAGAAGATGGAAGAGGGAAGGATTCTCGCCCTGGATGATCACTTTATGTACAAAACCACGATCGTTTATACAGGAATAGACATCAATGAGATCAGCAATATCGATCCAAGAAGTGGAACTTTCAGTGTGGATTTTTACTTGTGGTTCAGACACACAGAATCCCTTGATTATAGCAAAATTGAATTCCCAAATGCCGTGGGAGCCATTCACCTCAGTGATCCCATCATGAAAATGAGAATTGATGATATTTCACACAGCTCCTATAGAATTAAAGGGGATTTCCAGGAAGAGTTTAATTTTCGAGACTATCCCTTCGACTCACAGAAGTTGAATATCCGTTTACGTCATAAAAGGCGCAACAATAACGACCTCTTATTTGTGGCAGATGATATCGGCATGCAGCAAAATGGCGATCCTCAACTAATGGAGAATCCCAAGGGGCATCCCATCATTCACACTGAGGGAGAATGGCATTTGCAAAATGTGATGGTTTTTTCAGACATCAGTGCCACCGATTCGACCCTCGGCAATCCGCAGATGTTTCATGACACAGCAGACACCGATATAGACTACTCTCGCTTCAACGTCGTCACCGAGATTAAAAGGAATGCAAAGAACTATGTACTCAGTAATCTAATCCCACTGTTTATCATAATTTTACTCGGGTACGCTATGCTCTTCGTCCCTCCCCAGGGGCCACCGTTTGTGGCACGGATGAACCTGGGCGTTACAGCGCTTCTGACAGCCATCATATTGAGCGTAAGAGCCTCCAGCCAGCTACCGGATATCGGGTATCTCGTCGCGCTGGACTATATCTATTTTGCCACCTATGCCCTCCTCCTCTCAGGAATTATCATTTCTGTCGCCGTACTTGTGGCATATCTCCGGGGGAGAGAATTGCTGGTAAAAAGACTCGAAATGATCGGCCGCGTGGTTCAGCCGCTTTATTTTTTTACTGCTATTGGAATTTTTATTCTCTTATACATTTAGAGCGACCCCGGTGTCGTTGGGAAACCTATTGCCCACCTTCACAGTCGAGGGGCGATGAAAGCGTTGTACGGGCGCTGCTCGCTGTGTCAGAAAGAAGGTCTATCACCACCGGACAACTCAAAAAGGCCAACCACAAACTATTGCGGTTGGCCTTCGATGTTCTACTACTGGATATCCGATGGAAAATAATCAATCGATGACTCAGTATCCCCCCCCGGCAAGCCCGTCGATCAGGGCGACACCAGGCCCATGGCAAATTGGGGTGCGATGACATGCCCGTAGCTGGGCAGGGCCTTGTCGATATTGCGGCGGCTGACCAGAAACTCGGCCACGTTTTTGAGGTGGGTCTCCACGCTGCCGCCGCGCTCTGGCGTTCCCAGCCAGGCCGGGGTCAGCTGTTCGGCCAGTGTGATAAACCCCATCTCCTTGATGATGGCGTCGGTCTTCTTGGGATCCAGACCGGCCTTGGTGGCGATAAGGGGAATCGCCTCGTCGGGATGGACGCGCAGATAGCGAATCGAGCGGTCCACGACCTGCAGAAATTTAGCGAGCAAAACCGCCTGGGTCTCGGCAAAATGACCGGTAACACTCACCGTCCCGTAGGTGGCGTACCCCGCCACCACCTGCATGAAGGGCGACACCAAGGTCTTGCCGCCGTGCTCCAGCATACGTGAGAGGGTGGGCTCCCAGGTGCAGCCGCCGTCGATGTCGCGCCGCTGGAAGGCAGCCACCATCTCCATGCCTGGCATATCAAAGATCCGGACCTGGTCTTCACGGATATCGAACATGTTGAGGATCCCCAGCAGGCGGTAGTGGGCCGTGGTGCCGTAGGGCACGGCAAGTTTCTTGCCGATGAGGTCGCGGGGGTGGTTGATGCCCGCCTTGAGGCGCACCACCAGGTTTTCGGCGTCGTTGTAAATCTCCGAGATGGCCACCATGCGCAGGTCCAGCCCCTGGGAGACGGCCGCGCAGAGGGGGATGGTTCCCAGGGCATAGGCGATCTGAACGTCCCCCGAGGCCATGGCGGTCGTGATCTGGGCCCCGGTGTCGAACTCCCGAAAGTCGACCCGCATCCCTAGGGCCTCCTCGAACCAGCCATTGGCCCAGCCCACCTGAAAGGCCCCCGGCCAGCCAGGGAAGTAGGCCACCTTGAGGGTCTCGGCCGCCTTGGCAGCATGCCCCGACCGCGGCCCCAGAGCGACCACGGCCAGCAGGCAGATCCATACGAATGTGAACCAGTAGATTTTCTTCATGATGGCTTCCCCGTCGCCGGCATTTCAAGCCTCAGCCGAATAAGGTTCCAATGAAATTCAGAAGTCACCCAGAATACTGCCACTTCTTTCTGTACTTGGGTTTGCGCACCACCAAGACCGAGCAGGTGCTGTGGCGCATGAGGCGCCGGGCCGTGCTGCCCACGAGAAAATCCTCGAAGGCGGTCTGCCCCTGGGTGGTCACCACCACGATATTGGCCCGGATCTTCTTCTGATACTGGAGCAGGGTGGTGGCCACGCGGCCGGTGCGCACCACGGGTTCGATGGTCACGCCGGCGGGGATGTCGAATTTGGCGATCTGTTCTTCCAGGGCCTTCATGGCCACTGGTTTCTGTGCTTCATAAAATTCGTTGGGTTTGAAGGCCTTGGGAACCTCCCGGATGACGTGAACCAGATAAATCATCCCTTCGCAGCGTTCGGCCAGGCCCAGGGCATCCACCAGGGCCAGGTCGGCATATTCGCTGAAGTCGGTGGGCACCATAATCGATTTACACTCAAACATGTCTCGCCTCCTTTGGCGCTTCCGGTTGGGGGTTGAAGGGCTTATTTGAGCCAGGCGTCCACCAAATCTTTGTGTGCGCGCATCCATCTTCTAGCGTTACTGTACGGATCGCCCCCCATCTCGTTCCATAGGAGGAGCGAGCCCAGCTGGTCCGGGGTCCAGTAGAACTGATCGAGAAGCTTGAAAACCGCCGGGGGCAGGTCCGCCTTCAGGCCGTTGCGCGTGATCGTGTGAATGCTGGCGGGGCCGCCCCAGATCCCCTTGGGATCGTCCAGAAATTTCAGCGACCAGCGGGTGAACTTCCAGCTGGGTTCCCAGCCCAGGACCACGATCCAGCGGTTGTGCTTGATGGCATTGGCCAGTTCGGCCAGCATGGAGACCTCGGTGCCGGGGATCAGCTCGAACGCCTCCAACCCATAGGCGGGAATCAGGCGGTCGCGCATGGTCCGCATCATGCCTGAATCGGTCTCGATGCCGATAATGCGGCCCTCGAAGGCGTCCACATGGTCCTTGAGCTGGCCGATGGAATCGATGGTGATGTTGTGCCCGGTGCTCATGGCGTTCTCGGCGAGCTGGCGTTTGGTGGCGATGTTGGGCACCACCAGCCCCAGACGGGCGTTCTCCAGGTTGGGCCCTAAATCCTCGAACTGACCCTGGAAGCGCTCATAGTAGGGTTTCTGGCTGGGCAGCCAGGCGCCGATCATGGCGTCCTGGCTGCCGTCGGCGAGGGCCTCGTAAGTTTCGGTGAGCCCCATGCGCGTGAGGGTTACCTGATATTTCAGCCGCTCTTTAAGGACGGCCTTGATCACATAGGCCGCGGCGATCTCGGACGACCAGTCCTCGTAGGCGATTTTAAGGGATTGGGACTGCGCCTGAGCCGGCGCTGCCGCGAGGCAGAACAGCAGTGCCAGTATCAGGCAGCTGATGTGGTGCGGGGAGCTATATCTTCTGGCCACGGGAGCCTCCTCTCCTTGAACGGGATCTGAGGTTTAAGCACGGTGGTTCCTAACCATCAGCCGGGTTCAGGCCGAGCTGCAAATGGGGTCGGCACTCAGGCCGCCTCCGTCTGGGCAGCCGCTGGGTCCAGACCGGCCTGGGCTGCCAGTTCCTCTTCCTCCTCTTCGACGAACTCCTGCAGCCCTTTCTGTAGACTCCAGCACATGAATACGATGATGAAGCCGAAGGGGATGGCCACCAGGGTGGTGGCGGTCTGCAGGGCCACCAGGCCGCCGCCGAAGAGCAGGGCGGCCGCCACGATCCCCTCCATGGATGCCCAGTAAACGCGCTGGGGCTTGGGAGGATCGATGTGCCCGCCGGCGGTGATCATGTCGATCACCATGGACCCCGAGTCGGAGGAGGTCACGAAGAAGACCGTCACCACCACCAGGGAGAGACCGCAGGCCAAGGGCGCCAGGGGGAACTGCTGCAGGAAGACGAAAAAGGAGGAGGGGATGTTCTCCTGCACCGCCTTGGCAATGCCACCGTTGCCGAAGAGTTCGATCCAGATGGCGCTGCCGCCGAAGAGGCTCATCCAGATGAAGGTCAGTACTGTGGGGACAATGAGGACGCCGCCGATGAACTCCCGCACGGTACGCCCGTAAGAGATACGGCCAATGAACATGCCCACGAAGGGCCCCCAGGAGATCCACCAAGCCCAATAGAAGCAGGTCCAGCCGTTCTGCCAGGTGCCGCCGGTGAAGGTCTCGCTCCAGGTGGAGAGGAAGATGAAGTTCTGCAGGTAGTGGCCCACACTTTCAATGAAGAGGTTGAGGACGAAGAGGCTCGGCCCCACGATGAGAACGAAGCAGAAGAGGGTCGCCGCCAGGCTCATGTTGAGGATACTGACACGCTTGATGCCGGCCTTGAGCCCCAGGACCACCGAGACCGTCGCGAAGCAGGTGATGATGGCGATGAGGATGAGCTGGACCCAGGGGCTCTGGGGAATGCCAAAGAGATAGTTGAGCCCGGCGTTGATCTGCTGGGAGCCCAGTCCCAGGGGGGTGGCCACCCCGAAGAGAGTGCAAGCCGTGGCTACGATGTCGATGGTGTTGCCGATGGGGCCGTAGATGCGGTCCCCCAGCAGGGGGTAGAAAACGGTGCGCACCGTCAGGGGCAGACCGCGGTTGAAGGTGGCGAAGGCCAGGCCCAGGCCCACCACGGCGAAGATGGCCCAACCGTGCAGGCCCCAGTGGAGATAGGTGATGGAGAGGCCCCAGAGGGCCGAATCCTTGGTGCCCGCCTCGGCAAAGGGCGGGGCGATGAAGTGGTACATGGGTTCGGCTACCCCGAAGTAGAGTAGGCCGATGCCCAGGCCGGCGCTGAACAGCATGGACACCCAGGCGCCGTTGCTGAATTCTGGCTCGGCGTCCTTGCCGCCGATCCTCACGTGGGCATATTTGCTGAACATCAGGTAGATGCTGTAAATCAGAAAGAGATTCACCTCCAACACCAGCGTCCAACCGAGATACTCCATGGAGAAGCTCATCATCGAGGAGAACACCTTCCCCAGAATCTGCTGCAAGGGGATGGTGATCACCACGAAGCCGATGATGATGGCCGACGACCAGAAAAAGGTGGCTGGTTGAATGTAGTAGGGTAGCTTCCCGCCTTTCCGCTCCTTGATGGCGCACTGGGTTCGCATGACTCCTCCTTACTCGGTAGTGATACGATATCGGCAGCAACGGTCGGGCGCGACAGGATCACCAACGGACACCGGGTCGAGCCGGGACCGTTGCAATGGGGCGTCTGTTAATCAGTGCATATGCGCCGGATAAGGGTGCAGCAGGGGAAGCTGCCAGACGTGATGTCATATTAAGAACAAATAGTGTGCCACGTTCGAGAGAAAAGTGCCGGAACGCTCGGGACGGGGACAGGATGCCTGTGTAGATCGATGTGGGGATGGTGCCGGAAGGCGACCGGTCATGCGGTTACATTGTCACCTGTTACAGACATGACGCTTACACTAGTGTAACAAGTGTCATGCTGTTATGCGAGGGATACGGTTGCTCATGGGCTAATTCTATAGGGTCGGGAACTGGCGCAGCGCTCTTGCTGGGATTCAACAGCCATATTCGGCCGGCTTGACGCCGTCCAATTCACCTGGATGAAATCTTGTAGACCCAGTCCAATTCCCGGCATACATGGTCAAATGTACGGCCATGGATTAAAACCAGGATCGTCTTTTTGCCCGCAAACCACCCTAGATCAATGGCCATACGGGGCAGGGAGAATCGTTTGGCATGCCGGTAGATGAACAGCGGCCATTTAAGCCAGCCATACGTACCCAGTGCGGTCCGCATTAAAGTGCGAACTCTTGGCGTGAGAATCAAATTGGAAACATCCTTGGCCTGAAACAAGGTTTCAATGCGTGTGCGGTATGCATAACGAACGATGGCAATTGTCTCTCCCTTTCCCAGCGTGTCCAGCCAGGACCGCGTCCGATAAAGCAGCGGACCGATAGCGGCCTCTTCCATCGGCGTGTCGGATTCGGGAAAATATTTCCGGGCGATATGGTCTGCAGCTTTCAGAACGGCCTTTTTCCATTTCTCCCATGTTAAGTTGGACAGCATCACTGTAGAAAACCCAACCAGCTCCTGGCGTATTTCAAGCAATACAGGGTCGGTCGCCATGGCCGGTGGCATTTGCACATGGGAAAGGTCTTCCAGGGTTTCTTCCAGGACACCAACATCTGCATCCTCGGATCTGCCATGGTTCTGATCGTAGGCATTCAGGGCGACCTTGCCCAGATAGACGGTGATATCCAAGACCAATGAGCGTATCAGCAAAAGGGCCACAACTTTTCGCGACAATAACAATATCCAGGAGAATGGATCGATAAGGAGAACGAAGCGAAGGCGGCTGATTCTCCGGATCAGGATTCGATGGTCTGCGTACCACTTCATTGTCGGATGTTGCATCACGCCATTAGACCACCGATACAGATTGCGGATGGTTCTGATATTCAGCGATTTCATACGATTCAATGCTGGTCGCTGGAGTATCAGGTCAAACCGTACCAGGGAGTCGTTCAAGCACTTAATCAGATACCCTAACGTAACCTGGAGTTCGGGGCGTTTGGCGTCCGGGGAAAAACAGGCTGCGATGGCGCGAACATAATCCCGCAGCTGATCCAGATCACCGAGACTGGGCGACAGGGAGGAGAGTATTTCATCGCACCGATCCTGGATCACCTGGATACCGTTTCTGCGGTTCAAGGAAACGGTATTCGCCTCCTTGGCCAGGGATTTCAGTTCCTTTTGTAGGGAGCGGTTCCAGACGATAATTCCCTGAGCGCGCCACATCACAATCAGCAGCAGGCAGGTGAGGCCCAGACCGATAGCACCCCAGGACAGTTTTATGATCCACCACCAATCCATCGTGGTGGACAGTATAGATGCAATGGGTGGTCAGATACAATGGGATTTGGCGCCAATCAAGAAGATGCGGCCGACAGTGCAGATTTGGAGGCGATGGAACTTCTTATAGCTGATCACCCCCACCAGATCATCCATGTGATGGGTCCACCTCAGATCCACCGCCGAGCTAGGTATCGTGTAGCCCGAATGATGGGCGATCATGGCCACCCTGGCCGGATCGTGACACATGTGCATAAAAATATTGTTTATTCCCACCGCCACGTCATGTGCAATGAGGCCGCTATTGTTTCAGATAATTGGTAAGGTGTCTGATATACACCAATTTCGACCTGCCGTGACACCACCGTTGTCCGTTGACCCATGGTCGCCACCAACAGTGAAATCGAACCATCAGGACCGCCCGGTGGTTGCATTGCACCCATATAGATTTAATATTATTTGGATAATGGTTTCTATTGGGCGTCTGATGGGATTGCGCCGTTACAATCACACAACAGAAGGGAGAAGATTATGGCTAAAACAAAATGGGTCGTTTTGGCAATTGTGCTCTCGCTCCTTGTCACGGTGGGGTTGTACAGCCCCTTGATGGCGAGCAGCACCAAGGCCGTTGCCGAGACGAATCGCATCAACCCGGATGAAGCGATGAAAAAGAGCGAAGCCGGGGAGGCCCTTTTGGTCTGCTCATACGCGGATGATAAATGCAAAACCATGTTGTTCGAAGGGGCGCTGCTCCGCAGTGAATTCGAATCCAAACTTGCGACCTTGCCGAAAACGCAGGAGATAATCTTTTACTGAGCATGACCCAACGAGGGTACTTCTGCCAGTTTGGCAGAGACATATGCGGCAAAAGGTTATAGCAACGTAAAGGCGCTGAAAGGCGGCGTTTCCGCCTGGGAAGCCAAAGGATATCCCATGAGACCCGCTCCCTGACCACCAGAGGGTGCCGTCATCGGATTGCACCTTCTTGCCACCGGAAAAGGACTTCGACCCAACGCCCTGTTCCGGTGGCATTTTATTTTCGGCTGACCCACTACTGACGGATCAGCAGCAACCGAGGGGGGACATCCTCCAGCCATTCGATACCGTGATCGAAACTGGATCGAACCGACCGGTTGTTGAAATTGAACCACAGTTGCTATACCGATAATGGGACAGCGCAAAAGGTCAATGCGCCTATGGATTCAGCGCAAAACCGTGTAACGCGCACTTTTCCCAGTGATGCGTCAGATCTGATGTAAACTTTCCTGTTTTCACCCACCGGCATCAGCCGCCTGCAGGCACTGTAAGACTTTGAAAGCTTTCGAATTGAGCACTGAAGCAACGAATGCCAGTTCCAGCAGTTTGCTGTGGGTACTGGCAGGACTGGCGTTGGTCAGTGGGCTGGGAGGTGTTTGCCTTCTCTCATCATCTTTGGATCTTGGCTTAAACTCTCCAGAGCAACCGATTTTGCCCTTTGTGTTGGTCATGGCGATGTCAGGAATGGCCTATCTATTAGCGCTTGCAAAGATTGGCTGGTTGCGAAATAGGTGGTTGTGCATATGGATCTTGGGCATCGGCTTGATCGCCCGTCTTCTGATGTTCCTTACCCCTCCCATCCTAGAGGATGATCACTATCGATATCTCTGGGATGGAGCGGTTCTAGCAAGTGGTTTCAATCCCTATCAATTCGCTCCAGAAGCTTTCATAGAGCCGTCCGATGCGGTTATACCTCTGAAATTGAAAGGGTTGGCAAAAGAGGCAGAAGCGATTCTTCCCCACGTCAATCACCCCGACCTGCGAACCATTTACCCGCCTTTAGTTCAGGGCGCATTCGCCTTGGCACATAAGCTTTCACCATGGCGCCTTTGGGCCTGGCGGGTGGTTCTATTGGTCATAGATGTTGCGACGCTAATGCTTCTATTTTACGTACTGCATACATTCAATTTCCCGATGAAAGGCCTGGTTGTCTATTGGTGGAATCCGCTGCTGATTAAGGAGGTCTATAATTCGGGACATATGGATATACTGCTTTTCCCATTTTTGCTTGCCGCATTTCTATTTACCAGTCGACAACGCTATATGCTCGCATCAGGCGTTCTCGGCATTGCGTCGGGTATCAAAATATGGCCGGCCCTGCTGCTTCCGATTGTACTGCGACCTCTCTGGTGCCAAACCCAACGCATGTTTTTGGGGCTTTTCGTTTTTACTGCCATATTTGGGATCTTGTTTTTTCCGATGGTATATAGCGGTTTCGGTGAATTCTCCGGGCTTTCAGCTTATGCATCCTACTGGCAGATGAACGACGCTTTGTACATGGCGCTGTTCTGGGGCATCCGCCAGGTCGCAACCATTTCCAATGACCCCATTTTTATCCACCTATTGGCACGTTCAGCGGTCGTTTGCTTTTTGGTCGTCGTCATCTTTTTTACGATTCGAAAAGCGCATGTTGATGACACGGAATTGGCTGGAAGGTTTCTATTACCCACCGCCGTGTTGTTTTTTCTCAGCCCTACCCAGTTTCCATGGTATTTCTTGTGGCTGCTACCATTCTTAGCACTGCGCATTAACCTTTCATTGCTTCTTCTGACCGCCCTGTTACCGATCTATTACATGCGATGCTACTTCGAAGCACGGCAGGAAACAGATGTTTTTGATCATTGGGTGGTATGGCTCCAGTATGTGCCCGTCTGGTTACTATTGATTGGCAAGTCAATCCAACCCAGGCTAATACAGTATTCAGGCAAGCATCAGAAATGACATCCATATCTCAGTGACCATTACCATCATCAACCAAGCCCCTTTCGCGGAGAAGTAAAAAAGGTGGTGGTGGGGTACCATTGTCGCTAGTGTGAGCTATTCCAGACCTATGCGAGTTTGTAGCGGTTGGCGCAAAAAAACAGGATGGTTGGGTATTGAGACGCTGCCGGCGGAGGCGGAAAGTAGGGCGTCTGTTCGCTTGGCTTCACAATTTCAGAAGAATTGTTACCCGTTGGGAATATCCTGCTGAGAACTATCTCGGCATGGTCCAGCTTGGATATATCGTTATCCTGTTACGTTGTTTTTGAGATGCCATCCAATTGAGGGTTTGGCAGACGCGTAGCCAATAATAAGACCAGCATGGGTAAACACGCAGTCGTAGCGATTCCGGACCATACGCCATAAATGTCAGCAATTTTACCAATTATTGGAGTGGCTGCTCCCCCAATGGAAATGGCAACACCCAGGGTGATACCAGAAGATAATCCGATTCGATTTGGAAGGTAATTTTGCCCCAGGACAATGGACGGACTATATGACGCGTATAGAATCAACCCGATGGGAAGCATAAGGAGTAAGGAGATCAGGGCGCTATTCACCAGACAGAAGATCGGCAAAAGTACTGCCAATCCTGAAAATCCTAATAAGAGGACCTTTTTAGGTCCGTATTTATCCGCAAGGCTCCCGCCAATCAGATTACCAATTATCCCCGATGCGGCAAAGGTCGTGAGCGCAATTGATCCCATCATTTTTGATTGGTGCAAATAGGTGATCCAGTAAATCGGTATAAAAGTGTTTAGGCCATAAAAAATGATGGACCGCCCGATGATAACGAATGTCAACCGTATAAATGCCCACCAATCATCGTTTACTGCCTGTCCTGAAGAACCATAGTTCCTGAGTTGGTGTTTTCGGCTAATTGACTGCAATTTCGGATATTGTATTGTCAAGAGTATTGCCATGACTGAAACCGGCAAAATGAGGATAATCGTACCATTCAAATTCCAGTGAATAAGTGCCGTTGTGATCAGAAAAGGACCGATTGCGAAACCAATGGTCCCGCCAACACCAAAAATGCTCATGGCGGCATTTTTTTGGTTTCCCGCTTCATAATTGACCAAGCGTGCGGCTTCAGGATGATAAGCTGCGATGCCAATGCCGCTGGTAACCGCCAGCACCAGTATCAACTGGTAGTTTTCACAAAGCCCTGTCAGGCCAATACCACCCCCTGCCAGGATTAAGCCGATGGACAGCATCCATGGCGATGAAAAACGGTCGGCCGTATAGCCGAATAACGGCTGGACAATACTCGATGCTAAATTGGCGGCAAACACGATGCCTGCCGCGGCAGTATAAGAAAGATCATAAGCAGAGATAAAAAATGGCAGCATGGCTGGCAGGGCGCCCTGGTTAACATCCGTTATCAGGTGCCCAGCAGATAATATCCAAATGGATCTGATCTTCATGGCATCATCCAAAGTCGCTTTATTTCAGTGCTTTATTGACGATACTGCAAAAATTTGGCTATATCTTGCGTTATGAGGACAAGAAATATCGAAAATGAGACAAAGACGGTGGGTTCTGACCCTCAAGAAATTATGAACGCCCTGCGCCCTGTTGTGGGATTGGCAAAAGAATTCCCCTCGGGGCATCTGATCGCGTCACATCAGCATACTCGATCGCAACTACTATATGCGCCTACTGGGGTCATGACCGTAACCACAGATTCGGGCATTTGGGTGGTTCCACCACTTCGTGCTGTGTGGATACCGGCTCAAACGCAGCACCAAATCAAAGCGTCCGGAAATTTATCAATGCGGACGGTATACATTGACCCTGCGTATTGCGATAGAACACCCAAGCAGTGTTGTGTGGTCAGTGTCTCGCCTTTATTGAGAGAACTAATTTTATACGCAGTCAACATGCCGATAGATTACCCATTGGACAGTCCAGAAGAACGCATCATGCGTGTTATCTTAGATCAAATTCAGCATTTGGATGTAAAGCCGTTGAGTCTGGCAATCCCGAAGGAGCCCCGCCTATATAAAATCTATCGGGGACTATCCGAAAATCCAGGGGATAAAAGAACTCTTAACCAGTGGGGGAAACAGGTGGGTGCAACGCGGCGGACCTTGACGCGACTTTTTCATTCAGAAGTTGGGATGAGCTTCGGGCAGTGGCGACAGCAAATCCGGATTCTTGAATCACTCAGGCGGTTGGCTTTGAATGAACCGGTGATATCCGTTGCTATCGATCTTGGATATGACAGTCCGAGTGCATTCATATCGATGTTTAAAAAAGCGCTCGGTAAAACGCCAGGTCAATATTTTTCGGCTTAACTACTATTACTGCCACCATTCGGGCGAATATTGGACATGTCTATGATTGTGGCGTGGGTCAATACGGAGAAAAGGATTTTTTGACAGATCTAGTGAATTTCCTGCAACCGATCATTCGATACGAGATTGAGGACATGATCAGCTTCTCCAGCCAAAGCTGTCCAGGCGGATCGCCTCTTCCTACGCTGCTGCCCTTACAGGGTCGAGCCAAGGATGTTTTTTATTTTAGACGCCCTCAAGGTG
The DNA here is from genome assembly GCA_030066015.1 of Desulfosarcinaceae bacterium. Taxonomy (GTDB): domain Bacteria; phylum Desulfobacterota; class Desulfobacteria; order Desulfobacterales; family Desulfosarcinaceae; genus JASJCL01. The sequence goes on along the minus strand of JASJCL010000007.1, from coordinate 48,157 downwards.
GCTATGAAAAAATTCCGCCGATGGCATTGCAAACGGCACTTTACACTATACATTAGGTCCGACAGTATCAGATCGTTCAGATCCCCGTGATGCGCGTTCGGGGAAATATCGCCCGACAATCAGCTTGGAGGCACCTATCGGTCTGGATACGGGTTGAACTTTCTGGATTATTAGAGGATGACGCCCTCGGACTGAGATCTTCTCGTTTTTTCCAAGCCCATGCTGACATGGTCTCACAGACGTTGTGCATTCTTGTAATTCACCACTGCGAAGTAAGCTTCAGATAGATATGCAAGAAATCAATCCGGTCGGGTGAATTCAATGCTCAGTGTTACCGTTGAACGATTTGATTTTTCTGCGCGTACCGCGTCACATTGATCGCTTATAATTAAAGGTGTCGCTGACCATGACTTCAGACAGAGCAAATACATCATTGGAATCATTGCAGCATTTATTTAACTGCCAGCAAAAGGCGTTTAAGAACGACCGTTTGCCGTCTGCCAAGCGTCGAAAGCGGCATCTTAGAAGATTGTCATCAGCCATACAAAAATACCGAACTCGCCTGATCGATGCGGTTAATACAGATTTCAACGGTCGCAGTCAGGACGAAACGCTGTTGGCGGAAATTTATCCCAGCCTTCAAGGGATTCGGTATGCTATCCGTCATCTGGACCGGTGGATGCGACCATCAGCTCGCAGGGTCGGCATGATCCTCCAACCAGCGAGGGCTCGGGTGATTTACCAGCCATTGGGGGTCGTTGGCGTCATCTCTCCGTGGAACTATCCTGTTTATTTGACCCTCGGACCATTAACGGGATCACTGTCTGCAGGTAACCGGACCATGATTAAGGCCAGCGAATTCACCCTGAATACCGCTTGGGCATTAAAAGAAATGTTGGCTGAGATCTTTAGTGCGGATCATGTGACGGTCGTGATTGGAGAGTCCGATGTCGCCGTAGCCTTCTCCGAACTCCCCTTCGACCACTTGCTCTTTACGGGATCTACTTCCGTCGGCCGTAGCGTTATGCGGGCCGCAGCTAAAAACCTAACGCCAGTGACCCTGGAACTTGGCGGGAAGTCACCGGCTTTGATCGGCCCCGATTACCCCATCAAAATTGCCGCTGAACGTATCGCCTTCGGTAAGTGTCTCAATGCCGGGCAAACCTGCATTGCGCCCGACTATGTATTATGTCCACAACATCATCTTAACGCATTTGTGAATCATTTCTCATCAGCTGTATCCCGTATGTATCCAACGATGGCAACAAATCCGGACTATTCAGCCATTGTAAACTCTCGACAGTTCAACCGAATCTGCGGGTATCTTGATGATGCCCGCAGCCAAGGGGCACAACTTCTTGAAATCAACCCAGCCGAGGAAAACTTTTCGGGCTGCCTTAAAATGCCGGTATGGCTGGTGTTAAATCCCAGTGAAACCATGATGGTCATGCAAGAGGAGATCTTTGGGCCCATTTTGCCGATTATCACATATCAAAAGATATCCGAGGCAATAAACTACATAAACAATCATCCGTATCCATTGGCCTTATATTATTTTGAAGAAGACCGGAAGAAAATAAAGCACCTCATCAATCACACACGCTCAGGCGGTGTGTGCATCAACGACACGCTAAGGCATGTGGTCGTGGATGACATGCCATTTGGAGGGATTGGTCAATCCGGAATGGGTGAATATCACGGTAAAGAAGGCTTTCTCACCTTCTCGAAGGCACGATCGATATTTGAAACGGGCCGTATCAATACGAGTTTTCTGGCATGGCCACCTTACGGGCGTTCCATACACCGGTGGCTCTACAAGTTCTTATTTCGGTAATTGCAAGTTTTTGGGTGTTTTCAGAGATCGGAATGTATATATTTGCCATCAGGGCCGAATTGGACAGAGTTGGTGATCCTCAAGGAACCTGTGTCCCTCTTTCTCCCGTGATGTGAGATTGACAGCAGAAACATCTATAGCTGTTCCAAAAGCGCCTGTGCTCTACCCCACCAATAATCCATTCCCATCTCCCGGAACATTCCATTCGCCTTCTGGATGTTTCTTCTGGCCTTTTCCTTTTGATCTGCATTTAGATATAGCTGACCCAGAAACAGATACCCCAAAGAGTATATTATTATCGTCTTCAATTTCCTACCAATCTCGATGCCTTATAGGATACGCTCCTCGGCCTTATCGAATTGAAGGGGCGTTGTATCCAAAGCTATTCTCCCCAAGAGGAGCCAAGAATACGCCTCTACAAACTTTTCATTGTTCTTTTGGGACAACCTCAATGCCTCTTCTGCATAGTTCCGGGCATCTTTTATCTCGCCAGAATGCAGGTGAATCAGACTTAAAAAATAATGCGCCAGGGATAAATACATCTCATAACCACTGTTACGGTGGATCTTAAGCCCCTTTTCCGCATGTTTTTTGCCGATCTCATAATCTCCGAGCATGGCGCATACATATCCCAGGCCGCTGTAAGACAGGGCGGAATGAAACGCGAATTTCGATTCTTCGCTGTGCTTGATACTTTTTTCAAAATGTTCTTTTGACGTTTTCCAGTCCCCTTTAACACGGTATAAACTGCCGTAAATCAGTTCAACCTGTCCCAAAGCTATCTGATCATTCATATTGGTCGCATTTTCAAGCGCCTTTTCCAATAAATGCCCTCCTTCATCAAAGGCACCTAAAGAATACATGGCCTGACCACAAATCCCACAGAGCATTGAATACGCGTTCGATGACATGTAAAAAAAATCAGATACTCTATCCATCTTTTCAATCAGATCAATGACCTCCGGTGCCATATCGGCTATTTTGTAATATTCCCCTGATGGTGCGTAAGAATTGATAAGACCAAATGCGAGCGGTACCATCAATTCAAGGTCCTGGTTCTTTCGGGCCTCTTTTAAGGCAGCCTCTGTATACTTCATCCCCAATTGAGGATCGCCTTTACAAGAATAATAATGACCAATTAGGCTATAGAACCTTGCCAGATGCCATTCATCCCCCAGCTCTTTTGAAAACCGCTCTCCTTCTTGGAGCATATTTAGGGCGTCATTGGGAAAACCTAATAATAGCAAAGTCCCTCCCAGTGAACGGAGAACCTCCATCTTTTTCCTATTGTTCTCAGTGGATTCGGGCATTTTGTTGAGCTGATCTATGGCGTTTTTGTAAAAATCAAAGGCCTCCTGATGCGAATAATTTCCGTGTGCCTTTTCCCCTGCTAACCTGGAATATCGCAAGGCTTTTTCACGTCTGTCGCTTTTGGAATAGTGATAGGCCAGCATTTCGTAGAACACTTCCAATCTCTCGACGTAGAGTTCCTCGATGGCCCTTCCGATCTCAGCGTGGATCTCCCTTCTTCTATTTAAAAGCAGGCTGTTATAGGCGACCTCCTGGGTAAGGGCATGCTTGAAGATATATTCCAGCTCCGGAAATAGGTTCTTTTCATAGATAAATTCCAGTCCCTGGAGGTTGAGCAGATAGGATTTGAGTTCCTCTTTCATTCCGGTGATAGTCTGGAGGATCCGAAAAGCGAAATCCCTGCCGATCACGGATGCCACCTGCATGGTCCGCTTGAGATTTTCCTCCAGCCGATCGAGCCGGGCCGCAATGATCCCCTGAATGGTGTCAGGGATCTGAATGTCCGAGGCTTTTCCGCTTAAAACATATCTCTCGTTTTTTTTCTCAATGGAGCCGTTTTCTATTAGGGTATAGGTGAATTCCTCCATAAACAGCGGATTGCCGGCCGCACGATTGTAGATTAGCGCTATGAGCTCCGGAGCCGCTTCACCCTCCTCCAGGATGCCCTTGATCAGTTCATTGCTGGAGGTCATCCCCAGTTGATCGAGGCCGACTTTTGTATAAAAGGACTTGCTACCCCATTGGTGGACATATTCGGGACGATAGAGCAGGATCAGCAAGATAGGCGTGTTGGCCAGCCAGCCCATAAAATAGGTCAAAAACGCCTCCGTGGTGTTGTCGATCCAGTGAAGGTCCTCCACGACCAAAACCAGCGGTCTTTCCTGACTGCCCCTGATGAGCATGTCCCTTAGGGCCTCAAAGGTCCGCTCTCTTTTCTCTTTGGGTTCGAGCTTGGTAAAAGCGTCATCATCCACTGGCAGCGACAACAGCGACTGAGGGGGGGGATAACGCCCCTCAGATTCTCATCCAGACCAAGGATTTTCGTTTCCATTTTTTTCTTGATCAGAGCCGCTCGCTCCCCTTCCTTGATACCAAAATAGGTCCTCAAGATATGCTGCACCGGCAGATAGGCCATGGAACCGCCGTAGTGGAGGCAATGACCTTCAAGATAGTTGTATTTACCTTGCGGCAGCCGGTTGCGCATCTCTACCAACAGCCGCGATTTGCCCACCCCGGCCTCGCCCACCAGTCCGACCACCTGCCCTGACCCTGATGTTGTCTTTTCAAAGGCATTCACCAGGGTGGCCATGGAATTCTTGCGGCCCACAAAGCGGGTCAAGCCCTTGGCCACCGAAGCTCCGATACGGGTCTCCACCTCACTGGCCTTGATCAATCTAAAGGCCTCCTGAGGCTCTCGTTTACCTTTCACCGCGATTGGTCCCAGGGATTCAAATTCAAAGAAATCCCTTACCAGCTTGTGGGTATTCGCGGATAGGAGCACAGTGCCCGGTCCGGCCATGTCCTCCATCCTGGCGCCCAGGTTGGTTGTATCCCCAACGGCCGTGTAATCCATCCTCAAATCGTTTCCGATGACGCCCACGATCACCGGCCCTGAGTTGAGGCCGATGCGCATCTTAAACGTTATGCCTGTATCCCGCTTTATTTTGTCACCATATGTCTGCAGGGCGTCTTGAATAGACAGGGCCGCGTAACAGGCCCTTTGGGCATGGTCTTCATGGGCCACCGGTGCGCCAAAAAGGGCCATGACACCATCGCCGGTGAATTGATTGATGGTGCCCTCAAATTGATGGATCTCATCCATCAGGATCTTGAAACACCCATCCATAATCTGATGGACCTCCTCAGGATCGAGTTTCTCGGAAAAGGTCGTGTAATCCGCCACATCAGCAAATAGGACGGTTACCAATTTACGCTCACCCTCTATGGAACTGCGCGTGGTGAGAATCTTTTCGGACAGGTGTTTTGGCGTATAGGATTGGGGGTGATCGTAGCTAATTGGAATAGGTTCTTGAGGTGTTTTCAGATTAAGGCCACAATGGTCACAAAATTTTGCGTCTAATCTGTTCGAATGATTACATTCGGGGCATATCTGCTCAAATTTATGACCACACTCACTACAAAAAACAGCTGTTTTACGGTTCTCATCCCCGCAATCTTGGCATTTCATATGATGCCTCATACTTGGCTGAAACTGCAATGCTTATGTATAAAATTATGAGTAGGAATGATGTTCAATTTTGTTCATTTTTTTAGGTCGACTTTTATTTTTTTGGTGAATGATGAAAAGTTAAAGCTGCCTTCTGTGAAAATATCTTGCCAGAGTTGGATAGAAGGATAAAATCTAAATCCCAGATCAAAAAGGATTTCTATTTCCTGGTTAATGTGACATCGATTGTAATGCCAAAGGCATCAAGATGTTGTTCTAAAGCAATTTCATCGCCTTCTTTGTTTAATTGGCCTTTCGCAGGTCCCCATCCCTGACCAGTTTTTAGATAAATCGATTTGATCCTATTCTTTTCCAATTTCCCTTTTATCGTTTCACTCCCCTTCGGAACCCATTTGCTTCCCATAAGTTTGATACCAATAAAGTCATCACCATTCTGGGTAATTTTTATAATGTCATTACTGACACCCAAGAATTTACTGTCGTAAATGGCGTCCCATTCTCCAGACAAATCGATAACGCCCGTATTACTGAATCTTTCCGTAGAATTGGAACGGTTCTTAATAAACGCCTTATCTTGCCTGCCAATCAGTTGTTTTTCAGGAAGCCCAGCTTTACGCAGCGCATCCATAAATAGTTGTGCATCATCCTGGTTTTTAAATGGCGCCTTTGTAACATCCTCGACAGTCCAACCAGGATTTATTTCTAAGATTTTTTTTGCTTCTCGACGAGCTTCCTCATCACGACCCATTAAACTGTAAACAGCCGTGATGCCTATTTGAGAAAGCATATTGTCAGGAGCCAGATGGAGCGCCTTTTTATATTGCTCAAGTGATTCCTCATATTGCCCGTTTAGTAGATAGCAACGACCTAAGTTCAGGTAATGGTAGTTTTCAGGGAATGGGTCAAGGCGAATCGCTTTTTTCAAATGATAGATACCCTCCTTTACCTTACCTGCATAACTCATCGTCAAGCCTAAAATTCCATAATCGAAAGCACCGTTTGGATTCAAAGATATAGCGATTTTCCCTTCAGCGATCGCTTTTTCATGCTGCCGCATCATTAGATATATCCCGCCCAATAATGAATGCGAATTTGCGTCAGACTCATCAATGGACAGAGCCTTCTGAGCCGCCTCATAAGCTTTTCTGCCGTGTTCCAAAGGTGAGTCGCCATACATCGCAAAAAACCAATGGTACCAAGCTAGAGTTCTATATCCATACGCATCTTCGGGCGCAGTATCTATATATTCGTTTGCTATTCGACCAAATTCCACCATGGCTTCTCTTGTTCCTTTATTCCATAAAGAAACCGCTTCCATTCGCTTCAGCAGAAGGTCCAGGTTGTCGGATTTTTGGCCCCAAATTCGAGCCTGCTCGCCTTGAGTGAGCTTGATTCGTAATGCTGTCACTATCTCTTTTGTTATGTCATCTTGTAATGTAAAAATTTCCGTAAGTTCACGGTCATAGCGTTCTGCCCAAAGATGGTGGCCAGATAAAGCATCAATCAACTGAGCAGTAATCCTCACGCGTTCTTCAGATTTCCGGATGCTGCCCTCTAAAACATAGCGCACACCCAGTTCCTCAGCGACCTGTTTCACCTTGACCGGCTTTCCCTTGTAGGTAAACGACGAGTTGCGGGCGATAACAAATAACTGATCCGTCTTGGAGAGGCTGCTGATAATCTCTTCTGATATTCCGTCGCTGAGATACTCTTGCTTGGGGTCGTCACTCATGTTGTCAAAAGGTAGGACCGCAATGGACGGTTTTTCTGGCAATGGAAACGCCATTTTACCAAGTGAAGCAGGATCAATTGTTGGCGGCCGCGGATAAAACATCAGAAGTATTGCGAGACTTAAAAATAGAATTAGTCCGATTGCAATTGTAGCGGGTTTCTTGATTGAGGATTTGGTAGCCGGTTCTCCAATGATCCTGCCCTCAAATTCCGATGCCAATAACAATCGATAGATCCTAATCGGTTCGGCAACATTCTTAACCGAATGTTCTCCCAGATATTCAAATCCCTGTTGGACCTTGTGTTTTACCTGATCGAAAATCCCCCTGGAAATACAAATGCCGCCTGGATCCGCCAAGCTCTCAATCCTGGCGGCAACGTTTACACCGTCGCCATAGATCCGGTCCTTCCGATGAACGATATCTCCCAAATTGATGCCGATACGAAAATCCATTCGCCGGTCTTCGGGCAAGCTGCTGTTTTGATTCTCCAGTTCCTTCTGGATCTCAACGGCACAAACGACGGCATTCAGTGCCCCGCTAAATTCAGCCAAGACGTTATCACCGGGCGCATCCACGACCCGGCCCTGATGGGCCGCTATCCGTTCGGCCATGATTTTTCGGTATGCGGAAATGGTGTTAATGGTGTGCTCGTCATCATCGCCCATCAATTTGCTATAGCCTTTGACATCGGCACTGAATATGGCGCGCAGCTTGCGTTGCATACGGGTATCAACCATTTTGCACCTCGATCTGAGCCATAATCGACTGCCGCGGATTGTACAGCACACGTCCCCTTAATGGGTCATTGCCTCCACGCGTTGAATGGCCAGGAGGGTAATATCATCGTCCTGGGCCGCTATTCCGATGTGGTTGAAGAGCGCTTCTTGGACCTGTCGGATGAGTTCGGCGACACTAGTGGATGGGATGCTGATGAGCTTTGTCAGCCGGCCTTTGGAAAACAGCTCGCCCTCCGGGGAGCGCGCCTCGGTGACGCCATCGGTATATGCAAACAGGATGTCTCCGGGATCCATCTGGACTAGTTCGTAGTGAAAGGTCATTCTTGGGGCCAGGCCCACGGCCGGCCCGGTCGTGGAATAGGTCGCTTTGATGCCGTTGCTGTCAATGAGATAAACAGGCTCGTGTCCAGCGTTGATGTAATAAAGGGTACCGATACGGGGGTCGAGAACCCCGAAGAAGACCGTCGCAAACATGCACATGCGAGCATGTTCCTGGGCGATATAATCATTGGTCAGGGCAATGGTTCGAAGGGCATAGAGATGGTCGCTTTGGCGCGCCGGGGAGGCCAACGCTTCACCGCCCACAACCTGTTTCTCAGTATCGATGGCCATACGGCTTAGTTGCGCCTGACCCGAGAATAAGCGGATCAGACTCCGGAACAACGCCATGAAAAGGGCAGAGCCGACGCCCTTATCGCAAACATCTGCCATCACCAGGCCGATGTGGCCGCTTGGAAGCGTGAAAACATCGTAGAAGTCACCGGCCACTTGCCAGGCGGGGTGAAAAAAGGCCTTGATCTCCCACTGCTGCAGCGCCGGAAGTCGAAACGGTAGGAAGTCTTTCTGTATCTGGCGTCCTTTTTCCAGCTGGTTGTCGAGCGCATTAGAGTATAGTTCAATCTCATGCTTGGCCTTGGCCAAAGAGGCCAGAGATTGGTCCAGGCGCGAAAAAAGGTTGGCATTCTCTAATACCAGTGCCAATTGGCTGGCGGTTAGGCGCATTAATTCGGCGACATCCGATGTAAAATGGCGCGGTTGAGAGTGCATCAGCGTTAAGATGGCCAAAGGGCGTTCGGCGCTTACGATGGGGACCGACAGAGCAGAGCGCGCCGTAAACGGCTGATTGGGAACGGTCAGCCAGCGCTCATCGGTGGCGGTATCATCCACCAAACCGATCTGTTGGTTGCGCCGCACCCATCCGGCGAGTCCTTTATCCAAAACCGTGTCAACAATGGTCGCTTTTTCTTTGGGCGAAAGGTGTCCCCGCGCCAGCAGACTTTCGGTGACCATTCCCGATCGATCCAGCAGAAAGAGGCTGCCATGCTCGGCACCGGTGAGTTCTGTACTCACCTCGACCACTTTCTGTAACAGGCCATTGATCACTTCCGGTCGATGGGGGGTGCCGGCCAACTGGATGAAGTCCTCGAAGAGTGTGGCCAGTGCCTGAAAAACGGCATTTTTTTGCCGTAGCCGGGTAATTTCTTCTCTATCGAAAACCACGGGTTTTTCGTTGCTCCTTAGAGTAACAGCTCCGCAAACCGATGGTATCTTGCGTCGTAGTTGCGGCTATTTCCGGCAATGATTCGAATGATTTCTTTTTTTCTATATTAATTGCTTATCAAATGGTGCAATTCTAGAATAGAATCTTAACTACCTGATGTAGTTTATATTCCTACAGTTTATGGAATTGATGTCATGTTGTCACGTGTTATGAGAGACTGGCTCATACCTACAGAGTCACCGTCATGAATACAGCCTACTTGGTATGGTTTCAATAAGGCTCATTAGAAAAAGCCTCAAATCAAGACCCTTTAGTAAATAGGATATTAATTCACAATTAACTTAAATGCCCTATCAATATTTTCGCAGCTCGACATCCATTTTTTTATACAATGGCTCAAGTTGTTTCATTGCCAAGGCCTGATGCTCCTTGACTGCTTCCTGGAAACGGTACCAATCAGTCTTTTGATAGTCGATATCTTCTCGCCACACGTTCCAACAACCATCACTTAATAGTTCAAATAGGTTACCTTCCATTGCGTTTTTTTTCCACTTGTTTTTATCAAATTTTCTCAGCCAAGGCGCCAATTTTTTATAGGCTTGAATTCGCTTGTCCTCATCACACTTAAAGCAGCCTGAGTAATCGTATCCCATCGCCTGGTAGAGATCACGGCGCAGTTCTTCCCATGATTTTCGTTCCGAAACTCCCCGGGATTCCAAGTGAAGTCGATAACGATTATATATGTATTCTGCGGCGTCAAGAAATCGCTCGGTATTGCTAAGCTCACCATTTACTAATCGGCTGTCGTCCCATCGGTGAGCCACCCAGTCGGGGTGATGTTCTGCATCAGCGTGGCCAATATCCGGCTTTGGATCCAGCGAGATATTATTATAATAGTCATACCAACCTACGAAGTTCTGATGCGCCCAGGTATCAGCATACGCATGAGTGGCGATCCCGATGCGATACAGACGGGTTTCAGAGGTCACTTTGAGTGCTTCATCCAACCACTCTCGGGCCAGACCGCCGTTTGGTGTTGTATTTAGAATGTGCATCTTTCCATCTGTTCTATTTGCTAGCGGGTAATCCGGCTCACCTGGAACGAAATGAAATACAGGATAGATCCGCATCAACTTGCGCTTTGGTTTCAGAATGTTCATGGTTTGGGAGATGTAGTTTTCATAAAATACGTTGGTGTCGCGATGCTGGACCTTAACTACATCATCGTTTTCATCAGTAAACTCACTTGCCCATGCGATCAAGGCGGCATCTTTTTGAGTGAACCCTGTAGCATGGGCGATGATTCCTGTTATGTAATAGTGAAATTCAGTGTCCATCATTTCCCTCCTATTTATTTACTCAAATTCGACTAATTTGACGATGATAAAAAGCAATAATTTTCATTCATAGACCAAAATCTTAGCAATAAATCGGAAATTTAGATGCAGGAGGTTACTTCATCCTCATTTGGAATACGCGTGTAGCACCAAAACAGGCTGATTGTTCTTTGACTAAGGACAATTCTCAAGCACTGTGTTGAATGGTGGCCATAAGACGCTCTTGGTTATGATGGATAAAACGATCTCTACGGACGAGTAGATGCCTGATTGCCTGAGTGGCTTGATATGCGAGATCGGATACGGCAAGGGTTGGCCTGTCTCCATTTTCAAAGTCCGATAGTGTCAATTCAAGAGCGCTTAAAATAGTATCATTGCAATTGTATGTGCTTTCGCGAAGCTCGGCTTCGTAGCGCCTTTGTCCTTCCAGATGTGGAAACAGGGCTTTTATAACCGCCAATTCGTGCCATAAAAGGTTAATGTGTTGGGACACGCTTTCGCGATCGTGCACCCAATCGTCGAGGAGTCTCAGGAGGTAGCTGTAGCAGGTATTCAGCTCGGGCTCCTCGAATCTGTAGTCGGGCAGGTGATCGGTGCCAGCCAAACGGCCAGTCAGGGCAAGATCCTTTGCGATGGGCGTACCGGCATAAGGCAGCATCTTACAATAATTGACGGCTGCCGACCCATCGGCCAACAATTCTCGAAGAAAGGCTGAATTCGCTCGTACTGTCTCGAACCGGCTTCCCGGATCAAACATCATAAAGCCGTAACCGAAAAGAAGGTCCAATTCTTTTAGCGTTGATACAGCCCGCATGCTGTCTTCGACCCCAGCGCCCTTCCCCAAGATTTTGAGCCCATTTGGGTTTCCCGATTCGATGCCCAGGTAGACTAAATAAAGCCCGGCGGTTTTCATACGCGCAAATAACTTCGGATCAATCTCATCTACACGGCAGCTAATTTTCCAAATTATGCGGCCAAAGAGATTCTGATCCTTCAACGCTTTTATGAATTTGTTCACCCACGCGCGACCGCCCTTCCCTGCCACGGGGAAATCATCATCTTGGAACAGAAATATGCGTGCTCGCCGCTGGGTATGGAGCGACTTCATTTCATCCACTACATTTTGTGGGGAGCGCCTTCTGACTTTTTTTCCGGGTACGCGCGTATAAAACTCTCGGATCGAACAAAATGCACAACGGTGAATACAGCCGCGCGTTGCGGCCAGTGGAACAGTTACCTGCGCCAAGGTTTGATCCGGTTCGTTAGGCCTCAAGGGAAACGGCAGTGTATCGAGATCTTCGATTAGGGGTCTCAAGGGATTACAAATAATCTCTGAACCCGTGCGATAGGCTATTCCCTGGATCGCCTGCCAATCATTGCCATTTGCGAGACGGTGTACCAGCTCCAGCAACGTGTATTCGCCTTCAAAGAGAACGGCACTATCTAACTCGGGGATGTCGCTTAGCACACGCTCATACCTTAGACTGGAGTAGTGCCCTCCGATAGTCAGGTGGCCGCCATACCCGTGACGCCTAAGATATTGAGCCAATTCAGCGAACTGATGAAAGAAGTGTTGAAATATGAGTGAGAGGCCCACCAGAATTGGGGCTTTTGCGCTGATGGTCTGCTGTAATACGGCAGGGCCTTGCTTAAAATCGATAAACAGGGCGTCGTAACCACTGGCTTTCAGGACTGCAGCAAGGTAACCAAGACCAAGATTACCTTGGTCTTGGTACCCTACCAATAAAACCGTTTTAGGGTGTGCTTGCAGCATAAGTGTCACGCAACCAATTGCATCCGCACAAGAAAAAATTGGGATCCATCAAGTCCAGTTAACGCATGTCTGCGTAGCGACTCACTATTTTGAGCGTTTCCTCGAGAGCCTCCTCCTGCAGCTTCAGTATCCCATGTTGCATTCTGAGCTGCGTTACGGCCATGCGGGCAATATCCTGAATTTCCATCTTTTGCAGGAACGGTGGTGGCGGATCCCAAACCCAATCCTTCTTGAAAACGAGCTCGTAGGGCAGTTCAATGTTGTTGGCCATTTCTTACCTCCTTTGCGTTGTTGGTTTATGCGCCGCAAGCATCCAGCTGACGCAGGCTAACTCAAATCCACAATAAAGACGGTTGCAGACTAGCGCTAGAAAATAGAAGGTCACCGACGGCCAATCGATTGTTGGCGGCATCGGATCGACCGATTTTAGGTGGAACATGACTGCGCAATCATGAAATGATCAACGCTGTGTGGACTTATAGGCGGGTGCTCAGAGCAGCCTTAATGGACGCAACTGGAGTGCAGATGAGGGTCTTCGTGAAATGCAAAGCATTATGATGAGTGGTGTGTATTTTTTCGCTACCATAGGTCATACTATCTGTCAATCATCTGTCTTATGGGGGACTGCTGGAACAGGGAATCATAGCATTTTCTCATTGGTTGCTGATTGTATGGTTATTAACGCGATCCTGCCATTTTTATATGCGCTCCCCCCTATCCTACTTTACCTGGCGCATTGACTATGGATGCCGATGATCGGCGGCGATATATGTCAATGGTTTTACCGGCTACGGATAGCTCGACACGGTTGTTGCGCACGGCTAAAGGCTGTTCCGAGCGCCAATGTCGCAGTTCACCTGCAATCATGTTCACTACGCGGTTGGGGAGTAATTCCTGATTGAGCGGCAGCTGTATGGGTGTTGGCATGGAGAGATAGCCGTTATTGATGATGACGAGGGCAACATCGTCTGTGGCGATGCGTAAAAAAGCATAGACCAGGTCATCGGCCCACAAGGTAATCGTGGTTCCATATTTCAGAGCCGAGCTGCTTTTACGCAGTTGGATCAGATCCCGCGTCCATTCGTAGATCTCGTGTTCCTTGCGAAACTGGGGTTTGGGGTGTTGGTCCGGTCCAATAACGTCCCAAGAAAAATCCCGCCTCAGGTCTCTGTCGTCCGCTGCCTTCCATCCTTCGAGACCGATTTCGGTTCCGTAATACAGCTGGGGAATCCCGCGAACGGTGAACAGGGCTCCCAGGCAAAGCTTTGTCACGCGGATGGCCCAATCCAGCCCCTCCCCTTCCCCTTGGTGTTTCGATCGTGCATGGCTCATGATGCGACGCTCTAAATCATGGTTATCGAGCAGGGTCACCAGCCTGTTGGCGTTGCGATACCCCTCTTTAAATGGGTTATCATCATCGAGAACACCTTTGGGTTCGTCATCATCCAACCGTGGTCTGGCCAGCCAATGCTTGATGCTTTGATCGTGAACAAGCGTCGATCTCAAGGCAGTACAGAGCGGAAAGTCGAAAATGGAGTCAAAGTCGTGGTAGTTCTGATATTTTAGTAGCGCTTTGATATCCTCCTTCCCCTCGAACAACACTTCCCCGATAAGCTGGCTGTCGGAATATTCGCCCCGAATCTGGGTTTTAAAATAGTGCCAGAACAGTGGGTGCACGTGCTTTACCGTATCCATCCGGATATTGGTGACCTTGCCATGGGTGATCCAATCCTCGATGTTGTTGAGGAAAAAGTCCGTTACCTCTGGGTTCCGGTGATCAAAGTCCGGAAGCCCCGCTAGCTCCCCTTCGGTATCTCCTGAACCGCCGACATTGAACCAATTGGGCGGAAATTTGTCTTGTGCACCATAGCCGGCGTGATTGACAACCATGTCCAGAACGACCTTCAGTCCTTTGGCTTCGCAGGCTTCCACGAACCTACCGAAAGTGCTGATATCTGTCGATTGGGGTAGATGGGTACCATCCAAGAGACGTGTGTCTAATCGCTCAAAAGACTGTGGCCAGTAGTAATGGTATGGTTCTGAGCCCTCAAGGTTGGGAATATTTTCATAGACGGGGGTTACCCAGATGGTTGTCACACCAAGCTCAATGAGGTAATCGAGCTTCTCGATGATCCCATCTAAGGTACCGCCATGAATACTGGTGTCTGATGGATCCACCGATCGTTTATTTTGCCCAAAGAAGCGATCTGTAACGATGAAGTAGATCACATCTTCCTGGTTCACTGAATTCCTCATAAATGGTCCCATTTCTTCTTTAACGGCGGCACTTCAAAAGGATCAGAAAGAATGGTTGGAACACGATGACCGTCACCGCCCGCAGCGCGGCTATCGTAATCAAGGCTGACGGCCGATGGAAACCTTTGAGTTGGGTAAAAAGCGCCGTGATGAGATGATTATGCCTTAGAATAGCGCGCAATATCATTGTTGGTTAACCATCCCAAGACAGGCTCCTTCTTTCCTCCGTTTTTGGTAACGAATACATCTTGACAGTAATCTGTCTGCTCCATCACCTTCTTGGCATCCCCCAATGCCGCACTTTCAGATACAAATGCCAATGATCCTTCCACCAATTGACGCATATCTTCAAACTGCAAAAAATCGTCCAATTTAAGCGTCGCCACATCAACTGGAGAACCAGTATTTTCGATGAGTTTATTTGAGATGAATTTAAAAAGCATGCTTTGGTGAATCACATATTTAACAGCCCTATCCGGATAGAGTATTATAATTCGGGTTACGCCTCCTCGAAGCATTGCGTGGAGTTCTTTGATCCCTACTTGATTATCCTCCTCATCTGCTTTCATCTCGTACGCGGAGATTTTGTTAATACCAAGCATTAACTCTCGCACTGGGCGCATGGAGGCCAAATTGTTGGCCCGTTCTTCATCACCTTGATCTGTCTTGAAAAGGGTCGAAAAAACATCGCTGAGCTTATCCGTCGCCTGTTTTGAGAACATGCCGACAAGCCCAGATAAAGCGGCTATTCCGAAAGGATTCAGTGAAGAATCGTCGTTGGCCCCGGTTACGAGAAGAAGGCCTCCTCTGATCGCAAAATAAAACACCAGGGCAAGCGCCATTCCAATGAAGGGTCTTAATAGGTACCACCAGTACCAACTATCTACCAAACTCTTGTTGCCAACGTATGTTGCAAATGAAGTTGCTACATGGATACAGCTCCCCATTGCACCTGCCAATAGAACCAGCAGGATTAATCGTACTTCATGGTGAATAATCAGTTCTGGTCTAATAAACGGGTAAGACGTTTCCCAAACATTCTCCGATGCCCCAGAAGGAACATCCCATATCGATACAAGACAATAGGCAATAATGGCTATTATACTGCATAGATACATTCCAAAAAATAACTTCTTACCACCGGATGCTTCCATTTCATGCCTCCTATTAGGCGACGACTTTTGCGTCCTATCCGAGTTCTAACATGGCTTTTATGGTTTAGCGTGCTGAACACGAACAGCTCTTTACTACCGAACCTTATATATTTATCGCTTCCGTACCTTGAAGAGGAACGACGATATACCGGTCACAGCACCTCCATGGCTGTAACGATGGGAAAGTGATCACTGTAACCATTGTTGTGCCTTGCGTGACCGTCTTTCATTTCGAATTTGAACTTTTTGGGCCGTCGCTTGTCTTTTGATGTAATCATGAGGTCAGAATCAAAAACATCTGTCCAGATGGTGTCTTCTTCCATTTCAATGGGCGGCTCATCGGGGTGTACAGCGGGTACATAAGCAGTGTCTCTGATCATTTTCAGACCGGATAATCCGTAATACAGTCCGCGGGTGACCAAAAACTGATCCAACATGTTCATGGTGGGAATGCTGCTGCCGTAGAAGTAGGAGCCTCTGTCCGGCGTTGCGACAGTCGGCCACATGCAATTAAAGAGCGACGCTTGGAGTTTGGCGTAGGGCACTACATCTGGGATGTGTTCGTATGTCCCAGACCTTTCTACAGGCTCTTCGAGTTTGTCCAACCCGCTTGACGCACGCAATTCCTCCATTACGCTGCGGTTAAAGGGCTCATCGTTAAAGTCGCCCATGGCGAGGATGTTCCGGTTCCACCGTGCTTGCAGCAGGTTCATGGATGCAGCCGTGTCCGGCAATGCTAGTAACTCCTGGCGGGTCATCTTGAGCCTTTGATCGATGAGGCGTCCCAAGTGATAGGCCGCTGCTATCCGAAGGGATTCTGTTTTGTAGCGACCGCGGCTGCGTGAGGGCCAGTGGTTTATGTAAACGATGAGTTCTGCATCGTTATCAAGTACCTTGAGCGGTGCTTCGAAAATGTCGCGGGTGGGGTAGCGGTTGTGGATGAGGTGCCCTTTTGGCGCTGGTGGCTCTGGGTCGGTGAATCGGATCGGTTCAAACTTCTGGTCGCTGTACACTAACGCACAATCAATACCACGGATATCCGGCCCATCTTCGAATTGTAAAATTGCAAGATCATTTCTAACGGTCACAGCCTCTACAAGCTTTTTAAGTACTGCTTCGTTCTCGACTTCACAGATCCCAAGAAGGTCGGGTCCGTTGCCGTCGAACATCTGATTGATTACGGCAGCGAGATTGCCAATTTTTGCGGTTTGGGTTTCTGCAGTCCATCCTTTATCGGGTGTGAACTCAAAATCCTGCG
Organism: Desulfosarcinaceae bacterium; assembly: GCA_030066015.1. Taxonomy (GTDB): domain Bacteria; phylum Desulfobacterota; class Desulfobacteria; order Desulfobacterales; family Desulfosarcinaceae; genus JASJCL01. Next base: position 31,074 of record JASJCL010000007.1, on the reverse strand, counting down.
AAATGGGACTATCGATCGTGTCAAACAGGTTCCCGAGGTTCCAAAAAGCAATGTTCAGGTCCATATGACCCCCTTTAGGCTGGCGTATCAGGATTCGGTAAAACTGTGATCGTTAGGTGCTTAATCAACGCTTGAAGGTGGGAGAGAGCGCGCTGCGAACGTCCTGAGCCAATATATGAATCTGGCCCACTGAAGTGGTATAATACCCCAATTGCATTTTTAACCGGACGAATCAAATATTTTTAGAGCCAACACCACATTTTTATCGGTAGGAATCCACATCCCGACATCTCGGCCAGATCGGTGAAATCAGCAGTTGAGGTAGTGGCGCAATGATGCGTGGGCAGTGTTCTCCAGGTGGTGGACGATTAAGGGATAATTTGATGCTATTCCCACCGTACCTGCTTTAATCTTTTACCTTCAGACTTTCTTCTTTTTCTTCCGAAATGGGATACCCAGTTTTCTCATTTTAGATCGTAGTGTATCGGGATTCACCCCGAGAATCTCACCCGCACCGCCGGGCCCGTGGATCTTACCCTCGGTCAACGTAAGTACTCGTTGGATATGCCCTTTGACCATTGCGTCGAGCGTCATCATTTCGTCCTTGGCGTCGAGGGCTGCAGTGTCCACCGGCGCAACCGGGGAAAGCCCCAAATCATCGAAGCGGAGCGGGTTGTCCCTGTGGATTATCATGGCGCGCTCAATGACATTTTCAAGCTCCCGCACGTTACCCGGCCAGTCGTAGGCAATCAAGGAGTCGATGGCACCGCTCCCCAATGTCGGTGCGACAGCGATCTTGAGTTCTTTTGCTTTGCGATCGATGAAATGCTGGACGAGGGAAGGAATATCGCTTTTGCGATGGCGTAGCGACGGGACCAATATGGGGAATACATTCAGTCGAAACCACAAATCCTCGCGAAATTTCCTGTTTTTAACCATCTCTTCCAGGTTTCGATTGGTGGCCGCAATAACGCGTATATCCAACGAAATTGTTTCCACCCCACCCACCCGTTCTATTTCACGGCTCTGAAGAACCCTCAAAAGCCTCACTTGGGCGGCAGCCGGCAGTTCACCGATTTCATCGAGGAATATGGTCCCCTTGTTGGCACGTTCGAAACGGCCCCTTTTTTGGGACAACGCCCCTGTGAAGGCACCTTTTTCATGTCCGAACAGTTCGCTGTCTATCAGTGAATCCGGTATGGCGCCGCAATTGATGCTCACGAAAGGCCCGCTGCTGCGGGTAGATGAATTGTGGATGGCATGGGCGATCATATCTTTCCCGGTGCCTGTTTCCCCCAGAATCAGAACTGGACTGTCCAAGGAGGCAACTTGCTGCACCCGGTTCATCACCCGCTTGAGGCCAAAGTTCGACCCCACGATCTCATCACCCGTCATCCTGTGTAGTTCACTATGCAGATACCGATTGTCATCCGCCAGCATATCCTTGAGCTTCAGCACTTCGCGATGCTTGAGGGCGTTGGACATGGCCACAAAAAACGGTTCCTTCAAAGCACCAAAGAGTTTTGCATGCTGATCATTGAAACGGCCGACGCCTTCTGCGGCCAAAATAACAGCACCCGCGAACTCTCCACCAATAGTCAGCATAATGCCCAGAATAGAGGAGGGGGGATGATCTAACGCTTTTAACAGATCCCTCGCCATAGGATGTTCTTCAGAGTTATTGATGATGAAAACAGATTTTGAGATGTCATTGATATCCTCGAGATCCTCTGCTGCCTGGGCCTTGGCCTGTGTTGACATTGGCACCAGGACGCTCATCCGTTCACCTTTTTCAGAATTCGCACGGGCGATGTATCGCATGGCGCCAAGATCTTCTTCGTATTTTTCCAGATAGATGTAATCGACGGGTAAGTGCGCAGAAAGATATTTGATACAGGCGTGCAGCCCCTCTTCGATCTCAAGATGGCCGCATAACTTCAGGGTGATTTCTCGAAAGAATTCGTTTGGGTTGACCATTGGGGGCCTTCAGCATTTCGCGAGAGTTATTCCTTTTGTGATAATTAACAATTTTAATCCAACTTTGTTCAATAGCACAACAATTCTTTTTAAATATAACAACACATTATCAGTAAAAAACTTCATATACTTGTAATTATTGCATAATTAGTTTTGGCTCGCCCTTTGCTGTTTAAAGAGGACAACTGAAAAAACACCGCTGGTAAATGAATACACTCGTCGAAAGGGCACAATGGAATGAACGATTACCTCCTATGAACTCACATCCTACAGCGGCATGCGGAAGTCATGGCTCAAGTCAGGGCTGCCCGACTCGCAAAACTCGGACGCTCCCGCGTCATCCCGGGTAACAAGTCACTTCACCGGCTTGGTTCATTTTTCTCTAAGTGTAACAGCGTCATAGCTTTCAAACCGTCAGGGGTAATTGAGGGAAGAACTTCATGAAATGGATAGAAGTAATCATGGTACGTTCGGCTGGTAGTGAGATTAGGATACTGACCAAAACCCTAAAGGGGCTGATGACGGATGTGGCAAGAGGTGCCGGCAGAGATGATATTCGGGTATTCCACCGTGAAAACCTTGAGACTGATATCTGTATTGTTTTATTTCACAGAGGGAAAAAGACTCACACCGGCGGAAGTTCTCTGGGGCTGCGTATAGTCACAGAGCTTAAGTCGGTCGGTCTGGTCCATCACACGATATGGAATGAAGTCGAGCGATAGGTCTTTGGCAGGATCACCTTGAAAAAATGTATAGGAGCAATACAAAGGATTGGGGATTTGATGCCATTTTCGAGATCCTCCAATAAAAAGCTCTATGGAATTATTGCCTGAAGGAAAATGTCATGAATAACGGGCACCCAAGCAAAACCGCCAGAAAGGTTGCGCTCAACATCCTCACGTTGGGGGAAAAACCTGAGATGAGTGGCGTCATTCCTCCTGGAATTATCGATGCAACCGAAAAACTGCTCGTCACCTCTGGAGCAGCCGGTACGACGACTGTGAACTTGTACCGGTCCCCCCAGATGGTCTGGGTATGTGAGGCCTTCGACTGGATGATGCCTGGCCAGTTTGAAGCATTTGCCCATCGGAAGGCATTTTTTGATCGCCAGGTGCGGGAGAGCTTAACTGCAGGCGTTGTCCAAGTCCTAACGTTGGGTGCCGGCTACGACACAATGGGGTGGCGTCTTTCGTATGAATTCCCCAATGTGACCTTTTTTGAAATCGACCATCCGGCGACTGCCCTTCTCAAAGCAAAAGGAATAGAAAAGATGGGACCGCGCCCGAATCTTCACCTAATTGCGAAGGAATTGCGCCTGCATAGGCTGACCGATGTTCTGCGCGACGATCAAAACTGGGATGAATCCGCTTCAACATTAATTATCGCCGAGGGACTGCTGCAATACCTGTCGACCCAAGCGGTGCGTGAGTTGTTCATTCAATGTGCCCTAATCGCAGAAGACAGCAGATTCGCCTTTACATACATCCCCACCCATCAAGACGGTCGGCCAGATGCCGGTCCACGTAAAGAACTGATCTTGTGGCTTCTCACGAAGATTGGAGAGCCTTGGCGTTGGAGTATAAGACCTGACCAGCTAGTCCCGTTTTTGAGGGCCTCCGGTTGGGCGAACGCTCCGGAGTTGTTGGGGAAACATACCAACCGTGGCGTTGAACTTTACGCCGTCGCTGTGAAAGCCGGTCGAACCAGGTGTTTTCAGGAAAGGGGGGTCAATGCTTGAACTGGTCGTCACGGGAAACCGCTATTACTGGATGTGGTTGGGCTTTCTGCTGTTCGTCATTGCTGCTGGGTTTGCCGCTTATATGGTGCAATTCGGTGTTGGCCTGGCGGTCACCGGATTGAGCCGGGATGTCTCCTGGGGATTCTATATCGCTCAGCTGACGTTCCTGGTGGGCGTGGCCGCCTCGGCGGTCATGGTGATCCTGCCCTATTACCTGCACGACTATAAGGCATTTGGAAAAATTACTATTCTTGGAGAATTCACCGCCGTAGCCGCCATCTGCATGTGCGGCCTGTTCCTGTTTGTGGATATCGGGCAACCGATGCGGGCTTTGAATGTATTTTTATATCCTTCTCCCCGGTCCGTCGTTTTCTGGGATGCGCTGGTGCTGAACGGCTATCTCTTTCTCAATATTCTGGTGGGGTGGAATGTCCTGGAAGCAGAACGCAACGGCACCAAGGTGCCATACTGGGTAAAGCCGCTCATCTATCTTTCAATTCCATGGGCCTTTGCCATTCATACCGTCACCGCATTTCTGTACTGCGGGTTCGCCGGCCGGGGGTTCTGGTTGACGGCCGTGATGGCTCCGCGGTTTCTGGCCTCCGCCTTCTCGTCCGGCCCAGCCTTCCTGATCCTTTTGTGTTTCCTTATTCGCAGAGTCAGCACCTTTGATATGGGCCAGGAACCGATTCAGGCCCTGGCCAGGATTGCTACCTATGGCCTACTGGCCAACCTGTTTTTCCTGCTTTGCGAAGTATTCGTGGTCTTTTACAGCGGCGTACCGGAACACATGGCGCATTTTGAATATCTCTATTCCGGGATAGACGGCCACGATTTTCTGGTGCCATGGATGTGGACGGCCCTGACCCTGATGGGCCTGGCGGCGATTCTGCTACTAAATCCCAAAACCCGCCGCAACAACAGCATCCTCATCGTAGCCTGCATCGCCCTTTTCATTGGGACCTGGATCGACAAAGGGATGGGGCTGGTTGCCGGCGGTTTCGTCCCGACGCCACTGCACCAGGCTGTGGATTACATTCCGACGGCATTTGAGCTACTCGTTTCTATGGGGATCTATGGCATCGGGGCTATCATTTTAACGCTCCTCTTCAAACTGGTAGTAGGGGTAAGAGATGAAAACCGGGGCATGACAAGTTGAAACACGGATGCAGGGGTATCACCGATCATATCTTCTGGAATGATAGGTGACAATGGAATCTTATTACTTGCTGGGAAGCAATTTAGAAAGGAGAAACAAAATGAACGTACTGATCATCAATGGAAGTCCGAGGAAAACGGGCACCACCTCTACCATCGCCAACGTATTTGGTAAAACGGCTGCGGCAAGTGGCGCAAACGTACGCACCTACGACCTCAATGACATGCGGAATATTCGAGGATGCCAGTCCTGCACGAAGTGCTGGGTATTAGGACACTGCGTCGTTGAGGATGATTTTGCGCCGGCACTGGCAGACCACTACTGGGCGGATATAATCGTTTGGGCGACGCCTGTATACGTAGACGACATGAGCGGTGTCCTCAAGCTATTCACCGACCGGATGCTGTTTAGCAATGTGAAGCCTGAATTCTACCAGGACTTTGACAATCCTGTGTACGGACGCCTTGCCCCTGACAAGCAGTTCGTCCTCATCCAGACACAAGCTGCACCCGCTGGCGTGTACAGCGCTCTTTTCGAGAAGTGCAAAATCATCATGCGTGACACCGGTGTTCATGACTGTCACTGGCTGCAGTGCCCAAGTTTATGGATACAGGAAGGTGCTTTGGAAGGCCAGGAGAAACGCTTACAAGACTATGAGCAACAAGCCCTAAACCTGGCCCATGAGCTCTGCGGGTACAAGACCCAGATGGAGGCAATCGGAGCACATCACGAGCAATTCAGCAGACATGCTTCAAGCAGAGCAATACAGTCTGATTGCAGATGACGATCTCGTTTTCGGTTTCATATCACATAAAGAGTTCGATATGTTTGACAGTTTAGAAGATATCAACGCCCGTCCAGCACCTTTTCGGTTCTACACTGCAGCGGACTTGTGGACGGATGCGCACACATCGAAGAAGATGCTCGAATACCACCCGGATCATTCGGTCGACCTGTCATCACGTGTGTATTCTGGGGACACTTTATATTCTGGTATTCTGGGTATTCTGGGGACACCTTACTTATCTTTCAGTTTTGGGTCCGACTTTTTAGGCTTCAATTTTCGATCAAGCAGCAGTTCCAACCCTCCTAGTAAGGCATCCCACTGATGATATTGTCAGTAGTTAAGTGAGGTGTCACCAGAACTACCAGGACTAGCCCCGGAATTCTGGGGACACCTTACTTATCTTTTAGAATTCCGATTTCGCATGCCACTTCTTTCGATATATTTGAGTATTATACCCGGGAGTGTTACCCTGTTACTCTCAATTAATGGTCTCATCATCTGACAATTAGGTTACCCATGAAACTTCTCATCGGCGAGTTCGTGCATTTATTGTCAAAAAAACAGGAGCGCAACACCTGGATTCTCATTAAGTTTTTCATCGCATTGATCATTTTGATCACGATCTACAGCGTCCTGTTCCATTTTATTATGGTATTTGAAAACAGGCAGTTTAGCTGGATTACCGGGTTCTACTGGACGCTGACAGTGATGTCCACGCTCGGTTTCGGCGATATCACCTTTGCCACCGATCTGGGTAAGATGTTCTCAATTATCGTCCTAATGTCGGGGATAGTGTTTCTCCTCACGATGCTTCCCTTCACCTTCATCCAATTTCTTTATCTGCCATGGCTGGAAGCACAAGCCAGGGCCAAAGCCCCACGGGAACTGCCAGCGGGCACGAAAAACCATGTCATTCTAACCAGCTATGATTCAGTTGCTACCCACCTGGTGGAAAGATTAGGCCAGTATCAGCACGATTATGTCATCCTGGTCGAAGATGTGAACAAAGCATTGGAGCTTCAGGATCTTGGTTTCAAGACGGCTGTGGGGGACTTGGATGATCCAGGCGTTTATAGAAAATTGCGGACTGAGAATGCCGCTTTGGTCGTCGCTGGTGCTGACGACATGATGAACACCAACATTGCCTATACCGTTCGCGAAATTTCTCAAACGGTACCGATTGTGGCCAATGCCGACCTTGATGACTCCGTTGACATTCTCGAATTGGCCGGAAGCACGCACGTATTTCAGTTTATGAAAATGCTGGGCCAATCATTGGCACGCCGGGTCCTTGGCACCACTACCAGAACCAACGTCATCGGTAAAATTGAATCGCTTCTAATCGCAGAAGCCCCGGCCATGCGAACCCCCCTTGTCGGTAAAACACTTCGGGAAAGTCAGGTGCGCGAGACCCTGGGGATCAATGTGGTGGGTGTATGGGAACGTGGTCAATTCAACATCCCTACTCCCGAAACGATTATAAATCCCACGACAGTACTGTTGTTGGCCGGATCTTCTGATCAATTCAGTGCATTTGACACTAAATTCGGAAGGGATAAAAAGCACAGGGCCCCGGCGCTGATTTTGGGCGGCGGCCGGGTCGGCAAAGCGGCCGGGGCCGCCTTGAAAGAGCGTAATATTGAATACCGAATTATCGAGAAAAAAAGAAGCCGAATCATAGATGAGCATTTTATCTACGGTAGCGCGGCGGACATCAACACGCTAAAGAAAGCTGGGATCAAAACGACCCAATCGATACTCGTTACCACCCATGACGATCCAACCAACATTTACCTGACAATTTACTGTCGCCGGCTTGCCCCCGATGCACAGATCATCAGCCGCGCGAATCTCGATAGAAATATATCCAAATTACACACTGCCGGTGCCGACCTCGTCATGTCATATGCCTCCATGGCAGCCAGCACCTTATTTAACCTGCTTAAACCTGGCGAATTATTGATGCTCGCAGAGGATTTGAATGTGTTCCGTGTTGTGGTCCCCCCATCGATTGAGAACAAATCATTGGCCGAAAGCCGAATCCGTTCACGGACCGGCTGCAACGTGGTTGCCGTCTGCGATCCTGGGGTCGTGTGCGTCAATCCGGATCCCTCCTACCGCTTCAGCGAAAAGAACGAACTTATCCTGATCGGCAGCGTGGAGGCCGAAAGCCGTTTTTTCACCATGTACCCGGACCTGCGAAAGATAAACGTAAAATAGTGATACCGATAATCCATTCGAGACGTGGGCATCAAGCTGCCGCGTGAAATGCGGCGGGAATTCCGGGGAGGGAACTCCCAGTAAGCTTGGTAGTCCTCATCGGTAAGGAATATCTGCTGCCTCCCATTGCCCCGCTGGGGTAAATGGTGCCGGGACCCAGGTGCTATGCCTCTTGCTATTCGTGCCATCTAAAATGCCAATCCATCAAAATAAATATTGTCAAAAATTAAGTAAGGTGTCACCAGATTCCCAGATTCCAATCACAGAAACCCAAGGTCTTGATCGAAAAAAAGGTGTTGACAGCCGCAATGGTTTGTTTTAGCATTTCAGTGTATACTTAATTAAAGGGTGCGGACGATGCTTGACCAAGCCGAAATGTTCAAGGTTCTTGGCGTTGAAAACCGCATCAGGATCATTGAGCTGTTAAAATCGAAGGGACCACTGGGGGTGAACGAACTGTCGGAAGCTCTCGAAATCACGCCTTCGGCTGTCTCCCAGCACCTAAAGATCCTCCGGCATGCAGGCCTGGTTCGCAATGAGCGCAAAGGGTATTGGATACCCTACACAGTGAACGAGGAGGCCCTGGAACAATGCCAGACGCTATTGTCAAAAGTGTGCTCATGTGGCTGCAAAGAAACGGGCAAGATTCGGGAGGGCGAGTTGGCGGCTGCCGAAGATAAACTAGCGCTTCTCAAAAGCTGGGAAAAAGAATTGCAACAGCAACTCCAGGAGGTACGCTGCCGCATGGAGGAACTTGCCGAAAAGAAGTAACCTCTCTTTTTTTGGTAAGTATTTCAGTGTTTGCTTAATAAATTAATCAAATCTGCTCCCGATAAGATTGCTGCCATGGCGAAAAAGACAACAACGCCTGTCATCAGGCTGCAATAAGGCGGCTTGCAGACCGAATCCCAAATAAAGGTCATCGCAACCTGTGCTGTGGAAATTGCTCGGATGGAAACCTTTCTTCGGGAAACAATCCGTCCAATCGGTGAGACAGAACTGCCCGCTTTGTTTATTGCTGAATAAGAGAGTGGTGCAGGGGGAGGTGAGGCCACTGGTGGTGTTCACATCCCGAACTAACCTAATCTAAAGGAAAGGGGGCGAAAAAATGGCGAAGAAAAAACAAGCCCAAGCTACCGAGAAGAAGAAAGGCAATTGTGGCTGCGGGTGCCTCGGCATAGGTGCAAAGAAAAGCAAAGGCTCGAAGCCAGTGGTGAGGAACCCTGAGAAGTGAAATGTCACTATCAAACGGGGTGACAGGGCGTAAGCGCTAGCACCCCATCCTCTCCACCCCCGGACGCGATCAAGAACATATCAATTGGCAAATAATAGTATCCTCTCAAATTCGCCCACATGCGCTATGACGGCAGGGACATACGCTGTGGATGGTGTCACCCGAATGAACTTGGCATCAAGATCGTATCTCGCGGTACACGGTTAATGAATCCGGATAAATTCAACGCGCCGGTTCTTAGATTTACCCTCATCGGTGTCATTGTTCGCCAAGGGTCTTGTCTCGCCATAGCCTTTGCTTAAAATCCGTTCTGGGGCGATTTGAAAATTGGAAATTAAATAGGCGGATACGGCGCGCGCCCGTTTTTCCGATAGCGACTGATTATACGTGTGAGTGCCGCGGCTGTCGGCATGCCCGGCGATGACAATGGTGGCCTCCTTGATGTCGTTGGCCAGAACCTTCCCAAATTTGTCCAGCAGGACGGTGGACACCGGCTTTATAGTAGCCGAGTCGGTGTCAAAATGGATCATCGCCCCAGCCCGCGGTGCCAATCCTTTGGTTTCTATTATCTTTAATCCTCGCAGCCTAAACCGCTTTCCATTGATGATGCGATAGACATTGTTCTTCTCAATTTCATATGTCATATCGTCGACCGCAACGGGTCCTGGTTTAAACTGCAAGGCGTCATAAATTTCAGCGGTGGTCTGGGGAAAGGTCAGCTCCTCCGCTGTCGCAGCACTTGTGCCCACCCACAGGATAAAGATCAACGTGGTCGCTAAATAGCTTCTCATCTTTTCCTTCGGGCGCCCTGGGTTTCTCAGTCCAATCCCAATTGAGGTCCGCATGGCTGTTCCCCCTCCATTATGTATGAAGCGTCTTTCAGTTTGGCAAAGCTGCCCCCACCAAGCGGTCCACCCCTTCTTTTTGGACAACCGCGATGGGCAAGTCCCCGAACAATTCCTTCCTGGACAGCCACGGCGTCTGGGCGCCTTGGGTTTCGTCGTCTACATACTGACGAACATAGTCGACCAGTTCCATAAATTCAACGTAACCGTTATCGTCCGTATCCACTTCATCGGACCGCTTGGTGAGCGCTTGGGTCAGCGCATAGGTGAATATGCCGAATCCACCTTCAATATCAGGGCTTTCAAATGAGTATTGGCGGCCTTTTGATGCGGAGAATACCATAACACCATTTCGTTTTCCGGCAAAAAAGGCGCCCGCCAGTTCATCATTGGGCACAATGGTCTCCTGAACAATGCTGCCGGAATGACAGGCATCCAAGAGCAAGATCACGCGCCCCTTGATTCTGGACAGATACTCTCCAATGAGATCCCAATTGATGCCACCAGATCCCGGGTCGCCCGACGTTGCATCGGATGTCAGAAAATAGAAGGTTCCATTCTCATCCCTAACACCATGGCCGGCCATGAATATGAGCGCGATGTCATTCTCGCCGATACTGCTGAGGGAATTTAAAGCACTGGTAATCCCGCCCACTGTCGCGTTCTGGTTCACGGCGAGGTTGGTTTCCACCCGGTCAAATACCAATTCTTTCTGACCCTTCAGCACTTCCGCCACGCTCCGCGCATCCGTATGGGCGAACTTGAGCGCCCATTCCGGAGCCAGATGCGGGTAATCGCTTATCCCCACGCTCAACACATATAGATTCGTCTTGGGCAAACTCGGCCGGTCGCAGATAACATCCATATATTTCGAATTACTTGAAAATCCATTTTCATCCCACGCCACTGCGGTAATGCGATTGAACCCGGAAAACAGCGGAACCTGCAATGACTGCCTGGCCTTCTTGGCGCTGAGAAGAATCTCCTTCGCCGGCTTGCCATTGGCAAATATCCGAATGGCGGTCAAACGCTGATGGGAGACAGCCGAAACCGTCAGCGGAAATACCGTATCGGCGACCTTGGCGACCGTCTGGTGGTTTGGGAGGACGACGGTGGGGGGGAGCGTGGCCTCCGGTACAGGCCTGCCGGCGCCGGACTCTCCTGCAAGCCGTTCTTTTATGACAAGGGGGCGGTTGAACTTTGACTGAAACTGCTCATAGGTAAATGTCTCCAACCCCCTCTCTGCTACCCAGTGCAAGAGTCCTCCGCCTTCGGGGCTGGTCGTGTAGTATCCATCCGGCGTCACAATGAGCCACTCCCCATCCTTGGAGGAAACCATTCGCGCGATCTCTTCTCCAGTAGCGACGCTCCAAATTCGGGTGGTCCCGTCCTCTCCCGCGGAATGGGCCATCCGAGCATCTGGGGAAAAAGCGACTGCTTGAACAGCGCCCAAATGACCGTCAAAGCCTGTGCGCGCTTTGCGGGTGCCGGACTCCCAGCTCCGCAAGCCCCCCTTATCATCGCCCGAAAGGACCAAGCGTCCGTCGGGCGAGACGGCGATGCTGGTGACGTTTCCCAGGTGGTTGTTAAAGCTAGCTACTTTTTCACCCGAAGAGGTGTCCCACATCGTGACGGTTTTCCAGCTTCCCGTATAAATGAAACGCCCTTCAGGGGAAAATGCGGTGCTGTGAATCCACCCCGCGCTATCGGTATTGGAGCGGATCTCCCGGCCGGTCGTCAGGTCCCAGAGCCGCCAAGTACTATCGCTGCCAGCGGATAAGATGGTGCGGCCATCGGGGGAAAGGGAAACGGCGTTGACCCAGTGGGTATGGCCCTTAAACTGCCTCACCGACCGACCCGTTTGGAGATCCCATAGGATGTTGGTATGGTCGCGACTCCCAGATATGGCCGTTCGCCCATCCGGTGATACGGACAGGGAGGTCACCTCAGCGGTATGCCCGGCAAAGGTTCGCATCACCTTGCCCTCGTGGATGTCCCAGTATTTGATCAAATGGTCCGCTCCGCCGGAGAGGGCGTAGCGGCCATCCGGCGTAATTGCAAGACAGAGCACTTCTTCCATGTGGCTCTTGAAACGCCTTGCACCGATGCCTTTTTGAAGATCCCATAGGACCAGGGCCCCCGTCTGGGTGCCGGTGAGGATGAACCGCCCGTCTGTTGAACCGGCCGTGGCCATCACCTTTTCCGATCTACCTTTGAAATCTCGAACTTTCCGTTTCGTTGCGCTGTCCAAAAGGTAGAGATTGCCGTCCAAGTTCGCAGTGAGAATAAATCGGTTGTCGGGAGACCAAACGGCGCGATGAATCTTTCCGGTTTGGTGGGCATAGGTTCCCAGCCGCCGCCCGGATGTCACCGCCCACAGGGCCAAGCCCTGATTCGTGGCCGCCGCCAGATGTCGCCCGTCAGGAGAGAAGGCCACGGACCGGAGTCCGCTTGGTATATCCGAGAAGGATCGAACCGTTCGGCCGGATGCAGTTTCAATCAGATCCATCACTCTACCAGCAGAGACGAAAAAGCGTCCGTCCGGCGAAAATGCCACATCAACGATGGGATTGCCCCACCTCATCATCGGTGTGTAGGTCCCGAGGGTGTATATTTTTCGCCCGGTTTCGGCATTCCATAGCTGATTGTTGTTGCTGCCCAATAGCGCCAACCGGCAGTCGTTCGAAAACGCGACGGCACTCGGTGCGTAATTGAACAAATACGCTTTGGTCCCGTTAAAGGATCGCACCCTTTTGCCGGTGGCCACGTCCATCACCACGACCTTCAGGTTCCCATCTCCAGAAACCGTGAAGAAGCCATGCGGGCTGAAGGCCACTCGCTTGACGGCGGTCTGATGAACCTTGGGATAATGGCGCAGGCGCCCCGTGGTAACCTCCCAAAGGACCAGGGACCCATCGCCGCTGCCGGCCAGAGCGGTCTTATTATCTGGTGAAAAGGCCACATCACTGATTATCGCCCCCGTGTCCAGTGTCCGAATCTCCCGCCCGGTGGCGACTTCCCAAAGCTTGATGCTGCCATCATCTCCGCCTGACAGAAGATATTGACCATCCGTTGAAAAGGCGGCACAGGTAAGGGCGGCATGATGGCCCATCTGGACCACCGGCGCCATCTTGCTGGAGAACGGCGCACAACCGGATCCCCAAATGAGGATCAACAATAGAAGTGCTGAGAATCTTGGGGACACCTTACTTATCTTTCGGTTTGGGGCCCGGCTTTTTCGGCTTTAGCCTTCGATCCAGCAGCAGCTCCAGCCTTTCAATAAAGGCATCATCACCTATTGGCCTTCCGGTCCGTTCGTGCTTTCTAAAAAGTACCATTTCCGATTCTCGTGCATCGGCGGATAGTAATTTTCTCCATGATGATGTTATCATCGATAGCAATGGTTTTGTCTGGACAAGCAGGTCATCTCTACCTTTAATATGCGCTTTGGCACTACTCCAGCGCCATGCTTCCGCTTTACTTACGAGGCCAGCCCTTACCGGATTTAATTCTACATAACGGACACAAGCCAGCAGATGGTTTTCATCCAGGATAAAAGATGAAAATCTTCCCTGCCACAAATGCCCGCGCCATCCCTCTCGAAAATTGATGCGCCGCGTGTAACGTCTGTGAGCCTCCCCAATCGCGAGATTCAAACTTTCCTTTGTTTCGGGTACTGCAATTAGATGGACATGGTTGGGCATTAGACAATAGGCCCAGATGCTTACCCTATACTTAGCGCACCAATCGGACATGAGCTTCAAGTAAGCTTGGTAGTCCTCGTCGGAAAAAAAGGTTTGCTGTCTTCGATTGCCTCGCTGGGTCACATGGTGCGGGATCCCCGGTGCGACGACTCTTGCTATTCGTGCCATCTAAGAAAAAAATCAAACATTATTAGTGTTGTCAATAATTAAGTAAGGTGTCCCCTGAATTGCCTGAATTGTGCTGAATTGCCTGAATTGCTCTGAATTGCTGCACAGACGCTTGCAGGAGTTAGTCAGACATCAAGGCGTATGAATCGGAATCGGGCAGGGGCGCAGGTGTTCCGTCATCGTCATATACGGCGCCGAAGTGTCCCTGTTTCCAGTCGTCGATGGCTTTTCCGATACGATCTTTTCTCGAGGAAACAAAGTTCCACCACATATATCGCTTTCCCAAAGACTGTCCGCCGATAAACACGGCTCTGGTACTGCTCTCGGCATAAATGTGATGCGTTCCCTCTGTCAGCAGTGCGAGACGGCGCGGTGCCAAGATCTCATTATCGACGTTCAGTTCCGAATCGATGGCATAAACCGCAAGTTCTTCCACATCTTCCGGGACGGCAGCCGATTGACCGGCGCGAAGGTGATATTCAGCATAGAGCGTCTGGGAAAAAGTCCGTACGGGTGATGTCAACCCGAATGCTTCTCCTATCAGTAGCCGTATTTTGACACCGTTCAGGGTCGTCCTTGGCAAGTCATCGACGGGATAGTGATGAAAGCTGGCCGCGATTTCTTCATGTTCTTCCGGAAGCGCGTGCCAAAGCTGCAGCCCATGAACGCTATGACGTGATTGGCGCAGTGCATCTGGTCCGCGTTCGGAGTGGGCGATGCCCGCGCCGGCAACCATCAGGTTGATGGCCCCGGGAGTTATGCTCTGGACATTGCCGATGCTATCTTTATGAAGAATCTCCCCCTCAAAGAGGTAGGTCACCGTGGCAAGATTGATGTGGGGGTGGGGAGGAACATCGAGGCCCTGGCCAGCCTCAAATTGATGGGGACCCATGTGATCGAAAAAAAGCCAAGGCCCAACACCTTTTATGCCAATCCTTGGGAGGAGGCGGGCAACTTGAAAGCCGTCGAATTGGATTTTACGAGGCTCGATGCTGTATCGAATTGCTTCTGCCATGGTCGTATTTGTCTCCCTCTCTTAAGGTGCTGCAACCGGTGGCGGCGACGCCGCACCGCCGAGCTTAGCCATGTGCATAAATACCGCCAATACAATCCGCTGCAATTGTCGTCTGTAGAGCTGCCAGCCACTTTACCTGATCGCACCCGCGATCGGGAGATTCACGACACGTTTGCGCCAGTGGGTTTCAAGCCTAGCGCGTCGCTGAAGCGCTGGAGCCCGCTGTCTACGGCCTTGCGATCGATCGCGGAGGGGCGCTTGCTGCCCTTACTTTCATAGCGCAGGGATAACACCGCCAATCGCCCCCTACGACGATCCGCCTTGAGGTCCAGCCGCGCGATCAGCCGCTCTCCGGCCAGCACCGGCAAACAATAGTATCCGTAGCGTCGCTTGGCGGCGGGTTTGAATATCTCCAGTATCTGGTCAAAATCGAAGAGGCGTTCCACGCGGCTGCGATCCCACAAAAGGGGGTCGAAGGGCGACAGCAGCACCCCGCTTTCCCGATGGGGGCGAACTCTCCGGAGACGTGCGGCCAGTTCGAGGTCTTTCGGGCGGATCCACCCCGCCAGCTTCTGCTTCTTGGTTAGCATCAATTCGCAGGGCAGAATGCGGCCGGTGTCCTTCAGGCGATGCAATGCCCCTTGAACGTCGTCTGCGCGAATGTGCAGCCGAAATGTTTTGGCCAGGGTACCGGTCTGGGCCCACCCATGCCCCCGCAAAGCGAGCTGCAGAAGTGCCTGGATGGCCTTTTGCTTCCCAACCCCAGGGCCGCGCCATTTTGCGGGAATCACCCGCTCCCGCAGGTCATAGTACCGCTGAAAATTGCGCCGCTCCCGTATGGCCAACCGACCGTCGGACCAAAGGGCGGTGGCCACCCTCTTGGCAATCTTTAAATCCCACCATCCGCGGCTACCGCGCCCCTCCATCTCCATGGAGCGCAAGGGCCCTTCATCGCGAATGCGTTTCAGTAGCTGGGTTGCAACCTGGGGGTGTTTGCCGATGATATCACCCCACCAGGGGTGCTCATGGAAGGCGTGGCGGCGAAATTCGAACAGGGGATAGAATTCCATGGGAATCCAACTGGCTTCGTGGCCCCAGTATTCAAAAAGCGGCTCCCCCGGTTGCAGCAGTTCCTCGGCCAGATCCGGTTGAAACCCCTCCAAGCGCGACATGAGGACAATCGCATGGCTGCGAGCGCCGGCAATGGAGACGGTGTCCAACTGGAGATAACCGAAGCGCTCGATCACCTTCAGGGCCGCTTTGCGGGCCCGTTTGGTTTTATCTGCCGCTCGCCTGGGAAAGCCGGTCCAGTCGGGTTTCAGAAGCCCCGCCCGTGCCAGGGCCAAGCGACGTGCCATTTTCAAGTCGATGGTCGGCATGCCTTGGCGTGGTTCAATGGATGCGGATCAGGAAAGTTCTTCCACCGCTTCGACCATAAGCCGGCCGATGGGCATCTTCTGAGGGCACTGACGCTCGGCGGTCGAATAATCCAAGGTCGCCAATTGGGCGCGCACCGACGCCGGAATGTCGCGAAACTCACCCTGCGCCCGAAAATGATCGCCGTAACTGCGGGCGTACATGAGGCATCGCATGATTTTGCCCACCGGAACGGCAGCGGCCAGCAGGGGCTGGCAGGTGGCGGTGCAGCCTGCGCAGTAATTGGCGGCGGTGGCCCGGGCCTCGGCGTCAAAGCTGCGACGATCCGAAGCGGTCAGGCGCGCCTGATTCGCGGCGGCTTCGGTATTGGCCTTGAGGATGGTCATCGTGTTCATCTGGGAACAGATGGCCGCGATCCGTTCGTCGGTCCAGACCGCCAGTAATCGCGCCTGCTCCTTCGTCATGCCCTTGTCCAAAAAGCGCTTGGCCAAGGCCCGGCCCTCGGCACCTTCCGAACCCAAGCGGGCCCAGGAAGAGGAGGCCTGTGTTTTCATTGCGGTCAGCCCGATGCCGGCATTATGGCAGGCAGCGATGGCGCGCTTCATCTTATCTGTGGTCATGACTTTGTAGTTATAGGTGGTCATGATCCCATCGACCCAACCGAGGGTTGCCGCGTGTGACAGGCACGCGGCCATATTGGAATGGGTACTGAAGCCAAACAGGCGGATCTTTCCGGAGGATTTCATTTTATCGGCCCAGGCCTTGATCTCCGGCGTCAATTCCGCTTCGGCATCATCGACCGCATGGATAAAAAAGAGATCGAGATAATCCGTTTGCAGGTTCTCCAGGGAGTCGTTGAGTTCCGCGGTCAAGCCATGCGCATCCCGGTGGCCGGACTTGGACACCAGAAAAATCTGCTTCCGGTCCTGCGGATATTTGGCCAGGTACTTGCCGATTCCCGGCTCACTTCCCCACCGGTTGTAGTATTGGGCCGTATCCCAATACCCCACCCCCCATTTCACCGCCTGCCGGAGCAACAGCTGGTTGGCACCGGTATCGAACATGGTACCCAATGACAAAATCGGCACCTGAACGCCGGTGCGGCCAAAGGGTCGGGTGCCCACCTTCATGTCGGCGGCATCGGCAACCGTTGGCCTGGTGACGGCACCCACCATGCTGCCGACACCGGCTGCTCCAAGAACTTGCAGAAACGTGCGGCGTTTGATGCCGGATTTCTCTGTGGTCATAACGCTACTCCTTTGTTTGTGGAAGACCGCCGGCCCCGGCGAGCAAGGCATGGGCCCGGCTTCGGGTTTCGTTTTCGGAGGTCACACGTATTGCCGCCCGGCCGCGCACCGGGCACTCGTGTTGGCAGACGCCGCAGCCGATGCACCGGTGGGGGTCCACGTAGGGTTGCTGCAAGCGGACATGGACCGCCGCCGACGCCGCCTGCCGGAGCGCGGCCAAGGCCGGATCGCCCACCACCTCGATCTGGTCTGCCTGGTGGCCGGCGATCCGCAGTGCCTTGTGGGGACCGGCGGGTCCGACCAGAAAAAAATCGCCGCCAGCCAATGGTCGGCGGGTCGGCGGTAGATTTAGATGAATGGCCTGCGACCGCACCCGGGTCACCGTCAACCGCTCCAGCCCGGCCACCGGCTCCAGCACGGTGCGGGTGGTGATGGCCTTGGGGCTGACGGGGCAGTTCTCCTGGCAGACGATACAGGGAATTCCCATGGCCCAGGGCAGACAGCGGCCCCGAACCACGAAGGCGGTTCCGATGCGGACCGGACCGGTGTCGCTAAAACGGCCCTGCCCCATGCGCTCATCCAAGGCCAGGGGGCGGATGGCGGCCGTGGGGCAGACATGGCCGCAGGCGATACAATTGTGCTGGCAGCCGCTGGTGCCCAGGCGAAAATCGAGGCGGGGCGTCCAGAGACCTTCCACCCCCGCCTCCAAAATGGCCGGTTGAATCACGTGGGTGGGGCAGATGCGCATGCACTGCCCGCATTTGATGCAGCGGTTTAAGAATTCGGATTCGGTCAATGCGCCGGGCGGCCGCACCAGGTCCGGTCGCCAGCCCACCCCCAGCGGGTCCCCTAACCGGGCCAATGGCAGGAGGATGGCTCCGGAAGCGGCCGCGGCAAACACCTGCCTTCGACTCAGATCCGGGCCGGCGATCTCCCCGCTGGTTGACGGTGAGGTCGCATACCCCAGAATCCGCTCCGGACAGTCGTCCCTGCAGTTGTAACAGAGCACGCATTCCGCCCACCGGATCCGATCGGCCGGCGTGCAGGCCCCTTCGCAATGAAGATCGCAACGTCCGCAACCGGTGCAGGCATCAGCACGGACGTCCCGTCGCCCCATCCGCCATAGAGACCATCTGGCGGCAATCCCCAGCAAGGCTCCCAACGGACACAGATAGCGGCAGTAAAACCGGGGACGGTAGAAAGAGAGGGCCAGGACCAGAACGAAAACGGCGCCGGTCAGCAATCCGCCGGCAACCACAATGGTGTCGGCCCCCGGGGCCAGCAGGGGCAGGACCACCAGCGAGATGGAGCGGTAGACCAGGGGAATGGGATCCAGGAGCCCGGTCTGCAGCCCGGCCGCCAACAGGCGGTGGCCCGGCAGCATCACGCCCAAGGCCAGTCCGATAGCGCCGGCAACGACCACTGTCCATCCGGTCGACACGGCCCATGACCGATTCCCCCATCGCATCAAAACCAGACCGGCCAAAATGGCCGCAGCGGGCGGGATCCAGCCGCCAACCGCCAGCATGGCCAGCAACGGCCGGGCAAGCTCGACGGCCGCCATGGTCAACAGCCCGACCAGCAGCAGGTACTTGATTCGCTGGCCGGGATGGGGTTGCCGTCCGGCGGCCCGCGCCCGCCGCCGGCGCCCCTTGTCGGCCCATGCGCCGACCATTTGTTGAAGGGTTCCCAGCGGACAGAGCCATCCGCAGAAAAAACGGCCCGCCAAGGCGGTTGCCGCCAGCGTCACCGCTCCCCAGATCAACCCCTTGTAAAGCGTGCCCGTGGTCAATACGGTGGCCAGCCCCACCAGGGGATCCAACTCCAGGAGCCAGTTGACCGGCCACCCTCGCAGTTCGTACCAGCGGTCGCCCACGGTGGTGACCAGGCAACTGCCGATCAGCAAGAGCAGAAAAAAAGTCTGGCAGATTCGCCGGACAATGACGAGTCTCATGAAAGATCCACGGGGCTGAGGGTTCGGTAGTCGAGCGTGCCCAAGCCGGCATCCGCCGCCTGCCGAAGGTGGGGGAGCTGATCCAGCCGCCGCCCCAGAATCTCCGCGCCGGCAGCGTCCACCGCCACTGGATCGATGCCGGCCACGAGCGTGTTGGTATCGGCCAGATCCGATATGGACCCGCCCGTGGGACCGTTGTGCAGCATGGCGGTGACGGCATCCAGTATCACCAGGGTCGGGCGCACCAGGGCCGCCAGTTCGACAATAATGGTGTGGATGTCCTGATGAAAGACATTCCGGCGACCACCCAGCAGTCCATACCAGTTTTTAATCGTCATGGAGGCGCCGCTGCGATGATGGTCCTTGAGGGGCGCCACACCGATGAGACAATCCGCATTGGCCAGCGGTCCGACCAGCACCGGCCAGTCCCGGATCAACCGAGCGCCGGCAAGGGTGACCGCCGCAAAACGATCGGCGGTTGGCAACACCACCCGGCCCCCGGCGGCGTCGGCGGCCGGCCCGATCCCGGTGAGCCGAAAACAACTGGCCGGATCGTTGATGGGGTAGTCGGTGACGACCACATCGGCGGCCCCGGCGTCGCGGCACGCCGTCACCAGCGCTGCCACCAGCTCCGGGTGAGAGGTGGCCGAAATTGCCGGCGGTGAGGCAAAGGCCGCATTGACCTTGATCACCACCCGGTGGCCGGGCTGGACGAACCGCTTCATCCCGCCCAAGGCCCCCAACGTCCGGTGCACCAGATCGGCCCGATCCCTTCCCCTGGCAATGGCCATGGCCGGGCCGCCATCGGGTGGTTTCGAAAAATCGGGGATGCCGCTGAGGACCGCGGTGGATGGCTCCAAGGGCGGCGGATCGGTAGCGTGCCGCCACCATCCCACACCCAGCGCCGACGCGGACACCAACCCGGCCTTTACCGACCGGTGGAGAAACTCGCGACGATTAAGCCGGCGATCAAGGCGCGTCATCACCCAGCTCCTGCAATTGCTTCCGGATTCGTTCGGCCAGGGCCAGGGCGGTTTCCTTGTCCGGGCCCTCGTGCACGCCGAGAACGTATCTGCCCTGGTGTAGGACGACCTCGATGGTATCCAATATGTCGATGACGGCAACGCCTTCCGGCCCGTCCAGGGAGGTGCCACCGTATTCCAGATAAAAATCCCGCACGGTCTCGGCCGTGGACCGCGCCGACGCCGCCGATTCCCGCCGGGCCACATAGGCGGTGATGTCGGCCCCATTAAGCCGGTATTGCGACGTGAAGACCTGGTCGAACCCGGTGATGCCAAAGGCATCGGTGGCCACCAGGGACCGGCTGCCCGCCACCCGGGCCTCCGCTGGAAACAGGGCCATCTCGGTCACATTGGCCGCCTCCGCAGAGGTCCGGTCAACGAAAGCCGCTGCCATGGCCTCGGCAGCCGACATCAGGGCATCCGACGCTTCGGCACCCACCAGCTCCACGTAGTAGCGACCGTGCGCAAAAAACCGGCCATTGGGCGTGGCGTAGGCAAAGGGGGTGGGGCCGCCGGTCGCCAGATCGCCCCGGCGCTGCATGCTGAAGACGGAAAAGGCGTTGCGGGCAGTGCCCATATCGTACACGAAGATTTCAAACCAGAGGGCCGGATCACTGGCCAGCACAAACCGCTGCGCCTCCAAAGACTGGAATCCGGCGCTGAAATAGAGTTCCGCCTTGCCGTTGATCTTGTCGGACAGCGTTTCCGGATCGAAGCGCTCCGGCGGAGAGAACGGGCTGATCTCGGCGGGCGCCAGATCCGCCAGGGGGAATGACGCCGTGGCGGCGGCGCCTTCCGAAGGCAGCTGCGTGGCGGTCACCGCCGGATTGAAACGATATTGAACGGTGTAGATGCCCAGAGCGATCGCCGTCAAGGCCACCAACACGCCCCAGCCCACCCATCGCTCCATGGGGGTCACGTGGGGTTTTTCAGACGCCAAGCTCATTGACACCTCAATTTGGTTCTTCGATTTCGGTCATCGGCACGCAACGATAGTGGCACGATTGCAGGTGAAAGAAAAGAGCTTGCCGGCGGTAGTGTGTAGCGCGGGATAGCAAATGACCGGGGTGGTTTGATGAAGGGTCAAGCGCAATTCACCCTACCCTTTCACCTGTGTTTTCATGTAATTGGGGAATCCTGCCACTTGGGAAGAGGCGTTTCAGATCCGCCGCATCCAACGACGCCCGCTATTTCTAGGTGACGATGAGGTCCGGTGGTTACTCTTCTGCTAGGCCGGATGACGTTTTTCATCCGCCGCACCCTATCGCCAAATTTATGCGTTCATCAAAATTCGTCTTGACATTATTGTTAGCTTACCTTACTATTTATTCATGGATCATCCCCAAGATTCGTTTAATCGCATGCAGGATTTGGTTCTGGCGATTGTGGACCTGATCAATGCCGGGCATAAGGATGGCGTGGACTACGGAACGGGTGACCGTTTCTCGCCGGTTGAAGCCCACACTATCCAGGCCGTGGGTGACAACCAGGGACTAAACCTGACAGCCCTTGCGAAGGCCATGAATGTGACCAAGGCCACCATGTCCGAACGGGTCAAAAAGCTCACCCGACAAGGCCTGTTGCGCAAGTCAAAGGCCCTCGATAACCGCAAGGAGATCCTCATCACCCTGACGGAACAAGGCCGCATCGTCCACAAAGGCCACGAGGAGATGCACCACAAAATGTTCACACTTTTCGCCGCTCACTACGGCGATCGCACGAAAGAGCAGCTTGCCCTTTTTAACCGGGCCTTCAGTGATTACCTGGCCCTTGCCCGGTCCATTGAAAAAGATGTGAAGTGAGATCGGTGGCAAGACCCTTTTTTTATACTTATTGTTCGTTAGTCTAACAAACAATAGTGGATGAACAACCGCACACCACAAGGAGAGAAACAATGACGGACACATTCGCGGAAAAAGCCAAAATGTGGGATGCCAATCCCCAGATCAGGGCCCTGGCCGACCTGTTCTCAGCTGAATTGGACAAGATTGTACCGGATCACAGTGGGCTCGCCATCCTGGAGCTCGGCTGCGGCACAGGCCTTGTCGGACTCCGCTATGCTGAAAAAGCCGCCTCACTGGACCTGGTCGACACCTCTCCGGCCATGCTCGATGTCCTACGCGCAAAAAGCGAGGCCCAGGCAAAGCAGGTCACCCTCCACCATGGAACGCTTTCAACGCTGGTCGGGCAGGCCCTTGCGACGGCGTCCGTCGACTGGATCATCTCCAACATGGCCCTGCATCATGTGGAAGACATTCCGGCCCTGATCGGGAACCTGCACCAGCTGATCAAACCCGGCGGCCGCGTGACCATCGGCGAATTGGAGGCCGAATCCGGGACCTTTCACGCACCGGAGGTCGTCCCGCACAACGGTTTTGATCCTGCTGCGTTGTCCCGACACTTTGCAAAGGGTGGCTTCATCCCCAACAAGACCCACACTTTTTTGACCGTGCCCAGGGAGGACAGCGACGGTGTGACCAGAACATACAGCGCGTTCATCCTTGACGCGACGCGCTCCCCTGGGGAATAGGGGGCCCCAATGGATACATTGAAAGCGAAATGGGTATCGCTTCTCTTATGGATGTACGAACCGCAGCGCTGCTGCCAGAGCGTATCGCGTTAAGAAGCGAAAACGCCATGTGCAGCGGAGACGCCTTTTGCGATATTCGGTACTACCGAAAATCGCCCAAGCCATCACACTGCGGCAGTGTCATCGACGCGCGATGCTGTGCGAACGAACCGTCACCAAGGATCCAGAGAAGGATCCGCGCCTGCCGGTACGCCAGCTTGCGGATCTGGCCGGCGGCAACCGTCAGGTCGATCCATCGATGAATCGAATATAGGTTGTTTTTCACCAGGCAGTGCGCTATCTATACGGGATCGTATCAATGATCGAATCAATATTTCTTTTTCGATGGATGGGTCATGGCGAAGTTGAAAAAGGCGAAAAATCTTAGCCTGGTCGAGGATGTCGTTCAGCAGATAGAGGGTGCCATCCTGGATGGGGAGTACGTACCGGGGGACAAACTACCGTCCACCCGGGCGCTGATGGAGATTTTTGGGGCGAGTTTGGGAACGGTTCGAGAAAGCCTTGCCATTATTGAAAATAAAGGCCTTCTAGAGGTCAGGAAAGGGTCCAAAGGCGGGTTTTTTGTCCGGGATCTTTCAACGGATCCCATGACCGATAGCCTTGAATTGCTCATGCGTCACATGTCCTTATCTCCAAGAGAGCTATACGAGTTTCGCGCCACTGTCGAGGCAGGGGTTATTCGGCTGGTTGTCCATCGGGCGAGCGCAGCAGATCTTGAGTGTTTTCAAACCTATCTCGACAAGTTCGCCCGTTGCCGCAACAAGGGTCGCGCGGGCTTTTGGAGATTGTGTGAAGTGGAGCAAGAATTGCGGAAAGAGTTCCTGAGAGTGATCGAAAACCGAACCTATGAAGCGGTCTTGATGCCCATTATCAGCAACCTGCTGAAGTATGCCCGTCACAAGATAAAAGGTAGCGATAATGAAACGCAAGTTGCCTATAACTATTGGAAAAAAATCATTCCTGCAATCGCCGACCGAGATGAGGACAAAGCGGCGTCCCTAGTTAAAGAGCTGTTGTTCTACTTTATGGATGCCATGGCCGCGCCCACCAAAATGAATCGATAATATTCATTATCCCCTAAGAACATCGTAGAGACGCCATTTTTTCTGTTGACAGCAAGGGTATTTCCCAATATTGATCGAATCATTCGAAACTTTAAATCATTTAACCTTTGGGCCGCTTCTCCGGTTCACAGACGCCATGGGGGCACTTCGACCTGAAGAAGTGGGCGCACCCTATTTCGCCCCACATATGGAAAACGCCGCTGCGTGGGCGTATCAATCCGTCGGTCTACATTGGAGGGAAACGAGATGATCGCAACCAATTGCACCCTGTCGGCGAGACCCCATTTCCGCATGTTGACGGATGACCAGATCGAGAGAATTACCACCACAGCCTTCGAAGTATTGGCAAAGGTCGGATTCAAGGTACTGCATGCAGGCGTGCGAGAGATGCTCCAATCGGCCGGCGCCATCGTCTCCGGGGAGTCGGTCAAGGTGCCCGAGTATATCGTACGCAGGTGTCTCTCGACCGCCCCCAAAGGGTGGAGCATCTATGACCGCAATGGCCAACGCGCCATGGATGTTTCCGGACGGAACAGCTACTACGGCACTTCAACGGCGAGCCCGCAGACCAAAGATGCCCTGACGGGCGCGTATCATGAAACCCGGGTGGAAGATCTGCAACGAGCGGCTCGTATCGCCGATTCGCTGGAGAACATCGATTGGGTTATGCCCATGGGGTCGGTTCAAGACGTACCCGCCAAAGCAGCCGACGTACACGAATTTTTTGCCACTGTCACCAATACCACCAAACCCATCGTTTGCTTGGCCTATTCACCCAGAGGGATCGAACTGATTTGCGAGATGGCCGCCACGGTCGCTGGTGGTGAAGCAGCCCTCAGGGACAAACCGTTCCTGGTTCTCTATCCGGAGCCGATTTCACCTTTGATCATGCCGGAAGATGTGGCGGGCCGGATTCTCATCGCTGCGGATCGATTCTTACCCCAAATGATGGGCCCTGCCATTCAGCCGGGTGGCACTGGACCGGTGACGATGGCCGGCGCAGTGGCCCAAGGTGTGGCCGAGTCGATGTTTTGCGTCGTCGTGGCCCAATTGCGTCAGCCGGGCTGCCCGGTGGGCCTTGGGTGCAGCTATGGCATTCTCGATATGTCTCAGGCACTGATGAGTATCGGTGCCCCGGAGATGAGCCTGGCCCTGGCCGCGCACGCCGAGGTGGCCCAAGCGATGGGACTCCCCACCTGGGGACTGGCGGGTGCCACAGACGCCAAGCGTTTGGATGCGCAGGCAGGGGCCGAAGCGGCGTATCATATTCTCGCGCAAGGGATGTCGGGCCTGAATCTTATCCACGACGTCGGCTACATGGATATGTCGATGGCGTGCGCTGTGGAGCAATTGGTGATGGGCAATGATGTCATTGGAATGGCCAAGCGTTTTCTGCGTGGAATGGAGGTAGACGAGGCGCAATTGGCATTCGATGTCATCCGTCAAGTGGGACCCGGCGGCCACTTTCTACAACAGCGCCACACCATGGAAAATTTCCGCAATGAACTCTGGCAATCGACCATCTTCACCCGCAAGGCTTTTGAAACCTGGAAGGAGAACGGATCCAGGGATGTCGAAACCAGAGTGCGGGAAAAGATTATCGCCATATTGGAAGATCATCAGGTTCCGAACCTCCCGGACACCGTTCACGCTGAGCTTGAACGGATACGGGACGAGGGTGAGAAGGAGCTGACCAGAGAGTAGGCAGGCAAAGGCGTTAGGGAGGAGATAAACGATTGTCTTCCTAATATTCTGCGATTGTGGGCCCACAAAGCGGCAGGCGGAGAAAAAAGCCAGGGCAGCCGAAGCGCGGGCGTAATGGAACGACCAATTAGCAAGGTAAAAAGGAGATGTCATGGCTGGTGAGAAACTGCATCCACGTTATTTGGAGATGGTTGCCCAGTTCCGACGGGGGGGGGTGTCGCGACGCGAGTTCCTGAGGTTGAGCGCCTTGCTTGGCGTGACGGCCAGTGTATCGGCAACGGTGGCTGGACTGCCCATGGCCAGGCACGCGTTCGCCAGTACCCCGCAAAGAGGCGGCACCTTGAAAGTTGCCGCCCAAATCCAGAAAGTTGCCCATCCCGCCCAATTTTCCTGGATCCAGCCGGCCAATATCCTTCGGCAGGTAGCAGAGTATTTAACCCTCACCGGTCCTGACAACATCACCCGTCCGCTCTTGTTGGAGCGCTGGGGGGTCAGCGATGATCTGAAGACGTGGACCCTTCATCTGCGCAAAGGTGTCTCCTTCAACAATGGCGATCCGTTCGTCGCCGATGACGTTATCTTCACCATGGGCCAGTGGCTGAACGAGAAAACAAAGTCTTCGCTTTATGGCCTGATAGGCGGGTACCTCTCGGCAAACGACATCGAAAAAGTCAACGAATACCAAGTGACACTTCATCTCAGCCGACCTGAAATCGCAGTGCCCGAACATCTGCACCATTTCCCGGCCCTCATCGTCAACCACCGCACCTTTGACGGCGATTTCCTCAGAAAGCCCCACGGCACCGGCCCCTATACCTTGGAGAAGTACGTTGAAGGCGAGGTGGCCATATTGAAAGCACGGTCCGATTACTGGCAAAAAGGCGCCGACGGCCGTTCACTTCCCTATCTGGACGAGATGCACTTCATCGACATGGGGTCCGACCAAGCGCCATTGATCGCCGCACTCAAATCGGGAGAGGTGGATTTGATCGACACGTCGGACAACCCCGGCCCGGCTGTCATGCGGGCGGTTCGCAATGATGCCAACATCCGCGTTCTGCCCGTCAGCACGGCCCAGACGCGGGTATTGAGAATGCGCGTGGACCAGGATCCTTGGAAGGACAATCGGGTGAGAACGGCGCTGAAACTTTGTCAGAACCGTGAGAAAATTCTCGCGTTGGCCTTCCAGGGTGAGGGGGTGCTCGGTCAGGACATCCATGTACACCCCAACCACCCTGAGTATTGTGAGGTGGATACCCCGCGGTACGACCCCGCCAGAGCGAAGCAGCTTCTGACGCAAGCAGGGTACGCCAGGGGGCTCAAAATCGGTTTGGCCGTCTGCAGTCAGTGGACAGACGTGGTCCGCTATGCCGAGGTACTGAAAGAGGACGCCCGCGCGGCGGGCTTTGATATTCACCTCGAAACCATGCCGGCCAACCAGTATTGGGAGAAGTGGACGGAGGTCGGCTTGGGGATAACGCCTTGGACCCACCGCCCGCTGGGTACCATGGTATTGAACCTGGCGTATGTGGCCGATGCGGATGGAAAACCGGTCGCCTGGAACGAGAGCCGATGGGTCGACGACGAATTCTCCGCCTTTCTCAATCGGGCCAACGGAATCCTGGATGCCGACGAGCGCCGGGAAGTGTTTTGCAAACTGGAGCGCATTCAGCAGGAGCGCGGATCCATTGGGATCGCCTATTGGATGAACACCTGGTTGTGCGTCAGCAAGCGGGTCAAGGGTGTTGAAGCGCACCCAACACTGTACATGCTGTTCAACAACGCATGGTTGGCGGCATGACCGATGGCGGCAGCATAGGCGTGCACGGTCGTGAGCAAACGGGTAGATTTGGTGTAGCGTGGTATTCGATGTCGGCCATGGCCATCACGACGCGCCACCCGGGCCGAGTCGGGGGGCAGCCATGTTGACCGATTCGGCCGCCAAGACGAACAGCCGGTGCCAATTGCAATTGCTGGACGCGGAACAAGTTGAAGCGTTGAAGCAAGCGGCGCTCAGCATCATGGCCACCGTCGGTTTTAGGGTGTCTCATGGCGGCGCCAGAAGACTGCTTGAAAAAGCGGGCGCGGCGGTCAGCGAAGAGATCGTCAAGATTCCGGCCGAGGTGGTCGGCGCATGCCTCGCAACCGCCCCCAAGGGGTGGACCATCTTCAACCGGCATGGACAGGCGGCCATGGAGGTTCGGGGCGGCAACTCCTATTTTGGCACCTCTACGGCGGCGCCCAGCACGATGGACGCGGTGACAGGGCAGGTAAGACCGACCGTTCTCGATGATATCCGGCGGGGGGCGGCCCTGGCGGACACGTTGGAAAACATCGACTTTGTCATGCCCTTTGGCTCAGCGCAGGATGTGCCGCCGGCGGCCGCCGATCTGTATGAGTTTGAAGCCGTGTTGACGCACACGATCAAACCGATGGCCATTCTGGGGAGTTCCGGAAGGTCTCTGGAACTGATTATCGAGATGGCATCGGCAGCATCCGGCGGTCTGCGGAAACTCCAGCGGAAACCCTTCCTCATTGCGTTCCCGGTGCACCTGTCGCCCCTCGTTTTTCCAGCAAACGCCTGTGAGCGCATCATGACCGCCGCAGGATACGGCATTCCACAAGTGCCAAGTTCGGCGATGCAGATGGGGGCCACCAGCCCGATCACCGTGGCGGGATCGGTGGCCTTGTCCCTGGCCGAAGGCCTGTTCTGCGTGGTATTGTCCCAATTGAAAAAGCCCGGCTGTCCGGTGGCGCTCGCAGCCAATTTCACGGTAATGGATATGACCACCTCGCTTGTTTCCCTAGCCGCACCAGCGGTTAGTTTGGCCTACGGGCTTCACGCTGCTGTGGCCCAATCCTATGGACTGCCGACGTGGGGCCTGGCCGGGGCGACAGACGCCAAAGCCATAGACGCCCAGGCCGGCATCGAAGCCACCTTCCATCTGTTCGCCCAAGCCCTGGCGGGCGTCAACCTCATCCACGACGTGGGATACACGGATTCGGCAATGGCGTGCTCCCCAATGCAATTGCTCATGGGAAACGAAATCATCGCCATGGTCAGGCAATTTATCAACGGTGCCACCGTCAATCGTGAGACCTTGGCCACCGAGGTTATCGAAGCGGCCGGACCAGGCGGGCAGTTCTTGATCCAGCGGCACACGCTGAACCATTTGCGGGAGACATTCTGGCGACCATCATTGTTGGATCGCCGACCCCGTCCACAATGGGAGCAGTCGGGCGCCAAAACGCTGGCGAAGGTGCTGCGGGAAAAACTGGCGGCGATGTCGGATCGGCAGACGACGGATACGCTGTCGGCTGGGGCGCTGTCGGAAGTAGATCGCATCAAGCGGTCTGGGGAAAAGGAGCTGCGCCATCGCCCGCTGGCAGGACGAAAGGGAACCGCCCTGTAGCAGCAGCGCCTCGATGGACCGATCTTTCTATTCTGTGGTCACGTGACCATCATTCGGTTAATCCATGCAAGAGGGGCATCGCCATGTCAAAAGCATATGATGTGATCGTCATCGGCGCAGGAATCATCGGCGCATGTGTCGGGTATGAATTGGCGAAACGGGGCAAACGGGTGCTCAACGTAGACAAACTCGCCGGGGCTGGGTTGGGATCTACTTCCGGCTCCTGCGCCGTTATCCGGCTGCACTACTCCACCCCAGACGGCGTCGCCATGGCGCGGGAAGGCTATTTCTATTGGCTGGACTGGGCCAAATATCTGGGGGTGGTGGATCCAACCGGCATGGTCAACTATATCAACACCGGGTGCCTGGTGATGAAGACCGAGAAGAACCACTATCTGAAAAACGTCATCGCGTCTCTGGACGCACTGCATGTCGTTTATGAGGAGTTGGACGCAGAGGGTATCCGAAAGCTCATCCCCATCGTTGACACGAAGCAGTATGGCCCCCCCACCCTGCCCGACGATCCCTGCTTTGGTCAACCGTCGGGGGAGGCGATTCCCGGTGCGGTATACATCCCCGAGTCCGGGATGATCTCGGACCCCAAGCAATCTGTCCACAACGTCCAAGTGGCCGGTGAGCACGTTGGCGGGGAGTATCTGTTCAATGCGGAGGTCACCGAGATCCTGAAAAAGAATGGCCGCTGTGGGGGCATCAAACTCTCTGACGGGACGGTGATCGCGGCGCCGGTCGTGGTGAATGTGGCCGGGCCGCACTCTTTTCAGATCAACCGGATGGCCGGGGTTCTCGAGGACATGAATATCAAGACCCGGCCGCTAAAGCAGGAAGTGTGTCATGTACCCGCACCGGAAGGATTTGACTACCAGAACCTGGGGACCCTCATTTCAGACAGTGATATCGGCTGTTACTCCCGGCCGGAAATGGGCAACCATATCCTCATCGGCTCGGAAGATCCAGAATGTGACACCTTGGAGTATATTGACGATCCGGACGCTTACGATACTGGCTTTAGCGAGCAGTGGACCACCCAAGTGATGCGCGAAGCACAGCGGATCAAAAACTTGCGTATCCCAAACCAGAAGAGCGGTCTGGTGGACCTCTATGACGCCTCCGATGATTGGATCCCGATCTACGACAAGTCCAACTTGCCCGGTTTTTATATGGCTGTCGGCACTTCCGGTAACCAGTATAAAAACGCCCCAGTGGTGGGCGTCCTGATGGCCGAATTGATTGACGCCTGTGAAAACGGACACGATCATGACCATGATCCCGTCAGGTTTACCCTGCACTACATCAAGCGGCAGTGCGACATCGGTTTTTTTAGTCGCCGGCGAGAGATAAACCCCGACTCCAGCTTTTCTGTCATCGGATGAGGGAGATGTATAGGGGGTACGATATCATCGGTTTGGGACCGACCATTATCGCCAAGGACCTAAGACGCCATGGAAAGAGAATTTGGACCGGAATATGCTTCCATTGCGGATGCCAATTTCACGGTCAAGTATCGGGCCAGATGCCACTGCACCGCCGTCCAGTATGAGGTGTGTGCAGACCCCGTAGATGCGAAGATATGCCATTGCCGCACGTGTCAGAAATTGCATGGGGCGCCCATGCAGTGGGCGGCCATTTTCAACAAGCATGACGTCCGGATGACAAAAGGTGTGGATTGCCTGAAATTCTACAACAGTGAACGGCATCTCCAGGAGAGAGTGCTTCCCTGCAAGGTCAGTTGTGCAGTGTGCGGAACGCCCATCGCGGATGAGGGGCGCCGAATGTGGCTGGCCTTTCCGTCCCTCTTTGATTTTGGCCAACTCGCGGCGATTCCGGAAAAATTCAAG
>JASJCL010000047.1 GCA_030066015.1 Desulfosarcinaceae bacterium | reverse complement strand
CCGGCTCTAGCGTCTTAATCTTGCAGGCGGTCTCCAGCAGCTCGTCGTAGGTCTCCGGCACTTTGAGGTTGTGCTTGTCGAAGATGTCCTTGCGATACCCCAGCACCGAGGTCTCCGAGCCGAAGGGGATGCCGAACAGGGCACCGGTGGGGCCGGGCAGATAGCCCTTCTTGCCGCCGGCGACGCCGATGTTCTGTACATATCCGTCAATCAGGTCTTCGGGCTCATAGTTCGGATCGGCCAGTTTGGGATTCATGAAGAAGCGCGCCAGGGGCTCGATCTGGTCTGCGGCCACATAATCCGCCTTGGAGAAAACCACATAGGCCAGCAGGTCATAGTCGCCCTTGGGTTTGGTCAGTTCCAGGGTCTGCTTCTGCCGCATCGCCAGGTACTGCAGCTGATCCACCTCAACCTTGATGCCGGTCTCTTCGGTGAACTTGGGAATCACCTTCATGACAGCATCGAAATGGGGGTGGGCGGGAAAATTGACCACCAGCGTCGTTCCCTTGTAAGGGGCATAGGGGTCTGCGGCCAAGGCGGGCGCTCCCAGCAATCCGAGCGAAATTCCCACCAACAACATCGTCCACACGGCTCTCTTGAATTTGCTGCTCATACGTCCCTCCCTTCAGGAATGATGTATCGAAATGAGGCGTGTCGTACTTACAAGGTCGCCTCAGTTTGTGGATCGAAGAGATAGATGCTGCTTGGATCGAGGGTGAAGGTGAGATGGTCGTCCGGCCGCAGCGGCGTGTCCGAGCTCACCTCGATCTGAATCTGCTGGCCGCCCAAACGGGAAACGATGATCGACTGGCTGCCGATATACTCGGGCAGCACCACTGGCAGTTCGATCCCTACCCCATCGGCCTCATCCGCTTTGATGCTGAAGGCAGAGGGCCGGATGCCGACGATCACTGCACGGCTCGATCGACCATTGAGGCGTTCGCGGGTCGCCTCGGGCAGGGGGAAGCTGAACGCCTCGCCCGTAACCGACAATTGGCCGTCGGCCTCGGTGAGGCTGCCGTCGATAAAATTCATGGGCGGCGATCCGAGGAAACCGGCGACGAATTTATTGACCGGGGTTTTGAACAGCGCCTCGGCCGTCCCCTGCTGTTGAATGTCGCCTCCCTTGAGCACGACGATACGGTCGCCCAAGGTCATCGCCTCCACCTGGTCATGGGTGACGTAAATCATGTTCTTCTCCAGCCGGCGCCGCATGAGGGCCAGTTCGGCCCGCATTTGGGTCCGCAGCTTGGCGTCCAGGTTGGAAAGGGGCTCGTCGAAGAGGAAGGTGCTGGCATCGCGCACCAAGGCGCGCCCCATGGCGACCCGTTGCCGTTGTCCGCCGGACAGCTGGGCCGGTTTGCGGGACAACAGGGTCTCGATGCCCAGCATGTCGGCGACCGCTTTGACGCGTGCGTCGATTTTGGCCTTGGGGTAATGGGCCAGACGCAGGGCGAAGGACATGTTGCGGGCCACGTTCATGTGGGGATAGAGAGCGTAATCCTGAAACACCATGGCGATGTCGCGGTCCTTGGGTTCCAGATGTGAGACGGGCTTGTCGTCGATCAGGATCTCTCCGGCAGTGAGCTCCTCCAAGCCGGCAATCATCCGCAGGATGGTCGACTTGCCGCAACCGGAAGGTCCCACCAGCACGGTGAACTCGTTGTCGGCCATGGAGAGGTTGAGATCCTCCACCACCGTGACGGCGCCATACTTCTTTTTGATGGCGTGCAGTTCGATCTGCGGCACTGTGACTTCCTCCCAATTTGGTTGATCCCAAGACCGGGGCCGGCCGGAGGTTGCGACATGCGCTGGATGATGCCGGCAAGCGCCGACGACGTCAGCTGCGCCCGCCCCTGCTGCGATGATGGCTAGCGGATCCGGCCGCCGGCGGTTGCACCTGTGTCTTGAGCCGCTCCAGGATGGCCGCCCCGGCATCTTTCAGATCGTTTTGTAAGGCGGCGATCGCCCGGGAACTATCGCCGTCGGCAAACCCGGCCAGCATCTCTTCGTGGCACTGCATGGCACTGGTCAAGTCGCAATCGTGGACGGCGTACAGATAGATGTATGGGTTCACCCTTGCCAGCAGACGCTGGATCAGATCCAGCAGCAAGGGTGACGCTGCATAGGCGTAAATGGTTTGGTGGAATTGATCGTTGGTACGAATGTAGGCTTTGTGATTGCGGCCCAGATGCTTGTGCATCGCCTCCAGGATACGCTCGACCTTGGCGACGGCTTTGGCAGGTCGCTTCTGGCACGCCTTGTCGACCGCTTCCGATTCGAGCAGCAGGCGCAGATCGAGGACCTCCTGGAAGGCATCGCTGGTGAGATGGTTGACCTGGATGCGCTTGTTGCTCTCCACCACCAGGATGTTCTCCGCGGCCAATTGCCATACCGCCTCGCGAACCGGCAGAAGGCTGACGCCAAACTTTTCGGCCAGGCTTCGCAGGTTGATGATTTCACCCGGCAGGAGTTCGGCGCCGAGAATCTTCGCGCGCAGCTGGGTGTACACTTTCTGGCGCAAGGTAACGGTGGAGATTTTTTCGATCGGCATCGGTCACCCCATGGTGATATATGTGATTACATATATCAAGTTCCTCCCGAGATCAAGTGCTAATTGCCAGTTTCATCAGCGGCATCTGCCCAAGGTGTCCCGCCACCTGGGCCTGCCCGGCCTCACTGCGAACCGGCGATCCGGCGCTCTCCTCACGGCCGCTGGGCGTCTTGTCGATGGAGGGAGGCGTCGCCAAAGGGCCGGTCAAAACAGATCTGGGGCTGCAGGGGCGCTATTCTCCGGAATGCCGCCCACGGCTCCGGACGCGCAGCGGGGATAGAACCTGGTGTCGGTAGGGAATGGGCGTCGCGTGCTCAAGTGGAGGGGGCGAGGAGCCGCCGGGCAGCGGCTCTCTGGGACTGGCCCCGATTTGGCGCCAAGTAAGCCGATGAGAACTTCTGGGCGGCTCGGCAGTGGCGCCCCTGCGAGTTCACCGGTGCGGGTGGGCCAACCGGCGGTCGGGCGGGGCTGCCGGGCCGCCGGTGGTCAGCCCGGCGACCCGAAGTAACACTTGGCCCCCCAGCGGTTCAGAGGGTCCAACGATTGTAGGCGATCACCTCATTTTCTGGTTTACGCGAACGGGCGCTGGTCTCCGCCGTCTGGTGCTTGTCGCTCAAATAAGCACCCTCCCCTGGGTAACCGATGGCCACGAGGGTGATAACGGTATAGGTCTCTGGAATATCGAAGGCCGATTTCACCGCAACGGGGTCGAAGCCCGCCATGGGATGGGCAAATAGCCCCTCCTTGACCGCCTGGAGGAGCAGATTCTGGGTGGCCAACCCGCAGTCGAACAGGGCATACTCGCGCCCGTCGCTCAGGCGACAATCCAGATCGGCCCTGGTGGCCACCACGATCAGCACGGGTGCGTGTTGGGCCCAATAGTTGCCCTCGCTGAGCGCTGGGTGCACTTTGGCCAGCGATGCCGCTTCGTTCAACACCAGATAACGCCAAGATTGGTTGTTGAAGCAGGATGGCGCGTAGGTGGCGGCTGTCATGATCCGCGCCAGGGTGTCGGCCGATACGGGCGTGTCACTCAGCGCCCGATTGGCCCTTCTTTTGGCAATTTCCGGCAGCAATTCCGTCATTGATCGACTCCTTTCTTGGCGACGCCCGAATGGGCTCACGCGGATGTGGCGGTATCGGCGGCCATCCGTTCCCGCCGGCGTACCCGATGAAAGTTTATCCCAAACAGCATCAGCGCACCAATCGATGCGGCCACCAGGACGGCAAAACCGGTCCCCACGCTGGTCCGTTCCGCCACGATGCCGTTGAGCCAGAGGATCAGTATCGATCCCAACCCGGCCAGAGTGGAGAGGATTCCCAGGGCCGATCCCTCGACCGACCGAAACAGCAGGCTGGTCAGGGCCAGCAGGCTGGGGTAGATGGCGGAAAAGCCCAGCCCGCTCAACACGATGAACAGGAAGCTCACCATCCCCATGCTGCGCCAGGCCAGAAAGAGCGTCAAGGCCTGACCCATCAGCAGAACGAGGGTGATCCTGGCATTTCCCAGGAGGAGCGAGAGCCGCCCGCATATGAGGCGACCGAGCACCAACAGCACGAAGAAGATCGAGAGGGCCAGGCTGGCCGCGCCGATGGAGAGGGCTTTGGCCTCCGTCAGGAAGAGAACGGCCAGCAGCGTGAGGGCCAACTGAACCCCGACCGCCAGAGCACTCACCCCCGCCAGGACTAGATAGAGGGGCGAGGTCAAGAGGCCACCGACCTGGCTACCGAAATCCCGCTTCTTCGCAATGATCACCCGCGACGTGTTGACCAGGCAGAAAATCACCGCCAACAGCACGGATGCAGCGCCCAATCCGCGATATCCCAGCGTCCAGATCCCCAACGGCAATAGCCACCCCATGAGCAGGGGGCCGATGAGCGAACCGAGGCCGAAGAAGACATGGTGGACGTTGAGTATCAAGCCCTTGTGAGCGGGATAGAGCCCCACCAGCAGTGCGTTGGATCCGCTGAGGACCAAGCCCGCCCCCATCCCGAGACTAAAGAACAGGATCAGATTGATACTGAAAGCGGTCCAATGGCCGAGGAGCAAGGTGCCGCCGGTCATGAGAAGCGAACCAAGGAGCAGCACCCGCTCCCGTCGCATGAGGTCCGACATCAGCCCCCCGGTGAGGGTGAAGAGCGTAAACCCCGCTTGAAAGGTGGCCATCAGATTGCCGGCCAGTTCAACGTTGATGCTCATAAATTCGCGCAGAGCGGGAAGGCTGGTACCGACGAAGGCGAAGGTCATACCATTCAAGGCCAACGACATGAAGGCGGCGGCGGTGATGAGGGGTCTATTTAGGTCCATATGCGCTGCAGTGCGATGGAGTTTGCCGGGTGGGCCGCAGCGGCCTGCCAATACGGACCGCATCCGTCCGTCATGCCAATCCCGCCAGTATCTCCAGGTTGAATTGGGAGATCGACGCGAGGGTCATGTCCGCATGTTGGAGAAGATCCTCCGATGGTGCAAACCGGGCATCGGGCACGGCGATCACCTTCATCCCGGCGTTTTTGGCGGCCAGGATACCGTTGCCCGAATCCTCCAAGCAGATACAGTGCTTGGGTGCCACGCCGATTGCGGCGGCGACGGCGAGGTACACGTCCGGGGCAGGTTTGCCCCGGGCCACTTGGTCGCCGGAGAGGATCGCCGTAAACTTCCCGGCCAAGGCCGGGTGGCGGGTGACGGTATCGATGAGGGGCCGCGGAGACCCGGAGGCCAGTCCCACTGGATACCGTTCGGCCGCCTGGACGACCGCTTCGACGGCGCCCTCAAAGAAGGGGATCTCGCGTTGATAGAGGGCCACCATCTGGGCGATGATATGGGCCTCAACCGTCTCGGGTGGCGCCGTCAACGCCAAGCGACGAATCATGTAGTCCACCCACTCGGCCGTGCTCACACCCATGACGGCCTTGTGGTCATCCGTGTTCCAATTTCTGCCCGCTTCAGCTGCCATCATGCTGCGGGCCTGGTCCCAGACCGGTTCAGAATCGATCAAGAGACCATCCATATCAAAAATGACGGCCCCTATCATCCGCTGCCCCCTCCCTTGTGCCGTGATCGTCGCTCTTGCGGCTTTACACCTGCAATGGTAGCGTTCAATATCATTTTCACTTCCCGAGGCAAACCGCTAATCGGCATGACCCCAACAGGTGTCACGGGAGTAAGGGCGGTAAAAACGCCCAAGCCCGGCACGGACGCCGATCGTGCGGTAGAGGTGCAGAAACTCCCTTTTGCGCCCTTGTGCGACCGGAAGAATAATTTGGACGCCTGCTGAAAAGGAGAATGACGCCATGCTGACGGAATCGGTCCATATCCCCATCGATGGCGACCTGCGTTTCAGCGCCAGCTTGACCCGTCCCGATGACTGGCAGCCGGGCCACGGCGATGCCGTCATTCTCGCCCACGGGGCCGCCAATACCAAGGAGAACCCGCTGCTTGTCGCCGTTGGCGACGCCTTGGCGAATGCCGGTATGCTGACCCTGCGTTTCAACTTCCCTTACGCGGATCGCGGCAAATCCTCCCCCGATAGCCAGAAACGTCTGGAGGCGACCTGGCTGGCGGCGATCGACTGGGTCAAACGGGATGCCGGCTGTCAGCCGGTCCGCCTGGTAGCCGCGGGAAAGTCCATGGGCGGGCGAGTGGCCTCTCAGCTGGCGGCCGAGCAGCGCCTGGATGTGGACAGGCTGATCTTCTTAGGCTATCCACTCCACGCACCGGGCCGCAAGGACAAACTGCGAGACGCCCACCTGCCCGCCATTGAAATGCCGATGCTGTTCCTCACCGGCAGCCGCGATGCATTTTGCGATCTGGCCTATCTTCGACCGGTGCTGGCAGCATTGGATCCCATCCCGGAGTTGGTGATCATCGAGGGTGGCAACCACTCCTTCGATCTTCCCAAAGCGCAGGCCGATGCACAGGCGCGCTGCTATGCGGAGATCGCCGACCATTGTCTGCGCTGGCTGGATGAGGAGCGAGCCCCGTAATGGCGCCGTGGGCGCCACTGAACACAGTTCTGTAAGATCCTGAGTGATGGCGTCAGTGGGCGAGATGGTGCCTTTGGGGCCCGTCCGCTCTTCGCGAGAGAAGATTGTCAGCAGAGGCGTCGCACCGTGCGCGATCGTAACGCCCGCCAAACGAGTTGGATGATTGACATCGCTGGGAAAGATAATTATTTTCAATTGCGAATAATTCTTACTTAGCATTCAGGAATTTCATTTGGCGAGCCACCACACCAGATTTGACGCCATCCTCCAGAAACTCCGGGACAATGGCCACAAGATAACGCCGCAGCGATTGGCGATCGTGAGGATTCTCGCCAAAAGCGAGGGCCACCCCAGCGTTGAGGAGATCCATACCCAGATCACAGCAGACTTTCCGACCATGAGTCTTGCCACTGTCTACCGAACGATTGTTCTCATCAAATCATTGGGCGAAGTTCTCGAGCTGGGCTTTCCCGATGGGAGCAACCGCTATGATGGCAACAAGCCAACCCCCCATCCCCACGTCATCTGCATCAAGTGCAAGAAAATTGTCGACCCAAGCCTGGCCAACCTTGATGAGATAACGCGAGCGGTGGCAACGGAGACCAATTTTACGGTGCTGAGTCATCGACTGGATTTTTTCGGTATCTGCAGCGCCTGTGAGGAAGAACCATCTTAAATTGTCTTCTCGGCGACGCGCCGACTTGACGTGAGAATAGCGCAGCACCCGGTCGCTGGGCGGTCACCGGTTTTTACCGGAATCTGTGCTGCTACGTGATCCAAAAACGAACAATCGCCCGCACACTTGGGCAGCGGGACCTGGGACGGCGATCCCGGATACCATCAACGTCCCTGCCCACACGACGCCGGCGAACAACCCGCCGGAAAAAAGGTCAGACCTTCAACGCGTTGGTGACCCTATCGCTAATTAGCGCAAAGAAGCGGCACCCAGCCCCGGATCCTGCGATCCACACATCGTCCGACGATTCACGAGCGCGCCCTCATCGTTCTCTTCGTGTCACCACGATCACTCGTTCGTCTTCTGCAGCGCTTCAGCGGGTGGGTATCAAGGCAGTTATTTCTGGACGGCATGGTGCAACCAACCAACTATCAAAGAGGAGGAAACCCAATGAGTGAAGACAGCAAGTGCCCGGTGACGGGCAGAACCTTCAGGCCCATTGCCGGCAGCGGCACATCGAACCGGGACTGGTGGCCGAACCAATTGAACCTGAATATTCTCCATCAGCACTCTTCCAAGAGCGATCCCATGGGCGAGGATTTCAATTACGCCGAGGAATTCAAAAGACTTGATCTTGCGGCCATCAAGCAGGATCTCTACGCACTGATGACCGACTCCCAGGAGTGGTGGCCGGCCGATTACGGTCACTACGGGGGGCTCTTCATCCGGATGGCGTGGCACAGTGCCGGCACCTACCGCATCGGCGATGGCCGCGGCGGCGCGGGGTCGGGCAGTCAACGCCTGGCGCCCCTCAACAGCTGGCCCGATAACGTGAACCTGGACAAGGCGCGCCGGCTGCTCTGGCCGATCAAACAGAAGTACGGCCGCAAAATTTCCTGGGCCGACCTGATGATCCTCGCCGGCAACTGCGCCCTGGAGTCGATGGGGCTGTCGACCTTCGGTTTCGCCGGCGGGCGCGAAGACGTCTGGGAGCCGGAAGAGGACATCTACTGGGGCGCTGAAGACGAGTGGCTGGGCGACAAGCGCTACTCCGGCGATCGAGATCTGGAGAACCCCCTCGCCGCCGTCCAGATGGGCCTGATCTACGTGAATCCGGAAGGGCCCAACGGCAACCCGGATCCGGTCGCCTCCGGCCGCGATGTCCGCGAGACGTTCGGGCGCATGGCCATGAATGACGAGGAGACAGTCGCGCTGGTCGCCGGCGGACACACATTTGGCAAATGTCATGGTGCGGGCGACGCCGCACATGTGGGGCCGGAACCGGAGGGCGCCCCCATTGAGGAGCAGGGCCTCGGCTGGAAGAGCAGCTTCGGCAGCGGCAAGGGCGGCGATACGATCAGCAGCGGCATCGAGGGCGCCTGGAAGCCGAACCCGACGAAATGGGACATGGGCTATCTGAAAGTGCTGTTCAAGTACGAGTGGGAGCTGGTCAAGAGCCCGGCTGGCGCAAACCAGTGGCTGGCCAAGGATGTTGCCGAAGAGGACATGGTGGTGGACGCCCACGACCCGTCGAAGAAACACCGACCCATGATGACCACGGCGGACCTCTCCTTGCGCTTTGACCCGATCTACGAACCCATCGCGCGGCGCTACCTGGATAACCCCGAGGCGTTCGCCGACGCCTTCGCCCGGGCATGGTTCAAGCTGACCCACCGCGACATGGGCCCCCGTGCGCGCTATCTTGGTGCGGAGGTTCCGACAGAGGAGCTGATCTGGCAAGACCCAGTGCCCGTTGCCGATCATGAATTGATCGACGCACAGGATATTGCCGACCTCAAGGACAAGATCCTGGCGTCGGGACTTTCGGTGTCGCAACTGGTCTCAACCGCCTGGGCATCGGCGTCCACCTTCCGCGGATCCGACAAGCGTGGCGGCGCGAACGGCGCGCGCATCCGTCTCGCCCCACAGAAAGATTGGGCCGTCAATCAGCCGGCCAAGCTGGTGGAAGTACTGCAAACCTTTGAAGGCATCCAGGAAGCATTCAACAGCACACAGTCCGGCGGTAAACGGGTATCCCTCGCCGACCTGATTGTCCTGGGCGGATGCGCCGGTGTGGAGCAAGCGGCCAAGCGGGCCGGTCATGCTGTGACCGTCCCCTTCTCGCCGGGGCGTACGGATGCAACCCAAGCGCAGACCGATGAGGTCTCCTTCGGCCCACTCGAGCCGGCTGCGGATGGGTTTCGCAACTACCAGAAGAAGAAATTCGCCGTCTCGCCCGAGGAGATGCTGGTGGATCGGGCGCAACTACTGACCCTGACCGCTCCCGAAATGACGGTGCTCATTGGTGGTATGCGGGCCTTGAACGCCAACTTCGACCAGTCCCCACACGGTGTCTTCACCACGCGGCCCGAGACGCTCACAAACGACTTCTTTGTAAATCTCCTCGATATGGGGACCGTCTGGCAACCGACAGCGGAAGACGACGCGGTGTTCGAGGGGTGCGACCGCGCCACGGGGGAGCACAAATGGACCGGCACCCGTGTCGACCTCGTCTTCGGGTCAAATTCCCAACTGCGCGCCGTGGCGGAAGTATACGGAAGTTCAGACGCTGAGGAGAAATTCATCCGCGACTTCGTCGCGGCGTGGAACAAGGTCATGAATCTCGATCGCTTCGACCTCGCTTGATCCTTGCGAGGCCCTCGCTTGATCCGTGCGAGACCCTCGCCTGATCCGTGCGAGACCCTCGCCAAATCTATACCGAACCCTCACCGGATATCAGCCGGGAAGATCTCATCAGGGCGGCGTTTCATCGCCAAACGAAACGCCGCCCGTTTTTACATCTCCCATGGCAGGGGTGATGCGGCCGCCCCCCATCCCGACCTCATCACACCCCTAGGACGGCACCCGTCGCCGCTGCACCAGCAAGGCCCTATCCTTCCGCCATCGGCCCAATCGGACGGCCTGGTTGATTGACACCGCTGACCTTTCCATGCCATAAAAACCGTATCCCGCCACACCAGCGATCCAACCGCACCGACACCAGAGATCCATACCCAAATCCGCCTTTAGTGATACTGGACCACAGTTCTCGCTGATGATCCGGTCTGCCAAAAAATCGGTTCGTCACATCCGGTAATGGCCCAAATGCGGTTTGAAAAGTGTTCCCGATCTTCGGGTACCCAACCCCTAATCCAAAAGAAAGTGGACACAATGAGATTACAAAGCCTCCCCTGGTGGGCGAGCGTGGCCGTTTTGGGGATCGTCTTTGCCGTTGGGTGGCCACCGCGGCTGTGTGCAGCGGCAGATCTGGACCGAACCATCATTGAATCCAACTTCATCTCCAAGTGGCGGGTGGTGAACCCGGACGGCGTCGGACTGCGAGTGGATGCCGGATACACCATCGTCGAGGGCAATCCCGCTCAGCTGACATTGAACCTGCCATTGTACGGCGATCGCGGTGACATCATCGATTTTAACCTTCAAGTGCGTGCAGAGGTGGCCGACGCAAGCAGGGCATCGGTGAGCATACGTTCCTATAACAGCTGCGGTACGACCTGTTTTGAGAGTGGGCCGTCCGCTTTTGTCAATCTTACCGACCAATGGCAGCATCTGTTTTTGGCGGATCTGGAAATATCGCCAGTCAATGGCTTGTTCAGCTTGGAACTCAGCTTCACAACCGCCAACGCTGGTGGTGGATCGAATACGGACCGGATTTTCCTGCGACGATTGACGACCAACGCCCTATCAGACCTGGAGACCAAAATGCGGGATAATTGCGAAGAGTGCCTAAATGATTTTCAATGCAGGCAAGGCTTTTGTGGGTTTTTTGAGGATGGAAGCCACAGGTGCGTCCCCTTCGGAGAGACGGACTACACCTGCAATCCGGCCAGAGATACACCCGTCAGCGCGAGCGATTCCGGGTGTTGGGTCTCTACCATGAGCGCAACCGACGACTAACCGCTCGTGGTGGTCGACGCCTCGGAAAGGAGGCAGATAAGATGGCGTGGATACACAACCAATTTGACCGC
The DNA here is from genome assembly GCA_030066015.1 of Desulfosarcinaceae bacterium. GTDB lineage: Bacteria > Desulfobacterota > Desulfobacteria > Desulfobacterales > Desulfosarcinaceae > JASJCL01. Next base: position 27,740 of record JASJCL010000047.1, on the reverse strand, counting down.
TACCTCCTGAGCTATCGAGCTGGCGGGGGGAATCTGGTGGCCTGCTTGAGCTGCTATACTAGCTCGCCATGGCAGTATGTGGGACGGTTGGTCTTTTACGCGGACCATGTGCCACCCAACGCGACTTCAGGAGAGAATCTACCCTCCTTGCATTTTTCAGCCGCGCAGTTCAATGACGTCATCGATATTCTTCGCTATGAGAAGCCGTTGTTCCTGCGAATGGACACCGACACCCTCTCTGGCGATCTGGCCACCAGCTCAGAAGAGATTGGCGAGCAAGAGCCGTGACCATCGGCTAGGGTGTTTTTTGGGGAGATCGAGCCCCTGTCACGGTGAGGCAGGTCCCGGATCGCGCACCCACCATCGGCAGACGCGTTGAGCGCAGCAGGGAACCTGATCGACACCGTCGCCGCATTTTCGTGACGGCGTCAGCAGGACGCGGATCTCCTCGAGACCGCATCCGCACCCCTCGGTCGAACCGCTGCGGCGTGAAACGAAAGGCGCTTTTCACACGGGAGAGACATGATGGATACATCCAATCCGACAAACCAGGCCTCCCCTTCAGGGGGCGGATCATCTGCCAGCGGGTCGGCCGCTGGCGGCGGTGGTGCACCAGCCAGTGCGTCGCCCCATGCGGCTGGCACTTCGCCGACGCCGGGAGGTGGGACGCCGCCCGCAGGCGTTGCGCCAAGGGATCCGTCACATCAGGAACGGCCCTTCATCAACAAATTTATGGCCGGGAGCGGATACTTCCTGTTGACGGGGACCGTCGCGCTGCTGTTCGTACTGGTCTGGATGTTTATGAAAACGGGCCGTGTTGAGGCGCCCGCAGTGGATCAGAACGTCGTGGTGTGGACCCTGCAAAACTATGGGTACGCGATTTTGATCGTCATCGGCGCCATCATACTGGGTGCTCTGGGGGTCAAACTGGTCGGTGCGGCCGGACAGACCGTCCCCATTATCATTCCACCGCAAGATTATGAACTACTGGCCCCGCTAATTCAGAAAGGCGACGAAAAGGCGATCGGAACCTATGTCGTTCTCAGCAGCTTGAGTGGATTCACCGGGACCTTTCAAAAAATCGGTTTCGCTGGATTACCGCTGGCAACCGCATTGCTCACCATCATCTTCGCGGCGCTTTCCTTCTTCGAGAAGGAGTTTCTCGAACTCGCAAAACTCACCTTGGGCGCCTTCATAGGGTCCTTCGTTCAGAAAGGCCAGGCGGCGCCAAAACTACCGACGCTGGAGTGATGCCGTGTCTTGCGATGGGCGTCGCTAACGGCAATTGCATGCGGGCAGTTATCGCAAGTGCCGCCCGCTTCTCGCCGATAGGATGCAGGAGAGGACCGCGGCAGCGGTCTGCGATGGTAGATTACCGCCACGTCATCCATTGGGCTTACGGGCCCTAAGATTCACCCGGCGCCAGAAGGACCGATGACGCCGATCACCTGGGGCGCTTCAATTGAAAATGAGACCGCATCAACCGCCGTATGTTTTTGAGATCACGGATAGGTTAGCGACTCGTTAGCGCCTTGTTCGATTACGATTGGAAACCGAAACCCGCCACCCGTCTGGGACATCTTCCGTGTGCCCTCACCGGGGCATCTGCCGTGAGCCCTCACCAGCGCATCTGCCGTGAGCCCTCACCAGTGCATCTGCCGTGAGCCCTCACCGGGGCATCTGCCGTGAGTCCTCACCGGGGCATCTGTCGTGAGGCCTCATGGGCATCTGCCGAGAGTCCTCGTCGGGCATCTGCCGTGAGCCCTCATCGGGGCAGCTACCGTGAGCCCTCATCAGGGCATCTGCCGAGAGTCCTCATCGGGCATCTGTCGTGAGGCCTCATCCCGGAAGCGGCGCTCCGCGACGAAGAGGGCCTTGAAGGCGCGTGTCAGCCACATCTCCCGAAGAAACGCCGATTTTCGATCGCGCCGCCACCAGATGCTGGGCGATGCGGTGCGTTTCGCCTGCGGACAAAATTGGGCAGAGGGCATTGGGTTCCGGAGTCGGGGGGGATTTAGGAGATTGAACGCAGTCGATATCTCAGGCGGGCGCAACGCCATCAATGGCGCCTTCTATTCCGATAGGATGGGGGGGAAGTGACGGAGTGTTGGGTGAGACGATTTTTTTATCCAGCAGAGGGGGCTTGGCCAACGCTGGCGGGTTTGCCAAATCGGGTAAATGGCCGTCCTTCCGCGAAGAGTGCATGTGCGACACTGCAATGCCAGAACAAAAACCCAAGTAGATAGAGCACCTCGCTGGCCAGACTGGCTCTGGGCAATTTGAATGCCGAGCCGATGATCGCGCCACCGAGAAATCCCAGCAGGGCGGCGATCAGAATCGAAGATTGCGCCAATTTGACCGGGACGAGATAGCGGCTTGTAAGGGCCAGCAACAACACACCGATCACGCCCGATATGCCGCAGGAGAGGATGGGGGTTTGCCGGATCAGCGGTAACGCCTGGAAACCCATCGAAACGGCCACGTACCAGGCAAAGATGCTGAACAGCAGCAGTCCAATGCGTCGCAGCAGCCGGTGTTCTTTGGATTCAACCAGGGGCACGAGGATGAACAGGCCGAACAGCACGCCGGGAAGCACGAAAAGCGAATCGTCAGAAACCTTGAACCACGGGCTCAGCCAATGCGGCAACGAAATCGATAGGTAGGAAAGAAATCCGGACGTACTGGATAGGAGAAGTAATCTCATAGTATCATCTCTGTCATGGCTAGCGTTAAACGGCTAGTGTACCCTCGCCGCCGATCCGGGCATGGATGGCGGCATGCCGCTATCCATTTGCGGCGTGTTTCGAATAGTGATCGATGAGCTGCAGGATCGTTTCCTTCTCCCATCGGGCAAGATAGTTGAGGAAGCTCGACATTCCACCGGCAAAAGGCATATTGACCCAGAGAGACGCACCGAAAAAATCGAAATAAGCAGTGTGGGTGACCTTGGTGTATTGTCGAAAGGGCTCTAATTGGATCGATCCATAATGAAAATGGTGACCGCATTCGTCGGCATTGACCAGGGTGAAATCCATTCGATAGTGCCGATGATCCGAGGTGGTTCGCCACCGGAATGTATCGTTGGGCACATTGGTGTAGCTGTTTTCCGTAATGGAGACATTGCCGACGGTGTGGATGAGGCGATGCGCCTTGATGAATCGATTGCTCTCAAAAAACGCTCCCTCGAAATCGGTCTTGAATCTCCAGAAGATCTCAATGCTGGCGGGGACCAGGTATACCAGCTTGAACGCCTCGCCACCTCTTTGCTCCGGTGCGATCCGATAGATGACCCGTTTCTTTTCATAGAGCTCTTGCGGCGTTGGCTCGATCGTGACGGGATGCACGGGCAGGCCGATAAATCCGGTCAAGAAGAGAAAGCAAAAAAGATTGAGCAGCAATGCTGGGAAAAGCCGATAGCGCATTTGCAATGGTTCCTGTTCAGCCGACATGTGCATGTAAATTTCGATGCTGCGCCCGGAGGTTCTGCAACGCCGCCGCTTTGCAGGTCAGGTGCGCGAAGATAGGGCGAATTTACCGACGGCGCCAAGGGGCAGTGCCCGCTGGCGCCCTAAATTGCTGCATACCAAGTAAAGATAAGCCGCGTTGGGATAAAGGAAAGCGTCGAGCGGTGATGGTAAAATGCGGTTAAAGTCAGGTCAAACTGATATGGTAAACCTACCAGCGCGGTGTTGGCAAAGATATCGACGTCAGGTGTTAGTTCTTGGATGCGAAAGACGCCAGAACGCGCTGCTGCCACCTTTCGCCATAGCCATCGGCATCCGGTACGCCAGCAGCGGATCGGGTGTGGGCGAAGTGGATTCGGACAAAGTTCCTGAAACGCTTCTCCACGATCCGCTGTAAAGATGTGCAGAGCCGATCGTGGATCGCATCGTTGACATCACTGGATTCGAAGAAAATCGCCAGTTGATTGGTGACAGCGGTTTTGATGTGATCGGGCGTTTCCTGGTGGTTCAGGCGATCCAACACCTGGTTGGCCAGATCGGCAAGGGCCAATAGGATGTGATCCCGCACCCGCTTCTTGTGATCACCGGTCCAGAAGATGCGGTTGCGATCCATGCTCAGTTCGCATTTGTCCCTACCTTTGAGATTGATCCGACCGACGATACTCTGGCGCGCACCCTCGGGCAGGAGGGTCTCGTCCTGGTTTACGAATATCCCGTCCTGAAAGACAGAAACACCGCCCATCGCCGATTCCAGAGAGAAAATGCGGTCAACATGCAATTTGGTGCGCAGATAGAGATACCCTTCGGAGTCGTCGAACGCAATCGGCGCAACGAAGTCTCCCAGATCGGAATGCTGATGGGCATATGTCAACGGTTCGTTGCCGATGATGCGACGATTGCCCAGTTCATCGATGAAATCGACCGGAATTTGGAGAAATCGGATATTGGTCTTCAAATAGCCCACAAATTCAAGACTGCGGGAATAGTTGAAATGGGATGGTTTCAGATAAAGGGTGACCTCGGTTCCGATGGGCAGGTCTTCATCCAAGAAGCGGACATCAAAATACTCCTTGAGACTGGTGATGGTGACCACCAGCCCTCGTTGACCACGCTTACGGGTCCTGACGACGATCTTTTCCGAAACGAGAAAACTGGAGAGAAAGCCGATACCGAACTGGCTGATAAAGCCGATATCGATGCGCGGGTCACGATTGACAGATTTGATCTCGTCGGATTGATAAAAGGAGATGCCGATCGATAGAAAGTATTTTTCGAGCCACTGACGATCCATACCGATGCCGTTGTCGCGCACCGTGATCCGGCTGATGTCTTCATTGAAGCGAATCGATATGGCCGATGCATGCTCTCGGTCGGTCAGCTTGCGGAGATTACAGGCGTCGACGGCATTCTGGATAAGCTCCCGCAGAAACACACGCTTGTCCGTATACAGCCGGTTGCCCATGAACAATTGCAGGGCCGCGCTGGTGTCTACGCTGAATTTTAAATCGACCGGCTGATAACCGTCTGGTTCGATTTCGTAGATTAATTCTGAGAACAGAAAGCGCGGACGCACCCGCTGGTTGAGTTCGTTGAGTCTTCCCAGAACAACGCATTCATGATGTTTCAGTGCCCGATGGAGTTCCGGGTCGCGACAGCGGATCTTGACTTGAATGGTGCCCGAAAAGTAGGGATGCGGTCCGACCCGTTCGACGTCGAACGCGGATATGAGGTCTGCCGCCACCGTGTCATCGGGAAGAGAGGCGCAGATTTCGCGAAAGGTATTTGGCCGTTTGAGCTCCAAAGACCTGGCCAGTTGGACGCCCGCGGCAATGAGGTCCGTCGGGATCTCGACGCCGGCATACGCGTCATGTCCCGTACTCACCTCGGTTGAAGCGGCGTCCTGCGAAGCGGCATCCTGCGAACTTGAAACCTTGCGGCAGATCTTGCCGACGAGGTCGGCACGTGTGGTGTCCCCCAAGCCCAATTTCTGCCAGTTATCTGCAATCCACTCAGCCGTGCCCCCGGTGGGGCTGCCCGCCGCAATACGCTTGCCGCCATCGGCAGATTCCAAATCCAAAAGGCAGATGGCCCTCAGAAAAAAGAGCGCCCATGGCGTACTGCTCAAGGCTTGCTCTTGCTCATCATCAAACAGCCAGTCGCGCAACCGATTGAATATTCGATCCCTCCGGTCTTCAGGCGCAGGTGTGGTGGCGCCTGTCACGGTCGGTGAGCCGGTTGATAATCGATCAACCGACTGACGGATGCCGTCCAATTCTGCTTGCAGTGCGCTGTCGAGAGGTTGGGACAATTTGTTCATTGGCGGACAACCTTCATTGAATGGATGGATATTCAAAAACATGGGGGGTTATGGCCTTGGCGTCAAGTGTGAGCGGGGGTGAATCGATGTCTGGACGTGACGGCCCGCTTTTTCTGCAGCCAAGTGAATGAACTCGGATGCCGGGGTTTTGGCGCGAGGTCGGCCTGTTCGTGGTGCGGCAGATGGTATGCGGCCTCGGATATGACCGAAGCGGCATCTGATAGGCGGTGTCATGATGACACCTCCCGACCGGTTCTTCCTTTCGGGAGGACGACGTCGAGCAGTTAGCTTTTCGAGGGGATTGCCTCGAACGCAATCCGCTTCCAACGCTTTGATGGGACGGTGCCCCGGTGACGCGATCCGCGGTACGGTCGGTGTCAAAGGCCAATGGCGCCTGTTGCTTTTTCGAACGGCAGTACCTAGGTTTAGATTTGTTGGTTAGGCGAATCAGATCAACGCAGCGATGTTTTAGAAGCAGCGATACGCGTTATTTCACACTCTCCTAGCTTCGCACACCAGGAATGTAGCGATTTCGCGCACTGATATGACCATCGAAACGCTGGGATCAGCCTCCGGACCCGTCGCCGGTTTCCAGTCCACACGGACAATCCGTGAGAGTGCGGCCCGGTCGGTCCTTCTTTCCATGAGATGGATCGGGTGTTACACATGCAAACCCCTCTCGTTAAAAGTCGCTTGCCACAAATCCTTCTCGGATTGATTTGCCTGTTTTGTGCCTCCGCCGCCGCTTCCCAGGCATCCCTTCTGAATCAAGCCATCGATCATCACAAACGCGGCGACTACGATAAAGCCCTTCAATTGTACGATCAGGTTCCCGATCCGGATCGGATGGCGGCCGTCGTCGGCGCCACCAACGTCCGAATTATGATCGGCGAATACCAGAGAGCAGAGCGAGACCTAGATCAACTGCTCATTGCCGACGCAGAGAATGAAACGTTCAATCGCCTGCTGGCGAAACTGCTTCGCCTGACGGGTCGATCGAGTGACGCTATCCGCGTTTTGGAACCCATCGTTGGCCGTCAGTCCGCCTCGGCCTGCAGCCTGGTTCAGTACGGCGATCTGCTTGCCATGCGCGGCGGAAGGGATACAGCAGCGCTCTATTTCCAGCGGGCGATTTCAGACTATGAACGGGGCTTAATTTACGATGCCGCAGAGGTTGCCTGCGTGGCAGAGGCTTGCCGACAAATGGATCGGTATCAGGATGCAAACGGCTTGCTCCGCGAAGCCGCGCGCACCGAACCGGAAAACCGGGAGATCCAGGCGTTATGGGGAGACCTGTTCTACGAGAAATATAACCTGGCTGAGGCCCAGCGGTCTTATCAGCAGGTACTCGGCGGCAACGATCGGCACATACCCGCCCTGGTGGGCATGGCCCGCACAACCGGCGGTTCGACCGCCCACGCCTTTCTGGATACGGCTCTGGATATCAACCCCCACTCCGCAGCCGCGCGCATAGTTCGGGCGGGGTTGTTGATGGAGGACGGCATCTACGACAAGGCTGCGGACCAGTTGCAGCAGGCGCTGACGACCAATTCCGAGTCGGTGGATGCGCTGGCGCTGCTGGCGGCGATCGCCTTCCTGAACGATGACAATGAGACATTTCAAGGGCTTGAGCGGAAAATCGCTGCCTTCAGCCCCGGCAATGGGGCCTTTTATGCCCGAATCGCCGAGGTCTGCGGACGCAGCTATCGCTTTGAAGAAGCCGTGGCCATGGCCGAAAAAGCGGTCAATTTGGACGCCAATAACTGGAACGGCCATATCGTGCTGGGCATGAATCTGCTGCGATTGGGCCGGGAAGAAGCGGGCCGGACACACCTTGAAACCGGGTTTCGGGGTGACCCTTTTCACGTCTGGGCGAAGAACATGCTCGGCGTCCTCGACAAGCTGGACAGCTATGTAACCCACACCACCAAACATTTCGTCGTACGAATGGACCCCCTGGATGCATCTGTTCTCTGGCCCTATCTCAAAGCACTACTGGATGAAAGCTGGCAAACACTCACCGCCAAATACGATTTCACCCCCCGCGGGCAGATTCTCATCGAAATCTTTTCCGATCGGGAGGACTTTGCCGTGCGCACTTCAGGATTGCCGAACATCGGCCATCTGCTGGGCGTATGCTTTGGCAACGTCATCACCCTCATCTCCCCCAGAGCCCATACCCCGATGGCTTCTATCAACTGGCAGGAGGTTGTTTGGCATGAATTCGTCCACGTGATCACGCTTCATATGACCAACAACCGGATACCGCGCTGGCTGTCCGAAGGCGTCTCCGTTTTTGAAGAGAACAATGGCCGACCTGAATGGGGACGCCGCCAGGATATCGAACTCATTCGGGCGGTTCAGGAGAACCGATTGATCGGGATCAACCAACTGGACGCCGCGTTTTCGGAGGCCGACAACCTGGCTGATTTGAATTTTGCCTACTACCAATCATCCCTTTTGGTCGATTTCATCGTAGACCGCTATGGGTTTGACGCCTTGAAGGCTCTCATCCGTCGGTACGCCCACAACGCGTCACAAAATGATATCTTCATGTCGGTGTTAAAGATATCCGCGGAAGATCTCGAAGCGCGCTTCTTCTCCTGGCTGAAGTCGCGGGTTCAAGACATCAACATTCACGTCAGCCGTGAGGCTGCTACGACGATAAGCCGCTTTTCCGACGACGCACCGCCTTCTTTGGAGCAGCGCAGCAAGATGCAGGTGGCCAAATTGGAAACACAAATAGCGGCCCAGCCGCGTGATTTTCTGGCCCGTCTGCAGCTCGGTCTGATCCTGTACGCCAATAAAGCGTATGAGGGTGCCATTCAGCACTTGACCGTTGCCCGGGCCCTCTTGCCGGGTTACAGCGCCTCGCCAAATCCACGACAGATTTTAGCGGCGATCCATGAGGAGCGTGGGGACAGGCCGTCCATGATCCGCGAGATGGAAGCCCTGGTAAAGATTCAGCAGAATGCCTTTGACGCCTGTTTCAAATTGGGCCAAATCGCCTGGAGCCGCAATGAAGAGGACCGGGCTATCCACTATTTGGAGAGGGCGCTTGCCGTCAATCCTTACGACCCGGAGGTGCATCGCTTGTTGGCGACGATCGCCCTGCAGCGATCGGATTATCAAACGGCGGTCCGCGAATTCGAGGTTCTGCTGGCGTTGGATGAAACCGATCCGGCGCTGGCCAACACAAACCTGGCAGATGCCCACTATCGGAACGGCGATAAGGCCTTGGCCAAACACCACGCCCTGGCCGCGCTGGAGATAGCACCCATGTTCGACAAGGCCCAGGAAATTCTACTGGACGCCATTGAACCATGAGCCGCCGCCGGCCATCAGCGGGCCTCACGGGAAAGATAAGGGCATGATGACGTGTAAATTTGCATCGCGCTTGCGGATTCACTATCGACGCAGCGGGATGGCCTTTATCCTGGTGCTGCTGATTCCCTCAGTTGCCATCGGGGAGGCGCCATCCCTGGGGCCCGACGCGCCAGCGCACCCCGCAAGCGCCTATGAGTTCGTCTTTGTGCGGGGAAAGTACACCAACTATCATTCGTCGGTACCGCCCCAGTACCGCCGCCACGGCGGCAACCGCGCCTGGTGGGAAACCGATTATGACGATGCAGAGCGCAACCTGCTGCGCGGCATCCAGCGCTACACCTCCATCGACACCACCAGCGTCAGCTACAAAGCGGTGTCGCTGACCGATCCGATCCTTTTCGAATACCCTTTTCTATATATCAACATGAAGCGAGTGCCGCTCTACTCGGGCAATGGACCCAACTTCTCTGTGGACGAAGCGGCGGCCCTAAGAGAATACATGCTGCGGGGCGGCTTTGTCATGCTGGACGATTTCTGGGGTCCGGATCACTGGCAGGATTTTCTGGTGGAGCTGGCAAAGATTTTCCCGCACCGGCGATTGCGTCCGCTCTCCGTCGATCACCCGCTATTTCATTGCTTCTTTGATATCGATGAAATCAAGCAGGTACCCGGCCGCGGGGTGACCTGGAATTTCGGGTGGGGGTTTACGCTCGACAACCCGGCGTATCCGACCACGGTGCACGGCATTTTTGACGATGACGACCGGCTGATGATGGTGGTGACCCACAACTCGGACCTGGGAGACGGCCTGGAGCATACCTACGACCAATTTTACCCCACCCGCTACTGCAACGAGGCCTATAAGCTGGTCATCAACTATATCGTGTACGCCCTGAGCCATTAGCATGAAGCCTTACGTATTACTCTATCTTAGCTGCATCGGTCTACTGATCACCATACCCAATGGCGCCGCTGAAACGCGCGGTGTCAACGAATCCTCGCCAGGGGTGCAGGAGATCGGCGATGCCTTTACCTTTGTGCGGGTCCAATACGATTCCGCCGGCGGCAGTCGGGACGTGGGCGACGATTGGGGATGGGGGGCATGGCGCACCTGGGCGGTGGATTTTCCCGCTTCGGATCGCAATTTTCTGCGGGGTGTCCGCAGGCTGACCAATATCCAAGTCAACCAGGAACCCATTGTCCTTCGGCTGGATGACGATCGGATTTTTGAATATCCCTTCCTGTATATGCTTGAAGTCGGCCGTCAAGGCGGTCTGCAATTGCGCCCAAAGGAAGTCGAAAACCTGCGTGAATACCTTCTACGAGGCGGTTTCCTGTTCATCGATGACTTCTGGGGAACGTGGCAGTGGGCCAATTTCTACGCGACCTTCGCAACGGTTTTCCCGGACAGAGAGATCGTGGAGCTTGCCAAGGACCACCCGATTTTCCGCAGCTATTACGATATCGACGGCCCACAGATGATTCCCAGAATTTACAACTTCGATAACCAACCCGAACGGGACGTGGATGTCGCCATCAACAGAGCGGTTCTCGATGATGACGGCCGTGTCATGGTGCTGATCAACTGGAATTCGGATATCGGTGACGGCTGGGAACACACCTACCATCCGGAATACCCAACCCAGTATGCCAACATGGCCTATCGGCTGGGCATCAACTATTTGATCTATGCACTGACCCACTAGGAGAAGGTATCGGCAACGGTGCGAGAATGGAGACCCCTCCCATGGCGGACACGATGGTAAGAGATGCAAAACCGGTCGTGGAGACCGATGATGACCTGGCGTTGGTCGAGCGCCTGAAAAACAGCCGTGAAATGATCCTCCGGGAACTGCGCAAGGTGATCGTCGGTCAGGATGATGTCATCCAACTGGTTCTGATCGCCCTTTTTGCTGGTGGACACGCCTTGATCACCGGGGTGCCGGGACTGGCCAAAACCCTGCTCATAAAAACCCTGGCCGACATCACCCGGCTCAAGTTCGGTCGCATCCAGTTTACGCCCGACCTGATGCCGGCGGACGTCATCGGGACCGAAGTGCTCGAGGAGGACCCGGTCACGGGTCGGCGGCAGCTCAAGTTCGTCAGGGGCCCCATATTCGCCAACATCCTGCTTGCCGATGAGATTAACCGAACGCCCCCCAAGACCCAGTCCGCCCTGCTTGAAGCCATGGAGGAGCAGCAGGTAACGGTCGGCGGAGTCACGTATCACATGGACGCACCATTTTTTGTCCTGGCCACCCAGAATCCCATCGAACTGGAGGGCACCTATCCCCTCCCCGAAGCACAGCTCGACCGGTTCATGTTCAAAATTTTAATCGACTATCTACCAGAGGCGGAGGAGATCGCCGTGGTGGACAGCACCACGGGAACAGCGGCTATATCGGCCGAGCCGATCCTGCACGGATCCGATATCATCGATTTCCAGAGGCTTGTGCGGCAGGTTCCGGTTGCCCAGGAGGTGACGCGCTACGCCGTCCGCCTGACGGCGGCCAGCCGACCGGGCAACGGCACCGCCCCGGAAGCGGTAAAGAAATGGGTGAGCTGGGGTGCCGGCTTGCGTGCATCCCAATTCCTGATTCTGGGTGCAAAGGTGCGGGCCCTGCTGAGCGGGCGCTACAATGTTGCCTACGACGATATCCGAGCACTCGCCCACCCCGTCATGCGGCACCGCATCATTGTTAACTTTCACGCCCAGGCCGAGCGTATCGACACCACCCACGTGATCGACCGGCTGTTGGAAACCATACCGGTGCCCGCTTCCGATATTTAAGGAGGCTTCGGCGAAGAGACCATGACCGCGACCGAACCCAGCGTCCGCCTTCCGGATGTACTTGATCCGTCACTCCTGGCAAGCATTGCCAATTTGGAGCTGCGTGCCCGAGTGGCGGTTGAGGGCTTCCTGGCGGGCTTGCACAAAAGTCCCCATCACGGTTTCAGTACGGAATTCTCCGACTACCGGCACTATTTTCCGGGGGATGATATGCGCTATGTGGATTGGAAGGTCTACGCCCGCTCGGGAAAATTGTATCTCAAGCAATTTGAAGATGAAACCAATCTCAGCTGTCACATCCTGCTGGATTGCAGTGCCTCCATGGGTTACGGGTCCGGCAGCGTCACTAAACTGGAATTCGCCCGCACGCTGGCAGCGTCACTGGCCTATTTCATTTCCGGTCAGCGGGATGCAGTGGGACTGATCACTTTCGACCAAAAGATTCGGCACTACCTGCCATCCCGCTTCCGCCGGGGGCACCTCATGAACATTCTAGGGGCCCTCAGCAAAACCACTAGCGGCCAAGCCACCAATATCCTGCGGCCGGTTGCCGACCTCGCCCATTCTCTCAAACGCAAGGGGTTGGTGATCCTGATCAGCGATCTGCTCGACGACGTCGACGCCACTGCGGGCGCCTTGCAGCAGTTGCGGGCGCAAGGGAGTGATGTCATCGTGTTTCACGTCCTGGACGAGGCCGAACTGACCTTTCCGTTCGAACGAATTGCGGACTTTGTAGACAGTGAAACCCACGAGGTGCAAAAATCCGTGCCCCAACAGGTGCGAGAGACCTATTTGCAGGAGATCGGCCGATTCTGTGATTTTTTCAAGGAAAAGTGCCGGTCCGGCGGCATGGATTATTGTCTGCTGAACACCGCCAAACCTATGAACATCGCGCTGGCGTCCTATCTGTCCAAGCGCGCCAAGAGCTTTTGACGATGTCCTTCCTATCCCCATGGTTTTTATTGGGACTTTTGGGTATCGGCATCCCGCTGGCGATCCATTTGATTCACCGGCAGCGGGCCGAGCGGATCCTCCTGCCCACCGTTCGCTTTTTGAAAAGTGCACCGAAGAAACAGGTCCATTTCCAGATGATCCAGCAATGGTTGCTGCTGGGGGTGCGAGCGGCCATAGTGGCGCTGCTGGCCTTTGCCTTTGCACGTCCGATTCTCAGCGGCGCCTCACCGAAGCGGCTCGGGTATACGCCCCAGACCCTGGTGATTGCGTTGGACACCTCCATGAGCATGGGCTATGGCGACCGCTTCCAGGAGGCCAAAGCGGCGGTCATCGACCGACTCACGTCGCTGCAGCCGGTCGATGAAGCAGCGATTATCACTTTTTCCGACCGAACGGGCCCCATCCATCCCTTAACTACGGATCATGCCGCCCTCACGACTTTTGTGCAGACGCTTCCCCCACCGGATCACCGTCCCACCCATTTTGTGCCGGCCTTTCGTTTGGCGGACCAGATCCTGCGGTCGGCGAATACCCCCGAACAAACGATTTGCATGGTTTCCGATTTCCAGCGCAGTGCCGTATCCGACTACGGTGATCCCTGGACAATGCGTCCGGGGATTCGGTTCGAGAGCGTCCAGATTGGCGACGCCGCGACATCCAATCTGGCAGTTGCGGATGTCACGGTGACGGCGCTTCCCACCGATCGGGATGAATCCCATAAGATCGTCGGCCGCATTAAAAACGCCGGCAATCGGCAGGCAGAAGAGGCCCGCGTGTGGCTCGAGATCGATGGCAGGCAAGTGGCAGACCGCCGCCTCGATCTGGCGGCCGGAGCGGAACAGGTTGTGACATTCCCCATCACGGTGATCCGTCCCGGCCTACATAGCGGTGTTTTGATGGTGCAAGGGGACCGTTTTGAACGCGACAACCAGCACTTTTTCACCTTTGTGGTGGAACCCCCGCGGCGGGTATTGTTGGTTTCGGACAACTCCTCGCAGCGGAGCGATGCAGGGGATGCAAGCGTTTGGTTTCATTCCGCCCTCGAGGGGCATCCCGATGCAATGTTTCAGGTCGATGTCAGAGCGGTGGACGAATTTCGGCCAGATGCGCTGGCAGCTTATGCCGCGGTGGTTCTGATGGACATCGATGCGCTGGAACCGGCACAAACCAGCACCCTGGTCGCTTACGCCAAGGGCGGCGGGGGAGTGCTGCTGGCGCCCGCAGATGGGGTGGACAGCGATGCCTTCAACCGCACTTGGGCGGCGATCTCGCCGGCCCTCCTGCGCCGCAAAGAGGTGCTGATCGATGGCGGAGCGCTGGCAATCACCCGGCTTGAAGAGCGGCACGCCATCGTTCGTGCCCTGCAGATGGGTGAAACCGCCACATTTGGCGCGGCCCGCTTTCACGGCTACTGGGTGACCGATCCTGCGGCGGAGAGCACGGTGATCCTGGGATTTGACAACGGCCACGCGGCCCTGGTGGAAAAGAGCGCTGGCCTCGGCAGGGTGCTGCTCTTTACCTCCTCATTGGATCCGGTGTGGAGCAATTTCCCCCGGCAGGTGATGTACCTACCCATGCTGCATGCGGCCGTCCGCTATTTGACCGGCGACCGCGATGAGCCGGCGCGCTATGTGATCGGAGAGATCGCCCCCCTGAAGATCCCGGCAGACAGTGTGGTCCGAATAACATCCCCCTTGGGCCGCGAGACCCTCTTGCCCGCAACCCCTGACGGTACGGCGTTTTTTGATGCCACCGACGAACCGGGAATCTATGAAACCCAAGCCGGCAACCGGACGGGTCGATTCAGCGTGAACGTATCCGCCCGTGAATCGGACTTTACGCCCCTTTCGGCAACGGAGATCCGTAACCGGGTGAGCGTGTCACCTTACGGCCAGGCGGTTCCTGATACCGCCCCGTCCCCGCGGCGTAAAGGCCAGCAGGAAACATCCCAGCAGCACTGGTGGTGGCTTCTGTCGCTGGTGCTCGGGCTGGCGTTTTTTGAAACTTATCTGGCCAATCGCACCTATCGCTGAAGGTCTACAGGGACGGCCGATCGGCGGTGCGATGCGGCCCTCACCGTATCGGTGAAAGTACTGAGGCGTCTATGGCTTCATCCCCCATAAATGAACTGCTCGCGGTCATCGAGCGCGTCCGCCGCCGCCGTATCTTGATCCTGCATCTGAGACAGATCGGCTGGAGCCTGGCGTTTCTCTCGACGCTTTTCATCCTCAGTGCGCTGTCGGCAATGGCGCTGCCGCCCGTGACCGCAGTCTCCGTCCTGCTCTTTTCAATCTTGGTGATCGCCGCGGCGGCCCTGGTATGGAAGTACGGCCGTTCCGCGCGACGCTTCAACGCAGAGGATCGCCAGCTGGCCCACTACATCGATGAGCGGACCCCCGACCTCGAACAGCGGCTGCTGACCGCGATGGATGTCTGGGACAAAAACGGCACGCAGCCCCATTCCCAGCTCATTACCTCCCTCTGGCGCGACACGCTGACGCATGTGGCCGGAGAGAACCTCCAGCGGACGGCAGACGCCCGACCGACCTGGTTTGCCGCCGCTGCCGCCTTCAGCCTGATCCTGCTGTTGGCCAGCGCGATCTGGTATTCGGATCGATTTGCCGACGCTGCCCGCCGGGTGATCTGGCCCTTGCCGATGCACAGCCTGAGCGTGACCCATACAGCAGCGTTAGCGGTGTCCCCCGGCGATATCCTCATCCGGCGCGGCAGCGATGTCACCATTTCCGTCACGATAGAAACGGCCAGGTCGAAATCCGTTCTTCTCCATACCCGCGAAGGCGCTGACGAATGGCAGCCGTTGACCATGCAGACCAGCGATTCAACGAACCGGTTTCAGCACTTGCTACACCGTGTCAGCAGCGACATGGACTACTACGTCACCAGCGGATACCGCCGCTCCCCGCAGTTCCGCATCCAGGTCTTCGATCTGACCCGGGTGGATAGCATCGCTGTGGACTACCGCTATCCCGCCTATACCGGGATCGAAAGCAAAACCGAACAAAATTCCGGTGACATCATGGCGCCGGAAGGCACCCAGGTAGACGTGCAGGTGGCCTTCGATAGCCCGGTGCAGAGCGCTTTGTTGCGATTCGAACAGGGGCCGGCCGTCCAGTTGACCGTGGCGGATACCACCGCCACCGGCACCTTTACCGTGACGCAAGACGATGCCTACGTCGTGGATGCCTTGGATACGGCGGGGCGGCATGTAGAACATTCGGCCCGCTACCTGGTCCGCGCCGCACCGGATATTCCACCCACAATCAGCATCATCCAGCCCGGCAGGGATATGCGGGTGATGGCCCTGGAAGAGGTCCGCATCGCCGTTTCGGCGACGGATGATTACGGTCTTACAAGGCTGGCGTTGCAGTACAACGTCGGCGGCACCCGTGAGTATATTGTCGATCTTCTCCACACTACTGGGAAAGAGAAGATCGAACCGCTCGTCGAAACAGAAACCCTCATCTATCTGGAAGATCTCAACGTGGCGCCGGGCGATGTCATCTCCTATTTTTTAACGGCCAGGGACAACAATGGCGTCACGGGACCGGCCGAGGCCACGTCCGACATCTACTTCCTGGAAGTGATCAATACCGATGAAGCGTTTCGTCGGGCATCCGGTCCGGCTGGCGGGATGGGCCAAGGCGGGCGCGGGCGCCCGCCCAGCGCCCTCGTGGAAAACCAGAAAAACATCATCGCCGCCACATGGAAGCTGCTGATGCGGCAGAGAGGCACACCGGGCGAAGGATTCGACAACGACGTCGGTGTGGTCGCAGAGTCCCAGCGAAGCCTTGCCCAACGGACGCAGATGTCTCTCGCCCGGCTGACCGAACGCTTTTCCTTTGCGGACGAAACGTATGACCGCTCGGTGCTCCATCTGAGCGAGGCGGTCGACCAAATGCAGGCCGCCGTCGAAAAGCTCTCTTCCCGAAGCTTGGCGGAAGCGCTCGGTCCGGAACAGGCCGCCCTGCAAGCCATTTTAAAAGCGGAAGCCCAGAGCCGACAGACAGCGCTTCAGATGGCGTCCAATACCGGTGGAGGGGCAGGATACGACAGTTCCCAGCGTGAGCGAGAGGATCTGCGGGAATTGTTTGATATGGAGATGGGTCGCTTGGAAAACCGCTACGAGATGCCCAGGACCGGCGCAGGAGCGGGGCGTGGGGAAGCGGATGAGGCCCTCAGGCGGCTGCGCGAATTGGCCCAGCGCCAGGAACGCCTGAACCGCGCCCAGCTGGATGCCGAACGGCGCAAGCATCGCATGACGGCAGCACAGCAGCAACGCCGGCTGGAAGAACTCCGGCGTGAACAGGACGCCTTGCGCCGCGAGGCGCAGGCGCTCTCCCAAAGATGGTCGCGTCAGGCCGCGGGCACGCCGCTCCGCTCCTCGTTGAATGCCTTGGATCAGGCCGTCAACCAGATGCGGGAAACCGCTCGCAACCTCGCTCAGGGCGATCCCGGAGAAGCCGCCGCCAGCGGACAACTCGCCTTGCGGAGGCTCAAGGATCAGGAAAAACGGATGCAGCGCCGCAGGGCCACCGTGAACGATCTCATCAAATCTCTCGGCGAAAGGGCAAAGCAGCTGCAGGCCCAGGAATCCGAGATCGTGAGGGATCTGGCAAGGGCAGGATCTGCCGCCGACCAGGAGACGGGTTCGGCCTCCCGCCAGGTCTCCGCCGACACCCAAGCGCATCTGTTGGATATCATCGCCAAGAAAGAGGCTTTAGCGGACACAATCACCGACACCGAAGACCTCATCCGGGCGCTGGGGTCAAAAAGCAATACCACCCATCCGGAGGTTGCCCGTCGGACCCGAGATGTGCGGCGTGTCCTGACATCCGAGTCCCTCCAGAAGCGGATCGATGAGAGCAAAGCGGATCTGCGGTCCGGCCGCCTCAAGATGGCGATGGAAAAGGAGATCGACATCGAGCGCGCCATCGCCCGACTGGGCGGTCGATTGCAGGCGATTGAAGCCCTTGCACCAACCTCGGGAGAGGAACGATTGCAGGCGGCGGCCCGTGCAGCGGAAGCACTGGAGAAGGAGTTGGAGAACTTGCGCCAGACGTTGGCGACACGCGACACCCCACCCAAAGGCTCCTCTTCGGCACCTGGAAGGGGCGACGCGGATCAAGGGGGAGAAGCAAACCGGGTTGCGGACGGACTTGAACGCAGCCGGCAGCTGGCCAGGGGGCTTGTGCAGCCATGGGCCGCAGGGGAAGATTGGTCGGCCGATGCCAGATCCATCCATCGGGAACTGACCAATGCGCAAATCGAGGATTTCCTGAAACAGCCCGCCCTCTGGCAAAAACTCGTGGAGCCGGTGCGCGAGCTTGCCGCCGCGCTTCGGGAACAACTGGCAGACAAAGGGCTCGGGGACACGCCCTTTTCTCCATCGGGACAGGCACCGCCGCCCCACTATGAGTCGATGGTTGAAACCTATTTCCGATCCCTCTCCGATATCGAAATGGAAAACCGTTAGAAAACGGTTGCCTTCTCCGGTTTCACACTCCGATCGAACCGCGCCCGTCTACGAAGGTGTGACGCGTGAACATTCATCCCACGGATATCCTGCCTTTTTTGCTTGGCCACCCCCTTGATGCGTGGGCTCGGGGGACCCTTTCGTTTCAAACACCCTTCGGATGGATGGCTGTCCTGGGTGGGGGGACGCTGCTGGTCATGGCCGTCGTGATTCTCTATCGGCGAACCACCGCACAGACCACCTTCCGGCGCAAATCCATCTTGATCTTGCTGAGAACCGCCGTGGTGGCGCTCCTGCTGTTTTGCCTCTTGAAGCCGGTTTTGACCACCTCGTCAACCAGCCCCCGGGACAACCACCTGAACATCCTGGTCGATACTTCGCGCAGTATGTCGCTCCCCGATATGGCCCAATCACAGTCGCGCGGCGACGTCGCGATGGAGCTGCTATACGGCGAGGCGGGGCTGGTCGATCGATTGCGCAAGGAGTTCACCGTACGTGTATTCGCCTTCGACAGCGGCGTTCGCCCCATTACAGGGCCGGCGGATGTGACCTTTCAAGGTGCCAGAACCCAATTGTCCCAAGCGTTGCAAGAGGTTTCCGAGACCCTGCAGGGCCTGCCCCAGGCGGCCCTGGTGCTGGTGACCGACGGTGCCGACAATGCCGATGAGGATCCGCTGCTGTCAGCCGGCCTCTTAAGCACCCGCAATATTCCGGTTCACGTCATTGGGGTGGGTTCCGATCAGGCGGAAAAAGAGATCCTCATCAGCCGGGTCTCCACCAATGGCAAGGCGGTGGAGGGGGCGCTGTTCGAACTGCAAATCACGGTGATGAGCCATGGCTATGCCGGTCTTGACACAGAGCTTCTGATCGAAAGCGGGGATAGCGTTGTGGCGGCCAAAAAGATCGTGTTGGGGCCGGACGGCCACCCGCAACAACACCGCATCCACCTGATACCCGACCTCGAGGGTCCTCGGGTCTACACCGCCCGCATTGCAGCGCAGCAGGATGAGATAAACACGGCCAACAACCGGCTGCCATTTCTCATTGAAAAAGCGACCAAAAGGGCGAACATCCTCTATATCGAAGGGCACCCGCGCAACGAATATAAATTTCTTCGCCGTGCCGTGGAAAACGATAGGGCCATCCGACTGAAAACCTATCTAATGACCGGGCCCCAAAAATTCCTGCGCCAGAATATCGAGTCGCCCCTGGAGCTAGCCGACGGCTATCCGGATACTGAAGCAGCGCTTTTCGCCTTCGACGCCGTCATCTTTGGTGACGTTTCGCCAGATTTTTTTACGGAGGATCAGTTGGCGTTGACCCATGCGTTCGTCTCCCACCGTGGCGGCGGCTTCCTCATGCTGGGCGGGTCTACGGCGTTTGATACCGGGTATATCGGGACCCCCGTCGAAGATCTTCTTCCAGTGGCGTTGGTGCACACCAATGATCTGCCACCGGCCCTGCGCAGCGAGACCCGAACGGGAGATCATCCTACCCGCCGATTGTTTGCGCCGCGCCTGACGGATGAAGGCTGGCGGTCCACGATGCTGCGTCTGGATGTTGAGGACACGGTCAATCGACAGCTCTGGAAAGAGATGCCGGTGCTTCAGGGTATCAATGTCACCGGCCGCGCCAAGCCGGGTGCTACCGTGCTGATGGTTCACCCGGCACTCACAAACCAGGGGCATGTATTACCGGTTTTGGCCCACCAGCGCTATGGCCGTGGCAGAACCATGGCGGTCATGACCGCCACGACCTGGCGTTGGCAGATGCTCAAACCACACGAAGACACCTCTCACGAAAGATTCTGGCGGCAGATGCTGCGTTGGCTGACGGCGGATACACCGGCGCCGGTGGCTATCTTTGTCAAGCCCCGTCACATCAGTAGCGGCGACAGGGTGACCATCCGGGCCCGGATCTACGATGAGGCCCATCGGCCGGTACCCCAAACAGTTGCCTGGCTGAAAGTCACCGATCCCGACGAGGCCATAGCAGACCTCCCGATGTCTGCGGATATCGCCCGGCCCGGTGAATTTATCGCCGAATTCACCGCCCCAACACCAGGGATTTACCACCTGGAGATAGCGCCATCGCAGACGGCGACGCCGGCCCCTCTGGCGACGCGGAGTTTTCTGGTGTCAGACGCCGTAGTGGAGATGCGGGACACGCGGCTGAACCAGGCGTTGCTGGCCCAAATCGCCGCTGCCGGCGGCGGTCACTACTACCGTCCCGCGACTGCTGAAAACCTCTTCGAACGGCTGAAATCCACGCGGAAAATGGACACGCTGAACGTCCAGGTGGAGGTGTGGGACATTCCCCTGGTCTTTTTGCTCTTGCTCACCTGTTTCGGTCTTGAATGGCTGCTGCGAAGGCGCGGGGGGCTTGCATGAGACCTCATCGAGCGATTGTACTGGGCATCTGTCTTTTCTTTGCCGTCGCGGCATCAGCGCAATCGCGGGACTATTTTCTTCCCACTCCCGCCACGCGGACCTATATGGTAATTCTGGCCGGTGCGTCCCCCGAAAAAGCCTATGGGGATCAAATCCGCCGCTGGTGTTTTCAGCTGTACACAATTCTAACCGAGGATTACGGCTACCGCCGTGACCATATTATCCTCTTGATGAATCGATCAACCGATTCGGAGGATGGAAGAATCTCCGGCGCCAGCCGGCGGGACATCCTTTATGAAAAGATGGAGGCCCTCAGAGATGCGCTGCACCCCGGTGATCAGCTGTTCTTCTTTCTCATCGGTCATGGAACCAGCGATGCGGCAGACGCCAAATTCGTTTTAAGCGGACCGGACATCAGCGGTCGCGAATTCGCCGTGATGCTCCGGCACTTTTCCGCGCAGGATATCGTCGTCGTAAACGCTGCCAGTTCAAGTCTGCCCTTCTGCAAGGCCCTGATCGGACCTGGGCGGGTGCTGGTTTCCGCCACTCGGTCCAGGGCCGAAAAATACAATACCATATTTGCCCAATACTTCATCGCCGCGCTGGATGACCATGCCGGAGATAGGGATAAGAACCGGCGGGTCTCCATATGGGAAGCGTTTCACTTTGCCGCCACCAAGGTCAAGGGATGGTATGCCGACCAGAATCGCATCCCTACCGAACATGCCGCGCTGGAAGACAACGGAGACGGTATCTTCAGCCTCGACCCGGGTCCCGGCCAGGCGGATGGGCGCCTCGCCCAGGTCGCCTATATCGATCCTCTCGTCACCGCACCGGCAGCCTTGCCGCCCGGTGACGCAGGATCGGCACTGACGCTCAATGCGAAGATCCGAGAACTGGAGCGATCCGTACTCCTATTGCGACACCGCAAGGCAGACCTTCCCGCGCAGGCCTATCAACAGGAGATGGAGCAGCTGTTGATTGAACTGGCCCGAACCTCCCGTCAATTGCGGCAGATGAGCGACGCCAGCAGACGCTAGCCGCCAGAAACCCGCTGCGGATCTTGTAGCAGTGTCTCTCCCGCCCCATGCGAATCCGTCCAAAGCTGCAAATAGACCGGATGGCATTTCGGACGCAGATCGGGCCATGTTGGATCAACGTCGGTTATCTCAAGCATCGGAAAGGGGGGTCAGCGTTGGGGACGCTTGCAACAGCGACGCATCGCGAAATGTATCCTCACCCAACCGGTGATGGGCCGTTGCGGAGTGCTTCCCGCGCCATACCAGTGAAGCGCGTGAAGTACTTCTCACGCCAGAGGCGGTGGCGGGGGCGGCAGCTCTCCGCGCGCCAGGGCGTCTCTTGCCGCCTTGACGGGGATCCGTGCCTCACAGGGAATTCCCACCTGGCAGAGGCCGCAGCCATACCCTTCAAAATGATAGGTCTCCGCCACATATCTGCGTGTACGGGCCAGGTGCTGCCGGCAGCGCTCCTTGTCATGGCCGGCCTTGGAGATGGCCCCAACCGGACAGCGTTCAATGCACTTGCCGCAGGTTCCCTCCGCAAAGAATAGACAATAGGCCCGATGCGTAGCGTAGGGTCTCGGGGTCGCTTCGAGCGTCAGATTCGCCACCACCGATCCGGCGCGCATCGCCTTGCCGCTGGCGGTGATCAACCCGTCGCAGAGGCCGAAAGTCCCGAGACCGGCCGCATGGGCCGCATGGCGTTCGGACCATGAGGAAGCATAGGAGAAGCGCTGGGATTGAACGACGGTCCAATTGGGCACCAGCATGGGGGCGACAGCCGGATGCCCCGCGCGCTCCAGGCAGTCGACCAGGTGACGGCGCAGGGCGGTGTTGAAGGCCTCGCCATAGATACGGGTGCGGGCCCAGGCCTCGGAGGGGTACTGCGTTGCCTGTCGATTGGAGGTACGAACGAACCGCCGTTGGGGCAGGATCCAGGAGATGACGGTCAATTGAGCGGCGCCCACATTCGTTTCCGGTCGGTGTTGATTGAAGAGCTCCCAGGGCGTCCAATGGAAGGCCCCGACATACTCTTTATATTGCTGCCAGATGGGATCGTGACCGGCCGCAAAGCCCACCAAGGCGCCTTCCCAGGTCACCTCGTCATCTTCGGTGTGCAGCCTGTTCTCCGGAGAATCCGCAATGAAATCCTGAATCAACTCCTGAACCCATTTCTTACCGCAATTGGTTGCTGGTGCCATCGTGTTCGCCTCCCCTGCTATTGGAGATAACTGATCTGCATGATGCCCGAGGCCGTTTTCTTCCCCAGGCAGCGGTATTCGTGGGGGAGATTGGCCTGAAACTGGAGGAATTCGCCGGCACGCACCTCGAAAGCCTTCTCCCCTACCGTGATTTTCAGCTTTCCCGTCATGACAAACAGATACTCGAAGGTATTGCCTTGGTGCGGTTCTCCCTGAAAAACCGTGCCTGGATCGATCTCCACATAGTAGGTCTCGAAGGATTGCTGGGGGTCGAAGGGAATCAGCGGGTAGAGACGATACTGCTCGCCTTGGGCCGTCAGCGGCGACTCTGCCGTAAAGGGGCGCACTTCTGCCGTCACTTCGGGTTTGCGCAGCAAGGCGGTGAAGGAGACCCGCAACCCATTGGCGATCTTCCAGATGGTGGCGATGGTTGGGCTGGACTTGCCGGTTTCGATTTGCCGCAGCATGCTCTTGCTCACGCCAGTGAGATCGGAGAGTTGATCCAGGCTGAGGTTCCGGGCGTCACGAATCGTTCTCAGATTGGTGGAGATGGCATCGACGGACTGATTCATATAACACTCAATTTGACAATATATTGATTTATGGTTAATATAGCGCTCAGAGAGATGTTAAATTGTACGGCAACTATTCCATAAATGCAAGAGGTGCCTTGTGGCCATCGACGTGATCCCCCTCGTTTCATTTGTCCTGGTGACCACCTTCACTCCAGGCCCCAACAATATCTCCAGCGCGTCCATGGGGATGGCGTATGGCTACCGGCGCTCGCTTGGCTATCTGGTTGGAATCGCATCTGGTTTCTTCCTCGTCATGCTTGCCTGCGCCTACCTGTCCAGCACTTTGTTGAGTGTCATGCCGTTCGCCGAACGCTATCTGCGCTGGATTGGGACGGCGTACATTCTCTGGTTGGCCATGGGCACGCTGAAAGCCGACTATGGTTTCAGCGGGAAGGGGGCGAGCGCGACAGCCTTCGCCAAAGGCTTTGTCCTGCAGTTGATCAATCCGAAGGTGGCCGTCTATGGATTGACCCTCTACGCGAGCTTTCTGGCCACCATCGCCGGACAGATCGGATTATTGACGCTGCATGCCGTTCTCTTCGCCATGACCGCCTTTGCCGCCACCTCCACCTGGGCGCTGTGCGGAGCCGTCATCAGAAGCCACCTCAAGCGGGTGGTATTCCGAAGATCGGTGAACGCCGTCCTGGCGCTGCTCCTGGTCTACACGGCGCTCTCCCTATCGGGATTGTCGGCCCCATTCTGACGGGGTCATGTCTGCAGCAATGAAGCACACGCCAATGTTGCCCAGGACAGTGACGCCCGCCGCTTTCTATTCTCGGAATCTATCGGAATCTAACAGACACCGGGCCGCCAAAAGGCGGCCCGGCGAGGAGGAGAGAGAGATGAAGTGATATGGCAGCGGAACGCAGATGCGGGTACCATGAGCGGACCGCCAGCGGTTCCGGCTGATGGTGTGACCATACCATCCAATGCTTACCGAAAAATGACACCGCAATTACCGGATCGTCATCTATCCCCTTACCGTGGAACACACACGAAGCAAGGGCTATTCAACCCTGCTTCACCGCAATTTTGCGATCGATGCGGGTCTAGCAGAGATATGGACGGCTCGGAAGCGGCCATTCGGCTCATCGTTTTCCCTTGCCAGGCTTTTTCCGACGCTTGCTCTGTAACCCAGTCGCTTTACTCGACCAGAATACCAACTTGTCGTCCAAGTTCTCCATCATGCTGCTAATGGCGGTGAGGATCGCCTGCAGTATTTTAGTGAGCGCCGAGCGAAGGTATCGCGTATCCTGATGGACGATCTCTTTAAGGTCTTCTCTGATGGGATGCATACGAAATCCGCCTGCTGTGAAGATCGATCGGCGTAGGGGGCGTTCAGTTGTTCCGATTGACCTTCGCTGTCCATATGGGGATGCGCCAATTGATGTCGCAGCCAACGCGTTCCAGCGGCAATGGTCTTCGCGACGGTTCGGTTGCGGGATGGATCAATAGAAGCGCATTTGACGCCAACCGGCCAAAATTATCTAGATTTCGGTTCGCTTGCTAAAGATTCCTATGGGCAAGACCGATCTTTTTAACAGAACACCATCAACAGCCCGGTGATGCAGTCAACGCAACCCTAGCTTTACCGAGGAGAGTACGATGGAGACCAGCACCCCAGAGAGATCGGTCGTCCGCAGAATTAAGGAATTGCATCAACAACTCATTGAGAACATGGACACCGTTAATCTGAACCTGAAGCGTATCATATACACGGATGAGGAGTGCAATGGAACTGGCCGATTGGACGAGGTGTACGTCGTCTTGAATTTGGCCAACCATGGCATCAAAGAGCTGGAACAAGCCATTCTGGGCATTAAACCGACGCACCAACAGCAGGAATCCAAGGCCATCTCACTCATGGCCCGGGATCACCTCAGGTGCCTTGAAAGAATGGATGACCCCGATCGCATCCTCTCAAGGGTTCGGTCGAGCATCAAGGCGGCGTTTTCCGATTCAGCCGATCAGATACCGAGCACCGTGGATATCGACGACGCCATTCGAAAGGTCCTCGCGGCAGCAGCGCATAAAGGAGATCCGGCCGGAAACGATGCCGTCATAGCGGCATGAACTGAGGCGGATTGAATTCAGCTGCAGGGTCGGGATGTGCTGCAGTTGTCGCCTGTCAGATCTGCACGCAGCGAAACAGCTCCGCTTCATTGGCGAGGGAGCTGGGAGCGCGCCCCCTTCACCCTAACTGGGAAATTGTCTTAGCCGCGACACCTCCTCCCCGTCAAGAAGCGCCGCTAAACCGTTCACCTCCTCTTTTACTTCCTTGGAGATGCGGCCCTGGGCCGATTCCGCACTTCAGCATGAACGCCACTCGCCGTCGATGCGGTCGCGCGCATGAGCATAGAAATATCCTCCGACTTCGTGTATAAGGTGGGATTAGTTCGCTCTTTGGAATGACCTGAAATGGGAGGTTATTGCTCATGGGCCAAGACTTCATCCGCGATCTTCTCGATGGGCTGAAACGGGTAGGGCCACTGGACACCGCACGGATCAAGGACGTCCTTATTGTCAGCGGTTTGCCGGAAATAACCGAAAATCTCCGCTATTTGAGCTTTAACCACCAGGTCATCGAGGAGAAAGAGCGGGTGCTGGTCTTTTCAGCGGTCGCGGTCATCAACAACCGCCGGGCCCCAAAATTTCGCCTAGAGGGTTACCGGCAGAAACTCAGCCAAATCGTGTTCAATTCACGCTGGACCCGCAATCTGCTGGACCTGTTCCTGAATAAGCTTCGATGCGATACGGCCATGATGGATCTCCTCGCCGCCGCGTCGGCGCCCTTCACCCTACTGGGCATATTGCAGGTGGATGAGATCGACGGCGCCGGTCTGTTCAAACGCAGAATTCGGCGGGTACGGCCCATCGTCGTCATTCCCGGCATCGATTCGGATGCCATGCGCACCGTGGCCACCTTTGAAGCCGACACCGAAACCCGCAAGCGCAATATCCGCCTGTTGTCTCGATCCCTGAAAAACAGCCGCCAGTCTCACGGCTATTAACCGGACGCAAGATGGGTACCCCTGAAAAACCGTAATAGGGGTTCCCGCCGTGTTCACCACCTGCCCGGGCGCCATGGCATCCGCGCAGCGATGGGGCGCTAGGAGCTGCACGAGAGCATCGAGCAGCCTGGTCGGTGACGGGCCCACTCGGGTCGCCGGGCGGCGAAGCGTTCCATCTCCGGCTGGCTGTGATAGGGGTGCCGCAGGAGTTCCAGGAGTGTATCCACACGGCTGAAATCCCCCGCCTCCGCCAGATCGATGGCTTCCTGGGCGAGGTAATTGCGCAGCACATATTTGGGATTGACCCGGTGCATTCCCCGCCGTCGCGCCTCCTCGTCAACCCCCTCCTCTTGAACCCTCCGGGCGTAGGCTCGCAACCAATCGTGTAGACGTTTGCGATAGGCGCCCGTCACCTGATCGGGTTGGTAGTAGGCGTCCAGGAGGAGGTCCGGGATGGCATTCGTTTGAGCGCCACCCGTCTCCGGTGATGGCAGGGCCACCCTGGCCAGGCGTCGAAAGAAGATGGTCATGTCGGTCTCGACGACGGCCAGGAGGTTGAGCATCTCCGTCACCAGGGGCATGTCGCTGACGGGTCGAAAGGTGGCCAGTCCCAATTTGGCCGCCATCATCGCCTCCCAACGACGCTGATAGTGATCCACCGCTTCGCCGAGGCGTTTCTCCAGGGGGTCACTGGCGTCGATGAGGGGAGCGATGGCACCGGCCAGTTGGGCCAGATTCCACAATGCGATGCGGGGCTGGTGGCCGAACCGGTAGCGGCGGCCGGTGGCGTCGGTGGTGTTGGGTGTCCAGTGGGGGTCGTAGCCCTCCAGCCATCCGTAAGGTCCATAGTCGATGGTCAACCCCAGCACCGACATGTTGTCGGTGTTCATAACCCCATGGACGAACCCCACCCGCATCCAGTGGACAATCATCTCCATGGTCCGCCGGCAGACCGTATCGAACCACTCCAGGTAGAGGTCGCGGGACAACTTGCCGGAGGGTGGCAGCAGCTCCGGGAAATCGGTCTTCAGGGTGTAGTCCAAGAAGCGGCGCAGGAGATCGATCTCTCCCCTGGCCGTGAAAATCTGAAAGTGGCCGAAGCGGGTGAAGGAGGGCGCCACTCGGCAAACCACGGCCCCCGGCTCCATCTTGGGGTGCCCTCCTTCACCCGCTTCGGCCACTTTCAGATTTTCACG
>JASJCL010000010.1 GCA_030066015.1 Desulfosarcinaceae bacterium | reverse complement strand
GATGAATCGGTGGCGGTTCGCCGTGATCACCATCGGAGGGCTCCTGTGCCTTTTCGTCCTCGCCCAGATCAAAACTCGCAGCGGTTTTCTCGTCTTCTCCGGCACTTTCTTGATGTGTCTTTTGGTATCGGTCTGGATGCCCCAGCTCGGCCGCCTCAAAATCGTCGCCATCCCGATTCTGATGCTTGCGGCAACCCTCTCCAGCCTGCCCTTCATCCTCGAGCAAGGGGCCGGCTTGCTGGAGCGATTTCAGGGCAGCTATCACACCTTTGAAGGACGGGTGGACTCTCTCTCCTATATGCTGACCAATCTCGGTAATCCGGAATTCTGGATCCCTCAGGGCAATGCGGCCTATGTCAACCGCACGGGCAATGTACCCCATGCCAACCCCACCGCCTTCTATCTCGAGGGAGGGCTGCTCGGGGTATTCAGCTGGTTTCTGCTCTTTCCTCTGCCGTTGATGGCCACCGGGGTCCATTATTTCCGACGGCGTTTGAATCCGGTGCAGGTTATGGCCCTCATTGGCGGCGCGGCCTGTCTGGTGATACAGCTCTCCCTCAACGTCCCCCTCATGGAGCAGGTGTGGCTATGGGGCGGTGCCGTGGTCGGCGTCGTTCCCCGGCTGCCAGTAGCCAAAGCGTCCGCGTCCGGGAAGGTGGCGATGTTATGCCATCGATGAAGATCCTGGTGTCGAGTTCCTGGGCTCCCGATCAGGGATCCGGCATCAGTACCTATGCCCGGGAAATCAGCGAGGAGCTGGTACGGCGGGGGCATCGGGTCACCTTCCTTTCTCCGGCACCGGCGGATGACACCTGGCTGCAAACCCAAGGGGTCTCCCATTTTGCCTGCTCCCAGTTCGATCCGCCCCTCGAACGCGCCGCCGAGCTGTTACAACATATGCGGGCTGTGAACTACGACCTTGCCATCAACAATGACAATGCCTTTTTACAGAGCATCGCTCCGGCCCTGAGCTGCCCCCTCATTGTGATCGGGCATTGTGAGCGGCGCTCCATCGCCAGCCTGGCAGTGTTTCAGATGCACTATTGCGACTATGTGGTGGCCATCTCCAATGACATGCAAGCCCGCTTTATCCTCCACCACCGCGTACCTGTGCCCAAATGCCCTGTCGTCTACAATGGGATCCAGCCTCCGCCGCTGCCGTCCCGTTTCAAGCAACCCCCGGGACATACGCTCAAATGCGTGTTCGCCGGCGGCTTCTCTCGGATAAAAGGCGGGGATCTGATCCTCCGGCTGGTACTTGACCAAAAGCACTTCTGGGAACGCCACCGGCTCTTCTGGTTCGGCACGGTGCCGCCCAGAGTCCGCGACAGGTTGGCACCCATATCCGGGGTGCATTTCATGGGGCGGGTTCCGCGGGCAGAGTTCCTCAAACACCTCGAGAGCACCGATCTCCTATTGATGCCATCCCGATTCGAGGGCTGTTCGATGGTGATGCTGGAAGCGATGAGCTTGGGTGTGGTTCCCATCACCAGCGATGGGCCCGGCGCCATGGGAGCCATCATCCGAAGCGGCCTCGACGGCTATATCTGCCCCTTGCGGCGGTGGTCCGCTGAGGCCTTCAAGTGTGTCGATTTCCTGGGACACCATCCGATCGCCTTACAGATGCTGCGGACGGAGGCACGCAAACGCTTCCGGTCCCACCTCTCCGTCTCCCGAACTGTCGACACCCTGTTGGAACTGGGCGCGGCCCCCACGGTAACCCGGGACCATCCACCCGAGCGGATACCGGTGCTCCGATGGCATCGTCCCCTCCGGCCAGATGGCCTGAAGGCGCCCTTTTTCGATCGCATTTGCTATCGACTCGGCATCCTCCGGAAAGCTGGCACCCTCGAACTGGCGACTATCCTCCCGTCAGATCTTTCCGCCGAACCGGGCACCGGTTAGCCTCCGCAACGACCGGATGCCCCCAACAAACAGTATTCCGCAAACGCGAATTAGCTGCGCCCAACGATGAAGAAACAGATTCTCATAGTCTATCCATATCTGGCCCACTACCGGGCGCCGATTTTTGATCACCTGCTCGATGCTAGACCCGGGTCCTCCTTTGAGTTCAGCGTAGCCACCGGAATCCTGTCGGAGCTTCCCGGGCTCAAGGTGATCGACGACACCAGCGCCCTATTTCAGAAGCATCGACCTCGGTGGAAGCAGGTGAAGAATATCTGGTTTCGAAAGCGACTTCTCTGGCAGGTCGGCGTGCTCAAGGAACTTTTCTTCCGGCCCTATGACGGCGTTATCTTTCTCGGCAATGTTTATTACCTCTCCACCTGGATCTCGGCGCTGGTGTGCCAATGCCTTAAACAGCCCGTCTTGATGTGGACCCATGGCATTTTGAAAAAAGAGAGCGGTCTGAAAGCCTTTGTCAGACGGCGGTTCTACAACCTCTCAAGCGGTGGCCTCCTTTTATACAACCACAGATCCAAGAATTTGATGTCAGCCGCCGGCCTTAAGCGGAAGAAGCTCACGGTGGTATACAACTCCCTCGATTACGACACCCAGAAAAGATACTTCTACCGCTACCTGAAGCGGCCACTCGGTCACCTCAAGAGCGAGTTGGGTTTGCCGTCGGACCAGTCGATCCTGATATACACCGGGCGTCTGACCCCGGAAAAACGTCTTGACACAGCCCTCGATCTCCTCTGCCGTCTGAATGCAGATCGGAAGGCTTACATTCTCCTCCTGGTCGGTGATGGACCCTACGCTGACGCCCTGCGCCGACGCGCCCGTTTTCTGAGGATCGCTGACGAGGTGCGATTTACTGGCGCCTGCTACGATGAACAGATGTTGGCGAAGTTGATCATGGCCGCCCATGTGATGCTGGTCCCCGGAGGAATCGGGTTGACGGCCATCCATTCGCTCTCCTACGGCACCCCCGTGGTCACCCACTCGCGGTTGAACGCGCACAAGCCGGAGCATGAGGTGATTCAGGACGGGATCTCGGGTAGCTTTATCGACCTCGAAGACGTCGCTACCCTCAAGCGCACGGTGGATCATTGGACCCGCCAGAAAGAGGCTCACCGCCGCCGATTGGCCATTCGGTGCCGCAAGAATATCGACACCTTCTACAACCCTTACCGTCAGAGGGCAGCCATCGAGCGTGCCTTGGAAGACGCATTTAAAGACATTTCGGCCCTTACCAATTCGGCGGTGGATACTGCGCAGCAGGGTGTGGCAAAACGGCCATGTACCGGCACCCGCTTTCGCGCAGCACCTGCCTGTCTGCCATCGGTACCCCGGGAAGCGAAGGGGTGATGAGACCCGCATCCCAGGCGGCAAGTCTGGGTCGGTTCCTCAGGACCCTGATTTACTTGAAACCGATCCAGGTGGCCTACCAACTGCGCCATCGTAGTCGATGGTTATGGGCCGGACAATGGCAGAGGTCGAGGGCGCGCCACCTGCGGCCGATGCCCGAGCCACCACCCCTGCGGCAGTTGGCACCGCGGATACCTTTTTTGGCTCGACGTTGGATCCGTCGCAGCGACATTCAGCATGGGCGGTTTCGCTTCCTCAATCAAGACCGCACCTTCGCCGGACAGATCGACTGGCGGGTTGCGGACGCAACGCGCCTGTGGCGCTATCATTTGCACTACTTCGACTACCTGTTCCCCGACCTGCCGCTGCCGTCGTCGGATGGTTTCTCACTGATGCACGCCTGGTCCCAAGCCAATCCAAAGGGGATGCCGGACGCCTGGGACGCCTTTCCCATCTCCCTGCGGACGGTCAACTGGATCAAGTTCTTTCTCATCCACCACCAGGATGGATCTGGCGCCGACAACGCACTGCTGGCATCCTTGTATCAACAGATTCGACACTTGGACCGCCATCTCGAATTTCACCTGCTGGGCAATCATCTCCTGAAGAATATCAAAGCACTCGTCATCGCCGGCCTTTTCTTCTCGGGCAAGGCGGCTGCCCGATGGCGTCGGCGCGGTTTTCGATTGCTCGAGAAGCAGGTCACGGCGCAAATCTTGGCGGATGGGGGCCACATCGAACGCAGCCCCATGTATCATGCCATGATTCTGGAGGATCTGTTAGATCTTCTCAACTTACTACCCGCTTCCGATCCGCATAGCGTTGCCCTGAGTGCACGATTGGCAGAGATCGCCCATCGGATGGTGTTCTTTCTAACCCACCTGAGCCATCCGGACGGTCAGATCGCCTTGTTCAACGATGCCGCCTTCGGCATCGAACATGCCGTCGGTAGCCTGACCGACTACTACCACCGCCTCACCAACCGGTCGGCGCCGGTAGCGCGGCAGACGCCCCTGACCGCCTTTCCCCAGAGTGGCTATTTTGTGATGGCACCTGCAGACGGATATTATCTGGTGGTTGACTGCGGGGCCATTGGTCCAGATTACTTACCTGGCCATTCCCACTGCGATACCCTGAGTTTCGAGCTCTCCATACGCCATCGGCGTGTCATCGTCGATTCAGGATGCTGCCACTACCTGGATGGGCCCATGCGACAATACAATCGAGGTAATGCCGGCCACAATACGGTCACTATCGACGGGATCAACCAGTCGGAGGTTTGGGGCGCCCATCGTTGCGCCCGCCGTGCCGCCCCCAGTTTGCACGGCTTCGGGCAGAAAGGAGCAGGCGAGCTGTACTTCTCCGGCTCTCATGATGGATACGCACGCTTGCCGGGACACCCCGTTCACCAGCGCACTATTCGCTGGCACGGGAGGCGGATCGAGATCGACGACCAGATCCACGGTAGCGGCATCCACGAGATCGCTACCGTCCTCCACCTACACCCCGATCTATATTTATCTCAGGAGGGTGCGGTCATTCGGGTGGCCGATGCGGAGGGCCCCCTGATGAGCATCCGCGCCCGGGACAGGCTCCCGCTCGAGATCGATGCGGGCTGGTACTGTCCGGAATTCAATCGACGGCAACCCTGTCCCAAAATCGTTTCTGCCCGTCAGACCGTCTTGCCGATTAGCGCAGGCTGGCGAATCGATATCTGCTGCGCCTGATCTTTATCTGACAGACCCATCCCTCGCGTAAGAGAGCGCCACCAATGCATATCCTTTTTTTGTGTCACTATTTTCCGCCGGAGGTAAACGCACCGGCCTCACGGACCTATGAAAACGCCAAACGTTGGGTGCGAGCGGGGCACCAGGTCACCGTGGTGACCTGTGCGCCCAACCACCCTGCCGGAACGCTGTACCCGGGGTACACCAACCCGCTTTGGCAGTGGGAGGTGATGGATGGCATCCACGTTTTGCGCGTCTGGACCTTCCTCAGCGCCAACAAGGGCGTCAAACGTCGGATCCTGAACTATCTCTCCTACTTGATCTCGGCCACCGCTCTTTCGTCTAAGGCTGGGAGGGTGGACGTGGTGGTGGCTACTTCGCCGCAGTTCTTCTGTGCGTTAGCAGGTTATCTGGTGGCCCGTCTTAAAGCCGTCCCTTGGCTACTGGAGATTCGCGATTTGTGGCCGGCCTCCATTGTGGCGGTGGGCGCACTGAACAACCGCAAACTCATTGGGCTCCTGGAAACCCTCGAAAGCTTTCTCTACCGCCACGCCGATCACATCATCGCTCTGACCTGGGCCTTCAGGCGTCATATCATTGCCCGTGGCGTCGCTGTCGCAAAGGTCTCGATGATCCCTAACGGGGCCGATCTCGATCGCTTCCCATCCAATTCTAGTGGCAGCGGTTTTCGTAAACAGATCAATGTCGGCAACAAATTCGTTGCCGCCTACATCGGTACCCACGGCATGGCCCATGGTCTGGACACAGTCCTCAAAGCGGGTCGCCGACTCCGGCATCGAAACGATATCGTTTTACTGCTAGTGGGCGACGGTGCCGAGCGGAACCGTCTGGTCCGCCAGAAGCGGGCGATGGGCCTGAACAACGTGATCCTACTACCTCAGCAGCCCAAATCCCGTATCCCTGGGATTCTCGCCGCCGCCGACGCCTGCATGGTGCTACTGCGGGACACACCGCTGTTCCGCACCGTCATTCCGTCGAAGATCTTCGAGGCCATGGCGATGCAGCGGCCCATTATTTTGGGAGTGCGGGGTGAGAGCCGGCAGATAGTCGACGGCGGGCGCTGTGGGATCTGTATCCCACCGGAGGACGCCGCCGCACTCGCCGCCGCCGTGACTTACTTGGCCGACCACCCTGTACAAGCCCGTCGCTTGGGGGAAAATGGCCGCCGTCAAGTCGTCTCAGTATACAATCGCGATCACCTCGCCGAGCGATACGGCCACTGTATCGAAGCCGTCTGGCGATCAGAGTTCACGGATCGCACCAACTACCCTGCGATGGAAGGAGACCACCCATGAAGGTGCTAATGGTGGCCGGCGCCCGTCCCAATTTCATGAAGATCGCCCCCATTTACAGGGCCGCTCAGGCTATCGCGGACTTGGATTGTCGTGTGGTGCATACCGGTCAGCATTACGACCATGCCATGTCCCAAGCCTTTTTCGAGGACCTTGATCTACCCCAGCCCGATTACGCCCTGGCCGCTGGCTCGGGGAGTCACGCAGTGCAGACAGCCAAGATCATGGTGGCTTTCGAACAGGTGTGCATGACCGAGCATCCCGACCTGGTGATGGTCGTCGGGGATGTCAACTCAACGCTTGCCTGCAGCATCGTCGCCAAGAAATTACAGATTCAGGTCGCCCATGTGGAGGCCGGTCTGCGTAGTTTTGATATCGCCATGCCCGAGGAGGTCAACCGTCTCGTGACCGATGTCATCAGCGATCTTTTTTTCGTGACCGAAGCGAGTGCGGCTGCCAATTTAATGAAGGAGGGCAAGGCGGCCGAGAGGATCCATCTTGTGGGCAATGTGATGGTTGACAACCTCTATCATCACGCCCGCTCACTGGCAGAAGAGCCCCACCTCTCCTTTCCTACCGCGGGCCTCAAGAAGGCCGCTGGTGACTATGTCTTTTTAACCCTCCATCGTCCCGCCAATGTCGATCAGCCTGATATCTTTGCGACAGTTGCTGAGGCGCTGAACACCATCGCCGAGGAGCGAGTGATTCTCTTCCCCGTACACCCCCGTACCCGCAAGATGCTACAGCAGCACGGGATCGGTTTGTCGGCGCGTATCAAACGATTGCCGCCCCTGGGATTCCGGGAAGCCCTCTTTCTGTGGCAGGACGCTGCAGTGGTGCTGACCGACAGTGGTGGGCTGCAGGAGGAGACAACTGCCTTGGGCGTACCCTGCGTCACCCTCCGGGAGAACACAGAGCGCCCCATCACCGTTTCGATGGGCACCAATGTGCTGGCGGGTACTTCCCGGCAGGGTATCATCGATTGCTATCGCCAAGCCATCGCTGATCGGCCCCGGCCCGCACGGGTACCGCCTTACTGGGACGGCTTGAGTGCCCAGCGCATCTGGCAGGTGCTGCGTCCTGGGAACCAGGAATAGATGTATCCAGGTTCGGTTCTCCCCTTATCGCCATGATCCATCTCTCCATCGCCATGACCGCCATGTTCATCACCATCGCCCTGGTGCCGATCCTGCGCAGCCTCGCCCATCAGATGGGGCTGGTGGATGTGCCGAGTGACCGCAAAGTCCATCGTACACCCATGCCCAAAGTTGGCGGCTTGGCCATGGCCATCGGCATTGGGGTGCCGGTGGGCCTCTGGGCGCCGCCGTCGACCTTTGTTGGGCCGCTTCTGGTCGGCGCCCTGATCACCGTCGCCTTCGGTTTGGTAGACGACGCACGGGAACTGGGCTACAAATCCAAACTGGCCGGGCAATTGGCCGCCGCGATAGCCCTCATCGTCCAGGGAGAACTCTATATCCTAAATCTGGGAGAACTCCTTCCCTTGGGGACGCGTCTGCCCGTGGGGCTGGCCTTCTTTCTGACCTTGATGGTGGTGATCGGTATCACCAACGCCATCAACCTGTCCGACGGCCTCGACGGCCTCGCTGCTGGCATTAGTCTCCTTATCTTCATCTGTCTCGCACTACTTGCCTTTCAGACAGGTGTCTTCGATGTGGCCACGGTGGCCTTTGCCATAGTGGGCGCTATATTTGGGTTTTTACGCTTCAATACTCACCCGGCCACAGTATTCATGGGAGATACCGGTAGCCAGTTGCTGGGGTTTCTGGCTGTCGGGCTCTCCTTAAAACTCAGCCAGGAGCAGAGTGCTCTCAGTCCCTATCTGCCCCTTCTGATTTTAGGAGTACCGATCCTCGATACTCTCTCGGTGATGATCACCCGGATGTGGCAGGGCCGGTCTCCCTTCGTGGCCGACACCAATCACCTTCACCACCGTCTGATGCGCCTTGGGTTGTTGCATAGTGAGGCAGTGTTCGCCATCTATCTACTCCAGGCTAGCCTGATCATTCTGGCCCTTTTACTACGGTTTCACTCGGACTGGATCGTGATCAGCGGCTATCTGGCATTCGCCGGGATGATTGAACTAATCCTTGCCATCTGCCGGCGGCGGGGTTGGCAGTTCAAACGGCGGGGGCCGGTGAAGCGCCTATTCAACGAACGGCTGACGCGGATACGTGACCAACGACTCCACATCATCATCCCCTTCAAAACCTTGGAGTGGGGTGCCCCGCTCTGCCTTTTGGTGCCCGCTTTTTGGGGGGGCGATGTCGCCACCATCTTTGGCGCCTGCTACTCGATTTGGGGCCTGGTGATGGCCCTCATCCTGATCTGGCCCAAGCCCCAATGGGCCATGGGATGGCTGCGTGGAATGCAGTTTTTCATCATCCCCCTCCTGCTATTAGGGGCAGAGTTCTCCACCGATATCACCGACAGTGATTATATGGCGCGTGTGTTTCAATTCGGCGTTATGCTTCTCGCCTTGCTAGTGATCGCGGTCGTGAAATACTCCCGCCGCAGAGAGGGTTTCAAACCCACCCCCATGGATTTTCTGATCATCTTCATCGCGGTGATCATACCCTCGCTGCCGTTTCCTTTAGCGGAGGGCGGGCAGGTTCTCCGCATCATCCCCCAGGTCATCGTTTTATTCTTTGCCTTCGAGGTGGTGCTGGGAGAACTGCGGGGAGATTGTCGGAAATTGTTCTGGACCTCTTGCCTGGTGGTGACTGCGGCAGGGTGGGCGACCCTTGTATGAGACAGTCAAGGCGTAATGGCACCATTGGTTTCACGATTGAAGCGGTGGTGCCATGGCGCATCCTTCGTGATTTGAGATTGAGGCCCGCCAGAAAATCGGAGCGGATCGTTTTTCCCCGGTGGAGCCCTCGACGCGCCAGGGGACGGCGGGGCCGGAGAAGGCGAAGCTAGCTGATCGGATGAACCCGTATGGGCGGTATGAAACGCGGAACGGTTACTGGCGATTGGATCCAAAATATGTCGTAGGATGATAAGGCTGCCATATACAAGCGCCCGTGCGAGCGCCGCGATGGCTGCGGATGTGGCTTTGACACGCCTTCTGTTCCCGGCCAATAGCGGTGAAATCGTAACGGAGCAGATACGGATCGACACCCTCACTGCGGGCCCACCCTTGTGTCTGCGCTACGACGATCACCTGTACATTTCCGCAGCAGTGGGCTCTACCTGCACCCGGTTTGCTGGTCGAGAGACGGGCACCATGGCCGAGCGTCATCTGGTGGTGGAAGGCCTGACATTTCAAATTGAGCTATTCGAGAATTCAACTTTCTGCCGGACCGCGGCAGAAAAAGATAGAGGTAATGAAGATCCTCGGGGAGACGGATGCGATGGACACGCAACCTCTGAGTTTGACCGATCTGATCGACATGGCGATGCGCCGCAAGTGGTATCTCCTCCTGCCAGCACTGACGGTGATGCTGCTGGTCGCTGGGGTGGCTTTGACCTTGCCGGCAGTCTACAAGTCCTCGGCAACCGTTCTGGTGGAGCGGCAAGAAATTCCTGAGGACTTCGTTGTGTCGACGGTTACCACTTACCTGGAGCAGCGGGTACAAGCGATTACCCAACGGATCCTGAGCACCCGCCATTTGATGGAGATCCGTCGACGCCTGAATCTATTTCCGGATCTTCTAAATCAGCTAAGCACTGACGAGATCGTGTCTCGGATGCGCTCACGTATCAAGGTCGAACCGATCAGTGTGGAGACCATCAATCCACGCACTGGTCGTCACATGGCGGCTACCACGGCAGTGGTCTTTTCATACGAGGGGCGGGATCCCCACCAGGTGCAAATGGTGGCAGAAACCATCGTCAGCGCCTTTCTCGAGGCCAACCTGGCGGAGCGCCAGCGTCAGACAGCCGAGGCCAGCACCTTTTTGACCACCGAAATGCGTCGGGTAAAGATCGATCTGGAAGCCGCCGAGCGCCGCCTGGCCGAGTTCAAAAAGACCCACATCACCGCATTACCGGAGATGCTGCAAGTGAACCTGCAAACGGTCAACACGATCGACCATCAGATGGCCCGTATTGCCGACCAGCTCCGCGCCCTTGAGGAACGCCAGGGCTATTTGCGGACCAAGTTGGCCAGCGTGCCCAAAACGGGGGACATGCGCCTTACCCGGCTCCAGCAGCTCGAAATGGAATTGGTGGCCCTGAAGACCAAATTCACCGATGACTACCCTGATGTAAAAAAGCTCAAGCAGGAGATCATCGAACTCAAAGGCCAGCAGCTGGCGGCGCACGGCTCCGGTAAGGGAACCGATACGGCGGCGGACAACCCGGCTCATATCGCCCTGGCAGCCCAACTCTCCAGCACAGAGGCGGAGATCGCCTCCCTCACGCGTCAACGGGACGAGATGAGCCAGCGCCTGGCGGACTACCACCGCCGGCTGGAGGAGACACCGGTGGTCGAGGAAGCATACAACGATTTGCTGATCCAGCGTAACAACACCCGCGCCAAATACGAAGACCTGATGCGCAAGGTGATGGAGGCCAACGTGGCCCACGGATTAGAGAAGGAGCAAAAGGGCGAGCGCTTCACGCTTATCGAGCCTGCCATTCTGCCCACTAAGCCCTTCAAACCCAACCGCCTGGCGATCCTGGCGATCGGCTTAGTGCTGGGACTCCTTACCGGTGTGGGCTGTGCCGCATTGCGAGAGGTCACCGACGTCTCGGTGCGCGGAGCTGAGGAACTTGTGCGTGACGGTATCCTACCGGTACTGGCCAGCATACCAGTGATCCCTTCACCTATCGACCGCCGGATCATCCACTTGCGTCGGCTGGCTACTGGCGTGGGCGCTCTCTTGATGGTGGCGGGTGGTGTGGTGGCGGTTCGCTTGGGTCCGCTGGATCCGGATTCGCTCTGGTCATCGGTGATACGCCGTCTTCTGCCCTAAGTAAGATCCCTACTGCGTTCAGCGATAACCGAGGGAAAACCTATTTCTACTTCAGCGGAGTGAAACGATGTCACTAGACATAGAAGCTGTCCTGCGAAAAGCGCGGCGAGAATACCCGGAAAAGGAGGCCTCAAATGGGGTGCCGATCAATACGCTTAACAAGGCGAAGATGTGGCAGGCACCGGTCTATTCCCAGTCGCGTGGTGTGCAGCTGGACCTCGACCTGCTGGCAGCCAATCGTTGCATTTGTGCGCTACCGGACACGCCTGAGAGCGACTATTATCGGGTATTGCGCACCCAAATACAGCAAATTGCGACGGCTAAAGGATGGAAGACCCTTATGGTGACGAGCACCCAGCCTGGTGAAGGAAAAACCCTCACCAGCATCAACCTGGCCTTTTCTTTCGCCCGTGCCTATCACCAGACAGTGCTGCTCGTGGACTGCGACTACCGGCGCCAGTGCATCCATAAATACTTGGGACTCAGTGGCGAGATGGGACTTATTGAAACTCTCCTGGACGGGGTGCCGGTGAATGAGGTCATCGTATGGCCCGGGGTGGAGAAGATGGCATTGATCTCCGGTGGCAGGACCATCTCGGACAGCGCCGAACTCCTCAGTTCACCGATGATGAAAACCCTGGTATTGGAGATGCGCAACCGCTATCTGGATCGCTTCGTCTTCTTCGATCTGCCCCCTATCCTGGGCGGTGCCGATGCCATGGCCTTCGCCAATCTGGTGGATGGGGTCGTTCTGGTGGTGGGGGCTGGCGAGGTGGCGAAAAAAGACCTCTATTCTGCTTTGTCCGCCATTCCTGAGGAGAAGTTGGTCGGGATCGTGGTCAACAAGGAAACTGGGCGCATGCCCAATTACTATACCCACCACCGCGGCGATGGACAATAGGGGCACGCTGCGAGGGGTATTTACAGCTTGACCACGCGAGCGGCCTGCCGCCCAATGTTAAGGCGTCCTTCAGCACGAAGGGCGCCTTTTTTAATTGGGTTCGCTCCTGATCGACGCGCCATTATCCTTCGGCAAGGCTCAGCCGGTGCTGGGAATACGGCGTACTTTGCTATCGAGGCTTTTGATTCGTGGGTGCGATCGCTTGGGGTGGCTTTCCTTTCTCCAGGCGGCCATCTCTCGCTCCAAGGCAGTACGCTTCTGGTGTTCCTCGGCCAGCAGGCGTTTGGTTCGATCAAGCTTCCGTTGATAGTCATCAAGCTTGGCGCTGCTTGGCGCTGAATCCGTGTCCGCCAGCTGGGCCTGGAGGGATACAAAGCTGCGTTCAAGATCCTGGATTCGCACCGTCAGCGCCTCAATCACCTCGAACGCCGTCGGGGTCTGCGCCGGAACCGAGTGCGTTTGAGCCGTGTGCAGGGTCTGGAGCCCATAGCCGCTGCGCTCTTCGACGACCTTCTTGATGATGCCGTCATCGATGATGGTGCGGTCATATCCATAGCCATAGGCCAGGGCTGCATCGCACAATTGGTTGATGGCGCGCGGAATTCCGCCGGATGCCGCGGCGATGCGCTTCAGTGCCTTGGCATCGAAAACGCCCTGGGGGCCCCCGACAGTCTGAATGCGATGTTCGATGTAAGCTTTTACCTCGTCCGCATCCAGCGGTGCCAGGTGGTAGTTCACCCCGATACGCTGGGCCAATGACATCAGTTTGGGATCTTTCAGCTTTTCCCGGAGGTCTGACTGACCGACCAAGAGTATTTGCAGACCGGTGTGTTGCTGCTCCTGAAGGTTAAACAGCATTCGGACCTCTTCGAGGACCTCAAGGGAGAGATTTTGGGCATCATCAATGATCAACAGTCCTTTTTGACCTTCGGCGGCTAAAGCGGCGAAGTGGGTGCGCAAGCGCTCCAGGCTTTGGGGCTTGCCTCCCACCGCCTCGGGGAGGTTGAATTCTTGCTGGATGAGGGCCAGCATCTCCTCGGGACTGAGGTTGGTGTTGGTGATGAGGGCCGTCTGCATTTGACGGGCATAGCGCTGACAAATGTGGCGCAGCAGTGTGGTCTTCCCCGTCCCCACATCCCCGGTGAGCAGAATGATGCTCACCTCTTCCATGAATCCGTATTCGAGATAGGTAAGGGCCCGTTTGTGGCTGGGCCCGGGATATAGGAACTGGGGATCCGGATTTAGATGAAACGGCTTGGTATCGAAGCCGTAGTATGTCGTATACATGGGTCTTCCTGTCCTCCAAGTGCGCACCGCGGGCCAAAACGTTCGGCCATTGGCACAGCTCAGAGCACTATGGATCGGGGCCTTGGCTTAAAGATGGCGGGAGGCCCAGAGTGCTGCCTGTAGACGATTGCGCACCCCGATCTTCTGGTAGATGTTGTAGACATGGGTTTTGACGGTGTGCTGGCTGATCTGCAAGGTCTTTGAGATCCCATCGTTGGAGTCACCGGTGGCAATAATACTGAGCACCTCCTGCTCGCGTTTGGTCAGGGGAACGATGCCTCGGGTGTCGTAGGCTTCGCAGGGATGGTGGTTCAGCGCGTATGCCGAGAGCACGTCTCGCCGGAACCAAACCTCCCCTCTGCAGATACCAGTGATGCCGCGCGTCAACGCCTCAATGCCCACGCTATGATAAAAAATACCCTGCCATCCTAACGCCAGCGCTCTACGCTCGAACATCACTTGATCCGCTATATCCACATTGAAAAGGGCTTCCGAGCAATCCTGACGCATCACGCGCGTGGGCAGTAAGGCATCGATCTCCTCTGCCTGCAGCCCGCGGCAATCGGTCAGAAGCAGTCGTTGGGTGACGGCGAGATCCTGCTTCCAAGGGAGTCTTTGACGACAAGGCAGGATGCGGCAGTTCATCTGGGTTTTCTCGACTATGGTTCTTTGGAGCATTTTGGTGATCATGGTCGGGCTGCTAATCAGCCAGACCATGGTTCGTCTGTGAGGATAGCGTTTAAACATGGTGCGCTTCCCTTCTCTCTATAGGGATGGTTGTCTGCGCGTTGGGGCCATCGATTAGGTCCCGTGCCGGATCAGATTCCCAAGCCCTTCCGCCTGACAATGGGCGGCGCCGATGGCGGAGGCTCAGGAGCGATATCAACACAGATTCAAGGGTCAATGGCTGTTTCAGAATGGGCGCTAACGCGCATGGGTGTCGCAAACCGCAGGGTCGGAGGGGAGCCTGGCCTAAGGCATGGGCTGTCACCTGAGCTAAAAGCACAATCTATGCCGAAATGGACACAATCGGTTGTGATTGATTTTATATATAATTTCAGAATGATAACCATATTCGTTCTGAACTGTGACGATAAATATTCGGGGCGCATGATGAAAGAGTACCATTTTTTCTCACCCACATCAGAATTGTGCCCTACACTGTTCGTATCCTAGTCGCGGTCGTATTAAGGTCGCCCTCGTCGACCTCAAATTCGAGCATCGCAAGAGGATCGCCTCTCCACTGGTTCACCATTTGTCCACCTGCTCTGCAAATCAGCAACATTTCAGACGAGTTGCGGAGCGCCTGCCCGCGACCCTTTTTTGCCAACGATCTGCTGGTCACCCTGGGGCGGATGCTCGACAACGACACCCGTGCACGGGCCGAGAGGCAAGGCCGGCGTCAGCGATAACCCCTTGCCCGCAAGAAGGTATTCGGCAAATAACCAGCCACCTTCCCCATGGCGTGCCGACGTCGTGTCCGGCGATGGGCAGGTCGTGTACGGCACCACCAGCTATCTTGGCTTCGGGAGCGACATCTTCACCTGGAGCGCGGCCGACGGCACCGAATATATCGGCTGTTCCCTGGGTGCTTTTGAATGCTATCCTGGCGACACTTCTGCTGATGGCGCCGTCCTGGTGGGCTGGTGGAGTGAGGAAGGATACGGCCTGGACGATTCAGCCTTTCGCTGGACCGCCGAGGGGGGATTCGAAGATCTGGGCTACCTGCGGTTTGCGGAGCCGCCCGGCGAGCACGATAGTGTGGTAACGGTAGCCAACGGGGTCTCCGCAGATGGACGGGTTGTGGTCGGCGGCAGCGGGTACGGCACCTATTCACAAGCGTTTCGCTGGACAGCGAGCCTCGGCATGCAGGCGCTGCCCTCCCCGCACCGCGGGTTGAACAGTTGGGGCCGTGCGGTCTCCGCCGATGGCCGTGTCGTCGCCGGCGAGTGCGACCTGCCGACTGGCGGGCGAGAAGCGTGTCGCTGGACCCGGCTGGGTGTGGAGGGCCTCGGTGACCTGCCGGGCGGCGACGTCCACAGCATGGCACTGGCCGTTTCCGGCGACGGCGCTGTCGTTGTGGGCAGCGGCGAGACGGATGACGGTACGGAAGCCTTCATCTGGATGGACGGCAAGCTGTTCAATCTGAAGGATTATCTCGTCACACAGCTGGGCCTGTCGATTTCCGGCTGGACCTTGACCCGGGCGATGGACATCTCTCCCGATGGCACCTTTAGCGTGGGATACGGCATCAATCCAAGTGGCGATGCCGAGGCCTGGTTGGCCTATATTGGGGAGGAGCCCTATCTCTGGCCGCGGCTCTTGCCCACGCTGCGACCGGCCAAGGGCCTGCGGCTCCTGCCATAAGCCGCTTTGGTTGGACCAGGGCTGCCCTTGTCGGGGCAGCCCTTTTGATTTGAAGAGCGATGTTGGATTAGTCGCACAGCTCGAACAGCGCGGCCGCCCCCATGCCACCGCCGATGCACATGCTCTCCACCCCGTAGCGCACCCCCAGACGCTGCATATTGGCCAGCAGGGTGGCGCAGAGCTTGGCGCCGGTGCAGCCCAAAGGATGGCCCAGCGCGATGGCCCCACCGTTGACGTTGATTGTGTCCATGCGGTCCTCCAGACCCAGCTGGCGGATGCAGTAAAGGGCCTGGGAGGCGAAGGCCTCATTGATCTCCCACAGGCCGATGTCACTGGTCGTCAATCCCGCCAGATCGAGGAGCTTGGGGATGGCGTAGGCCGGACCAACCCCCATCTCGTCCGCACGGCAGCCCGTGGTGGTGTAGTATTTGAGCTTGGCGATCGGTTTGATGCCCAGTTTCTGGACCATCTTCTCGCTCATGATCACCGTGGCGGCGGCGCCGTCGGTGGTCTGGCTGCTGTTGCCTGCCGTCACCGAGCCGTTGGCCGCGAAGACGGGCCGCAGTTTGGCCAATCCCTCCGCCGTGGTGGTGGCGCGCACGCCATCATCGGTCTCCTGCAGCACGTCGATGCGGGTGTAGGTGCCGTTCTCCTGGAGCTTGTACTGGGCGGCCGGGGTGGGCACGATCTCGGTGAAGAGGCCCTCCTTCTGTGCCTTGGCGGCCTTCATCTGGCTGGCATAGGCGAAGGCGTCCTGATCCTCGCGGCTGACCTCGTAGCGGTTGGCGACGTTCTCGGCCGTGATGCCCATACTGGCATAGAGGTCGGCATGCTTCTTGGCGTGTTCGGGGTGTGGGCGGGGCACGTTGCCCCCCATGGG
This sequence comes from Desulfosarcinaceae bacterium, assembly GCA_030066015.1. GTDB lineage: Bacteria > Desulfobacterota > Desulfobacteria > Desulfobacterales > Desulfosarcinaceae > JASJCL01. The sequence continues at coordinate 65,601 of JASJCL010000010.1, read as the reverse complement.
TACGAAGGTCATGGACTCGACCCCGCCGCCGATGGTGACCTCAGACCAGCCGGCCATGACGCGCAGGGACGCCAGGGAGATCGCCTCGAGGCCGGAGCTGCAGAAACGGTTGATGGTGGCCCCCGAAACGCTCTCGGGAAGTCCGGCGATCTGGGTGGCCAGGCGGCCGATATTGAGCCCCTGCTCGCCCTCGGGGAAGCTGCAGCCGATCATGGCGTCGTCGATGTCGGCAGGGTTCAGGCCGGGGGTTCGCTCCACGGCACTCTTGAGAATATGGGAGAGCAGGTCCTCGGGGCGGGTATCTTTGAAGGCCCCCTTGGCGCGACGGCAGCCCGGGGTCCTGACGGAAGTAACGATGTAGGCATCTCTCATGGTTGATTCCTCCTTATTGGAAGCCTAACCGGCAATCGGCGTCGGCGCCTTTGGCTAATTGCGCAGGGGTTTGCCGGTGGTCAGCATGTGCTCCACGCGGGCGACGGTCTTCTCCTCTTTCCAGAAATCGACGAAGGCTTCGCGCTCCAAATTGAGGATCACCTCCTCGTCGATGAAGCTGTTGGTGCGCACGTTGCCCCCGCTGATGACGTAGGCGATGCGGCGGGCCAGGAAGGCGTCGTATTCGCTGACGAACCCGGCCGACTGCATGTTGAAGATCTCTGCGTCCACCATGCCCTGGGCGGCCGTACCGATCACCTTGAGCTTGCGTTTGACGGGGGGCGCGTACCCCTCGTCCAGCATCTTGAGGACCTCTTTCTTGGCCTCGCCGATGAGGTAGTCGCGGTTGAAGGCGATACGGTCGCGGGGACCGAGGAAGCCATTGCTGCGCGCTTCGGCGGCCGACATGGAGATCTTGGCCATGGCGATGGCCATGAAGGTGGGCAGGAAGTATTTGGCGAGGTCCGCGTCGGTGATCTGCTCGGGGATATCGGCCGTCATCTTCTTCCACAGGTTGAGGCAGCCGCCGCCGGCGGGCAGGAGGCCAACGCCGATTTCCACCAAGCCCATGTAAAGTTCGCTGTGGGCCACCAGCTTGTCGGCGGCGCCCAGGCAGACCTCGGCACCGCCGCCCAGGGTCAGACCGAAGGGGGCCGCCACCACGGGCAGGCTGGCGTAGCGAACCTGCTGCATGCCCTCCTGGGCCATTTTTACGAAGGCCTCGATCTCGCTGTACTTGCCTGCCTTGGCCAGGCCCCCCATGAAGGCCAGGTCGCCGCCGGCGCAGAAGGCCCCCGGCATGCCGCCGGCCTGGTTGCCGATGACCAGTCCGGCCCCGTTGGCGTCCACATACGCCAGGCCGTCGCCCATGAGGTCGACAATTTCACCGTTGATGGCGTTCATCTTGCTGTGGAATTCCAGGCAGAAGACATCGTCGCCCAGATCCACCAGGGAGGCGGAGGGGCAGGTCTTGACCACCTTCCCATCGGCCTTGAGACCGGCCAGGGAGATGATGTTGGCGCTCACCTGAACCGGCTTGTAAGCCTGGCTGGCGAAGTCCCAGAAGTGGCGCAGGCCGTTCTCCAGCTTGTAGAAGCTGGCGTTGCCCAGGGACAGCATCTTCTTGACGTTTTCGGGGACGACCATCCCGTCGGCCGCCATCTTCTCTGCCACCCGGGCCACCCCCAGGGCGTCCCAGGCCTCGAAGGGCCCCATCTCGAAGTTGAAGCCCCACTTCATGGCGTTGTCGATCTCCACGATGGTGTCGGCGATTTCGGGGATGCGGTTGGCGGCGTAGATCAAGTTGCTGGCGATGGCGGCCCAGGCGTAGCGGCCGCCCTTATCGTCGGCAAAGACGATGGCCTTCATCTTGTCGGGCAGGCCCTTGGCCTTCTTGGCCGCCGCCAGGCAGGGCAGGGCAGGCTTTTCAACCTCGGCGTACGCCATGGTCGCCGGATCGACCACCTTGCGGATTTTCTTCCACTCGGGGGTTAGGTCGGTCTTGTAAAAACCGGCATTGCTCTTTTTGCCGAGAAGACCTTTTTCGATCATCTGATCAAAAAAGGCGGGCATGACGAAATCCCCACGGGCCTCGTCGTCGATCACCAGGTCGTAGGTGTTCTTGGCCACGTGCCCCAGGGTGTCCAAACCCACCAGATCGGCGGTCTTGAACATCGCGGTCTTGGGGCGGCCCATGGAAGGCCCAAAGAGGGCGTCCACTTCAGTGATGCTGAGACCGTGTTCCACCATGAGCTGCATCGCCTTGACCATCCCCTGAACGCCGATGCGGTTGCCCACGAAGTTGGGTGTGTCCTTGGCCCAGACAATACCTTTGCCCAAAATGCGTTCGCCAAAGTCGGCGGTGAATTCGAGCACCTCGGCCAGGGTTTCCTCACCGGGGATGATCTCCAGCAGTTTCATGTAGCGTACCGGGTTGAAGAAGTGGGTGCCCAGGAAGTGTTTCTTGAACGCCTCGCTCAGCCCCTCGCTCATGGCGGCCAGGGGGATGCCCGAGGTGTTGGAGCTCACGATGGCGTCGGCCTTGCGAACCGGGTCGATCCGTTTGAAGAGTTCCTGTTTGATCTGGAGGTTCTCCACCACCACTTCGATGATCCAGTCGCTGTCGGCCAATTTGTCGAAATCATCTTCCAGGTTGCCGATGGAAATAAGGTCGGCGTCCTTTTGGTGCATGAGCAGGGCCGGTTGGGACATGCGAACCGTGTCCAGCCCGGCTTTTGCGATTCGGTTGCGGGCTGCCGGATCGTCTTTTTCTTCCGGTTTCAGATCAAACGGGACGATGTCGAGCAGCAGCGTTTTCACGCCGGCACCGGCCAGCAACGCCGCGATGCCGCCGCCCATGACGCCGGAACCGATGACCGCCGCCTGTCTGATTTTTCGAGTCATATTATCCTCCTTGGTCTGATGTGCCGTTTGTGGTGATGGTGAGGATGCGGTTGGCATCGCTGAATGCGCGGCAACGCCGCATGCTGTGGAGCGGCGCCGTATCTTGTGCGTCGAGGCCGCCTGCACTGATTGATTGTCAGGATCCCCTTGATGGTTGCCGGGAACGGTTCTCGTGCTGAAACCCACTCAGCTCTGGTGGCCGCCGGCGGCAAGGCTGAATCGGGGGAACGGCCATTATCCGAATTTATGAATGAATACTCATTCATTTACAGGCTGCCCATATTGATGTCAAGCTAAAAATATGCTCAAATATGAAAAGTTTTCAATTGATAAAATGTATAATAAATCATCGTCTTATGCACATGCCTGCGGGGGTTATGTGGTCGTTGTCAACATTTATCAAGGATTCTGCATAGATTATGAACAATTATTCAGTCGCGGCCCCACCGCTTTACAAGGTCCGGGGCTTGTGGCATGGTCACCGCTTCAGGCGCCTTTTTCGCCGGGTCAGCCCGGTGATGGGGTGGGATTACTTCGGCACCATGCGGTGAAACAACAGGTGGAGGAAGAGCGGCACATGACGACGGTGGGAGATCTGGTTCTCATCTATTTCGAAGATAAGCCCATGTCTTTTGCACGGGTGGAGGATATTCTGCCGGACAGCAAACCTGGCTGGTTTCACATCAAACTGCTCATGCTGCAGGTCCCCCTCCAGCTGGTCAGCTGGATTTTACGGGATGTGTATATCGAGGGGGATGAATTCACCATGAACGGCAACCGCATGCGGTTGGAGAAGGTGGTCAGCCCTGAGGAGCTGGTTCTGCCCGGTGATCCCCTTCCTGACGGCGATCTGATCCCCAGTGACGCCGTATCACCCACGCCCGAGCCCAAGCCTGGCAATGCGAAAGTGATTTCACTGACGGACCGTAAGCGCAGCTGATAGCGAACCGGCGGCACGCTCAACCGATGCCTTGCCGGAGGGGCGATCTCATCCACCAGCCGACAGCTGCTGCTGCCCGGGCCCCCCATGGGGTGCACCTGTGACCGCCGAGCCTTCCCCCATCATCATCTCCGCCTCCCGTCGGACCGACATCCCCGCCTTTTATCTGGATTGGTTCATGGCCGGTGTGGACGTCGGGGCCTTCACGGTGGAAAATCCCTATAACCGCCGGTCTCGGAGAGTACCCATCGCACCCGGAAAGGTGCACAGTATCGTCTTCTGGTCCAAGAATTATGGTCCCTTCATCGCGGGGGAGGTCGGCGAACGCCTGCGGGACAGGGGCTTTGGCCTATTTTTCAACTTCACCCTCAACAGCCCCCAGCTCCGGCTGGAGCCCGAGGTGCCGCCACTGCCTCAGCGGCTCGCTCAATTGGCGGCGCTGGCAAAGCGCTTCGGGCCTGCGAGCATTCACTGGCGTCACGATCCCATCTGCTTTTTCCAGGCGTCGGACGGTGGTTCCCAGACCAACCTGGGGGCCTTTGACACCATCGCCCGGCATGCCGAAGCGGTGGGGATTCGCCATTGTGTGAGCAGCTTCTGCGACGACTATCGCAAGATTCGGCGACGATTGGAGCCTGTCGGCGATATCGCTCTCCGATTCCCGGATTGGACCGAACAGGTGCCGCTGCTCGAGGCGCTGCTGGCAACCCTCACCCCGCTGGGCATGCGCCTGTTGACCTGCTGTGAGGGAGAGCTGTTGCGTCGCTTGCCCGTTGATTCCGGCGTCGCGGCGGGGCGCTGCATCGACCATGCGCGTCTCCAGCAACTATATGGCGGCCGCCTCTCCCACCGCGCGGATAGCGGCCAGCGCCGATCCGATGGCTGTGGCTGCCACCAGGCGGTGGACATAGGCTCCTATCGTCTGCACCCCTGCTATCACCGATGCCTGTATTGCTATGCCAACCCGGCCGCGGGGGGGCGTGAGCGTCCTCCGCGAACGGCGGTGTCGCCGGCTGAACGACACCGTTGCGATACATCCCTTGCCGGCGCCGCCGGGCAGCATCGTCCATCGAACGCCTCAAACCTGCCGCCAATCTCTTCTAGCGGAGTGGCGTAAGAATGCAGATCGCCAAGGTAAAGCTCGCTAATCCCACTGTATTCGCGCCGTTGGCGGGGATTAGCAATCTGCCCCTGCGCCTCCTGGCCAAGGAAGCCGGCTGCGGACTGGTGTGCTCGGAGATGGTCAGCGCCAACGGGCTGGTCTACGGTTCGGAGAAGACCCGTCTCCTCCTCCAAAGTTGCCCTGAGGAGAAGCCCCTCAGCGTGCAGATCTTCGGGGCCGATCCGGCGATAATGGCGGATGCCGCTCAACTGGTGGCGGCCAGCGGGGCCGACCTCATCGATATCAACTTCGGTTGCTCGGTCAAAAAGATCCTCAAATCGGGGGCGGGCTCTGCCCTCATGCGCCAGCCAGGATTAGCCGGTCAGGTGCTACGGGCGGTGGTGGATGCCGTGGCACTGCCGGTGACGCTCAAGATCCGCTCGGGCTGGGAGCCGGACGCCCGCCAGGCCTTCGAGATCGCAGGTATCGCCGAGGCGAGCGGGATTGCCGCACTCACCGTACACCCCCGCACGGCCACCCAGGGATTCCGCGGCTGTGCAGACTGGCGCGTGATTCGCGCGGTGAAAGCGCTGGTCTCCATCCCGGTGATCGGCAACGGTGACATCCAAAGCGCCGAGGACGCCCTGGCCATGCGTTCCCAAACCGGTTGCGACGGGGTCATGGTGGGCCGCGCGGCCATCGGCTATCCCCACATCTTCAGACAGATTTTGGCAGGGTTAGAGGGGCGTGAGGTGGCGGATCAGACCATGGCACAGCGGCTGGACACGATGATGCGCTACGTCAATGCCAGCGTCGACCACATCGGGGAGAAGACCGCCTGCTACCTCCTGCGCAGCCGTCTTTGCTGGTTCGTCAAGGGATTGCCCCATGCCAGTCGATTTCGTCAGGAGATTCGATTCCTCTCCTCACGGGCGGAGGCGCTGGCCCACATTCGGGCTTACGGGGAACTATTGGCCGCTGATCGCCGTGGGGCGGCGGAGATGGCGGATTGGCAACCGGCCTTCTAGCCCGAAACCGGGCCAGTGGCGCGCTGCTTTAGCGCAGGGGGACCAGAATGCTGCCCGGGGGAAAGGGCTCCTCCCCCTCGCCTGTGGCCAGAATCCCGTTGGCATCGCTCTGTTTCACAATGGCGACGCCCAGCTGGAATCCCGCCAGAACGAAGCGTTCCCCCGCGCTGCCGCTAATGGTACGGCTGCCGTCGAAGACGGCCAGACGATCCCCGGCGGCGAGGCCTGCCGCGGCCCCTGCCGCCAAGACCATGTCGCTTCCCTGGACGGCGTTCACGACGGTCTGCCAGGGATGCGAGCGAATGGGGGCGCATAGTTTGAGGGCCAGCTCTATTCCCGTCTCACCGATCCGTTCGACCAAGGCCGGCAGATCGACCCGGGCCCCTTTTTCGACGGCGTCGCCCGTGGCCGCGTCGATGGGAAGGGTGATCATTTTGGTGAACTGGGCGATTTTGGCAGCGGTCACCGCATCGATTGCCTCGGTCTGAAGGCGCATGTCGAGGTAGTGGCGGGATTTTCGGAACCGCGACCAGCCGCTGCGATCCACCCGGTGGTTCAGGCTCAACAGCCGACCCTGGACCAGCACTTGAAAGCCCGCCCGGCGTGCCTGCTGGGCCAGCGAAAAGAGGTCCACCTGATCGGAATCCAGCAGGGGCGGCGTCTTGAGAAAAGAGGGGGCCGCGTCGGCGGTTGCGAAGACGATGTCGGTCTTGTCACAATTGCGCGTCAATGCGGCGCTCACGGCATCTTCAAAGCGCTCGGCCAAATCACGGCTGCCGGCGCTGCCGAGATGGCGGAAGCGGCACAGACCGACACGTTTGATATGGCGGTCCAGAACGGGCAGGTCGCGGATGCTTTTTTGCGGGGCCGGATAGTAGCTCTTGGGTATGCTGCAAGCCGCCATTAGCACCACCGACGCGAGAATACCCACGGCGCTGAACCTTGCCCCGACCTCCTGACGACGGACCCTCATGCGCCAGCCCCGTGAGTGGCCACAACGGTGGTGTCGATACCGCCACGGGCGGAGAATTCACCGGTGACCTCCATCCATTTGGGGGTGAGCACGCTGACCAGATCCTCCAGGATGCGGTTGACCACATGCTCGTGGAAGATACCGACGTTGCGGTACTGCATCAGATAGTATTTCAAAGACTTGAGCTCCACAATGTGGGCGTCTGGAATATATTTCACGATGATGGTACCGAAATCGGGCAGTCCCGTCATGGGGCACACTGCGGTGAATTCAGGTTGACGGATGCGAATGGTGATATCCCGCTTCTGGCGATAGTGGTAGGCGATGGGATCGAGGACGTCAGCCGTGATGATATCGGGTTTGTCGATGGTATATGTAATGGTGTGATCGTAAGATTTGTTTAAGCTCATTCCGTTGCTCCTCTTGATATGAATCCCTGCCGGTTTGGGCGGGTCAGGTGTTCATAGAGGATCTCGATCGGGGTGTCAAACAGCGCGCCTCTGCGCTTGGGCTTGATTTCAGGATGCTGGATCGCCTAAATGGACAGCAACACTTCAACATCGAGGGAGCCGATGAAAAAAGGATCATTCGAGGAGCAGGTGCTCAGGGCCAGCAAGGAGATTGTCGTGAAATTCATCGAAACCGGACGGGTCTCCCCCACAGGCTTCCCCGACACCTTCAAAACGATTTACGAGGCGGTTCACAGCACGGCCAAGGTCCATGAACCGCCGCCCCCTATCGAGGTGGCAGAGGATTAAGCGACCCCTACCGCCTAATCCCAGCTCAAGCCCGGCTGCCAGAGGTAGTGGAATCCAGATCCCAACTCGGTCGCCATGCGGGGTACTCCCAGCAGGGCGGCGGCGTCAGCACCACCGGCACTGGCGGAAACGGTGCTGTAGAGGGTGTCGTCGGCCACCGGACGGCGGCGATACACCACCACCCGTGCCCCCTTTTCCAGGCCGCAGAGCTCCTTGGCCCGTTCAATGGCTTGGGGCAGATAGACGATCTCATCGATCAGTCCCAGGCGCTGCGCATCGGCCGCCAGGTAGATCCGGGCCGATGCCACGTCGTTCAGCGTTTCGGGCGTCAACTGACGGTGGGCCGCCACCAGGTCGAGAAAGCGGTTGGCCAGCGTGTCGGTGATCTCTTGGAAGAGCTCCTCCTCGATGATGGTGGGCGGCCGAAAGGGCGAGCCCATATCCTTGTTCTCCCCCGATTTGTTCACCGTCACGCCGACCCCAACCTTCTCCAGGAGCTCCACCATGCGCGGTCGGGCGTAGATGACGCCGATGGAACCGGTCACGGTGGTCGGGTGGGCCATGATGAGGTCTGCGGGAAGCGCGATATAGTAGCCTCCCGAGGCGGCCACGTTGAGCATGGCCACGCTGACGGGTTTGCGGGTCCGCTCCCGGAAGCTGTTGATCTCATGGTAGAGAATATCGCTGGCGGTCGTGGACCCCCCTGGGGAATCGATCTTCATCAGGACCCCTTTGATCCTGTCATCCATGGCCGCTTTGTTCAGTTGGGCCACGATCCGCTCCACCATACTGGGTGCGCTGCCCACGAACTGCCGCCTGGGCAGGTGGCTGATGACCCCCCGTACGGTGATCACCAGCAGTTTATCCGTCCCCTCCCCGCTGACCGTGAATTCTTTGAGCGGCTGTGCTCCGGCTCCGAAGAGCGTCACCCTTGGGGCGCAGCCGATGAGCAAGAGGGTGATTATGAGGCCGGTTAGCCAGATAATTCGGTCCTGTCTGTTCATTGGTCAACTCCGATGGGTCTCTCTATTTACGAGTGATGTATGAGGTTCGCCGCTTCAGATGCGCGGCCGAAAGCGGCATGGCCGCGCTCGGCTTGGCGCATTGAAGCTTCGCTTCAATGCGCTTGCGCCCAGTTGTCCCCGCTGTCGATATTCACCTTCAGGGGAACGTCCAATTCCCACACCCCTTCCATCACCTCGATGGCCAATCTCTCCAGTTCCGCCAGTTCATCGGGCGGCGCTTCAAACACGATCTCGTCGTGCACCGAGAGGAGCATGGCCGCCTGAAGCCCCGCCTTCGTCAAGGCCTTGTCCATTCGAATCATGGCCAGTTTGATCAGGTCGGCGGCCGTTCCCTGGATGGGGGTGTTGATGGCCATCCGCTCGGCGAACTGGCGCAGGTTATGATTCTTGCTGTGGATATCGGGGAGGGGACGAATACGTCCCAAAAGGGTGCTGGTCTGTCCGCAGTCGCGGGCGGTGGCGATGGTCTCCTGCATATAGGCCTGCACCCCAGGGTAGCGGGCGAAGTAGCTGTCGATATAGGTCTGGGCCATCTTCTGGCTGATGTCCAGGTTCTTGGAAAGCCCGTAGGCGCTCATGCCGTAGATGATACCGAAATTGATCGCCTTGGCTTGGCGGCGCAGCTCCTCATCCACAAAGCCGGGCAGGGCCTGGAACACTTCGGCGGCGGTACGGGCATGGATGTCTTCTCCGTCGCGGAAACTCTGACGCAGGATGGTGTCGCGAGAGACGTGGGCCAGTAGACGCAGCTCTATTTGAGAGTAGTCCGCCGATACTAGTTGCCATCCCTCGCGGGGGATGAAGGCCTCACGAATCTGACGCCCCTCGGCAGTGCGTATGGGGATGTTTTGAAGGTTGGGATCCGAACTGCTCAGGCGTCCGGTGGCCGCCACGGTCTGGTTGAAGCTGGTGTGAATGCGGCCCGTCTCGGGATGAATCAGCTCCAATAAGGCGTCGGCATAGGTGGATTTGAGCTTGGCCAGGGAGCGGTGACGCAGAATCAGAGCGGGCAGCTCGTGCTTTGCGGCCAGCCGGGTGAGCACATCCACATCGGTGGAGTAGCCCGTTTTCTTGCGTGTTTTTTTGATCACCGGCAGGCTCAGCTTTTCAAACAGGATGTGTCCCAACTGCTGAGCGGATTTGACGTTGAAGCGCTCACCGGCCAGGTCGTAGATCTCTGCTTCGAGTGCCGCCATCTGGGTCGCAAAATCAACTGACAGATCCCGCAAGCGCTCCCGGTCCACACACATGCCCGTCATCTCCATGCGCTTGAGAACGGGCACCAGGGGCATCTCGACCTCATTGAAAAGCCGGTCGACACCGGCTTGGGCCAGTTTGGGCAACAGGAGATCGCGGGCCATCAGGGTGATGTCGGCATCTTCGCAGGCATAGGGCACCGCATTTTCCACAAGGATCTGGTCGAAAGTGACCGCCTTTTTGCCTTTGCCGGCCACCTCTTCATAGCGGATGGTCTGGTGGCCGAGGAAGTCCATGGCGATGCGATCCAGGCTATGGGCCCGCTTGCCGGGATCGAGAAGATAGGAGGCCAGCATCGTGTCAAAGGCGACCCCCGCCAATTTGGCGCCATGACGTTCCAGAACGATCCAATCATATTTTATGTTCTGGCCGACCTTGACGATGTTCGGGTTTTCCATGACCGGTGCCAGCGCCGATCGGACCTGCTCCCAGGAGAGTTGCTGCGGGGCCCCCACATATTGATGGCCGCAAGGGATGTAGAAGGCTTCGTCGGGCGCCAGGGCCACGCTGACCCCCACCAGCTCGGCCAACATGGGATTGATGGAGGTGGTTTCCGTATCCAGGGCGAAACAGGGGGCCGCTTCGAGTCGCGCCACGAGGGCGTGCAGCGCCTCGCCGTCCATGACGGCACGATAGGCTTTCTGGCTCAGATCGTTCTGAGACGCGGCCGATTGCTGCAGCTGACGGAATTCGAGTTCCCCGTAGAGGGCCTCCAGGGCGTCTTGATTGGAGGGCTTGAGCTGCAGCGACTCTGGGTTGAAATCGATCTTGACAGCCGTGTCGATCGTCACCAGGCGCTTGCTGAGAAAGGCCTGTTCGCGGAACTCCTGAAGCTTCTCGCGCTGCTTGGGTCGGGATATCTCGTCGATGCCGGCATAGATCTGCTCCAAATCACCGAACTGACGAATCAGGGTGAGGGCGGTCTTGGGGCCAATGCCGGGGACCCCGGGAACATTGTCACTGGTGTCTCCCGCCAGCCCCAGCATGTCGATCACCTGGGGGGGGGAGATGCCCAATTCGTTTTGGATGGTCGCCACATCGATCTTTTTGTCCTTCATGGGATCCCAGATTTCGACCCCCTCCGTCACCAGCTGCTTGAAATCCTTGTCCCCGGTGACCATGATCACCTTGAAGCCGGCCGCTTCGGCTTTGCGGGCGCAGGTGCCGATGAGATCGTCCGCTTCGTAGCCCTCTTGCTCGAGGATGGGAATGTTGAAGCCCGCCGTGACCTGTTTGATATAGGGCAGCTGAGAGACCAGATCGTCCGGCATGGGGGGGCGGTTGGCTTTATATGCATCGTAGATCTCATGGCGGAAGGTGGGCCCTTTGGCATCGAAAAACATGCCCACGTACTCGGGCTTGCGCTCCTCCATCAGTTTGATCAGCATGCGGGTGAAGCCGTAAATGGCATTGGTGGGCTGGCCTCTGGAGCTGCGGAGGCCACGAACGGCGTGATAGGCGCGGTAGACGTAAGCGGTGCCGTCGATGAGGTAGATGGTGGGGGGGCTGGTTGACACGGGCGTTCTCCTGCTTTACGTAACCGGTTTCGATTTGGTGCGGCGCCGTAGGACACGCCGCGACCGCCGCGGGGCGCCGCGCCATGGTACCATTTCAACCCACTTCGCTCAAGAGGTCGGAAGAACTCGGAATCGCACGCATGCGTACCCATTCATCCCCGACAAAAGCGCGGCGCCGCCGACGTCGCCGGCGCAATGAACCCTGTCACTGCTGCGGCCAATCGCCCCCGTTTTGCTGGACCTGCCGCTGCGGCTTCAACATCTGCCAGGCCTGTATGGATGAGAACGTCTGGGGGATGTCGTGCAACGGCATCACCTGGCAATGTCCCGACTGCGGGCGGCAGAATGGATTCGGCAACCAATAGCCCGCCACACGTTCCAGAAGACCCCAGGAGCACCCTCTCGCCAACGTCGAGAGCCGAGCGTTGAGTACCTGGATAGATTTGCCAGATGTGGCGATTAAATTACCCATAAATGGCAAGGGTGGGTAATTTATTACCCATTCGATTTGGGAAAATTATTTTTATCTATTTGATATCATGCACTAAACTCATTCAACACGTTTGGCATGGCTCTTGAGTTAATGCGGAGCGAGTGACGATCTGGACCGGCGTATGGTCTCGATTTCGTCCATCGACCCGATCCAGCGACGCGTACATGTGCAACCGTGAAGATGAGCAAGGCGGCGGCGCACCTCAACGCAAGCAATGGTGAGATCAGCGGAAAGGGAGCAGCCATGCTGTCCAAGCAAGATGCGGTTCAACCTGTCAATCAACGACTCAAAGGCGACCGGCGCCAACGACGCCTGCCGCCCCTTCGCTATCTGTTCTTCAATGGCCGTCGCCGCCAGATTCGCCGGGAAGCCGATCATCACCGCGTCCTCCTCCTTGACCACTACAGCACAACCCTGTTTGCCGCCATCGTTTTGATCCTGCTCTTCAGTCTGACGGATGCGTTTTTAACCCTCTGGCTGGTGGATCGGGGGGCCACTGAACTCAATCCCGTCATGGCCTATTTTCTCGCCCACGGGCCCGTGGTGTTCATCGGCGCCAAATACGCCCTCACCTGCTTCTCCGTTGTTATCCTGGTGGTGTTCAGCCACGTGTTTCTCCGGCGGGTGGGGCTTTACATCCGTACCATCATTACCTCCATTCTGATGCTCTTCTCCTCCGTGATCGCGTGGGAGATTTACCTGCTGATCCGTTATGTGCACTGAGAGCTTTGCAACTCAGATGGCGCGTCCCAAACGGGTTTAGCTGCGCCTCAGGCTCTCTGGATGGGGAGAGCGGCGCCCCTTCCGTGGCACCTCGCCGTGAGCGGTCCTACTCATCTGAAAACCGATGTCGGCCCACGCCGAATTGCCCCTGTCAGCCGATAACGGTCCACGCCCCAAGGCAGGCCGGTTTCCTGCTTGCCGCCCCGCCCCCCGTTGCACTGCCTTCGACCCGGATCAGGGGGATGGCGTTGCGCCATCGATTCGGTGGCGCCCATCCATGCACAGGGCGGCCATGACGCCCACGGCGTCGGTGAGTTCGGGAAGGGAGATCTGTCGATTGAAATTCCCCAGGTGCGGTCCGCTGAGCAGCTCGATATCGGCGACGCCCCGTTTGCGTCGGGCAATCTCCTCGGCCGGCATGCCGCCCTCGCGGAGAAAGGTGGCAAAGCTGATATCGTCCATTTCCATCTGGTCGACTGCCCGCAAGATCTCCACCATGTGCCGATCCTGTCCCATTTCGGCAACCATGCGCTCACAGAGCTGCGGAAGATCGGCGCGCAATACAGGCGCATGGGCCTCCCCAGTAAAGCCGCGATAATAGCTGCTGAAGATGACGCGGATAAGGCGCTCCAGCAACTTCCGATCGAAGAGGTCTCGGGCGTCGACCGTGCGGCCGCCCGGCCCTAACCCCACTCGGCCAGGCGCGGCACTGCGGAAATAGGAACCGATCACCAGCAGGAAGCTGAGAAATTGGGTGCCGATCTCCCGGAAGAGCCGCTTGCTGCTGCCGCAATGAACCTCGAGGTGCTCGAAATCGCGCAGCCCGTCGGCACCCATGTTGGGAAAGCGGCAGGAGGTCAGCCAGCGGTCAAGGCGACCGGCCCGATACCATTGGTAGCGTCCGGCGTCGTCCCGACGATGGCGCTGGATACGGTTGTGGAAGAGCGGGATGGGCGCCGAATGGAGGATGCCCTGAGCGGCAAGAGTGCCCATCTGGTGGGCGTTGCGGGCCATCATCGATCGCAATTGGTCGCCATCGGGCCGATGCTGGGGACGATCGTCGTTGGGGTAATTGAAATAACCGGAGCGGGCCTTGTAGGCGATGGCCACGCGATCAGGATGGATGGGGCCGCCGTTATCGAGCGCGATGGGCGGCGCCTTGAGGCGAAACAGCGGCCCCCCCTTGACCTTCAGTAGCTGGGGGATGTGCGCTGCCGTTGATATCCCCGCCCGGCGATTCTGCAATTGCACCAACCAGAAGGCTTCCCGATAGAGGTTGGGGAGATCGCTCTCCCGCCGGGCCAGCTTCACGGCCACCAGGACGTCGCCGCGGGCACTGGGCAGGATCAAGGTGCGGCCCATCAGATAGGGGCTGCCGGCATTATCGATGGCGGCCCCGGTGAGCAGGGTTCGGCAATCCGCCTGGGGCAGGCCTGCGCCGGCAGACGGGACGAATTCGGGCGGGGTCGGACATGGAATCGCCACCGGTAGACCGCCCAGGGCATCTGCTGCGGCGCGCAACCCGTCGCCCTGGGCCGTCATCAGGACCCGCCGGAGACCGTTGTGGGCCAGCGCCGCCAAAGATGGTGGGGCCTTAGGGGCGGCGTAGACGGTGGCGAGGGTGTGGGCCGTCTGTTTATAAAGGAAGTAGCGCTGGCGTGCCTTGGCAAAACGGCCATTATCGGCGAGCAGTTCGATGAGGGCGTTCAGGGCGTCGGCCGAAATGCTGGCCGGTCGGCGCTCCGCCGATAGGAGGAGCTCGTTGACGGCCACATAGGCATGGCTGAAGTCACTGCTCAGATGTTGACGCAAATGGTCGGCTGAGGGTGTGTGTTGAGGGATTGGCACCGGTGGCCCCATGGCGCCTCAGTTTTCGCCGATGCCGATGAGGTCGAGTACCGCGTCCAGACGGTGGATGTGGGCGGCAGCCCGAAGATCGGGGTTGCCGTAGGCGATGAATGGCACGCCCGCGGCATCGGCGGCCTGCTGGTCCAAGTCAGAGTCGCCAATGAAACAGAGCTCATGCGGTCGGATGTGAAAATGCGCCATGATGGTGAGCAGCTGTTCCGGATGGGGCTTGGGGTGGGTGACATCGGCGGCGCTGACCACCATATCGAACCACCCCTCCAGGTCGTGCTCCGCCAGTACCCGGTTCATGGTGTCGGTGCGGTTGGTGGCGATGGCGGTTTTGCAGCGCCCCTGCAGTTGGTTGAGCAGGTGGCGAAGGTGCGGTTCCATGCGCATGTGTCGGATGAATGGCAGATAACCCGTCCGAAGTCGGAACGCGTCCGCCGCCGTGATCAGGTGGGGCGCGTCGGCCAGCAGATGGGCAAGGCTTTCCCTCACGGTGTGGCTATGGGTATAGGCCTCCTGGTCGGCCGTCATGGCCGACCGTCCCAAGTGGGCCAGGATCTGATTGTAGTAGGCGATGTTGGCGTCGGCGGAGTCGAACATGACGCCGTCACAGTCAAAGGCGACCACCGCGATATGGTTAAAGGGCATTGAAACTTTTTCTGTTCATGGTGTTACCGAGCCGATCCACTGGCCTACGGGGGCAAGCTCGGCGCTGGATCACGCAGTTGTAGGTTGGAGCGACCGCGTTCGATCGCACCGGTTGGCCAATCGATCAGCCGCCGGCCTTGCCGGTGACCGGTTTTTCCGATGCGTTGGAGATGTAGCCGTAGACACCGACCTTCAGCTCGGAGCGCACCTCGCTGTCGGTCTTGAGAGTGATGGTGTCGGCATAGCGGCCGGCCTCTTTTTTTATGTTGGTCACGGTGAGGAGGTAGGCGCCCTGTGTCTCTGCGCTCGGTTGGACCAGTTCATAGGCGATATGCTGACCGCTTTTCGCCAGTACATCGGTGATCTTGAACGGATAGGCCGCCGTCGGCGTGATGCGTACCACCGCACGCACCGAAGTGCCCACCTTGCCATTGAGGCGCGCATAACGGGGCGCCACCATGGCGAATGCTTCGACCCTGCCCGTCATGGACAACGTCGTCCAAGGTCGTTTCGGGTCATCCGTGTTGACGGAAATGGTTTTCTTCATGTCACGGCCGCCATAGCCGCTGGTGTTCACTTGGACGCTGATCTTTCCCTCGCCACCGGGAGGGATCTGCCTCGGATAGGAGGCAACCGAACAGCCTCAGCCCGTTTTGACCTGGTTGATGTGGAGGACCGCATCTCCCTCGTTCCGCACCGCGAAATCGTGGTTGACCAGGGCCCCGTCCACCACCGGGTCAAAATTAAAGGCGGTCTCTTCTAAGACCAGCTTGGGTGCGGGCTGGGACACATCGCTGGCCCAGGCGGCCCCGATGGCCAACAGGAGTATCAGCGCAGCCTGCAGCAGAACCGTAATGACATGCCGGTGATTCATATCTTGTCTCCTTGATCGTTCTAAAAGAGCGACGATTGCCAACAGTGACGATTGCGGTAAAGCAACCCACTGTGTAAGGCCCGCGCCGTGGAATGTCAAGGCGTCAAACCACCGGCGTGGGGATCGGGTCACCGACGAAATTGATGCAAGAAAAGCGCCGTAATATAGATGCCGATCCACCATTGTCACGGGCGCGCTGTTTACATCATCTTTAGGGGATCTACGTCCACCCGAATACGCACCCGGCGATCCTGTCCCTCCTTGTGGAGAGCGGTCAGCAGCCGTTGCACCACCCTATGCAGATCGGCAATGCGCTGCCCTTTGAGCAGGAGCTGCCACCGATACCGATCGGCGATGCGGGCGACAGGGGCTTCGATGGGGCCCAGGACGATAGGGTCCATTGGCGTGTTCGACGCTGGTGCCCGTGCGAACCGGCGCGCCAGTTCGCCGGCCCGTGCCGCTGTTTCAGCCGTTGTGGCGGCCGACCGCCCGCTGAAGCGCAGTTGGATCATGCGGGCACACGGGGGATAGGCCAGGTCGCGCCGGAAAGCGATCTCCTTGCGGTAGAACTGCGCCACATCCTGACGCCGGGCGGCCTGAATGCTGAAGTGGTTCGGTGTGAAGGTCTGCAGGATCACCTGTCCGGGCCGCTCGCCGCGTCCGGCTCGCCCGGCCACCTGGGCCAGCAGCTGGAAGGTGCTCTCGCTGGCGCGGAAGTCGGGTAAGCTCAAGCTCAGGTCGGCGCAGATGACGCCCACCAGGGTGATGTTGGGGAAATCGTGTCCTTTCGCCACCATTTGGGTCCCCACGAGGAGGTCGATTTCACCCTTACGCAATCGCTTGAGCAATCGGACGAGGCTGCCTTTGCGACGGGTGGTGTCGCGGTCCATCCGGGCCACGCGTGCTTCCGGAAACCGCGCCGCCAGCCCCGCCTCCAGCTTTTCAGTCCCGGTGCCCAGCGCTTTGAGGGCGGTTTGGCCGCAATTGGGGCACGGGGCCATCGCCGCCCGACTGAAGCCGCAATAGTGGCACCGATAGGCATTGCTGCGCTGATGCAGGGTCAATGTGATGTCACAGTGCTTGCACGTGAGCGTCTCGCCGCAGGCGGTGCAGATCGGAAAATACGCATAGCCCCGCCGGTTGAGAAATAGCAGCGCTTGCTCGCCACGGGTCAATGTATCTCTGAGGGCGGTGTCCAGTTCCGGGCTGATCCAGCGATCGAGCCCGCGCTTGATTCGCTGCGGCGCCATGTCCACCACGGTGATCTCCGGCAGCGTGCGCCGACGGACGCGCTGTTTGAGGCGCAGCAGATGATACTTGCCCTGCGTGGCGTTAAATTCGGATGCCAGCGAGGGGGTGGCCGAACCGAGGAGCGCCACAGCATCGTTCTGCTTGGCACGCACGACGGCCAGGTCGCGGGCGTTGTAGAAGGGCGGTGTATCCTGCTTGTAGGAAGCGTCGTGCTCCTCGTCCACGACGATGAGACCGATATTGGTCAGCGGTGCAAAAATCGCCGATCTTGCCCCGATGACGACGGCGGCATGGCCTGCCTGGACGCGCTGCCATTGATCAAAGCGCTCGCCCTTCGAAAGGCCGCTGTGCAGCACGGCGATACGATCACCGAAACGGGCGCGGAAACGATGTTCGGTCTGCGTGATGAGGGCGATTTCGGGAACCAGCACCAGCACCGTCCGTCCGCGGTCGAGGGCCTTCTGGGCCAATTGGAGGTAGACCTCGGTCTTGCCACTGCCGGTGACACCCGATAGGAGGAAGGTGTCGAAACCAACGCCCAAGCGCTCCTGGACGGTCTCGACGACCGCAGTTTGTTCCCGGGTAAGGCGAAGGGGCGTGTCCGGTTCGACGGCGTCTCCCAGAGGATCGCGCCAGACCCGGCGCCGGGTCACCTGGACTTGGGCGGCAGCCGCCATCTTGGGGACCAAGTTGTATGCCGTGGGGCAGTGCGCCTTTAGCTCTTTCAGGGGCATCTGGCCCGCATCGGAAAGGACGGCCAGGATCCGTCTGCGCGCCGGCGACACCTTGGCGGCGGACGGCAACCTCATGGCCGGGGCAACGACGCGCTCGGTTTTATAGTGAACCGGCTGATTGAATCGTCTTCGGCGAGTCAACCAGCCGCACGCCTCGAGCCGTTTCAGAGCGGATTCGGTGGCGCTCAATTCGGGGCGCTTGGTCAGCCGGGTCAAGCGGCAGCCGTCTTTACCGAGGGCCGCCAGCAATGCACCGTCCCGGCCGCTGGCGCGGCCGTCGGCCAAGGCCACACGACCCGCCTCCGTGAGACAGATGGTTATGGCGTCGCGCAGCTCCAGGCCGGCGGGCAGGGCGGTGGCGATCACCTCCCCGAGGGGCGCCATATAGTAATGGGCGACCCAACGGAAGAGGGTTAGCTGCTCGTCGGTGAAGAGCGGCTCCTCGTCCAGGAGATCCAAGACCGCCTTGGTTGCCTTTGAATCGACGGTCCTGCTGCCACCCACGATGTAGCCCGTCATGCGGCGGTTCCCAAACGGTATCAGGGCCCGTTTGCCCACGGCGGCCTCGGCCCACCATCGCTCCGGCAGGCGATAGGTGTAGGGTTGGTGCAGCGGCAGGGGCACAGCGATCTCCACCTGCTGCCAGCCGCGTTTCGCTGGGGTTTTTGCTTGACAGGCCAACTTGCTTTTTTTAACCTGATTTCGATCTGTTAGAAGGAGCTAAGGATTTCCCGCCAACGGCCGAAGTAATAGAAAAATCCATTTATAGCGCCCTTGCCGGAGGCGTGCAACCGCCGCCGGCCTTCCGCCGTGCCCCGCAGCACCTGTCCGATCCGGGCCCCAGGCGGTGCCGGCGCCCGACACCTCTCCGGACAGCCTCGTATGTGAAAGGAGTTCAAGATGTTGAATTCGATTAAGCGTTTCACGGCCCTGCTCGTCATTGTGACGCTGGTCGGCATGACCTTCGCCGGTGCCGCCGGTGCGGCCGTTATCGGCGAAGATAACCAGGTCACGGCAGGCAAGATGGCGGCCGACGCGCTCGTTGTCCGTCCCCTGGGATTCGTGGCCACCCTTGTGGGGAGTGTGCTCTTCGTGGTCTCGCTACCCTTTTCCGCACTGGGGGGCAATGTCGAAGAGGTGGGACAACGGCTGGTCATCGACCCCGCCCTGTTCACTTTCAAACGACCCGTGGGTGATCTCTAAGATCGGCATCCGCGCACCTGCCTTTGCGGATGCCCAATCCGCATCTGCCCACGATTGGGTCGACCCGCCCTGCGAATGGCTCCGGCACTTCGCCGGGCGGGTTGCCGTTGACCCCATGCCGCCCGCCCGCCGAGCTTGACTTTTCCGCCCAGATGCGCGAAAGCGCCTCTGCAGCCATCGCCCCGTTAATCGGTGGCCAGCTCAGGTCACCACGCCATCCATGACGTGCAAATTGTCAACCCTTCCCCAAAAGGAGGCACCGTGCCCGTACATCTCGTCGATCACCCTCTGGTCAAACATAAGCTTGGACTCATGCGAGCCGATGATGTGTCAACCAAGGACTTCAGGGACCTGGCCAATGAGCTGGCCCGCCTTCTGACCTACGAAGCCACCCAGGATTTGGAGACAGAAACCCGGACGATCAAAGGTTGGGCCGGCGATGTGTCCGTTGAACGCATCAAGGGCAAGAAAGTCACCGTGGTCCCGATTCTGCGGGCCGGCCTGGGAATGATTGACGGCGTCCTGGATCTCATCCCGTCGGCCCGAACCAGCGTGGTGGGACTCTATCGCAACGAGGAGACCCTTGAACCGGTGCGGTACTACGTCAAGATGACGAGCAATATGGAGGAGCGGATGGCCCTCATCCTGGACCCCATGCTGGCCACCGGCGGGACGCTGATGGCCACCATCGACCTCCTCAAGGAGTCTGGCTGCAGGGTGATCCGCGGCCTCTTCCTGGTGGCCGCACCTGAGGGACTGAAACGGCTCGAAGAGACCCATCCGGACGTGGATGTCTATGTGGCCGCCATCGACGAGCGGCTCAACGATGTGGGCTACATCCTGCCCGGGTTGGGAGATGCCGGCGACAAGATCTTCGGCACCAAGTAGCCCCTGGTAAACTGCTGGTCGCCTCAGCGATGAAAAACCCACCGTATCGCTCGCGGTCCGGTGGGTTTTTTCGTGCTCCGGTAGAGGTCAGCGCTCCTGGATCGGGGTGTAATCGGTGGTAAGCGGTCCCAGGTAAATCTGGCGCGGCCGGCTCACCTTCCAGCGGGGATCCTCCAAACTCTCCTTCCACTGGGCAATCCAGCCGGGCAGGCGCCCGATGGCGAACATCACCGTGAACATATTGGTGGGGATGCCGATGGCGCGCAGGACGATGCCGCTGTAAAAATCGATGTTGGGGTAGAGGTTGTGGTCGATGAAGTAGGTGTCTTTGCGGGCGATCTCCTCCAACTCCCTGGCGATCTCCAGCAAGGGGTCTTCGATTTTGAGGGCCGGTAGCAGCTGATCGCACATCTTCTTCATGATCTTGGCGCGCGGATCGTAGGTCTTGTAGACACGGTGGCCGAAGCCCATCAAACGGAAGGGATCGCTACGGTCCTTGGCCCGTTCGATCGCACGCCGGTAATTGCCGCCGTCGGCCTGGATCGCTTTGAGCATTTCGACGACGGCCTGATTGGCGCCCCCGTGCAGTGGGCCCCAGAGGGCGGCGATTCCCGAGGAGATGGCGGCGTAGAGGTTGACCCGTGCGCTGCCCACCATGCGCACCGCCGAGGTGGAGCAATTCTGCTCGTGGTCGGCGTGCAGAATCCAAAACACTTCCAGCGCCCGGACCACCTCCTTTTTGATCTCATAGGGCTTGACCGGCGTGTCGAACATCATGTTGAGGAAGTTCTCGCAATAGGCCAGGTCCGGCCGGGGGTAGACCGTCGTGTGGCCGCGGGAGATCTTGTAGGACATCGCCGCCATGGTGCGGATCTTGGCCAGCAGACGGGTGACCGTCATGTTGAGCTCTTCGGCGGTGTTGTTCAGGGCCGGGTAGAAGCTGCGCAGGGCGTTCACCATGGCCGAGAGAATTCCCATGGGGTGGGAAGCACTGGGAAAGTGCTGATAAAAATTCTTCATGTCCTCGTGGACCAGTGAGTGGTCGTTGAGCATGATGGAGAACTCGGTCAACTCCTGCTGGGTGGGCAGGCGCCCATGGATCAGCAGATAGGCGGTTTCTTTAAAGGTGGAATTCTCCGCCAGTTGCTCCACGGGAATTCCGCGGTAGCGCAGGATGCCCCTTTCGCCGTCCATGAAGGTGATGTTGCTCGTACAACTGCCCGTATTGCCATAGCCCGTGTCCAGGGTGATGAAACCGGTATCGGCCCGCAGACGGCTGATATCGATGGCCTTCTCTCCTTCAGTGCCGATGATGACCGGCAGTTCATAAGTGTGATCTCCGTAAGTTAAGGTAACAGTATCAGTCATTTGGTCTTCCTTTCAGAACCAGATGCGGGTGCGCCTCTGACGATGTGAAATGGGAGGTACCCTGGAGTGGCTGCCGCGATACTCAGGTGGGAGGAATATGGTGCATCGCAAAAACCTGCAGTGCAGGATGCTAACTTAAAAAAGCATCTGGGTCAACCTTGCGTAAAAAATCTAAAAATGCAATATGTTACATATTCTCCTGCCAGGCCCCGCACCCGGTCAGCCACCTGATTGAAGCGATCTGGAGCGTGCCCGGCGGGATAAAACGAGCTGCCCCCCTCAGTGGCGCCAACCAGGGGGGCCTGCGTCAGTAGAGGAGAGGTACAATGGGCTTCAAAGAGAATATCCTTCAGAAGATCCGTTTCGACCAGTTGCACACCACCATCGTCAACTCCTTGGGTCCGCCTGACAGTGGTCGCCGCCTGGACAAGGAGGCCATGACCCGTCTGCTCAAATACACTGGCTATGCGCCCGCCACCGTCCGCGATCTGGAGCTCTACATCAAGCCGGATAGTGGGGACCCGCCGGCCATTTTGCTGTTGGACAATGAGCTCAAGGTCTACAAAACCACACCGGAAGACGTGGCCCTGCGCAAAAGTCCAACGGTCAAAGAGATGGTCAGCATCCGCAACGCCATCAAAATCCTCAATGATAAAGATGTCGTCATCAGCCGTGGCCGGGAAACCGCCGATGGCCTGCATGCGGAGCTGGTGGCGGCGCTTGATCTCTCCTTCACCAGCGCTGATTTGGATGGCCTGGTGGCGGATGGCAACGCCGCGTTCGAAAACGCCTACGCCGACGGGATCGTGGAGATCCTGACCATTTTCATGGAGATTCTCGAATGGCCGCCGGCGCCCAAGGCGCTGCAGCTCTCCCATCATCGCATTTGGGGGCGCCGTCTTGCCAAGGCCGTCAACGAGACGGTGTTGTCACCGGTGGTGATCTACAGCTTGATCCACAACACCCTCTGTCTCAGCGAGACGCAGGTGCGCAGTCGGGACGCGGATCGCCAAGAGATGCTGCACGCCATCATTGACAACGCCGGAGAGGATGGGGAGACCCTCGCAGGGGCCGCTGTGTGGGAGGCTCTCAAACGCAGGGCGCACGCCATGTCACGGGGATGAGGGCGCTTTTCTGTACCCGACCGGATAGGGCCATGGAGGTGTGTCCGCTACCCTATTTCACCGGCAGCGTCAGTCGAAAGCAGGCACCCTCGCCCGAGGGGCTGTCGAGATGCAGGCCACCCTCGTGCTGACGGGCCACATCCTGAGCGATGGCCAGACCAAGACCCACACCATCTTTCCTGCCGGTAAAAAGGGGCCGAAAGATCCTTTTCCGGTCCTCGGTGGGGATGCCCGGTCCAGTGTCTTTGACACAGATTTCGACCCGCCGCCGGCGGACATGACTGGTCAGTTCCAAGCGATGTCCCGATCGGGGCGCTTGCGTGGCCATCATCGCCTGGGTCGCATTCTCCATCAGGTTGTGCACGGCGCGTCGCAATTGGCTGGGCGCCGCCGCCACCTGCGCCCGGGCCTGGAAGTGGGTAGCCAGGTGGATTTCGGTCGGCAGGGGGAACTCCGACACCATTTTTTCCAGCCAGGGGTCGATCCAGACCGGCTGCAGGTGGTGCCGGCCGTTGCGGCTGTAATCGAGCACGGCCGTGATCAAGTGGTGACAGCGCTGGAGGCTTTTTTCAGCGGCAGCGAAGGCGCGCTCGACCCGTGCGGGATCGTCGGGGTGCCGATGGGTCGCTTCCCGCAGATTGCCCACGGCGTTCATCGCTGAACACAGCGGGGTCCGCAGATCATGGGCAAGACTGCCGGTGAGCATTCGCATCTCCTCGAACCGATGCTGTGCCGATTGTTTGAGCCGGAAGAGGCGGTATTCGGCCCACCCCCAGAGGAGGGCGATGGGGAGGACCGTCACAATGGCGGGCAGGAGGTCCGCGGAGAACCATTTCAGGCTGAAGATCACGGCCGAGACGGTCATGGCCAGCATCAAGGTGATGCGGATCAGGGTGGTGAGTGCGGGTTTC
The DNA here is from genome assembly GCA_030066015.1 of Desulfosarcinaceae bacterium. Classification (GTDB taxonomy): domain Bacteria; phylum Desulfobacterota; class Desulfobacteria; order Desulfobacterales; family Desulfosarcinaceae; genus JASJCL01. The sequence continues at coordinate 42,095 of JASJCL010000010.1, read as the reverse complement.
TGAACAGCAACTTTCACTGATACACATCTCCAAGTGCAGTAGCGTTGTCAGAAATCAAAAAAAGAGCACCACCCAAATCCTATAGTCGACTCGCCTGGGCATGTCAAATTTGATCACCACTGCGGGGCGGGCGGCCGCTCCTTCACCCCGATTGGAGAGAGGTGGGGCGATTGGCCGGGTTGCCGGTGGCCCAAGGGTCACGCTTACTGTGGATTCATCTGCGGCGGGGAAGGTGGCCTAACCACCTACAAGGCCTTGACGCTGTGAGTGGGTGGCTTGGCGGGTGATTTGCGTTTGCCGAAGGAGAAGCCCTCCTCTTCGACAACATGCAGACAGGCCTCGGCCACCACGGGATCGTAAAGACGGCCCATATTGGCCCGGATCTCTTCGACCGCGCTGTTGATGCCGAGGGACGGCCGGTAGGGGCGATGGCTGGCGATGGTTTCGAAAACGTCTGAAACGGCAATGATGCGCGCTTCCAGATGAATCTGCTCCCCTTCGACTCCATTGGGATATCCGGAGCCGTCCAGGCGTTCGTGGTGCTGGTAGATAATGTCCGCCAGCGGCCAGGGAAATTCGATCTTTTTCAGGATGTCGTAGCCGGCCTGGACGTGGTTCTTGATCAGCTCGTACTCAAGGGGCAGCAGCTTGCCGGGCTTACATAGAATTTCGGCCGGAATGGTGATCTTGCCCAGGTCATGGATAATGGCCGCCATGCGTAACCCATTGATACGATCCTGGGGCAGGCCCATATGGGCGGCGATCGCACAGGCCAATTGGGCCACCCGTTCTTGGTGGCCCGCGGTATAAGGGTCGCGGAACTCGACGGTGAGCGACATGGCCTGGACGATGCCGTCCATGGCGCGCTTGAACTTTCCCAGATTGCGCTGAATTTCGGTGAGCGCCTGGTTGCGTTCATCCCGGGTGTCGCGTTCGGCGATGATGCGCTTGATGCGGGCGATAAACTCCGGGATGCGAATGGGTTTCTGGATGAAGTCGCTGGCACCCCTGCCAATGATCTCCTCGTAGGTGAACGTGCCCACGAACCCCGTCATGATCATCACATCACAATCGTACTGCGCCTTGATCTGCTGCGTCAGCTCAAGGCCGTTCATTCCTGGCATATTGATGTCCGAAACGACGATATCGATCTCATGGCGCTGGAGAATCTCGAGCGCCGCCAAACCGCTTTCCGCGGCGTAGCAGTCGATACCGATGTGGCGGATGCCATGCAGCAGAACGTCTCTGATCGCATCATCGTCATCGACGATCAGAATCTGCACCTCGTCTTTACGGACATCGTTCTCCATCTGGGTCTCACTCACGCGAACAATATGGAAGCGGCTTGCTTATGAAGCCGTTGGCCCCGGAACCAGTTGCGGGTGTAACGGAAGTTGCGCTGGTCGTATGAGCATAAGCGCCATGGTCGGGATTGTCAAAAAAATGTGCCGTCCTCCGCCGACGCACCATCGATCTGTTTATGTTGGAAGGCAAGGGGCGCATGAACCGCGGTTGCGATGCACCGCTGTCGGAAGCGGCTCTGCAGAGGCGGGCGGCTGAGGGACCCGTCGTCCGGTCCTTGGATCCCGCCTGACGAAGGAGAGCAGCGGCCGCGGCTGTCCCGCCAGGACCGCCCGTTGGTGTGGCGGGGGGCGAATGGCGCTCTCCCCGCGATGCGCAACCGTGCCCCATCTGACGGCGAGCGTGACGAACCACCGGACCCCAGGGGACCCTTCGGGATGATCTGACCCTCAATGGGCCGCTCACCAAGAGCGGCCGCGGGGATTGCCGCCCATCAGCCCGGCCGGTGATCCCCGTCCGGTGCTTCGTGTTTGGGGGTGTGACGATGCTTCGGTGGTGGCTTCACCGCCGCGGCGTCAACGCGGCAGGTAGGGGGTTAGATCCTCGGTATGCTCGGTGAACACTTTGAACCCACCGTCGCGAAGGACCTCGACGGCCCGTTCGCCCACGTCAGCACCCACCCGCATGACGATGTGGTAGGTGCCCGGAAGGGCTTTCTCCGGCCAGGCCATGATGCTGCGGATGCTGATCTCCGCTTCGTTGAGCAGGCGGGCCACCTCCGCCACGAAGCCGATGCGATCCTTGGCCAGGATCGTAAAGCGGAAGCTGTCCGTGCCGATGCCGATGGCGTCCAAAAGGATATCCATGACATCCCGGCTGGTGATCAGCCCCACCAGTTTGTCCTCCTGCATCACGGGAAGGGCGTTGATGCGGTTTTCACGCATGGTCTGAGCCGCCCGCTCGATGGTCATGTCCGGCGTCACCGTGATCAGCTTTTTGGCCATGATCATCTCCACGGTGAGTTGATCGAGCAGGTAGTTGAGCTCATGGGCACTCAGGCTGGTGGCCGGAGAGGCCCAGCTCTGCTTGAGATCGCGGTCCGATACGATGCCCAGCAGATCTCCTTTGGCATCGACCACCAGCAGATGGTCAATCCCCTTCTCCTTGGTGAGTTTGGCGGCCTTGACGAAGCTCAGATCGGGCGGAACGGTGATCAATTCGGTATGCATGACGGTGCCGACGTACATGGTCTGTGACCTCCTCTGGTCGTCCGGGGTAAGGCCCAGGTTGCTGAGGGAGATGCTTGCTCAACCGTGCTGGCCTCTGTTATTGGTGGCGAATTAGGCTTGAATTGGCCGGGGGCCGCCGCGTGCGGGGGCGTTGTCGGCGGCAGGGCGGCGCACAACGCCGTTTCTTAAGCGTCAATAGTACAACAGGCGGTCCCGCGAAGCAATAGCCGGCCGGCTGCTCTTCGTCCGTTTATCCTTTAATGTTAGGAAGCTTCGTATGCTGACGGCCTTGACGGCAGGGATCCTGTTGGGTCTCTCGGCGGGTCTTATGCCGGGGCCCATGCTGACACTGGTGATCTCTCAAACCCTGCGACACAATGTCCGCGAGGGGATGAAGGTGGCCCTGAGTCCGCTCTTCTCCGACCTGCCCATCATCGCCATCACCCTCTTTGCCCTCGGCCACCTGGCGGATTTCGAGCGCATCATGGGCGTGCTCTCCCTGCTGGGCGGGCTCTATGTGTTGTGGCTGGCCTGGGAGTGTTTCCAAAGTCGGACCATCGAAACCGCCGTCTCCGACGACAGGCCCCACTCCCTGCGCAAGGGGGTCATTCTCAATCTGCTCAACCCGGCGCCCTACCTCTTCTGGGCCACCGTCGGCGGTCCCCTCATCATCCAGCAGCAGGCGGCGCGGGTCGTGGTCGCGGCCCTATTTCTAATCAGCTTCTATTCCTTGCTGGTGGGCTCCAAACTGGGGCTGGCCTGGTTGACGGGCAAGACCCGCCGGTTTCTCTCCAGCAGCGGCTATCGCTGGCTGATGCGGCTGCTGGGTCTCTTTCTAATCGGCTTTGCCGGTGTCATGTTTCAAAAGGCCCTGATGATGATACGGGGGTAATGGATCTTGAGGGGAGGTGCACGGGTGAGCCGTATCCGACGCAAAACCCTGTCCGGACTGGCGGTGGGCGATACCTTCACCGTGACGCGTGCTTTCAGTGAAGCGGAAGTGCACCGGTTCGCCGATCTCACACGCGATTACAATCCCATCCATTTCGATCAGCGTTTCTGCAATGCCAAAGGAATTCCCCGCATCATTTGCCACGGCCTGCTGGTGGGCGGCATGCTCACGGAGATCGGCGGGCAGATCGGTTGGCTGGCGCATGAAATCTGCCTGCGTTTCCGCAAACCCGTCTTCTGCAACCAGGCGGTGACCTGCACCTTAACGATAACGGCGGTGGACGGCACCTCGCGTGCACGGGCAGCGGCGGTCTGGGAAGACGCCGGTGGCGGCGGACCTCTGGTGGAGGGAACGCTCACCGGCATCCTGCCGCGGGCGCCCGAATTGGCGGTGATGGCCCAGATGGTGGCGGAGGGGGATCCCAGCAACAAGTTGCCCCCCTAAGCGCATCGACTGCGCCCCAGCGGGTCTTACGCACCGCACAGGGTCTTTACAGCCGATCACAACCGACGAAAGGAGCGCTTTCATGAAGGTCACTGCCACCATCTTGTGTGAAAATTCAGTGGGTGTCCCCTTCGGCGCAATCGGCGAGCATGGATTCGCCTGTTTTCTGGAGACCGATCACGGCAACTACCTCTTCGACACCGGACAGGGGCTGGGCATCATGGCCAACGCCGCTGTTCTGCACAAAGATCTCACCTCCCTCCGGGCCATCATGATCTCCCACGGTCACTATGACCACTGCGGCGGATTGCCCTCGGTTCTCAAACAGCGAGGACCGGTGGACGTTTTTGGCCACCCGGAAATGTTTCGACGGCGGGAGATCACCCGCAAGGGGCGCGTCTTCGACATCGGCATTCCCTATCGGCGCAACTATCTCCAGGGCTTGGGAGCGCGCTTCCGCCTGCATCGAGAACTGACGGAGGTGGGGCCGGGGATCCACCTCAGCGGTGAAGTTCCCCGAAAGACGGCCTTTGAAAAGGGGGACCCCCAGATGACGGGCTGGGATGCGGATGGCAAGGCCCTGACGCCAGATCCTCTCAACGATGATCTCTCCCTTCTCGTTGAGAGCGCAAAGGGCCTCATCGTCATCCTGGGGTGCGCCCACGCCGGCCTGGTCAACATTCTCGACCACGCCACCGCCACCATGGGCCAGGAGCGGGTCTACGCCATTATCGGCGGAACCCACCTGGGCTTTTCCCCATCTCGCCACATGGACGCCATCCTGGCTGCCATCGACCGCTACGATATCCAAAAAATCGGCGTTTCCCATTGCACTGGGTTCGTCAACGCCGCCAGGCTGCATAGCGCACTGGGGGAGCGGTTCTTCTTCGGTTCGGTGGGGTCGGTGCTGGAGGGATAGGTCGGGCGGGAGACGGTCCCCGATGGCCATCACGCCACCGCTCGCCGCATGGGGTGCGCTTGCCGATTTCAGTAGCTCTTTCGCCAGCGAACCACGGCGCCTTGCCAGGGGTCGCGGGGGGCCGTCTGCAGGAGACGGCGAATGCGCTCCGCTGTCGGCGGATGGGTGCTGAGCCAGGAGACCGGCTCGCGCCTCGGGCTCAAGAACCAGGGGAAGTTGTGGCGCATATGCCGCGCATACCGGTCCAGCCGGTGGAGCGCATCCGCCAGCGGACCCGGGGATCCGAGCAACTCGGCAGCGCGCATGTCCGCGCTGTACTCACGCGCCCGGGAGAGGGCCAGGTGCAGCAGTCCGCTCAGTTGGGGCGCCAAGATCAGAAGCGCCAGCGCCAGCAGGTTGACCCCCCTTCCGGTCGTCAAGAGAAGGGGCAGGCTGATCAGCAGCAGCATCTGACCAACGGATGAGAGGATGCCCGTCATCTGCGCCAGGGTGTGGGCAAAGCCCATCAGGTGGGTGTCCTGATGGCGGATATGACTGAGTTCATGCGCCAGGACACCCGTTACCTCCCGGGGGCTGAGGAGCCGCAGCAAGCCCTGGGACAGAGCGACCACGGCGGACGCGCCCTCTCCCATGGTAAATGCGGTTGGCGCGTCATGGGGCAGGAGGAACAGCCTCGGTCGGTGCGGAAGGCCAGCCCTTGCCGTCAGCGTGTCCACGGCCTGGTCTAACCAGGCTGCTTCGCCGCGCCGCAGTGGATAGGCCCGAAACGATTTCAGCAGCAACCAGGGCGCCATGCGGGGATTCAGCAGATAGAGCAGTCCCACCCCAAGCGCTGCCGTCAGGGCGATGGGCATGCCCCCCAGCAAGTAGCCAACCACCGCCAGGAGCCCGGCCAGTGCAGCGACCAGCAGCAGGGAGTGCAGGTTGGCGGTTTGCCGATATTGGTTGAGGCGCTCATGGTTCATCTTCCGACTCCTTTCGAAGGGCACCGGCTGCTTCCCGAGGCCGGCCGCGGTATCCGCCCCATTGGGCGGACACCGCGGTCAATGGATCCGCCAAGGCGGCATCAGTGTACCGTGATCTCTTTGGGAACCGATTTTTCCGGTTTGGGGATGGTGATGCTCAGGACCCCGTTTTTGTAATCCGCCGTGATGGCCTCCGGGTCCACGTTTTCCGGCAAGTTGAAGCGTCGGGTGAAGCTCCCGAAGCGACGCTCGCGGCGATAATAGTGGCCGGTCTCATCGCGCTTCTCCTCGGAACGCTCGCCCCGCAGGGTGAGGACGTTGTTTTTGACGTCCACGTGGATATCTTTCTTGTCGATGCCCGGCAGTTCTGCATTCACACGGAACTGGGCCTCCTCTTCGACGACGTCGACCATCGGCTGCCACTGGGTTTCCTTGGCAAGCCAGCTCTCATTAAAGAACGGTGCGAAAAAGTCGTCGAACACTCTGTCCATCGGGCGGGTCATCGCCCAGCGAGCTCTGTTCGGTCTTCTGATCATCAGATTCATGGGATTACCTCCGCTTGCTGTTGTGGTTCGCATTATCATTAGACGGAAGTTAAGCGTAATAAATGATGTGTCAATATCCTAAATTATAATTTAGATAACATTACTAAAAATATATTTTAAAAATAAGTAATGTAATATGGGTACAGCCGTGCCGGCGCAACGATATCGTCGCGCTGCATTGGTCACTCCCGGTGAAGCGGGCAGCGCCGGGCTATTGCCCTCCTCGGTGGGCGTGCCTAGAGGCTGATGACGGCGGCGTCGCAGGAGAGCTGGATCAGCTCCACGGCGGTGCCCATGCGAGCGCCTTCGATGAGATCCGCTTCGGTGATGCGACGCGCCTTGGCGCATGGCGTACAAGCCAGTATGGGAACGCTGTGCGCCTGCAGATAGGTGATCAAATCATCAGCGATGTCGCCGGTTGCGGCCCGCAGATTGTCGGCCAGGCCCTTCTTGGCCAGGAAGACGGCGTCATCCAGCAAAAAAACCGTCGTGTTCTTGCCCTCCTTGTGGGCGATGGTGGCCAGGTGAAAGGCGCGAGTGGCACGATTGGGGTTGTCAGTGCCGCAGGAAAGGGTAATAACCACATTGTCCGTCATCGATAGACCTCCCATAAGTTCTAAGGTGCAGAGTGGGCGCCGGCCGCCGCACAGCGGGACCGACACCTGGAGGATAACTGGTCCGACAAATTGAGGACCAATACGGGCCTAATCGGGATGTGTTGGCATCACTGGCCCAGGCACAGCAGGCCTCGCAATAGCTTTCCACTACACACCCGCGGATTGGGTTGACAGGCGGCTTTGTACCGCAACAACACGTTTAACGAGGAGATCCATGCAGAGAGCATCAAGGCCGAAACGACCGATCTGGCTGGGCGATGATCCGACAATTGTCCATGTCATCGATCAGCGACAACTGCCCCACCACCTCGTGGTGGCGCCCCTGCGGACCGTTGACGAGATGATCATCGCCATTCAGGAGATGTACGTGCGGGGGGCGCCCCTCATCGGCGTGAGCGGCGCTTATGGAACCATGCTGGCCGCCATCGCCGCCACCCATCATAATGAACCGCTGGCCTTTTTCAAGGCAGAATGTGACCGTCTCAAAGCGGCCCGACCCACCGCGGTTAATTTGGCCTGGGCAGTGGACCGCGCCCTCGAGGCCACAGCGGCCGCGACAAGCCCCGCAGAACTGGTTGAGATCACCCGCGAGCTGGCGGCCGACATCGCCGAGGAGGAGGTGGAAAATTGCCGCCGGATCGGACAGCATGGGGTCGAGCTCATCCGGGCACTCAGTGAGCGAAAGGACGGCGGTACGGTCAACATCCTTACCCATTGCAACGCCGGGTGGTTGGCCTGTGTGGAGTGGGGCACCGCAACCGCCCCGGTGTATGCCGCCGCGGCGGCCGGCCTCGATGTGCACGTTTGGGTGGACGAAACCCGGCCCCTCAATCAGGGTGCCCGACTGACGGCCTGGGAGTTGGGCCGCCAAGGGGTGCCCCACACGGTGATTACCGATAATGCCGGCGGACACCTCATGCAGCATGGTAGGGTGGATCTGGTGATCGTGGGGACGGACCGCACCACCCACACGGGGGACGTGGCCAACAAGATCGGCACCTATCTCAAGGCGCTGGCCGCCCATGACAACGAGGTGCCATTCTACGTGGCGCTGCCCTCGAGCACCTTCGATTGGCAGATGCGCGACGGTCTCGCGGAGATTCCCATCGAAGAGCGCGACCCCGATGAGGTCCGTCAAATCCAGGGGCTGGTGGACGGGGAGGTGCGCACAGTGCTCGTGCCGCCGCTGGACAGCCCCGCCGGCAACTACGCCTTCGATGTGACACCTTCCCGCCTGGTGACCGGCTTCATCACCGAACGCGGGATCTGCGGAGCCTCTGAAGCGGAGATTCATCGACTCTTTCCCGATAAATGATTCCCCGCTGGGCACGGTGCGGACGCCGCCCACCACGTGGGCCCGCTTCGGCCGACGCCGATCGGTCCCAAACGGATTCAGCGGTCGCGAAGATGCGGGAAACGGCATCACTGTAGGGGGGGCGCGGCCCTCATTGGCACCCGCAAGGCGGCCGTCAGGGGCCGGTACACCGGTTTCCGCCGGCTGGCGACCCTCCTGTTCGGGGCTTGACTTCCCGGTGCCCCTCAACGTATACCCGCGAGATGCTGACCGAAATCGAAAAACGTGTCATCGCCTCTATCCAGGGTGATATGCCCATCGTCGAGCAACCCTACCGAGAAATCGCCCACGCCATCGGCATCCGCGAAGAGGAGCTGCTGGCGGTTTTGCAGAGTCTGGTCGACCGCGGCATCATGCGGCGATTCGGGGCCACCCTGCGCCATCAGCGATCCGGCTTCGACGCCAACGCCATGACCGCCTGGCAGGTGGATGAGGCGCGCATCGAGGAGGTGGGCGCCCTCATGGCCGCTTTCCCCCAGGTATCCCACTGCTATCGGCGGGATCCCAAGCCAACGTGGCCTTACAATCTCTACACCATGATTCACGGCACCAGCGAGGCGGATTGTATCGCCACCGCCCGTGAAATGGCCGCGAAGGCAGGCGTTTCGACCTATGAGCTGCTCTTCAGCAAGGAGGAGCTGAAGAAAACCTCCATGACCTATTTCCCCACCGATTGATCACTCACCGTGAGGACGGCCGCTGCCCACATCCTCCTGGTCAACCCTTGGATTCACGATTTCGCTGCCTACGATGTGTGGGCCAAACCCCTGGGCTTGTTATCCCTGGGGGCCATCCTGCGGGCGCATGGTTGCCGGGTCAGCTTCATTGACTGCCTGGATCGCTTTCATCCACGGGCCGTCCCCGCCGATCCGCGGCACCGCTGCGGCCGGGGCCCCTTCCTCAAGACGCCCATCGAACCGCCGGCGGCCTTGGCGCACATCCCCCGCACCTATTCGCGGTATGGCATCCCCCCGGCCTGGCTACGGGAGGACTTGCGGCAACTGCCGCGCCCCGACGCGGTGCTGGTGACCTCTCTGATGACCTATTGGTATCCCGGTGTACAAGAGACCATTGCCGAACTGAGGGCCGCCTATCCCGGGGTACCCGTGGTGCTGGGCGGCACCTACGCCACCCTCTATCCTGAACACGCCCGTCGCAACAGCGGCGCCGACGTGGTGATGACCGGCGAGGCGGAAGCCCGCATTCTGGAACTGGTGGGCGATCTGGTCCCCGGGCTGGGCCGACGATGGGCCACCTCCCGCATCGATCCCGCTGATATGGACGCCTGGCCACGGCCAGCGCTGGACCTTCTGCGGAAGATGGCCTATCTGCCCCTGCAAACCAGCCGTGGGTGTCCCTTCGATTGCGCTTACTGCGCATCCCGAATACTCAACCCGGAGCGCCGCCTGCGGTCACCGCAGTCCGTGCTGGCCGAGATTGTCCACTGGCATACGGCGAACGGGGTTCGGGATATCGCCCTCTATGACGACGCCTTTCTGGTCGATGCCCAGCGTCACGCCGTCCCTCTGCTGCGGGGGATCGTCGACCGGGGACTCGACCTCAGGCTCCACACACCCAACGCCCTTCACATCCGCAATATCACCACGCCACTGGCCGAACTCATGCATCAGTCGGGCTTCCACACCCTTCGCCTGGGGCTGGAGACCGCCGCCTTCGAGACGCGCGGCTCGCTGGACGCCAAGGTTACGGCCAACGAGTTCACCGCCTGCGTCGGCTACCTGCGGCGGGCCGGCTTTGCGCGCGAGCAACTGGGCGCCTATTTGCTGGCCGGTCTGCCTGGCCAGGACCTCCCGACCTTGCGACGATCCATCGCTATCGTCCACGGCGCCGGGATTACGCCCATCCCCGCATACTACACGCCCATCCCCGGAACCCGGCTGTGGCGCGCGGCCGTCGACGCCTCCCCCTACGATCTGGAAGCGGACCCCATTTACTGCAACAACGCTATCCTGCCCTGCGTTCCCGAAGGTTTCAGCTGGTCCTATCTGGCTCAGATCAAGGCGTGGGTGAGAGAGGGGACCTAAAAAAACGCCACTGCCCCCCCGAAAAAAGGGGGCAGTGGCGTCATATGGACTGAGACCTGGTCGATCGGATGGCGACTGCAGCGGGCGGTCGGCCCAATCCGTCTATCGGGCCGGGCCGATTCGATCCGCTCGGCGGATCACGCCACCTCCTCATACTCCGCATCCACCACGTCATCGCCTTTGGGGCTGTCGGCGCCACCGCTTCCGGGCGCCCCCGCTGCAGCGTGACCGCCGGGTGAGCCGCCCTGACCGGCGTAGGCCGCCTGGCCGATCTGCTGAACAAGGGTTTCCAGGGTATCGCTGGCGCGTTGGATCCGTTCGGTATCCTCGCTTTTTAGCGCTTGCTGGAGATCCCCCGTGGCGGCTTCGGCCTGCGCCCTGAGATTTGGGTCGACCTGGGCGCCCAGGTCACTCAAGGTTTTTTCGACCGTATAGACAAGGTGGTCGGCCCGGTTGCGGGTCTCCACGGCCTGCTTTTTACGCGCATCCGCTTCACGGTGTGCCTCGGCATCGCGGATCAAGGCATCGATCTCGCTCTGGCGCAGGCCGCTGGAGGCGGTGATCTGGATCGACTGCTCCTTGCCGGTGGCCATGTCCTTGGCGCTGACCTTGACGATGCCGTTGGCGTCGATATCGAAGCTCACCTCGATTTGCGGGGTACCGCGGGGCGCCGGCGGGATGCCGGTCAGTTCGAAACGACCCAGGGTCTTGTTGTCCGACGCCATCTCCCGCTCCCCCTGCAGCACGTGAACGCTGACGGCAGGTTGGTTGTCCGCCGCCGTGGAGAAGACCTCACTCTTGCGGGTGGGGATTGTGGTGTTTTTCTCGATCAGCTTGGTGGTCACGCCGCCCAGGGTTTCGATGCCCAGACTGAGGGGCGTCACGTCCAGCAGCAACACATCCTTGAGATCCCCCTTCAGCACCCCGGCCTGGATGCTGGCCCCCATGGCGACCACCTCGTCGGGATTGACCGACTTGGCCGGTTCCCTGCCAAATATCTGCTGTACGCGCGACTGGACGGCCGGCATGCGCGTCATGCCGCCCACCAGGATGACGGCGTCGATGTCACCGGTGGCATAGACGGCGTCCGTCAGCGCCGTGCGGCAAGGACCCTCCAGGCGATCGAGCAGATCGCCCACCAGGCTCTCCAGCTTGGCGCGGGTGAGCTTGAGGTTGAGGTGCTTTGGTCCGCCGGCATCCGCCGTGATGAAGGGCAGGTTGATGTCCGTTTCCATGGTGCTGGAGAGCTCCATCTTGGCCTTCTCGGCGGCTTCCTTGAGGCGCTGAAGGGCCATGGTGTCCCCCCGCAGGTCGATGCCCTGATCTTTCCGGAACTCGTCGGCCAGGTGTTCGATCAGACGCAGATCGAAGTCCTCGCCCCCCAGGTGGGTGTCGCCGTTGGTGGCTTTGACCTCGAAGACGCCATCGCCGATGTCGAGGATGGAGATATCGAAGGTGCCACCCCCCAAATCGAAGACGGCGATGGTCTGATCCCCCTTGCGGTCCATGCCATAGGCCAATGCCGCCGCGGTTGGTTCGTTGATGATTCTCAGGACGTTGAGACCGGCGATTTTGCCGGCGTCCTTGGTGGCCTGCCGCTGGCTGTCGTTGAAGTAGGCCGGTACGGTGATGACGGCGTCCTTGACCGCTGTTCCCAGATGATCCTCGGCCGCTTTTTTCAGGTCCGCCAACACCTGGGCGGAGATCTCCGCCGGACTGTAGCGACGACCCTGGACCTGGATGGCAGCGTCGCCGTTGTCCGCCGCCACGATCCGGTAAGGCAGAACCTCACGGTCTTGGACGACCTCGGCGCTGTCGTATTTGCGGCCAATGAGTCGCTTGACGCCGAATACGGTGTTCTCGGGGTTGGTGACGGCCTGGCGTTTGGCCAACTGGCCTACCAGGCGCTCTCCGCCGGAACTCACGGCAAAGACGGAGGGTGTTGTACGCCCGCCCTCGGCATTGGGGATCACCTTGGGATCCTTGTTTTCCAATGCGGCCACGCAGGAATTGGTGGTGCCCAGATCGATACCTATGATGGGTTGCATCTCAACCTCCCTGTCGGTCTGTTGTTGTATTACGATTAAAATATCATTACAAAAAGTAATATATCCAATAAATGGCATGTCAAGGATTGCAGATCGATTTAATGCTGGCGAAAAGAAACACCCCCAAGCGGCTTCACATTTGGTGAGGCCGCTTGGGGGCATTTTGAGGGAGGGCGCAGGCGTACGGTGCCGGTCTGAATGTGAGGGGCTTAAAAGGGCAGTTTGAGGCCGCTGCCCTTGAGGAGTTCTCCGCCGATGTTGAGGCGTTTTTGCAGCTCGTCACCCACCGGTCCCAACACATCGATCTGCTGCTGCGCATTGGACAGTGGCGCGGACACCGCCTGGCGGACCTTGCTCTCGATCTGTGCACTGAGTTTGGCGGCCTCCTTCTTAACGAGGCCGCCCACGGCGTCTTTTAAGGTCTGGTCCAAACTCGAGCGGATCTTCATGCGATAGTCATCCACATTCCCCATCACCGACGCCACCAGGTCGAAGCGGCGGATGCCGGTGAGGCCATTGATGAGGGCTGTCTGGACCGCGTTGTCGCCTGCGGGAGCGGCGGCAGAGAGCTTGACGGCGTCGAAGTCCATGTCCACCGAGGTGTTCACCCGCTGCTCTGCAAATGAAAAATCGGCCGCCAGATCGGCCAGTGCGGTATCCACCGTAACGGGCAGGGCCGCTTCCCTGGAGAGGGGCACCTTGTCGAGCTGATAGCCGTTGAGTTCCAGCTTGGCGCGGCTGCTCGGGTCGCCGGGGGTTACCAGATCGATCAGCCCTGTGGCGGAGAGGGATTTGGCCGCGGCAAGATCACGCCCCAGGAAGTTGAAGGCGGTGGGCTTTCCCAGAAGGGGCGGGTTGCTGTTGATGTTTTCAATTTTGCCGCTCAAGGCGCCCAGCGGCAATTGGACCGAGGCCTTGGTTTGGCGAATCAGAAAGGTGGGTAGGGGGGTCTTCTCGGTGAATCGCACGTAGGCGCCGGTCCCGCGCTCCGGTTCGGGTGCCGCCGCTTCCCCTCCCGCCGTCGCCTGCGCAATATAGGGCTTGAGCCGTTGATACCATTCCCAGGCGGTCTGCCAGTGGTCGCAGAGCTGGCCGCCAATGAGCAATTGGCTGAGATTGGCCAGTCCGTCGGCGCTGAGGCTGTATTTCGCCTGAAGACGACGCACGTCGGCCATGGGCGCCTTGGGCAGCTGCTGCACCCGCTGCCGGAGGTCGCGGCTGCTTTTTTGAAAGCGCTGCTGGGCCGCTTTGATCCGCTCGAGATCGGCCCGAAGCTCCTTCTGGACAGTGAGGGCGTCTCCCGCTTTGCCCAATAGCGCACCCAGGTCGCTCTTCTTGGATGAGAGCCCTTTCAACTTCTCTTCGTAGGCCTTTAGCGTCTGTTGATCGGGCAGTTCTTTGAGGGTCTTCTGCCAGTAGGCCTCCTCGGCCTTGATGTCGGCTTCCAATTGCTGGGCCAACTCCAGAGATTTGAGCTGCTCGTTGGCCAGCAGATTCTGCAGATCGGGCTTCTCGAAGCTGGGCAGTTTGAAATTGCCGCAGCCCATCTTCTCCAGACCTTTTTTAAGGGCTTCGCCGGCACCCTCGCTGTCCGCCCCCTCCTTGCGGCGCTGTTTGTCGGGCAGCGCGCCGGAGGATTTCCGCTCCGTGTTGAAGCGCAGTGCGTCCACCTGCATCAGATTGACCACCACCCGACGGCGGATGAGCTGGGCCAGTTCCAGATCCATCCCCACGCGACCGATCTCAACGGCGTTGGTCATGGGAGCGTCAGGATTGGTGACCTGTAGTCCGTCCAGCACCAGTCCGGCGGGGAAGAGGCTCAGATCGGCCGCGGCCACTTCCACCTTGGCGCCGACCGCCCTGGTGCCGGCCGATTCAACGGCCCGCTTCACCAACCAGTCCGCCAGAAAATGCCAAACGACGGCCAGGATCAGGGTGATTGCCACGAACGCGATGAGGCCTGGCCAGCGGATCCAGCCTTTTTTGCCTCCCTGGGGCGATTTCGGACCGTCGCGCTTCTCCGAATCATTGGCCGGCGGTTGCGTCGTCTGGCTCATCGACCACCTCCCCAACCCCGCAGGGTCTGATAGGTTTCAAAGATTTTGGTGGCCTTGAGCATCTGTCCCAAGCGGGATTTCTGCACATAGGCGAGGATGTGCTCACGGTAGTTGCGGATGATGAAGTTGCCCAGCAGCAGGAGGGGCACAAAGAGCACCGCGGTCACGGCCAGGCTGCCCATGGTGATACTGTGGTTGAACTGGGTCAGGGGGAACCAGGGATGGTTGTAGAGCGTGGTCCAAAGCCCCTTCAGTCCGTCGGCGTTGAGAATCGCCAGCCCCAAGCTGTGGAAGAGGGGGTCTATGAGATAGGCGATGGCCGAGAAAACGCCCCACGCCAGGATGAAGGCCGAGAGATTGACCCGCAGAACAAGAACCAGAAGCAATATCAAAAGGTTATGGGGTCGCCAAAGTGGCGTGAGGCCCGCCACCATGGCGAAGCAGATCCCCAGGCTGATCTGCCGGGGTTCCGTCTCGGAGTTGAGAATTTTGAGCAGATTGGCCACGAGTTCAATCATGTCACTTCTCCTTGGGGATCTTCTGCCGCGGGCATGCGTCAGTTCGTCATTTCGATTGGATCGGTTGCGGATATGGGGTTGCTGCTGTTGCGGTGGAACGGCGCTGCGACATTTTGGGCCGGCATTGGACGGGAACGTTTGGCGGCGAAGCGTTGGCCCGGTGATCGTGTTTGGAAACGGACTTTACGGGCGTTAATCTAAGGGCTCGACAAGGGGAAGTCAACTCGCGCACGGGGGATAAGGGTTTTTGATTTTTCAGGATTTGACACCCATTGGCCCAGGCGCTACGATGATCTTACGCCGACCACAGTGCTCCAGTGAGCCTGCCCTCCAGCGAGACGATTGCCTTACAGATTTGCCCCTCTGACCAACAGCCGTCATCCACCACTCGTTCCAACGCCACCACTTCCAGCAACGCCATCGTTCTTCGGGGAAGATGGACACAAGAGGAGGTGCCCCCATGTTGGACGCGCTCAGCATCATGAAGGCTTCGGTCCGAAAATGGGACCGCATCGTGGCAGGAAGCGGCAGCGACGGCGGGGTCCTGGACTGCCCGCCCTGTCGCATTTACTATGCTCTGGTGTGCACCGGCTGTCCCATCGCCGCATTCACCGGCCGGCGCTTCTGCAAGGGCACGCCCTATGGCGCCTGGTACCACCACCAGGTGGCGGTTCACGGGTATATGCGGCGCCGGGTTTACTGCGACACCTGCCGACAGCTGGCGACGGAGATGCGCGATTTTATGGTCGCCATCGTCAACCACCTGTGCCAAAGGGAGGCACCGGATACCGTGGAGCTGATCGCTTAGCGCAGGACGGTCCCGGTACAACCAGCGGGCCAGCGGGGCGGGGCGATTCCGGTTCGGCGAGAGAGTCCTCGCCCGAGCGGGGACGCATCTTACACCCGTGAGCGGTCCCGCGGTTGGCGTGCAATGCGATTTGGGTTCAGTGCGCCGCCTTCCAATCGTTGATGCAGGTCTTGCATTTGTGCTCGCTGGGGCTCTCCGAATTGCAGTACTCCACGAAGGCGTCCAACCACTGGTCGCCGGCGCGGGGGCAGGTATGGATGTACTCGATGAAGCAGACCAAGCGCTCCAGGACGGTGCCGTCGATGGCGTGTTCCATGCGGCAGGCGTTCTCGTCCGCCGCCTTGGGATCCACGCGCAGGATATTGAGCAGAAAGTCCCGCAGCACGTCATGCCGACGGGCCACCTCCCGGGCGATCTTCTTTCCCTGGGGGGTCAGGGTGATATAGCTGTAGGGCTCATAGTTTATCAGACCCTTTTCGGCCAGGCTTTTGAGGCCACCGGTGACGCTGCCGCGCTGGATCTCCAGCCGCTCAGCGATCTCCTTGGCCCGGGCCACCTTGTGGTCTTCCTCTAACGCCAGGATGGTCTCCAGATAGTTTTCCATGCTCTCGGTCAATTCGTCCGACTTGGCCATTTCCCCCCCCTTTGATGCAAATCTTTCCGCAAGTCAGATCGCCCCGCGATGCAGACGTGTGGGCCTCATACCATGCGGCCCTTCATCAGGGCAACCTGAAAAAAACGCCTTACCTGAAGATTCTTGTTGACATGTAAAAAAGTTAGGTATAGCAAACTCCCCACACAACCCTATTTGAGGAGCGACCTTGACCACCCAGAATCTGAGATCAATGAAACGACATCAGAGCGGCACCATTGCGGCCGTGACCGCCAGCGGCGAACTGGGCCGGCGTATCCGGGACATGGGCCTGGTACCCGGCACGACGATCACCATCCAGGGGCGCGCGCCCTTGAAGGACCCGGTGGCCCTCAGGGTCATGGGCTTCACCCTAACCCTTCGCAACAACGAAGCGGACTACATCCAAGTGGAGGTTGACAACTGATATGGACGCATCCGGGTCTCAAGCGGCCTTGAACCAGGGCCCCTTCGCCCAAACGACCATCGCCCTGGCCGGCAATCCCAATTGCGGCAAAACCACCCTCTTCAACGCCCTCACCGGTGCCCGGCAACATGTGGGCAACTATCCCGGTGTGACCGTCGAGAAAAAGACGGGCAGCTACACCCTCGAGAACCACCGGCTGCACCTGGTGGACCTGCCGGGCACCTATTCGCTGACGGCCTATTCGCTGGAGGAGGTGGTGGCCCGCGACTTCATCGTCAAGGAGCGGCCAGCGCTCGTGGTCAACATCGTGGATGCCACCAATTTGGAGCGCAACCTCTATCTCACGCTGCAGTTCATGGAGATGGGCGTACCCGTCTGCATGGCGCTGAACATGATGGATGTGGCCGCCGCCAAGGGGATCGAGATCGATGTGGCGCGGTTGGCCAACCTGCTCGGCATCGCGATCGTCCCCACCGTCGCCCGCCGGGGCGAAGGCAAGGAGTCCCTCATGCAGGCGGCCCTGGACGCGGTTCGCCAGGCGGGGGCCGATGGTCGCCGGCCGCTGGAGATCACCTATGGTCCCGATATCGACCCGGTGCTGAAACAGATGTCGGCCCATATCGCGGCGCACCGCTTCCTCACGGCAGATCACCGGCCCGAGTGGGTGGCCCTTAAATTCTTGGAAAACGATGAACAGCTCCGTTGCCAGGGGGAGATGGCCGATCCCGACGTTGTCGCGGAGCTCGACGCCATGATGGCCCCCCTGGCGCGTCACCTCAAACAGACCCTCGACACCTATCCGGAAGCCGTCATCGCCGACTATCGCTATGGGTACATCCGCTCGCTGATGGCCAAGGGCGTCTTGCGCCAGACCGCCGACCACAGTCGTCTGGAGATTTCCGATCGCCTCGACCAGGTGTTGGCCCACCGCTTCGTCGGCCCGCTCCTCATGCTGGCCGTCATCTGGGGACTCTACCAGTTCACTTTCGCCGTCAGCGAAACGCCGGTCGCCCTCCTGGAGGGCGTCTTCGGATGGCTGGGGTCCCTCGTGGACGGCCACCTCGCCGATGGGCTCCTCAAGTCCCTCCTGCTTTCGGGCATCATCGACGGGGTTGGCGGGGTGCTGGGTTTCGTACCACTGATCCTCTTCATGTTCCTGGGGATCGCCTTCCTCGAGGACAGCGGCTACCTGGCCCGGGTCGCCTTCATGCTGGACCGGGTCTTTCGCATCTTCGGCCTGCACGGATCCTCGGTGATGGCCTTTATCGTCTCGGGCGGCATCGCCGGCGGCTGTGCCGTGCCCGGGGTCATGGCCAGCCGAACCCTCAAATCTCCAAAGGAGCGTCTGGCCACCCTGCTCACGGTCCCCTTCATGAACTGCGGTGCCAAACTGCCGGTGTTCGCGTTGCTGGTGGGGGCCTTTTTCGCCGCCCACCAGGCGCTGATGATGTTTCTCATCACCCTCGTCTCCTGGGCGGGCGCCCTGCTGGTGGCCAGACTCCTGCGCAGCACCGTGATCAGCGGCCCGCCAACCCCCTTCGTGATGGAGCTGCCCCCCTATCGCTGGCCCACTTTCAGAGGCCTGGCGATCCACACCTGGGAGCGCACCTGGCAGTACATCCGCAAGGCCGGCACCGTCATTCTGGCCATCTCGGTGGTCCTCTGGGCCATCATGACCTTTCCCCGCCTGCCCGCCGAGGTGGCACAGGACTACGCCCACCAGCGGGCTGCGATCACCGACAGCCAGGCCTCCGATATGGCGGCGACTTTGGCCCAGGTCGATTTTCACGAGGCCGAGGCCGCCCTGCGCCACTCTCTGGCCGGTCGCATGGGCACCGCCCTGGAGGGGCTGAGCCGCTGGGCGGGTTTCGATTGGCGCACCAACATTGCCCTCGTGGGCGGATTCGCCGCCAAGGAGGTGGTGATCTCCACCTTGGGCACGGCCTACTCCCTCGGAGAGGTCGACCCGGAAGCCTCGACCTCCCTCGCCGACCGGCTGAGCCGTGCACCCGGCTGGCGGCCCTTGACCGCCATCTGCCTGATTCTTTTCGTCATGTTCTACAGCCCCTGCTTCGTCTCGGTGGTCTGCATCGCCCGCGAGGCCGGCTCCTGGCGCTGGGGGGCCTTCTCCATCCTTTTCAACACCGTGTTCGCCTTTGGCGTGGCCGTCTTGGTCTATCAGGCCGGTACGCTGCTGGGGCTCTGAACCGTCGAGGAGATCGCCGATGGAAACCATCCTTATCGCCATCATCGTCGCCCTGGCGGCCGCCTATTTGATTTGTCGCTTCTACCGGGGGTTCAAAGCGGCCGCTGCCCAAACCAGCGCCTGCGCCGGTGGTTGCGGATGCAGCGCCTGCGACATCACCAACACGTGCAGCAACGAGGCACCGGAACGATCGGGCTGAGCGTCCACGCTCCGTGACGGTGGCCTTTCAATCCCACCTTTACTTCAGGGTGGGATTGGTTTATGAGGGGCCGATTGTTAAAACGGCAACGGCGGGTCAGCGCTCTGTTGATGGCCGCCGGCTGGGGGAAAGTGGGTGGACCTATGCCATCGCAGGAGATGAAATCGGACGGGTTGCTGCTGTTGACCGCCCTTATCTGGGGCTTCGCTTTCGTGGCCCAGCGCATGGGGATGGACCACATCGGCCCCTTCATATTCAACGGCATCCGTTTCCTATTGGGCGCCTTGGTGCTGGTGCCCGTTTTCTTGCGTGCCCGCGCCGCCACCCCCCCTCCTCGGGCCAGCGCCGGTCAGAGCGCCAACGGCTTGTGGGTGGGAGCGCTTGCGGGCGGGGTGCTTTTTTTGGGCGCTTCGCTTCAGCAGGTAGGCCTGGTCTACACCACCGCCGGGAATGCCGGGTTTATCACCGGCCTCTATGTGGTCATCGTTCCCATATTGGGCCTTGCCTTGGGGGCGCGCACCAACGCCGGCACCTGGCTGGGCGCCGTTCTGGCCGCTCTGGGCCTCTATCTGCTCAGCGTCACCGATGCCATGACCATCGCCTACGGGGACCTGCTGGTCCTCGTGGGCGCTTTTTTCTGGGCCATCCACGTTCACATCGTGGGGCGCTACGCCAGCCGGATGGAGGCCAGCCGGCTGGCCCTCTTCCAATACCTGGCCTGCGCCCTCCTTAGCCTCCTTGTCGGTCTGATGGTCGAGACCACCACCCTGGCCGGCCTGTGGTCGGCCGCCCTGCCCATCCTCTATGGCGGCGCCCTCTCTGTGGGGGTGGCCTACACCCTCCAGATCGTGGGGCAGCGGCATGCCCACCCCGCCCATGCGGCCATTCTGCTGAGCCTCGAGTCGGTTTTTGCCGCCCTGGGCGGCTGGCTGGTACTGGGAGAGGTGATGAGCATGCGCGGGATGCTGGGCTGCGCGCTGATGCTGGGCGGCATGCTCATGTCCCAGCTGTACGGCTTTTTTGCCAAACCGACAGCGGCGCCGCTGGGAGCGGACATTTAAGCCCAGACGGCATTTCCGCAGCGGCGTGCCTACCCCCCCTCAGTCGAACTCGGTGATGGCCTGGGTTCCCCAGCGCTTCAACGATTCCACCAAAACGATTGGCGATTCACCGCGGTGACACCTGACGATCGGATGTGAGGGTCATACGAAGGTGCTGAGCGTCCGTGGGGCGGGTTGGGCGGTGGCGGTCCTCTGGTAGGCGTGAATGGCGGGTGCCGTGAAGGGGCGCGTCGGGGCGTCCTCCTCCACGGTGAAACGATCCGCTTCAGTGGTATCCCTTGCAGATGTGGCCGCTTCGGTACGCTGGGGTTCCTCACCCTCGGCCGCTTCACGGGTTTTCTCAGCCTTGGCCTGGGCCTCCATCTGAGCGGCGGCCGCCGCCACGGCGCGGTCGGTGGCGGAGGGCTGGGCCGGCGCCAGCGCCGCCCGGCGGATCTGCTGGGCCTTGCGGATGGTCTGCTCCGGCGTCCTGGCGGGAGCGGTATCGATCTTCACCTCTCCCCCGACCGCGTACATCGCGCCGTCAGGGCCCTTTTCGTAGGTGTAACTGGCCGCGCCCTGGACGAGGCCACCCCCTGCCGCCAGGTGGGCCTGCTCGTGGGCTTTGACCTCGGCGTCACGCTGTTTGAGGTCGCGGACCTGCGCCGCCTTCTGGCTATCCGAGGTCGCTGCCCCATCCTCTTGGCCCTGGGGTGCTCCCAGCGGCGGCGTCACGTCGGCGGGTGCGGCGGGCATTTGGGGTGATGGGCCGATGCGGGGTCCGACTGCCGGCAGCTCGTTGGGATCGTTACTGCGCTCGCCAAGGCTGACCCGGTCCTCGGGCAGGGGCAGCGTCCCGGTCGGCGAGGGTGATCGCGACGGCCGCTCCTGGGCCTCTCGGTGCGCGTCTTCACGTCCGCCTACCGGATGGATGCCATGGGGGGCCTCGGGGCCCCGAATCTCGGGTCTCTCTGCGATCAAGGGTGCGCTCTTTCTGCCGTCGTTGGCGAACGAAAAGTCGATTATCTAAAGGATCGGCAGAAAGCGGACCGGACTTTAGGGCGCCTTGTGACCCGGCCGCACACCTCATCCAAACCCGGCATTTTGCAGCGGGCCCGCCGTAAACGGGGCCCCGCAGCCTGCGGGGTCCCTTCCGCTATGGCGCTATTCAAACGCGGCGCAGGCGGCTGCCACGGCGCTGTCGATACTCAGGACGCTGGTATTGAGCACCATGTCGTAGTTCATGGGATCGGCGATATTGGCGTTGAAGTATTTGCGAACAAAGGCCTTGCGGTCGGCATCGGTGCGGGTGACCCGACGGCGGGCCTCCTCTATTTTGAGATCGTGGGTGTGCGCCACGCTCTGAACGCGGAAATCGAGGGGTGCCACCACACGGATGCGAAAGCGCCGGTCGGCCGGCAGGATGAAATTGGCCCCCCGCCCGACCAGAACGGCTTTGCCATGGCGGCTGATGGCGCCGACCACCTTGATCAGATGGCGGGCATATTCGTCGGGCCACAGATGGCGTTCGTTGACCAGGGCCGCCATCCAGTCTTCGAGCATGTTGAGCCCCCTCTCATCCAAGGTGGCCAACACCTGGGTACCCACCTTGGCGCTGGACGCCATGGCGTGCAGTACCTCCTGATGGAAGAGGTCCAGGCCCAGGCGCTCGGCGATGCCCTGGGCCACGAGCCGTCCGCCCGATCCGGGCTCCCGGCTGAGGGTGATCACCGGTCGCGGCGGCGGCGCTTCCTTTTTGGCGGCCTGGGTGAGATTCCACTTGCGGACCTGCTCGTCGATGAGCTGGTGAATGGGGCGGGTCTTGGTTTGCATGACGACCTCCTCTCATGCCGCCGGAGCGTTCCCGTATTCCAGGGACAGACCCCGAAACCCAGGAAGTGGTCCAGGCAGGCGTTGGGGCGCCGGCATTCAGGAGACGAAGGCGGAGGATTGGCAGTTGGGGTCGACAGATCGGGAGAGCGCTTCGGTCGCGTGGCAAGTCTAGGGATACGCACAGGCGCTTGCGGCGGCGGCAGTGTCGGACGCGGTGGTGCGGCAGGTTCGTGCTCGGCGCGTCAGGGGACCTTGATGTCGATTGCCTCTTCTCATCCTAGGTCAGGCCCGGCGGCCTTGTCAAGGCGCCGCAGCGGGGTCGGCCGTCGCCTTGGCGGGGGGGATGCGGCTTGCCAGCGCCTCGGCCAGGCGGGGCAGACATCCGCTGTAGAAATGGTCGCAATCCGCGATCACGCTCAACAATTCTTCCGCCTGCCAACGCGCCAGAAGGGCGCGTACCTGGGGCAGGGGGGCGATGTCGTCCCGCGTACCGGCGACCACGGCGGTCAGCGCCGGCGGCGCTGAAAGCGCATCGAAGGAGATGAAGCCCACCGGCGGGGCGACAAGGTAGAGGGGCGCGCCATCGAGATGTCCCTCAACAGCCGCGCCAGCGGCCACCCAGCCGCCAAAGGAGTAGCCCGCCACACAGGCCGCCGCCGCGCTTTGCTGCCGCGCCCATTTCAAGGCCGCGGCCAGGTCCTGGCGCTCGCCGGGACCATCGTCGTAGCGGCCCTCGCTGCCACCGGTGCCGCGAAAGTTGAAGCGCAGAGTGGCGTATCCCTTGCTGGCAAAGCTGTCGGCGATGGTGGCCACCACCGGGTTGTGCATATCGCCCCCGTAAAGGGGGTGGGGATGGGCCACCACCACCGCCTGGCCGGTCGGGCCCGGCCGCCAGAGGCCCTCCAGCAGCAGGGAACCCGACTGAAACTGAATCCGTTTTTCCATCGACCGTCGTCTCGCTTGGTGGGCGCCGCCTGGGTCAGTTCAGGTTGAACCGCTGCGGCAGGTCGTTGTCGATCACATACATGCAGATCGCCTGGGCGCCGCTCTCGTTGTAGCGATACTTGCGGCCCAGGTTTTCCATCAGGTAGGTGACGTCGTCGCGGATCTTCTTGTCGTAGGTCTTGAAATCTTCCTTGCCGAAATCCTTGATGGCGCGGCGGAAGTTCTCGTTGTCGAGGAAGGGGTCGAGGACCTTCTCCTTGAGGTTGTGCACATAGCGCTCGTGGAGCGTGTCGAAGAGCTCGGTGGCGGTGAGGGGCTTGTCCTCCACCATGATCTCCTGGGTAAGGGTCTTGGAGGCGTACTCCTTCTGCACCCCCTGGCGCAGGTCCATGCGCTCGTCGCGCGAGCTGTCGTTGCCCAGGACGCGTTTTTCGAAGGCGCTCAGATACTCATCGGTGATCTCCAGTCGCTCCCCGGTGTAGGTGCAGGTCTCCACCGCGCCCAGCTCGAAGTTGACGGCGAAGATGTAGTTCTGGATCTCGGTGGCGATCTGCTCCTCGTTGTAGTAGTAGAGCGACTCCTTGACCTCCTGGAGGATGGAGTAGTCGTACAACTGGAGCAGGGAGTCCAGAAACCCGTCGGGGATGCTGGCCTTGAGCTCTTTGCGGGAGTGAAAGAACTTGCACAGCATGCCCATGTCGATATATTTGCCGCTCTTGGCGTAGGAGGAGTAGAAGTCATTGAAGATCTTGAGGGAATCGCGCCCCGAGATGCCGTGCTTGCCCTCGGTTTCCGACTCCCCGATGATGCGGCGGCGGCGCTTGGCCGTGAGGCGCTTGCGGTCCTCCTCGGTGAGCCAGACGGGGATGTGGCCGGTGTAGATCTCCATTTTGAGCAGCTGCAGGTTTTTGTCGCAGTAGCTGGTGTATTTATCGGGCTCGCGGATCCACTCGAGGAGCGCTTCGGAGCGGATGTTCATGCGCGAGGCGATAATGACCCGGGCGAAATTGTGCAGCACGCGGGGCAGAAAGCTGTCTTCGATGTGGCGGCCGAAGGTGTTGCGGTAGATCTCCACTTCGGTCTGCAGATCGAGCACGTATGGGATGTTGATGTAGACGATCCGGTCACCAAAGGATTGAAAATTCTGAATATTCTTCTTGTCCTCAGGATTCATCAGGGCGAGGAAGAGGGAATTGACGTTCTCCTCGATATCCTCCACCTTGTGAACGCCCTCGCTGATGATGTTGTGCAGCTCGATGAGCCGCTCGATATTGTGGGACTTGATGTCCATGAGGGCGTAGATGCCGTTGTTGGTCTTGGCGTAGCGCGAGAAGAGATAGTGCACCCGGTTGCTGTCGCGAAACAGGGTGTTGACGCGCCGCTGGAGCATCTCGTTGCTGAGGATGACCTCCTTCGACGGTCGATCGCCGGGATTGAAGACGCTGATCCCGCGGCCCAGGCGACGATTGAAGTTGTAAGGCCGGGCGTAGATCATATCGAGAACCCGGCGCGGGTCCCTGAGCTGGCGCATCAGGGAGATGAAGAGGGAGCTGCAGATGGTGCATGGCTTGTCGCGAAAGAGCCACTCGAAGGCCTTGTCGGTGAACAGGGTCCACTTGAACTCGTCGTTGGCGAAAAGGTCGTCGAAAAAGTCCCGCCGATGGCGCTTGGGGATCATCAAGAGGGGATTGTCGTGGCTGGGGCAGGGCAGTTCGATGTAGTTCTCGCTGGCGGCCGTCTCCTTGCTGCGGCTGCGCAGGGCTTCGTACTGCTCCTGGTTGGGTTCTTTCTGCAGTTGCAGCAGCCGCTCCAGGATCGCCACCGTCTCGTTGGTGGGCGCCTCGTTGAGCTGGTTGGGGGTGATGCGCCAGACGGTCTCGTAGCGCAGCCCGTTGTCCGTGTTGGCGTACTCCTCAAATTTGCGCAGCAGGTTGTTGAGAAAGGTGCTCTTGCCGCAGCCGTGCGGCCCATCGAAAATATAGATCTTGTTCTGCTGGGCGCCCAGCCGCAGGGCCTCGACATGCTTGATGAGGCGGTTGGCGAACAGGCGGTCGGCGAAGAAGGGATTGTCCGAACCCTCCACAAAGAGCTTGCTGCAATCATAGTTGACGAATTTGATCGATTCGGGGTCGTCGGGGTACTCGTCGACGCCCTCCCCCACGTAGGTCTTCATCAGGTCGTGAAAGACCTGAAAGACGTTGCGGATCATCGTCTCCGGCTGGGCCACCGTCATCTCCAGGAAGGCCGTGAAGGGAATCGGCCGGTGCTGGTCGACATTGACGATGTGGTGGCTGATATTCTCTAACGCTTTTTCAATCGTTTCCATCGCATCGCTTCTTCCGTGGTTGCGTTCAAGCGTCGTTGGTCCCGCTGCCGATTCGCATCAGGCAATTCCTGGGGGCGCGCTTCGGGGCGCCGGCTCCGGCCGTCACAACTTCTCTTTGGTGAGTTGGCGATCCTCCATGGTGTAGACCACCCGCTGCCACTTGATCTCCCGCTTGCGGGGCCGGTCCGTCGTCGGCGCCGGCAGGCCGGGGATGCTCGGCCGGCTGGGCGGCGCCACCCGCGAGACCACCTCGGTGGTTTCCAGCTTCACAGGGGCGCCCCAGAGAAATTCGATGCCCAGCATCGTGTTGGGAATGAACTCCTTGAGCAGGGGTTTGCCCTCGAAATGGTGGGTCAGGTAGAGCACGCCGTTATTGCTCTTGGTGTGGTCGATCTCGATGTGGGGCGGGTGGTAGAGCGACTCGAGGATCATCTTGCGGTAGTCGGCCGCTTTGCGGCTCTTGACGTAGTACTCCCACACCATGCGCTCCTCATTGAGACGCTTGCCGGCCACAAAGAGGTCGTTTTTGGTAACGAAATCCTGATCCAGAAAGGTGTTGAGGAAGGTGAAGTCGCTGAGATTTTCCCGGATGTCGAAAATGAAGGCCTTGCCGGCATTCAGCTTGCGGTCGTAGTCCTTGCGGACGCGGATGTCCTGGTTGCGCTGAAAATCGTAGCTGTATTTCCCCTTGTCGCCCATCTCCTCCAGGAAGTAGAACATGCGCATGCCCAGGGCGTAGGGGTTGAGACCCACCCGAGGCATGGCGGTCACCCCCGCGTTGACCCGTGCGAAATCCACCTCGTGGCCGTTGATGCGGTTGTCGCTGAGGAAGAGGGTTTCGTGCCAGTAGCTGGCCCAGCCCTCGTTCATGATCTTGGTGCGGATCTGGGGCTGAAAGAAGAGGGCGGTCTTGCGGATTACATGGAGGATGCTGAGGATCCACTGGTTCTCCTCTTTGGCCAGAAAATCGGAGTTCTCCACAATGAATTGGTAGAGGTCCAGCCGCACCTTGGGCTTCTTCTCGATATGCTTGCGATAGAGGGCGTTGAATTCGGGGTGGCGGCGGTCCACCTCGCTGAAGAAGGCATCCTCGCAGAGAGCCTCATCCCCCAGCTGACACTGATTGAAGCGCTCAATCTCCTTGATGTAATTGCTGGTATTGACGTGCTTGATCTGCTGCAGAAAGATGTCGAAATAGTAGTCCACCCGCTTGGAGTGGCTCAGCGGCGGTGGCGGATTGAGGCGCGACAGCTCCCCGAAATAGCCCACCAGGTTGTCGATGCCGCGGGCGAATTCGATCACGTAATCCACCCAACGGCCCTTCTCGGAACGCAGCTTGGCGATGACGCGCTTGTCGCTCAGGGCCTCGCCGGCGAAGTCGTAGTCCCAGGTGTGGCGGAAATAGAGGTTGTTCTGGAAAAAATCGATGTGGCCCAGGACGTGGTAGAAGATCATCACGTTGAGCCAGTCGGGGTTGTTGTCGTTGTAGAAGGAGATCGCCGGCCGGGTGTTGATCACCGTTTCGTAAGGGTTGCTGGGATAGAGCTCGTACTTGCCCTTGCCCTTCATCACCTCGACGTCGTGTACCCAGTAATCGTACAATGTGGGGATCATGATCTTGGGGGAGAGCTCGAGCAGGTCGCGGTTGGTGACGATGTACTCGAGGCTCTCATCCTCGAACCGCAGGCCCTGGTCCCAGGCGCGCTGCTTGCAGCCTTCCATGATCCGCTTGGTGTGTTGATCGATCAGTTCCATGGTGGTCGGCCTTTTCCGAATGCGGGTGGCTCACGCCGATCGGCGTGACGAAGGCGTCACGGTGGACGCCCTCACTCGCTGATGAGGTTGCGGATCCCTTCGATGATGCGGGACTCGTCGGAGTCCTCCTGCATGACGTCCATCCGCAGGGTGGTGCTGGCGCTCTCCAACAGGTCCGACTTCGCGACGTATCGCTCCACCTCCGATTTCGTGGTGCTGGTGCTGCCGTGCTGCACCACCGTGATGCCCACCCGGGAGGCGTAGGCCAGGATCTTCTTCAGCTCGGGGATCGCCTCTTTACCCTCGGTGTCCCAGTCATCGCCGTCGGTGCCGTGAAACACATAGATATTGTAGTCGTTGGCCAGCGATTCGGTCTCCACTATCTCGTTCACCAGGCGGTAGGCCGAGGAGACCTGGGTGCCGCCGGCCACCTTGAGGTTGTAGTAGGCGGCGAAATCGGGCACCTCTTTGGCGCTGGTGTCGTGCAGTACGAACCGGGATTCGACCTGGTTGGCGTACTGATAGCTCAGCCAGCTGTAGATCAGGACATGCTGGGCCACCACCAGCTCGGTGCACTTGCCCGCCATGGAGCCGGAGTAGTCGCGCACGAAGAAGACCATCGCCTGGCTCTCGTAGTCCTTTTCGCGGGAGAGGATGCGGTAAATCTTGTCCTGCGGCGAGATGAGGAAGGTGGAGGGGTCTATCGAGCGCTCTGCCGGTTGGCCGGCGATATTGCCCAACGAGATATTGGTCTCCACGATTCTGCGCAGGGTGGCCTTCTTGTCCAGCACCTGGCCGAAGCCGGGATTCTTGTCGGTGAGATCATAGGTGTAGCGGGTCAGCGAGCGCTTCTTGCCCTTGTCCTTGAGGTTGGGCAGCTCGAACTGCTCGGTGAGGATTTTGCCCAGGTCGTAGGCCGAGGACTCCATCTCGTGCTCGCCCCCCTCTCCCTGGCCGGGGCCGCCCCCGCCCTGCTGTTCCGGGCGCACCGGCTGCTCGCCGATCACCTCGCCCTCTTCGCCCTGACCGCTGCCGCCGGCCCCCTGCTCCTCCTCCTCCTCGGAGAAGTTGGGATCGTGAATGAATTTCTCCTCGGTCGTGCTGGGGACGACCACCACCTTGCCCTGGCCGGTCTTGCCCGGCTTGATCATTCTGCCCAGGCGGATCTTGCGGGGAAAGCCGTCCTTGGCCCGCAGCTTGTCGCGTTCCAGCAGCTCGTCGATGGAGCGGATGCGGTTGGCGTAGGAGGCCTTGGGCTCCGGGTTGTCCTGGAGGGCCAGCAAGTCGTGGTAATCGTAAATCCCCAGGTCGGCCAGCGCCAGTGTCGGGTCGACCGGCGTCTCCTGCGCCGGCACCGGATCCCCGTGGTCTTGGGGGCCCATCAGCTCCCGTCGCAGACGGGCCGCCCGCTGCGGGTCGAGCCCGGCCTGCAGGAGGGCGTCGAAGCGTTTTTGCAGTTCTCTCTTCATAGGGTCCGCCTTGCTTTGAACCGGCATTTTTCAGGTGGACGCATCAATTCTCGTCCTCCTGCGTACAAAAGTACTCGATCGTCTTCTGTGCGCAGGTGCGGCAATAGCCGAGTTTGCCCAGCATGGTCTCCACCATGCGGTCGTAAAGCTTCTGGTTCTCCTCGTTGGTGCGGTTGGCCAGGGCGCCGATGAGGCTGCCCGCGCCGGCGATATCCGACTTGAGGCGCACGTCGGTGACCGCCTTGACCAGCTCGAGGTTGTCCATGAAGTCGTAGTTGGGATCCACCGAGATTTTCTGCCCGTAGATCTTGCGAATCGACGTGCGAAAGGTTTCGCGCTGCTCCTCGGTTTTGAGCCCCAGGCGCTCCTCAACGCTCTTGACATACCGCTCGTCGATTTTCAGGGCCCGCAGCTCGCCGGTCTGGGGGTCCTTGTATTTCCACATCTTGTCCGGCCCGAGGTTCTCCGCGTCGATGCCGATGATCATGTTGACGTAGTTCATCACGTCTTTGCGGATCGCCAGCGGTTCGTCCATGTAGGCGTTGAACATCTCCGTCATGATGCGCTCGCGGTAGAGGCCCTTGGCGATTTTGACGTCTTCCAGATATTTGGTGCGGTCATTGGCCTCGCTGACGTAATCGAGGATGATGCGCTCCAGGGAGGTGTAGACGTCGTAAGCGAACATGCATTGGCCCTCATTGGTCTCCGAACCCTCCACGAGCAGCTGGATCGCGCGGCCCAGGTTGCGCTGCCCGAGCCCCCTCTGGCCGAAGCGCTTGGTGATATCGGGTTCCTGGTTGAGGGTGTCGATCACCTCGGCCAGGGTCTTGATGCTCTTCTCGCCGGCCACCTCGCCGGCGCCGAGTTTCATGGTTTCGATGGGCGTCAGCTTCTCGCTGGCCGGCAGTCGGGTGAGCACCACGGCCACCGAGGCGGCGTAGTTGAGGTTGGGGTCCTGGTGGAGATCGTCGCGGTTGATGGTCGTGCGGCTCTCGCTGCCGATGGCGTAGGCCGTCAACTGGCGCTGAAGCTTGTAGTTGGTGTTGTGGGAGACGTAGCAGATGCGGCAGCGGTCGACGATGGGGGCCTCCTCCTTCTCGGAGAGGAAGCGGTTGAACTCCGAATTGTTGCTGGTGGCCACGATGAGGGTGTCGATGGGCCACTTGTAGCCGTCGATCTCGATGCTGCGGTTCTGGATGACCCCCAGGTAGACCTGGACGAGGTCCTTCTTGTTCTTGTAGATCTCGTCGGAGAAGTGAATCCCGCCGCCGGCCACCCGCGCCAGCGCGCCACGGCGCAGATCGAAGCGGTAGGGGTTGTTGGTGTCGGTGATGTGCAGCAGCCGCTGGATCGACTCCTCGCCGAGCAGGTCCACCGCCGAGCTGGTGATCTTGTCCTTGGCCGGATACTTGCCGGTGACCGTGCCCAGGCTTTCGGTGAGGGGCACGGGGATGATCTCCACGTACTTGAGCATCTCGTCGATCTTGCCGTCCGTGTGGGCGCGGATATCGTTCCAGATATACCCGCTGCAGGCGCCCAGGGGGCGGTAGTCTTCGTAGAAGGTCTCGATCTCATCTTCTGTGAAGCCGAAGGTCTTGGCCAGATATTCCCGGGTTTCGTTGCGGTCGTCGAAGAGGTTCATGGCCAGGACCATGGGGTCCTCGTAGGTCTGGGACTCCACCGACTTGATGCGGCCGTACTCGCCGAACTGGTCCATGTTCTTGAAGCGGAAGGTGTATTTCCGGTTGCCGTCTTGGGAGAGAAACTGGCGGTAGCAGGCGCAGAGGAACTCCACGAAAAAGGTCTTGCCATTGCCCGGCTCGCCCACCAGCACGTAGGCCATCTCCTTGGAGCTGCCGCCTTCGGCCGCATCCTTCACGTAGGAGACGAAGCTGTTGATCTCGTCATACATGCCGATGACGTGCTTTCGCCCCTCCCTGAAGATACTGAAGTCGTAAGTGGTTTTCCCGTTTACGACCACTTTTTCGATGTTGTTTTCGAGCACCATGCGGGCCACCCCCTGGAAGGCGTTCTCGAAGCGGCGCTCCTCATTCTTGACGGCGGTGAGGTGGCTGGCCAGATCGGCATTGCTGTTGGCTGTCATGTTTTCCCCCACTTTTCGGCTAGAGTTTGCGGGACGCAAATATATTAGGATCGACCTGTTTCGATTTGACGGAGCTGGAACTGGTGGAAACGCCGCATTTCCCTCATCGGCCCCCAGCGTCGCTGCATGCGGTCGCTGGGGCGCAGGGCGCAGGCTGGGTCGCACGGCGATACCGACCGCGAGCGACTGCGGTTCGTGGTGTTGGCAGTGTGGGACGCCTCGATGCGTGTCGGCGGACCCGACAGGTATCCTTCTTTTTTAAGAGAAACCGCTGATTTAAGTATATGTATCCACCCCGCGGGGATCAACCGCAAATTTTACCACTTCGGGATTAAGGCGGTGGGCGATACGGCGTCGGCGGCGGGCGGCCGGGAAGATTGCCTTGCCGGCCGAGAGGAACTACTATGATGACGATCCGACACCCCTGGAGCGACCGCCATGCCGCGCGACCCCAATATACAATCGCTGCCGCCCCATCTCAGGGAGCGCGTCAGCGTCCTACGGCCGGGGAGCCCCGATCCCGGCAAGCCCTATGTTCTCTACTGGATGCACCACGCCCTGCGCGACCATGAGCATCCGGCCCTGGACGTGGCCCTCTGCATGGGCAACCGGCTGGGGATTCCCGTGCGCGTCTACCAAGGCTTGGGCGGCCGCCATCCCACCAATGCCGATCGCCACCACCGCTTCATCCTGCAGGGGGCGCGGGAGGTGCAGCGGGGCCTGCGTCGCCGGGGCATCGCCTACGATTTCCACCTGCCGGCCGACCCCGCCGCGCCGTCGCCGCTGCGTGAACTGGCCGACGAGGCCGCCCTGGTCCTCACCGAGAGCTTTCCCGTGCCGCCCTTCACCCGCTGGGTGGCCGCCCTGGCCCATCGGGTTCGGGCGCCCCTCTGGACGGTGGACTGTTCGTGCGTGCTGCCCATGCCGCTGGTGACAAGGCGCTTCGAGCGGGCCTACCGCTTTCGGGAGCACACCAAAGTCGCCTATCGTCGCCGCATCCACGCCCATTGGCCGGTGGTGGATCCCGAGCTGCCCCCTTACACGGGTGCGCCCTCCCTGCCTGCCCTGGACCTGCAATCGGCCGATCTCGCCGAGTTGTGCGCCGGCTGCCGCATCGACCATACGATTGGGCCGGTGGCCCACACGGTGGGCGGATCGACCGCCGGCTATCGTCGCTGGGAGGCGTTCAAGCGTCAGGGCCTGAAACGCTACGCACAGCTGCGCAACGATGCCGCCGTCGCCCCGCCCCTGGGCGTCAGCCGCCTGTCGCCCTACCTGCACTACGGCATGGTCTCGCCCCTGCGCATCGCCCGGGAGGCGGCCGCGGCGGGGTCCAAGGGCGCCGACAAGTTTCTGGACGAACTGCTCATCTGGCGAGAGCTGGCGCACAACTTCTGCTGGCACAGCGAGGATCCGGAACGCTTCGAACGCTTGCCCGCCTGGGCCCGGGAGACCCTGGAACGGCATGCGGATGACCCCCGCCCGGCCCTGCTCTCCGCCGAGCGGCTGGCCCGCGCCCGCAGCGGCGATCCGCTGTGGGACGCCGCCCAGCGATCACTGCTGCGGCACGGCGAATTGCACAACAA
Source organism: Desulfosarcinaceae bacterium (assembly GCA_030066015.1). Classification (GTDB taxonomy): domain Bacteria; phylum Desulfobacterota; class Desulfobacteria; order Desulfobacterales; family Desulfosarcinaceae; genus JASJCL01. Next base: position 9,771 of record JASJCL010000010.1, on the reverse strand, counting down.
CCTCCGCATGACCTGGGGCAAGGCCCTGCTGCAGTGGACGCCGACACCCCAGGCGGCCCTGCGGCGCATGATCGACCTCAACCACCGCTACGCGCTGGACGGCTGCGACCCCAACTCCTACGGCGGCATTCTCTGGTGCCTGGGACTTTTCGACCGCCCCTTCACCCCCGCGCAGCCCATCTTGGGCCGCGTGCGGTCCCGATCGCTGGCAGGCCACCGCCGGCGCATCGACCTCGCGCGGTACACCCGTCGAACAGATCCGCCCGCGTCGGGCAGGCCCCTCGCCGTGGCCGTCGTGGGCGCGGGTCTGGCCGGGTTGACCGCCGCGCGCACCCTGGCCGATGCGGGACATGCGGTCACGGTCTACGAGCGAGCTTCCGCACCGGGGGGGCGTCTGGGCCGCATCGGCGACGATCCCCACGGCGCCGACGGCGGTGCGCAGTACTTCACCGTGCGCGACGAGCGTTTCCATCGGCAGGTGGCGCTCTGGCTGGCGGACGGTCGCGTGGCCCCCTGGTCGGGTCGCCTGGGGTCCGTGGCAGCGCCGCGGCGCCTGCGCCCGGTGACATCGCGGATCGCGCGCTATGTCGGTGTGCCCGCCATGCAGCGCCTGACCGAGACCCTCGCCGAGGATCTGCGCCTGCATCTCGGTCGGGCGGTATCGCGACTGGAGCGGGTCGAGGGCCGCTGGCGGCTGCACCTCGGTAGCGGACCGCCGGCCGCGGCGGACATCCTCGTTCTCGCTTTGCCGGCGCCCCGGGCGGCCGCCCTGCTGCCGGAGGGATCAGAGCTGCGGGCCTCCCTCGATGGGGTGGCCATGCAGGCCTGCTGGGCGGTGCTGGCCCGCTTCGACGCCCCGCTGCCGATCTCCTTCGACGGCCTTTTCTTAAATGAGGGGCCGCTGTCGTGGGCGGCCCGGGAGAACAGCAAGCCCGGGCGCGGCGCCGCCGAGCGCTGGGTTCTGCATGGGGCCCGTGGGTGGCCGCCGCCGGCGGACGCAACTGCTGCGCCAGAGGATGCAGACGCGATCGCCGCAAGATTGCTGCAAGCCTTCTTCGACCACAGCGGCTGCCCGCCCCTGACCCCGGTGACGCTCACCGCCCACCGCTGGACCCACGCCATCGCCCCCGCGCCGCTGGACACGGGCGCCCTGTGGTCCCCCTCCGAGCGGCTCGGCGTCTGTGGCGACTGGTGCCACGCCTCACGGGTGGAGGGCGCCTACCTGAGCGGCACAGCCGTCGCCGGCAGAATATTGTCGCTGGGGCGCGTCGGGGGGCGGCTTCATGGGGGGGCGGGTGGTGACGACTGAGCGGCCGGTCAAGTTCTGTGCGGTCTGCGGCCGACGGATGGTCTGGCGGAAGCGCTGGCGCCGCAACTGGGATCAGGTACGCCACTGCTCGGCCGCCTGCCGCCGAACCGGCCTGCAGGCGGTCGATCATCGTCTGGAACGCGCTATCCTGGCCCTTCTCGCCCAGCGCAGCGGCGGCAGCATCTGCCCCAGCGAGGCGGCGCGGGCGGTGGTTGACACCCACGGCGACTGGCGCGCCCTCATGCCGGCGGCGCGCCGCGCCGCGCGCCGCCTGGTGGTCGCGGGACGGGTCGACATCTGTCAGGGCGGACGGGCGGTGGACGCCTCCACGGCCAAGGGGCCGATCCGCATCCGCCGGCGTTGAGGGCCGTTCAACGGGCCGGCGAAGCGGGACACCGGCCAAGCCGCCGGTTTAATCCGCGGCGGTGCTGACCTCGAGCAGGGGCAGGGGGATGGTTTCGAGGACATCCACATGGGTGGCCGCCAGGACCACCGGCGGCGCCTTGCCGGCCGCCGCCGCCTCCCGCCAGCGATCGATACAGAGGCACCAGCGGTCGCCGGGTTGAAGGCCCGGAAAGCCGACCAGCGGCTGGGGGGTACTCAAATCGTTGCCCTGCTGACGGGTGAATTCCAGAAAGGCCTCGGTCACCTCGGCGCACACCCCATGCCGCCCGGCGTCCGCCGGGCCCATGCGGCACTCCCCGTCCCGGTGGAAGCCGGTCAGGGGGGAGAGACTGCAGGTGGCGAGCGGTCCGCCCAATACGTTCAGATCTTCGGTCGCTTCCATATCGGCACCTCTTCGGTTGCGGGTTTTTTACCTGATAGAGTAAGGCCGACTTTCCCCCGGGCAAGGCGCCGGCCGCCCGGTGACAAGCGGCAGGCCTTGTGATAGGAAGATGAACAATACCCGTCTCCCATCGTGGCCCCATCCGAGCGCGGCCCCAACGCCGCCGCGCACCCGCCGGCCCGTGCCGACGCGCCGACATGCCCCCAAATCGACGGGGGATGTTGTTGACCATTCGCTAAGTGAAGAGGAGTTTCCATGGACATCATTACCGCCCTCGTCGACCATCACCAGGAACTGCGGCGTCTCTACCAGCAGTCGGAAGCCGATCCGCAGGGATTTGCGACCTTCGTGCGCCACCTGATCGTGCACCACACCATGGAGGAGAAGTACTTCTACGATCTCCTGCAGGAGATCGGAGAGGCCCGTCACGACGCCCTGGAAGCCGTCAACGAGCACCACATCATCGAGCTGATCATCAAGGACGCCGAGGGCTTTCCCCAGGACCACGATCACTTTCCCATCAAGATCGAGGGGCTCGGCGAGTACACGGTACACCACCTCGACGAGGAGGAGGCCGAGATTTTCCCCCTCTCCCAGACCCTCATCTCCGCCAGCGATCGCCAGGCATTGGGGACGCTTTTTGTTGAGGCCAAGGAAAAACTGCTTAGTATTGAGGTGGCCGAGGTGCCGGCCAGCCTGAAGAGCAGTGTCATCCGCCCCCCATCCATATCATTGAGCGCGCGCGGGTTGGGGATCGGCAGCCTGAAGTAGCCGCCCCGCCCGATCCCGCCACTCGTCACCCTGAAGGGAGACCCAGATGGACATATTGAAAAGAGAACTGGCGCCGATCCCGGCCGAAGCGTGGACCGAGATCGACGATCAAGCGACCAAGAGCCTGACGGCGGTGCTGACGGGCCGCAAGGTGGTGGACGTGAACGGCCCCATGGGACCCGATTTTCCAGGGGTGCCCGAAGGCCGTCTGGCCTATCCGGAGGGTCAGCCCGACGGCGGCGTCAATTTCGGCATCCACAAGGTCCACCATCTGGTGGAGTCGCGGGTGGGATTCGAGCTGGATATCCGCGAAATGGACAACGTGGTGCGGGGCGCCAAGGATGTCGACCTGGACAATCTCGAGCAGGCCGCACGCGCCATGGCGCTCTTCGAGGAGCGGGTGGTCTACCACGGCTTGACGGAGGCCAATATCCGGGGCCTCAAACACTGCTCGGACCAGGTCTGTCTCACCATGGGGGCAGGGCCCGAACAACTGCTCGAAGGGGTCGCCGAGGGGCTGACGGCCTTCGCCGGGCGCGCCGTGGAGGGACCCTTCGCCTTCGTCGTGGGACCCAAGCTGTGGCGCACCATGTCGGCCCACCTCCAGGGCTACCCCGTCAAGATGCAGGCCGAGAACCTGCTCGGCGGCGAAGTCCTGCTGAGCCCCTACCTCAGCGGTGACTACGAGAACGAAGCCTACATGGTCTCCCAGCGGGGCGGTGATTTCGAGATCATTCTCGGCAACGACCTTGCCATCGGCTACGAACGCCATGACGCCGAGAAGGTCCAGCTCTTCTTCATGGCCTCCTTCACCTTTCGTATCCTCGACCCGGCCGGCGTGATCCACTTCACGGCGCAGTAGCGCCCCATGGCCCGCGGCGGACGGCCACCCCCGCTTCGCCGCCCGCCAGAGAGGTGGTGTCCGTCGCGTCAACCCAAAGGCCTCAGGCGATGCGCAAAATACTGGTCACCGGCGCCACGGGCTTCATCGGCATCGAGGTCTCGCGGCAGTTATCCGAGCTGGGCTGGCGGCCCCGCCTCATGGTGCGGCGCCCCCTGCGCGGCATCATGCTGAAGAAGCTCAGCGCCGAGATCATGCAGGCCGACCTGCGCAGCGCGGCCAGCCTCCAGCGGGCCCTTTCGGGCGTGGAGGTGGTCGTCCATCTGGGTGCGCGGGCCGCCTTCGAATCCTACGAGCGGCTCTACCCCTCGATCATCCGCGGCTCCCTCAACCTCATCCAGGCGGCCGCCGCGGCCGGCGTCGGGCACTTCATCTTCGGCGGCAGCCTGCTGGTCTACGCCGACAGCCGCACGGACATCGATCAGAACACCCCCCCGGCCCCCCAGTCCGGCTACGGCCGGGCCAAGCTGGAGGCCGAAGATCTCCTCGCCGAGGCGGCCGCCGAAGCCGGCATCCGCTTCGTCTCCCTGCGTTTGCCCCACGTGTACGGGGCCCACAGCCTGCTCTTCGACCAGGTGCGCCACGGGCGCATCTTCTTCCCCGGCCGGGGCGACAACCGCTTCGCCCATCTGCATGTGGGCGACGCGGCGCGCGCCCTGATACACGCCGCCGCCGGCGATCTGGAGGGCCGCTACGTCATCGCCGACGACATCTCCTGCACCTGGAACGACTACTTCGAAACCGTGCAGGCCTACTATCCGCGCCTGCGGGTGAGCCACGTACCGCGCTCCCTCTCCTATGCAGTGACCCGCGTGCTCGACCTGCTCTATCCCGTGGTCGGGCAGACCAATCCCTACCCCAGCGGGGCGGTGTCCAGCTGGAATCTCAATCTTCCCGTGGTGGACGGCACCTTCGAGCGGCTCATCGGCGAGACGCCCCAATTCCCCTCTGTCCACGACGGCGTCCCCGCCGTGCTGGACGACGCCATCTCCTTCTACTGGCTGCCTTCCAATCTGGATCGGGCCTGATCTCCGAGCCCCCACCGACGGCGGTCCACAGCCGCGGGTGCGGGCTCGCGGGCGGTCATTTGGGCGGGACGCGCAAGCAGTCGAGGATGGCCAGAATTTCCCGGCCGAAGGCCTCGCACTGCCAGCGGCGGATATCGGCGGTGCGCAACAGGGCGGAGAAATCGGCCGGATTGGCCACCGCGATGGCCGAGATGAGGGCCTTGGTGAGGAGCAGGGCGGGGTCCAGGTCGAGGCGCGCGGCCAGGGTGTCGCGCCACCCCTTGAGCAGCTTGATGCGTTCCGGCGCCAGGCGCGGCATGCGCGGCGGCTTGCGGCGCGGGTAGACCGGCAACTCCGCCTGGCGAAGCTCCAGCGCCTTGTTGACGGCGCCAATCAGGCCGCGGGCGTACATCTGCCTCTGCTTGGGGCTGATGGCCTTTGCCGTCTCCAGGGCCTCCACGGTGGTGGGCTGGGCGTTGGCGATCTTCAGGAGGGAGGTGTTGCTGAGGATCTTAAAAAGGGGGCGGTCCTTGCGTTTGGCCGTTTTGCGGCGATAGCGGAGCAGATTTTCGAGGACCGCCAGGTTGCGCGGCGACAGACGGCCGGCGCCTTTGAAGCGCAGGTAGAGGGGCTGGCCGTCGTTGGACGGCGGCCGGACCCGGCTGAGCAAAGCGCACTCCTCGGCCACCCACCCCAGGCGCTCCTTGGCGGCCAGATCCGCCTCGAGCTGCTCCTTGAGGGGGATCAGATAGGCCACGTCGGCCGCGGCGTAGTCGATCATCTCCGTGGGCAGGGGGCGCTGGGACCAGTCCTTCTTCTGGTAGCGCTTGTCGAGCTTGACGCCGAAATGGCGCTGGAGCACGGCGTCCAGGCCCGTCTCGCGATAGCCCAGGTACATGCTGGCCAGCTGCGTATCGAAAAGGTTGTTCACCTCGATGGCGAAGTCGCGGAAGAGCGAGCGCACGTCGTAGTCGGCGCCGTGGAAGATCTTGCAGATGGCCGGATCGCTGAACAACGGCTGCAGCACCGCCAGGTCGCTGCATTCGATGGGATCGATCACCACGGTCTGTTCGCGGGTGGCGATCTGGATCAGGCAGACGCGCTCCTGGAAGTGGAACATGGAGTCGGCCTCCAGATCCACGGCCAGGCAGGTGGCCGACTTGAGCTGCTTGGCGAAGCGCTCCAGCGCCTCGCCCGTGTCGATGAGACGGTAATTCGTAGGGGGGGCGAAATCCATAATTTTCCTTGACCCGTAGCGGGAGTTTGCTTACTTTTCCGACTCTGTTCGGTTCGTTGTGCGATACAGCGAATCACCTTTGATAACAACCTTTTTTTCCCTGGGGACAGACACCGATGGTTACCATTACCCTACCCGACGGCAGTCGCCGCGAGTTCGACCAGCCCCCCACGGGTCTGGACGTGGCCCGCAGCATTTCGGAGGGCTTTGCCCGCAACTGCGTCGTCATGGAGATTGACGGCGTCATTCTGGATCTGACCGCCCCCATCACGACCGACGCCGGTGTCCGTTTCTTCACCACCAAGGATCCCGAGGCCCTGGAGGTGATGCGCCACAGCGCCGCCCACGTCATGGCCCAGGCCATCCTGCACCTCTATCCGGAGGCCAGGCTCACCATCGGCCCCGTGGTGGATGACGGCTTTTACTACGATATCGACATGGATCCCGTCTCCGAGGAAGACTTCGCCAAGATCGAGGCGGAGATGAAGAAGATCGTCAAGGCCAAGCTGCCCCTGGTGCGCGAGGAGGTCTCCAAGGCGGACGCGCTGGTGTTCTACAAATCAGAACCCTACAAGACCGAGATGATCTCCGAACTCGAGGATGGCAGCATCTCCTTCTACAAACAGGGCGATTTCACCGATCTGTGCCGCGGCCCCCACGTGCCCCACACGGGCTTCATCAAGGCCTTCAAACTGATGAAGGTCTCGGGCGCCTACTGGCGCGCCGACCAGAGCAAGGCCCAGCTCCAGCGCATCTACGGCACGGCCTTCTTCGACAAGAAGGCGCTCAAGCGGCACGTGGCCATGATCGAGGAGGCCAAGAAGCGCAACCACCGCCGGGTGGGCACCCAGATGGATCTCTTCAGCTTCCACGACGAGGCCCCCGGCATGCCCTTCTTCCACGCCAAGGGGATGGTGATCTGGAACGAGCTCCTGGCCTACTGGCGCGACGCCCACACGCGCGCCGGCTACGTGGAGACCAAGACCCCCATCATCCTCAACCGCAGCCTCTGGGAGACCAGCGGCCATTGGGACAACTACCGCGAAAACATGTACGTCTCGGTGATCGACGCGCAGGATGTGGCCATCAAGCCCATGAACTGCCCCGGCGGGATGCTGCTCTACAAGAGCCGGCCGCACAGCTACCGCGAGCTGCCCATCCGGGCCGCCGAGGTGGGCCTGGTGCACCGCCACGAACTCTCCGGCGTGCTCTCGGGCCTCTTCCGGGTGCGCGCCTTCCACCAGGACGACGCCCACATCTTCATGACGCCGGACCAGATCCAGGACGAGATCCTCGGCGTGCTGCATCTGGTGGACGAGATGTACTCCACCTTCGGCCTGGGCTTCCACCTGGAGCTGAGCACCCGCCCGGAGAAGTCCATCGGCAACGACGAGCAGTGGGAGCTGGCCACCAGCGGGCTGGAGAACGCTCTCAAGCGATACGGGGCGCCCTACGTGATCAACGAAGGCGACGGCGCCTTTTACGGCCCCAAGATCGACATCCACATCAAGGACGCCCTGGGGCGCACCTGGCAGTGCGGCACCGTGCAGCTCGACATGAGCCTGCCCGAGCGCTTCGACCTGAGCTATATCGGCAAGGACAACGAGCGCCACCGCCCCATCATGATCCACCGGGTGATCTACGGCAGCATCGAGCGCTTCCTGGGGATCCTGATCGAGCACTTCGCCGGCAAGTTCCCCCTCTGGCTGGCCCCGGTGCAGGCCGTGGCCCTGCCCATCAACGATGACCTGCTGCCCTTCGCCGAGTCCGTCAGGTCCGCGCTGGCCGGCGCCGGCCTGCGGGTGGAGGTGGATGACCGCGCCGAGAGCCTCAACAAGAAGATCCGCGAGGCCCAGCTGGCCAAGACCCCCCTGATCCTCACCTGCGGGGCCAAGGAGAAAGACGCCGGTACGCTCTCCGTACGCACCCCGGACGGCCAGGTGCACTACGGGGTGCCCATGGCGCGCTTCACGGAGATCGTGCGCGGCCATGTGGCCCAGCGTCGCCTGGAGCTGCCCGCCTTCGACGGCTGAGCCGGTCATTGCCGATGCCGTTCTTCACTAGCGCGTTTCAACGGGCCACCAGCAGCCGGGCCCTCGCCTGGCTGCTGGTGGCTCTCTACTGCCTGTTGATTTTCCTCCAGAGCGCCTTCCCCGCGCCGGATAACCTGCCCGGCATTCCGGGACTCGACAAGCTGGCCCACCTGGCAATCTACCTGGTGCTCGGGCTGCTCTTCGCCCACGCTTACACCCTCAGTCTCCCCCGAATCCTGCCGGCCCATTGGCTCCTGCTGCTGGCCTGGCTCTCGGCCACCCTTTACGGCGCCACGGACGAAGTCCATCAGGCCTTCGTCGCCGCCCGCAGCGCCGACATCGTCGACTGGCTGGCCAACGCCGTCGGCGCCGCCCTCGGCGCCCGCCTCTACCTGCATCGCCGGCGATGACCCTCCAAGCGGCCGGGGAGCGGCGGGCACCCCCGCAGCGGTGCCGGCGCATCCTGCACTACCACAATGTGGTACCTGCACTTATGTATGAAAAACGGATGTTTGCAAAAAGATCCCCAATATCCTAAAGCTAAGCAGGCTCAGGCTGGGGGAGCGGTGCGCAACCGGTCCAGCGGGCTGTGCACCGCCGAGACATCCTTCTGCATGACGTGGGTGTAGATCTCGGTGGTCTTTACGTCGGCATGGCCCATCAACTCCTGGACCATGCGGATGTTGACCCCGTCCTCGAGCAGGTGGGTGGCGTAGGAGTGGCGGAAGGTGTGGCAGGTGATCCGTTTGGTCAGACCGGCCCGCCTGACGGCGGTCCGCACCGCTTTCTGGAGGCCGGAGGCGAGCACATGATGGCGGCGCTCTCTACCGCTTCGGGGATCGACGCTGCGCTTTTTGGCGGGGAAAAGGTATTGCCAGCCCAGATCCTTTGCAGCGGATCCAATCTTGCGGATGAAAGCGTCCGGCAGCCAGGCCTCGCCAAACCCATCCGCCAGGTCCTGCCGGTGATAGCGTTTCACCATGGCGATCTGCGCGCCGAGTCTGGTCTGCAGCGTGGCGGGCAATGGCAGCACGCGGTCTTTGCCCCCTTTGCCAAACCGCACGTAGAGCAGACGCCGTTCGAGATCCACTGAGTTGACGCGCAGCCGCAGACATTCCGCTCGGCGGAGGCCGGCCCCATAGAGCAACTCGGCCATCAGCAGGTGCTGACCTTGCATGTGGTCGAGCACCTGGCGCGTCTCCGCACCGGTCATGACCACCGGCAGCCGCCGCCGGCGTTTGGCGCGGACAGGGGAAATGGAATCGCCGATGTCCATGTCGAGCACCTGTTTATACAAAAAGATAATGGCGTTGAGTGCCTGTCGCTGGGTAGCGGCAGCCACCTGCTCGGTGGTCGCCAGATGGCTGAGGAACGCCTCCACCTCCGTCGCCCCCATCTCACGAGGATGGCGGCGGGCACCGTAATGGCGTATATATCTCAGAATCCATTGACAATAGGTGCGTTCGGTATTCAAGGCATAGTGGTGATACCGCAGCACCTGGCGGACCTGATCCATCAGTTTCAGGTTCGGACTCGGCTTGAATTTCGGCAAGTGATCCATTTTTGGCATATCCTCTTTACGAAAAAGGGAAAATAGATGGCTCAATTTTCCTTTTTCAGCATTTAATATGCCAATATGGATGAAATTTTTCTTTTCTATAAACTGAATATGGGGAAAATTTTCCCCATAACACCACTGTTGGGCCTTGGATGGATTGCTTTTGAA
>JASJCL010000009.1 GCA_030066015.1 Desulfosarcinaceae bacterium | reverse complement strand
TTGTGCTGGTAGAGATGGACGTCGCTCTGGGGATAGGGAATGCTGATGCCGGCCTTGTCGAAGGCTTTCTTGAACTGTTCGGTGAGGTCGAAATAGACGCCCCAGTAGTCGCCCGCCGCCGCCCAGGGGCGAACCGTGAAATTGACGCTGGAATCGGCCAGCTCCGAGACGGCGATCTGTGGGGCGGGATCCTTGAGAATGCGCTCGTCGGCGGCCATGATGTCGGTCATGATCTGGCGGGCCTGGTCGATGTCGTCGTCATATCCGATGCCCATGGTCAGATCCACCCGGCGGGTGCCCTTCACCGACCAATTGACGATGTTGTCGGCGGTCAAGCTGCTGTTGGGGATGATGATGGTTTTGTTGTCGGGGGTCTTGAGTTGGGTCGTGAAGATCTGGATCTCCTCGACAACGCCGGCCACACCGGCGCCCTCGATGAAGTCCCCCACCTTGAAGGGTCGGAAGATGATCATCAGGAAGCCGGCGGCGAAATTGGACAAGGAGCCCTGCAGCGCGAGGCCGATGGCCAGACCGGCGGCGCCCAGCACGGCGATGAAGCTGGTGGTCTGGATGCCCAGCTGCCCAAGAGCGGCGATGATGACGAAGGCCAGAAGGGCGATGTAGGCCAAGTTGCCGGTGAAAGAGACCAGGGTTTGGTCCATATTGCTCTTCACCATGAGCCGTTCGATGAGTTTGCGCAGCAGTTTGGCCACCCAGCGACCCACGATGAAAATCACAACAGCGGCCACGAGTTTCAGACCGTAGAGGGTTAAGAGTTCTGACGCTTTTGCAATGCCTTGTTCCATGGTTCTTCTCTCCTTTTCGCTATGGGGATCGGAATGATACGGTGAAATAGCCGCAGCCCGGAGTGCTACTCGCGGAAGGGTTAAGCAAGAAGGTTGCCAATCTGATGCCCCTTCCGGCGTAGTAGCGGTGTATGGACCGCCACCCTTTTATTGGCCGGTCAGGGAACCTGTCCGCGGGGCATACGCCCCATTCGATGGGGGGAATGCCCCTTTGTTGATGGGCTTTAAAATGTATAGCCGATGGAGAAGTGCAGGCGCCCGGGATCCTCGCCTGATTCGCGGCTCAGTTTGTAGCCGTAGAGCAGACCGATGGGACCAATGGGGGTATGATAGCGCAGTCCCAAGCCGACGGACGATCGAATGGGATCGCCACTGCGATTGTCTTCGTCCTGTAAACTACCGAGATCGTAGAAAGAGGTCAACTCAAAATTTCTTCCCAGGTCGATTCGGGCCTCTAGGCTGACAAAGAGGGCGTTGCGGCCGCCCACGGCATCGCCGTCGGTGTTCCGCAGGAGCAAATTCTCTTCGAAACCGCGCACGTCGTTGGTGCCCCCCAGGAAAATAAGCTGATCGTCGGGGACATCGCGGTTGGCCCCATAGGGATCCAGGTGGCCGGCAAAACCGCGCCAGGCGAAGGTCAGGCGTGGAAAGGGGGTCAGGTAGGTGCGCAGGTCGAGCTCGTATTTGAGGAAGTCATCGAGCTGGTTGGTGAGGCCTTTGGAGATATCCACCCGGAATTGGCCCAGCACCCCAGAGCGGGGCCGGATGAAATCGTCGCGACTGTCGTATCGCAGGCCGGGGGTGGTCACCAGAATGTTACGCGGTTTGAAGTCCTCCGCCTCGTCAGGTTCGATGACGGCGCCACGCGAGAACTGGTCGCGGGACTCGTAACGCAACCCGACACCGGTGGAGAGGTGCTCACTCAATTCATAGCGCAGGCTCAGCGTGGTGCCGAAGCTGTGGGTGCCGAAATCCTGATTGAAGTTCTGCTCACGATCCACGAAGGCACCTACCGTGGCTTCGACCTGCGTTCCCAGGAGTCTCGGTTCGGTGAGCCCCAACTCCCCGTGATAGCCGATCTCGCTGAACTCGCCGCTCATCCAGCCGCTCTTGTTGAGGCCCAGGAGGTTGTGATCCCCCACCCGCCCACGGCCGTAGAAGCCTTTGTCCGTCTCATAGCCGCCACCGGCCTCAACAAAGTAAGGCGCTCTCTCCTCGGCATCGACCACCACATGGACGGTGTCACGCTTCTCCTGGAGCCCCAGGGTTTTAAGACGCACCTGCCGGAAGATCTCCATGTCGCGCAAGTCGCGCTGGGCCGCCACCATTTGCGTGAGGGAAAAGGGGGCCCCGCTTTCGGTCTTGAGGATTTTGCGGAGAACACGCGGCCGAGTCTTGAAGTACCCGTCGGTGTAGACACGCCCCAATTGTACATAGGGGCCGTCTTCGATATCGTAGACCACCGTCACCCGGGACGCATCCGCGCTGTCGTGCAGGCGGGCAGTCACCCGCACATGGGGATACCCCTGCTCCGATACCAACCCGGACAGGATATTCTCGTCGCTTTTCAGCATGTAGCGCCGGAAAGGTTCGCCAGGCCTTAACTGCACCTGCTCCAGGGCAGTGGCGCTGTCCAACACCTGGCTGCCCTGGACCACCACCTTCTCCACCCAAACCGGATCCCACTCCGCGATGCGAAGCCGGATATCGAGATGCGTGCGGTCCTGGCTGAAGGAGAGCTCGGGTGTGATCTCGGCGCTCTCGAAGCCCTTCTGGAGGTAGAGGGCGGAGAGGGAGAAGAGATCTTCATCGAAGACCGCCTCGTCAAAGGCGCCCCAGTGGAAGGTTCCCGGGGGGCGGGTGAGCAGTTGACCGCGAATCTCCCCGTCGCTGACGGCGCGGTTGCCGGTAATGGCGACCGACTGCACCTGGGTGCGCGGCCCCTCTTCGATGATCAGGCGCACCTGACGAATGGGCCCCTCTCCCGGCCTATCTGTGTCCGTCACCCGCGGGGTGATGCGGATCGATTGGAAACCGGCCCGACGATACCGCGCCGTTATTTGGCGGATGCTCCTGCGGAGCCCGCGTCCGCTCCCGTTGCCCGTTTTCCAGAGCGTGAGGTCCTTTTTCAGGGTCAGGTCCCAGAAGTGATCGTTGCCTTCGAATTCGACCGCATACCGCGGCCCCTCCACGATATTGACTGTGGCGGTAACCGCTTCCGCCGTACTGGCGGTGTCTATACGATAGTCGATCTCTACATCGGCAAAATGCCGGCTCCGGTAGAAGTCCCGCAGTTTCGCTACATCTTTTTTGAAGAGCACCTCGCTGAAGGGCATGGGCCAGGGCTTGAGGGTGTTCAGCCAGACGCTGCACTTGCGCTTGAGAGAGTTGTCGCCAAACGTGCGGTTACCATTGAAGATCAAACTGGCCAGCCGCCGGGGAGTGCCTTTGGCGATGATCACCTCCAGCAGGATGCCTGTCTCACCATCGCCGCGGGTGTGGATCGAAACCCGCGGCGCAATGTAGCCGATCTCCCGGTAGAGGGCCTCCACTTCTGCGGCGACGGCCGGCACCTGGTCCGGATCGTAGAGATCACCGGCGTAGATGGGCAAGGCTCGGCGAACCTCGCTCTCAAAGAGGGGGTAGTGCCCCCGAATTCGGATTTTTCGGACTCGGTCGTAAGGTGCCACCCGGATCTCCACCCTGCTCCCCAGGGTATCGGCGTGGGTGGTGATAACGATCTCCTTGAAACGCTGGCTGAGGGTCAATGCGGTGTGGGCTTCCGCCAGGCGATCGTCGGTAATGGGTTCCCCCACCGTCAACAGGCTGAGATCCTCCACCATGCGGGTCCAGCGCGGGACATCCCCGGTACCCTCTGGCAACACCACCTCCAGGGCCACCAAAGTCTGGGCATCCTGGGGATCGGCATCAGCAGGACGGGATATCACGGTCACCACCAACAAGAAGGACAACACAAGGAGCGCCCATCCGCGGGACAGGCTGGGTCGGCGTCTCATCAGCGAAACTCCAGCCGAAAGAGAAGCTCGCCGCCGAACATCCCTTCGCTGTCCTGAAACCCCGTCGCCGCCAGTTCATCGATGAGTTTGTATTCCGAAATCACCCGGCGTGTGAAGAAGCCGGCCTTGGATTCAAGGGCATACTTGAGCGTCATGCGACGGGAGAGCTTCTTTCCCACTGTTACCTGGATGCGTTCGCTGTTGGGGTCCTCCGCGTCATTGGCGGTATCCACCTCGAGGATGTCGACGCCGGCCACCCGCTTGAGATCCTCTCCCATGGTGGAGGCCGCGAGATTGGCCAACATCTGCTGGGTGGATTGATTACTGCCCCCCTCCCCTGCGATCAGCTCCCGAGAGGTTCGCCCCAGAAGCAGCAGAGAGAGAATATCATTATCCTCCTCCGGCGGGTCGGAGGCTAGCTTGAACAAGAGCGCGTCCGGCGTGCCGCTCACATCCAACGTGATCAACCAGTCCCGCACCCGCGTCTCGCTGGCCACTTCCACCTCCGGAACGATGCGATAGGGGTCGATAAAGTCGATCACACCACGGTTGATGACAAATGTCTTCCGCTGGTAGGATAGTTCTCCCTCCGTGACTTGAGCGCGGCCCGAGATGACGGGCTGCGCCAGGGTGCCGCCCACCTGGAGGTCGGGGGCCAGTTGGAGATCGGCCAGATTGTTGTTCACGAAAAAAGGCCGTCGGTGGCCGATGCGGACGTCCAGAGAAACTGCTTCGAGCGTGGGATTCGGTTCGGCTACCGCGGGCGGCGTCTGGGCCCGTCGCCGGGTGGTGGCGGCCTTGAAAAGGTTCAGCTTGACGTCCTTGTAGTAGAGTCCTTCCAGCAGGGTCACGTCGCCATTGAGGCTGGCCGCTGTCATGTTGCCCACGAGTCGCAGATCGCTGTCGAGCTTCAAGTCCAGTGTGTCGGGGACCACGACGGGCAGTTGACGCGCTTCGAAGGAGAGGTCGGCCTCTTGGAGCTCGGTCCCCTGGATCGTCGCTCGCCCGTCGAGCGCAAAACGGCCGTCGTCCAGTTGGCCGGTCAGCGTCTCGATGGCCAGCAATTGCCCATCGTAGCGGAGGTTGCCGCGCACTTGGTGAAGTTTCTGAAAGGTCAGCGGCAGGGTCATGCCCACCGCATCGAAGGAGATCGTGGCATCGATGCGGGGCGCTTTCCATTCACCGGCCAGGGAGAGCTGCAGATCGGCCTGTCCCGCCAGATCGCTGCTCTCTCCGAGGAAGGGGTTGACCACCGCCAAGGGCAGCTGACCATCGACTCGCAGCTCACGCACCTCGGTGACGCTCATCTCACCGGATGCCGCGAGGATGCCCTCTTCGAGCAGGCGCAGGCGGATGGGGCGCAGTCGCAGGGTCTGCTCGGCCAGGTCGGCCTGGAGGGCGCTGGCGGAGAGCAGGGGCTGCCCCTTGTAAGTCAGAGAGATCCCCGCCAGGTCGATTTGGGCCTCGAAATTCTTCGGTTGGCTCAAATCCCCCTGGGCCCGAACCGCGCCGTCCATCTTACCGGCCAGGTCCGGCTGGCCCAAGGCGGTCAGGTAGGGGGCCAGTTCGGTGTCTTCAAAGGTTAGGGCCACCTCCAAGGCCTGGCTGGCCCAGCGGTAGCTGGCATCGATGTCGAAATTGAGCCCGCCCGTCACGCTGGCTTGACCTTCGGCGACCGTCAACCGGAGGTGACCGTCGTCGATCGGCTTCTGGTTGAGCTGCATCTCGGTGAACCGGATATCCCCTTCCAAGGCCGGGTCACTCAGGTGGCCGTCCCCCTTGATCTCGAAGGAAAGGTGACCCGCCACAGCCTCCTGGTCCTGGAGGGCGGCGATGCGGGCCAGGGGAATCCCCGTGCTGTGTAGAGACACTTCATAAGGCCTGCCGGACGTCACCCCCAGCCAGCCATTGCCTTCGATGCGGGCGTCCTCGGCCAGGGCCAGTACCAAACGATCCACGGTCAGACGATGGTCAGCAAAACCGAGTTCCAACCCGAGTTCAGTGATGCGCTGGCCCGCGGCCAGGAGCTCGCCTCCTTGGATGCGCAGCTCGGCGGTCGGTGCCGAGCGGCTGCCCTTCAGCGCCCCCTCCAGGGAGAGTCGCCCCTGGGCCTGTCCATAGAAATCACTGATCTCCAGCACGGGCGCCTCGATATCCAGGCGGAAGCTGGGGTCCTCCAGCGCTGACAGACCGGCAGGATCGTAAAGGCTCACCTCGCCGTCGATAGTCAGCCGGGAGTCACCATTTCGCAGGGTCAGCTCCAGGATGCGGGCCACACCGTCCTCTATGCGCGCCACGAGGGCCAAATCTCCCAAGGTCGTGTCTGCCACCGCTACACGCTGACCCGTCAGCCTTGCTTCGGCCAAGGGACGGCCCAGGGTGCCCCCCAGCTCGACCTTTCCGTCCAACTGCCCTTGGGCCAAATCGACGGCCACGAAATCGGCGGCCGTTACCGTCTGGAGCATCAAGGTCGCTTCCAGTGGCTGCTGGTCCGGGGCGGCGTTGCCATCCATGGGCAGCTGCAGTCGTCCCTGGGCATCGATGCGGGATGCCTGGTTGATCAACGCGAAGCGTTCGATCGCCAATTCGCCCTTTTGGGAGAGGTTGCCGGCCAACGCCAGGTCCCCGAGGGTAATCGCTTGGGCGGCAAGGTTTCTGCCATCCAAGTTGAAGCGGACCTCAGGGCGGTTCAGGTGACCCGTCACCGTGAAGTCTCCCTTGATCTCTCCGGTCAGGTGTTCGAGGCCGGCCAGGGATTGCAAGCGGCTCAGATCCGCCGCGTGGAGCTGCATCTCGGCGGACACCTTGGCCGCATTCACGTCGAGGAGCCCGTGGGCGGCGAGGGTCGCTTCCGGTGCGGTCAACGCCAAGCGGACCACTTCCAACTGTCCGCCGGTCAGGCGGGTGTCGGTGGCGATGGTGGCCGCTACGGGGGTGCCCGCTAGCGGCGTCTGACCGTCGCTCACGGTGAGCGTGCCGCTGAGATCGGCATGGGAAGACGGGTGTTGGTTACCCGCTCCGACCGCCGTATGGGGTGCGATGCCGCTGCCGCTGAGCGCAACTTCGGCCCCCAGCCGACCGCCATAGCCCGCCGGCAGTTGGGGCAACAGGTGTAAGGGCAGCTGATGGGCCCTCAGCGCCAATTGGTAGCGCAGCTGGTCCCAGTGGATGGGTGAGCTGAGGAACCCCTTTGGCCAGACCGCGCGCAGGTCCACCTCGCCGGTCACGGCGAGCTCCCCATCAGCGGGTTGGAGCGTCACTTCAGAAAGCGTCAGTTGGCGTTCCTTCAGGCCAAGGTCTACCTTGGCAGCCCGCATTGCCACACCTGCCAGATGGCCACCACCGTAAAAAGCCTTCAACCGGACGGTGGGATCGCCGAGCAGGCCCGTTAATGACAGCTCGGCGGAAAGTGGCCCCTTCAAGGGCCGGTCAGCGGGAAGGAACGCGTTCCACTGGGCCAACTCACCATCAAGGGTGAGCCTGAAGTCCAGGCGCGCTTCCGGGCCAAAGCCCTCTGCGCGTCCCTGGGCCTGCAGTCGCCCCTGCTGCTGTTCGGTCGTGATGGAGAGCTGTTGCAGATGGAGGGTTTCCGCTGCGAGGGCGGCCCGAAGGTCGACCGCGGAGATGTGGGTATCGAATCGTGGCGTTCCGATATCCAATCCGGCCAGACGAAGGTTGAGGCGCCCCCTCTGTGCGTGGAGATCGGCATCGGCATCGGCCGCCAGGTCCGCCAGACGGAGGTGCAGACCCGAGGGCAGATCGCGATAGTCGAGACGGCCGTGTTGCAGATGCAGATCGCCAAGGACGATGTTGATGGGCAACTTGCCCCTGTCCGGAGATGTGTCCGACGTCGACGGCGCCACGTCGGTGTCGATGGGGAAGGCCTCCAGCAGGTTGAGGCGCCCATCGGCATCGACGACCAGATAGCCGCGCGGTGCATCGAGGGCCACCTCCGACAAGTATAGGGTGCCTTTCAGAAGATCGCGCCAGCGCCAGTCGACCACCAAACGGTCCAGTTCGACCAGTGGATCAGTGTTGGGCGCCAGCAGCACCACCTCCTGCAGCTCCAGCCGGCTGCGAAAAAGGGCCAGGCGGTGATTTTCGACGCTTAACCGGCCGTTCAGGCGGGCATTGACATGGCCGAGGAGGGTCCGGCGGGCCAGATCGGTATTGATGAGGCCGATGGCGCCGAGGGTGAGGCATCCCGCAAGCAACGTCAGACCGGCCAGCCCAATCGCCGTCAGTTTCAGTGTTTTGCGCATAGCGGGTTTGACCCGGACATTCATCTCAGCCCATCAGGATAATGGCAGCGTCCGACCGCGCTTTGAGTACGGCTTAGGGCAGTAGCCGCCGCATAAAGCGGCGGGGGGATGCTTACCCCATGCTGTCGAGGAAGGCCTTGGCTTCTTCAATGGATCGCTGCATGTCACGCACCAGAATCTCGATGTCTCCTTCGATGGCCCCCACCTCCTTTTTTAACGCGGAGATGGCACGTGCATTGAGGTGGTGCTTGAGGTGGAGGACCTGGTCGCGCAGGGTGGTCAATACCGGATTCATGCTGGCCTCGGCGCGCGCCATGGCCGTCTGCAGCCGTTTGAAGCGCCGCCGGGTGTCGGACAGAGACTGGCGGCTCTGACGTTTGAGATCGGGACTGGAGATGAGATCGATCTCCCGCGCCCACTCGGCAAAGAGGTCCTCGCCGATCTCATCGACCGCGTCGATGCGGTCGCGAACCGCTTCTGCGCGCGCCTCGCAATCCTCGTGGTCCCGCTTGAGCTTGTCATAGACGCTCTCCAACTCGCCGCCGTCAAAGCCGTAGGTGGCCTTGAGCCGACTGAGGGTGTCGCTGAACTGCTCGGCGGCAGCCTCCTGCTCCTCCTGGGCCTTGGCCACGTTGTCCTTGAGGAGGTGCCGTTTCTCTTTGCCCAGTGTTTCCCAGACGGCGTAGTAAGTGCTTTGACAGCCGGCCAGAAGCACCATCGTCAGGAGAAGAACAAGGAGAGCGGGGCGATTTGGCAGTAAGCGTTTGCAAGGGAGCATAGCCCACCTCTTCTTGTGCCTGAGTGGTCAGGGGGATAGCGAAAAAATGGGACACCCAGTGCCCGTGGATGGCGGCACCAGGTGTCCCGTTTTACACGTAACCGACGGACAACACAAGCCGGTCACCTAGTTCAAGGGTTTGAGCTCCACACGCCGGTTCTGGGCCCGGCCGTCGGCCGTGTCGTTGTCGGCGATGGGCCTGTGGGGTCCGTAGCCTCTGGCCGTCATGCGCTCCGGCGCGATCCCCTGGTCGATGAGGTAGTTGCGCACCGCATCGGCCCGCTGCTGGCTGAGCCGCTCGTTGAAGGCCAGGCTGCCGCGGCTGTCGGTATGCCCCTGGATCTCTACCCTGACCTCGGGGTTGGCCTTCATGGCCGTCGCAATCTCCTGGAGAACGGGGGTGGAGCTGGCCGCGAGGTCGGCCTTGCCATTGGCAAAGCGGATATCTTCATAAAGCCAGGTGCCGGCCGCCGTCACTTTCGCGCTCTTGGTGGCCTTGGGGCAGCCTTCAGCATCCACGATCATGCCGGCGGGCGTACCGGGGCATTTGTCCAAGTAGTCGGCCACACCATCGCCATCCGTATCGACGGGACAGCCATTGCCATCAACCGCCGCACCAGCGGGCGTGTCGGGGCATTTGTCCAAGTAGTCGGCCACGCCGTCGCCATCCGTATCGACAGGACAACCATTGCCATCGACCATCACACCGGCCGGCGTTCCGGCACATTGGTCCATGGCATCGGCCACGCCGTCGCCGTCGCTGTCCAACTTCTCACCCAGAAATACGTTCTGCACAAAACTGGCCATGCCGCCGCTGGTGAGGATGGCATCGGCGTTCTGGAATCCTCCACAGCTGGATGCCGCGGCAATCTTCTCCATCAGGAGGGCACCCGCAGGATCCTTGCCCACCTGAACGCTTTGAATGCAAAGATCGTCTCCATAGGCCTTCACCAGGCCTTCGGCAGCGGCCACCGGTGCCATACCCATGTCTGCACCGTCAGAGATCACGATGAGGGCCGTCTTGCCTCGAAGCCCGCCAAGTTCCTGGCCAGCGGCGTCCAGCGCAGTGGATAGCGGACTAACGCCGCCGGCTTTGGGCACTTTGGCCAGTCCATCGGGCAAGAGTGTTTTGGTGTAGGGCGCCATGCCGCTGGCCAGCATCGTGGGGGCCTTGCTAATACTGGCGGCATGTCCGAAGGTGCGCAATCCGGCGGTCAGGTCGAGCGCTGGCAGGGTCTGGTTGAGGCGTTGGACAACGCCAGTGGCCAGGTCATATTTTCGATAGCCGTTGTCCAGATTCCCCATGGAGGACGAGGCGTCCAGGACAACCAGCAGATTGTCCACTTTCTGGGCGTATCCTTCGGCGTCGATTTTTTGGGGACTGAAAGGTGCCATGGACTGGGGGGCGGCACAGGCTGCCAGGCCCGCCGCCGCCAACACCAAAATCGAAAGTTTCAACAAATTTTTCATCTTCTCTCCTCCGTAATTGGGGTCTGCGTTGGTTAGGGGTGGTTCGAAGGGAAGTGGTTCAATTTGTGGATTGATTCGCAAGGTAAGCGCCTCAACCGCAAATGCAAGGTTTGATTATCAAATTGGATGCCACGCAGATCGCTCCCGCCATGGAATCCCTTCATATCGGGCGGAGCGCCTGCTGGAAGCGCTGATAACGCGCTGAAGCCTTCTGTAGCAATGCCGACATCCTCAACGGGACGGGGGAATTCCACCACATGGGGGGATTTGACCCAGCAGCGCTGGTGACGTCCCTTCCGCATCAGGTCTGTTGCGGCCGGACGCGTCGCGGCCGCTGCGGAGCAGCCCGCTTGCGCGAGGGAGCACCTGGACCGCGATTCTGCGACTTGGTAGACGTGGATTCCCAGCGACTTATCTGGCCACATCGGCGGCAGATAAAGAATCGGCCCATCAACTCATCGGGGCGCATATTTTGTTTGACGTCACAGGCTGGACATACCACCTTCACGGGTCACCTCCACATTGCTACCGGAGGTAACCGCAAAAGCCTTGCCAAGTTGATCCCCTGGCACGCAATGAGGTCCGGAGAGGCTTAGGTGATATTGTATTTTTCCAGTCGATAGCGCAGAGTGTCGCGTGACAGGCCTAAAAGACGGGCGGCCTTGCTCTTGTTGCGACCGGCGCGCTCCAGAGCGGAGAGTATCAATTGTCGCTCGACGGTATCCAGGTCGATCCCGTCCGCGGGCACCGACCAATCATTCACCGATTCGGCGGCAACCCGAATTCCTTCGCTGAGAATCAATTCCGGTGCATCGATGGCAGTACCCTGGGCAAAGATCATCGCCCGCTCAATGCAGTTGCTCAGCTCACGGACATTCCCTGGCCAATGGTAGTGGCGCAACTTCTCCTCGGCGGCGGCTGTGAAGGCGTCGACCTTCTTCTTGAACTCCATATTGAAGACCGCGAGCAGGTGATGGGCGATGGTGAGGATATCTTCGCCGAGTGTTCTCAGGGGCGGCATGGTGAGCGAGACCACGTTGAGGCGGTAAAACAGATCTTCGCGGAAGCGCTGCGCGGCCACCTCGGCCTGCAGATCCCGGTTGGTGGCGGCGATAATGCGAACGTTAACGCGAATCGCTCTATTGCTGCCGAGGCGCCGGATGGTCTTGGATTCCAGCGCCGAAAGAAGCTTGGCCTGGAGATTGAGGGGCAGTTCGCCGATCTCATCCAAAAATATCGATCCACCGGCGGCCTCCTCCAGCAATCCCACCCGCGAAGCGGTTGCATGGGTAAAGGCACCTTTTTCGACACCGAAGAGTTCCGCTTCGATGAGGTTGTCGGGGAGTGCACCGCAGTTGATCTCCACCAGGGGGGCATCCGGCGGCATGGCGCTGTGGTGGATCACGCGGGCGGTCAGGTTCTTTCCGGTCCCGCTTTCACCCAGGAGCAGCACAGTGGCAGTGGGCACCTTGCTGAGGGTTTTGATCTTGTCGCGCAGATCGCAGATGGCCGGCGAGTCACCCAAGATACTGTCCATCAGAAAGCGGCCCCTCAGGGCGGCATGCTGGCGCAGGAGTACATGTTCGTATCGCTGTTGATTGTAGGCCTGCTGAAGACGGGCCAGTTTGCTGACCTCCTCCGCGAGGAGAATGCCGCCATCGGTGGCCCTATCCGCCAGCACCATCAAGTGCCAGTAGGAGGGGTCGCCATCGGTGGCATTGCGATTGACGTATTCAAGTCGGAGATCCTTGCGCTCACCCCGTATCACGGCCATCAAGGCATCCTCACTACCCACCAACTCTGGGAAGGCTGCCAGCAGCGAACCGCCTGGCTCATTGCCGAGGGACGGCATCGTCTTGGCAAGCCGATCGCGGGCGACGATGTTCAAATCGGCGTCAAATTGCCAATGGGCGATGCGGCGCGCAGCAAGGATCTGTTTCAGCAATGGATTCACACCGGCGCCCCCATCTCCCGGACCAAGCGTGAAAAGACCGCATCCACATTTTCGCCGCTCTTGGCACTGGTGGTGAAGGCAGGGGCGCCAAACTGCTGCGCCAGTTGATCAATCTCCACGGCAGTGTCTGCATTGGGGGGCTGAAGGTCGCTTTTGTTGCCCACGATCACAAGCGCCGCCTCGGGATTGATGGAACGGAAGCGGCTGCAAATCTCAGCCAACTGGCCAAAGGAATCTGGCCGTGTGAGGTCGCCCAGCGCGATGGCACCGGCAGCACCGCGGTAGTAATTCTCCACCACGGCGTCGAACCGGTCCATGGCGGCAATGTCCCAGATCAAGAGGTTGACCTGCACCTTGGCACTATTGCCCGGCACCGCCATCGGCGGCATCAGTTTCTGGCTGACCCGGACGCCGATGGTGGTGAGATAGCGTTCGTTGAAGCGGCTATAAACAAAACGCTCCACCGTACTGGTCTTTCCGACGGCAAAAGTACCGAGGAGGCAAATTTTCTTCTTGATGGCAATCATGAAGCAAAACATAGCACCGCTTTGCGAGATTTGCAAAAAGCTACAAATAGATAGGGCGACCGGATGCGACTTTCCGATTGACTTTGCCTTGGGAATCATGTCAACTTGAACCTTCTGATATAATGATGGAATCACGTCCCCACCGCACTCAGGTCGCCTGACCCGCGTCATGGAGCCAGCCGGCATCCCTCACAACCGGCAAAAAGCGACGCACGCCCACAACACGGACCAATCGAAGAAGGAGACAGGCCATGGCAAAAAAAGAGGTCAAAAAGGGAGGCGCCAAGGCGCCCTCTGAGGCCGTCGGCACGTCAGCCGCCACCCCCCTCACCGATGCCAACAGCATGGAGAAGATCCGGGACATTCTGTTCGGAAACCAGCTGAAGGAGTTCGAGAAGCGTTTTGCGCGACTGGAGGAGCGGGTGGGCCGGGAGACGGAAGACATCCGCAACGACCTCAAAAAGCGTTTTGATACACTTGAAGAATATATCCGCCACGAGATCGAGTCCTTCTCCGCCCGTCTCAAGAAGGAGCAGGAGAACCGCGGCGCTGCCAACGAGGCCTTACAGGAGGAACTCAAATCCAAGCTGACCGCTGTCGACAGCCGCATTGAAGCCCTCGACAACCAGCTCGGAGAGAATACCCGAGAGCTGCGCCAGCAGCTACTCGATCAGTCCAAAGCGCTAGCGGAGGAGATACAGGCCAAGGCCGATATGGCGGCCATGAACCTTGAAAAGGCCATGGGAACCCTTCAGGGAGAGAAAGTAGACCGCGCCGCTTTGTCCAGCTTTCTGGTCGAGTTGGCGGTTCGCCTGTCGGATGAACCTACCCTCAACAGCCTGGTATCCGAAACGGAGTAATTCCACTCGGCCATGGCCCCGCCACCCCCCAAGAACAAGGCGGCACCTCCGGAAGAGGAAGGCCGCGAAAGGAGCGCCGGCGCTGAAGCGCCCGCTGCCGAGCCGGTATCCAGTTCCGACCGCGAAGCCTTACCGCAAGCAGATGCAGCGGGAGGGGCGGTGCCATCGGAAGATTTGGAAACGCTCAGGCGGCTGCTCATCGCCCCCGAGCGCTCGGCCCTGACCGACCTGCGCCATCGCCTGGACACACCCGAAGTACGCACGCGTGAGATGGCGCGTCACCTCCCCGATGCCATCCACCTGCGCGGCGGCGATGACCAGCGATTGGGGCAGGCCCTCCAGCCCACCGTGGAGCAGGCGCTCAGACAATCTGTGCGCCGCAACCCCCAGCAGATCGTCGATGCCATCTTCCCTGTCATGGGGCCGGCCATTCGCCGGGCCATCGTCTCCACCCTCATGGGGATGATCCAGTCTTTCAACAAGGTCATCGACCACACCTTCACCCTGCGCGGCATCAAATGGCGCATCGAGGCCCTCACGACGGGACGTACTTTTGCAGAGGTGGTGCTCCTGCACACCCTCATCTACCAGGTGGAGCAGGTCTATCTCATTCATCGGGCGTCCGGGTTGGTCTTGGAGCATATCGTACCGCCGGACGCCATCGCCCAGGACCCCGATCTGATCTCCAGTATGCTGACGGCCATTCAGGACTTCGTGCGCGACTCCTTCGCCTCCCAGGGGGAGGCAAGCCTCAACACCTTGCGCATGGGTGCCGACCGCAGCATCTGGATCGAGCAAAGCACTGAAATCAGCCTTGCGGCGGTTATCCGCGGCACCCCGCCGGTAGATCTGCGCACCCAACTGCGCGAAATTCTGGAGAGCGTTCAGGTGACCCACGCCGCCCTACTCGACAGCTTCGCCGGCGACAATCGAGGATTCGCAGATCTCAGGCCACGTCTGGACGCCTGCATCCAGGCCCAATTCCAAGTGGAAGAGCGGCGCCTCGCACCCCTCACGGTGGTGCTGCTCCTGCTGCTAGCGGGAGCGGTCGCTTGGGGCAGTGTCTGGTTGTGGCAGCGGGAACAGCGCTGGCATCATTTCATCGAAGAGCTCAACCAAGAGCAGGGATTGGTCGTGACCCGAGTGGATAGGCGAGACGGGATCCGCCACATATATGGCCTGCGCGATCCGATGGCCGCCTCGCCTCAGGCCCTCCTGGCAGCGCGTGAACTGCCTTCCGACAAGGTGGTCTGGCACTGGCGCGATTACCACGATCTCTCGCCGGAGCTGACCCTGCGACGGATCCGACAGCGACTCGCCCCCCCCAAAAGCGTCAGCCTGGCGTTCACCGACGGCCGACTGAAGATATCGGGGTTCGCCCGCCATCGTTGGATCGCGACGGCCCGACAGATGGCGGCCGGGGTTCCCGCCGTGACCAGCATCGATATGGCAGCACTGAAGGACTTGGACCTCATTAAAGCACGCACAGAGGCCGACCGGCTAGCGGTCAAAACCATCTACTTCCCGTTGGGCGCCTTCGAGATCGACGCCGACAACGCCTCCATCCTTTCCGATGTGGTCGCCACGCTCAAGCACCTGGCGACACTGTCCGATGAAACGGGGATCGACATCCACGTCACCATTTTGGGGCATACCGACGAAAGCGGCACGCGCGCCAAGAATCTGATCCTGGCCCAACGACGGGCCGAGGTGGTACGCGAGCACTGCATTCGTCAGGGGGTCCCCGCCCACCACCTCCAAGCAATCGGTGTCAGCAGCCATGCTGCAGACGCCGTTGCCCCGACGGGCGATGACCAACTCCTTCGCAGCGTCACCTTCCGCGTCGCTATAAACGGTTGAATCCCCGAGATGTTGAGGTTATAACGAAGCCGATATAACAGCGCCGGCGAAGTGCCGTGCTTTGGCACATATCGGCCACGGCCGAATTGCCAATCGCGTTTAACGAAGAGACACAGCATTCCCCGATCGGTCCGATATGACTGCATCCGCCAAGGTCAACATCACTCACCATAGCGGCAGCCTCGCCGAAGCCCGCTCGGTTCTCGCCATTGAGGCGCAGGGAATCATGGGGCTTGTGGAGCGACTGGACGCGAATTTTGCGAAGTTGGTGGATCTGATCATGGGGAGCGGCGGTCGGGTCATCGTCGGCGGCGTGGGCAAATCGGGCCTCATCGGCCGTAAAATCGTGGCCACCCTCAATAGCACCGGCACCCGAGCGCTCTTCCTACACCCCGTCGAGGCCATGCACGGCGATTTGGGTATGGTCAGTGCCGATGACATTTTCATCGCGCTCTCCAACAGCGGTGAAACCGAAGAGATCAACCTGCTGCTGCCGAGTGTGCGCGCCATCGGCTGCCGGGTTGCGGCGTTCACCGGCGGGCGAAAATCTACTCTGGCCAGCCATTGCGATCTCATCATCGACACCGGCGTTGCCAAGGAAGCCTGCCCGATGGGGCTGGCACCGACAGCCAGTTCCACCGCCATGCTGGCCATGGGTGACGCCTTGGCAGTGGTGCTGATGAACCGTAAAGAATTCAACAGCACCGACTTCAAGCGGTTTCATCCGGCCGGCGCCTTGGGTCAGCGCTTGGCCGCCCGAGTGGCCGAACTGATGCTGCCGGCCGAATTGGTTCCATGGGTGAGATCCGGCGCGGACCTGAGACAAGCGATCACAATTCTGGACCGCGGCGGGTTGGGCGCCCTCCTGGTGATGAATGCCGACGGCCGTCTGGCGGGGATCGTTACCGACGGCGATCTGCGGCGCTGCTTCGCACGGCTGGAGGCGCCCTTCCAAGCGACATTGGAAAATGTCATGACGCCAAACCCCAAGACGCTCTTCCCGGAGTCGGCAGTCTACGACGCCCTCAATTTGATGGAGACCCACCAGATCACCGTCCTGCCCATCGTCGATCGCGACAACCAACTTCGCGGGATTCTGCACCTGCATGACATACTTGGCAAAGGTGAGTTCAAATTCAATGGCAAAAACGGTTGAGGAACGATGGCAGCATGTCCGGCTGCGCAATGGGCGGCAGCCCATGCTTGAGGGCAGCACGGAAAGAGATCGGAGGAGACAATGGAGTTGACCACTGCCAAGGCTGAAATCGCATCCCTTGGAGAAGCCAAAATTCAGTCTCCCCTAGGAGGCATTTCGGGAACCGCAGAGCCCCAAAGCTTTGTGGACGACAAGGCCCAGATTCTCTCCGTCATCCAGACCGCGGAGATCCTTCGAGCCCACGCGTCCAACGAAACGATCCGCTCGCTGGAGTTGGCCGGCGCCCGTAAAAAGGTCTATTTCGATCCGAGCAAACTGCGTTGCGCCCTGGTCACATGCGGCGGGCTCTGCCCGGGGCTCAACGACATCATCCGGGCCATCGTCCTGGAACTTTACTACCACTATGGCGTCCGCAATATCTACGGTATACGCTACGGGCTGGAAGGCTTCATTCCGGAGTATGGCCATGATTGGCTAGATCTGACCCCCTCCATGGTCAGCGGCATCCTCGATATGGGCGGGTCCATTCTAGGGTCCAGCCGGGGGGCCCAGGATATCGAGGCCATCGTAGATTGTCTGGAGCGGCTCAATATCGGCATCCTCTTCATGATTGGTGGGGACGGGACCCTCAAGGCCGCGCACAAGATCACGGCCGCCGTGGCGGAACGCAAGCTGAAAATCAGCGTCATCGGGATTCCCAAAACCATCGACAACGATATCTACATGGTGTCACGCTCCTTTGGCTTCGATACCGCGGTAGAGGTCTCCACCCAAGCCATCATCGGGGCGCACAACGAGGCCCGGGGCTACCCCAACGGGATAGGCCTGATCAAGCTCATGGGCCGCCATTCCGGCTTCATCGCGGCTACGGCGTCTCTGGCCCAGCAGGATGTGAATTTTGTTTTAATCCCCGAAGTGGATTTCGACCTGAAAGGGGATTGTGGGTTACTGGCTGCACTTGAAAATCGCCTCGCCGAGAGAGGGCATGCCGTCATTGTGGCCGCCGAGGGGGCAGGACAGAAGTTCTTTGCGGACGCCGGCCTGGAAACCGACGCTTCGGGAAATATCCGACTCAAAGACATCGGTCTCTATCTGAAGGAGCAGATCAAGGCTTACTTTGATGCCAAAGGGGTAAAAACCACCCTCAAATATATCGATCCCAGTTACATGATCCGCAGTCTGCCGGCGAACGCCAACGACAGCGTTTTCTGTGGCTTCTTAGGTCGCGACGCAGTACACGCGGGCATTGCCGGCAAGACGGACATGATCATCGGCCATTGGAACAACCACTTCGTTCACATCCCCATGAAGCTGTCGGTGGGCCAACGCAAGCAGGTCAACCCGAGGGGGAAGCTTTGGACCACCGTGCTGGAATCCACGGGACAGGGCTCTCTTAGAAATAGCTGCAGCTTCTGACCGTCGTTTCCGGCGGGCCACTATTAATCAATATACCCTGAATAACGCCCATCTATCGAAAATAGATCCTGCTGCATTGGCGGGTCGGTCGGCAACGGACCAGAGGGGGGCGCCAGCAGACGCTGCAACTCCACGAAGCGTCGCCCTTGGATCTGGAGGAGGTGAAGGGCTTTCTGGGCCTCTCCGATGGGGCTGAAGGTGGTTTGCCCGGTGATACCGGGAAAGGGGCCCGCCAAATTGAGGCGGTTTTTAATATCGCGGCGCAATCGAATCTCCGATTCAGAAAAGATGGCGAAGAGAATTTCGGCCGTATCGTACGCAGTGGCGGCAATGAGGTCCGGCTCGCCGGTGTAGATGGTCTTGAATGCTGTTCGAAAAACGTGTGCCGGATCCGGCCACGCATCCTTGACCGTCTGCTCCGTTTCAAAGTGAACGCCATCTGTGAAAATGGCCCCCTGTACATACTTGCGGGCCATTTCGAGCAGTTGGGGCGAATGCCACAAATTGGTCCCCAATAGCTGGGCATGGCGGATGTCGTAATAGGCCAGTTGGGGAATGATAAGACCGGCCTTGCGCGGGGAATCGGGTAGAAAGATTGCCTCAAACTTGGCGGTCACCGCCATCCGGCCAGCGTCTTCAAGGGCGGTGGCGCCGACGGGACTGGTAGCGGTGGTGCGGTAGCCATCCATTATCCATGCCGTGGGCGAGGCAAACAAGTGCTGGGCCAAGGTCTGCGGCCCATCGCCACGCCGCGCATTGGCCTGCAGCCGGGGATCCTGCACACGGGCGGGTGCCGAGAGACGCCTATCGACGGGAACGGCCTCGCCGATCAGCTGTTTGATGGGGCGGGCAAAGTCGGTATTCTTTGGATCATAGGCTTCTACCGCCGTCACTTCCCCTCCACGGGCGGCTACGGCCCGCCAGAACTGCTGCATAAACCGCTCACCGTAAGGCTCCCGGGGATAGAGGATGGCAAACCGCTTCAGCCCGAGGGTCTCCACTGCATACGCCCCCAGTGCCTGCATCTGCATCTCTGGCGTCATGAAGTTGCGAAAAATGTAGGAACCGATGCCGGCGACGCCGGCTTTCTGCGTCATAGCGACGATGGGCAGACCCATCTCCTGCGCCTTTGGCGCAACCGCCTCTGCGGTGACCATGGGGCCGATGACGGCCCCCACTCCCTCTTCTGCCAGTGCCGTCAATGCTTCCAAGGCGGTGTGCGTCTCGCCGCGGGAATCCCGCACCACCAATCGCATGGGATGCCAATTTTGAGTCGACCAATCACTCAGGGCCAACTCGATCCCTTGCAAAGCGCGCTTGCCATAGGCCGCATAGGGACCACTGAGCGGCAGCAGGCAGCCGATGGTGAAGGGTGCAAACTGTTGGTGGTGGGAAAATTCCTCCATTAATGTGAATGCGCGGCCGATATAAGGGTGGTCGGGATAGCGACCGGCGAAACTGGAGAGGGTCTCAACGGCTTTGTCGGGCTGCCCCGCATCGGCCTGATGCAGGCCCAGGTAATAGAGCAGGAGGGCATGGATGCCGTGATGGCTTTCTCCCTCGAGAAAGAGTTGATTCTCTGCGAGATTGAGTTGACGGACGCTCTCTTCGAGACGAGCGGCCACGGTCAACGCGGCCTCGGTCGGGGTGAGGGTATCCCCGTCGAGATCCAGAGCAGCACGATACTGGACATATGCATCGGCAGGATATCCCTGGGCCAGGAAAGCGTCACCTCTCAATGTGAACAGACGCACCTTCTGACCGGGAGACAACATTTCCTGCCCCTTAGGCGGGGTCAGCTCGAGGAGTTGATCGAAGCGGTGGGTCTGAGCGTAAAGTTCAACCATTTCAAGATAGGCGTCGGTGGCATAAGGCGCATCGGGAAACTCTGTCAAAACTCGCTGATAGCTATTCAATGCATCCAGCGGGCGCTCCAGACGTTGGTAGGCGGCGCCGACTTTTATCAGACTGGCGGCGGCCCACCTGCCCTGGGGGGCCTGAAGCAGGTAGGTGTTGTATCCCTCGATCGCCGCCGCAAAGTCGCCGGCATCAAAACGGGCCTCGGCGTCCTGAAACAGCGCGTCCGCCTCGGTGTCAACCTTCGGTTGGGCAGGACCACCCTCCGGTGCCAGTGCACAGGCCATCAACAGACTGCAGATGATGACCAGACCGATGAGGGGACTGCCAGCCACGGGATGGTGAGCCAAGATCTTCATTGCTGCTCCTGGTAAGTTGCAGATATGGAAAAGTTGTAGCGTAAACAGGACATTAGAATCGTCATTCAAGTGCCTGCGACTTGACACATAAACATCGGGATCCGTATAATAGCAGGTGTTTACGGCTCTGCAAAGAGCCAGCCATTCGGATTCCGGCATTCTTTAACGAAAGGCGGTCCCATGCGTGGCCTAGGCATCCAACTCTGCGTGCTTGGCGGCCTCCTCCTAGCCGGCAGCCTCATGTTTCCCGGCGGCCTCTGGGCGGAGTTCTATCGCTATACCGGTGAGGACGGTTCCATCCATTTCACCGACGATCTCAGTCAGGTACCGCTGGACCAGCGGGATAAAGTGGAGGCTTACTCTGATGTTCAGCCCCCCCAGCCGCCGGCACCGGCGGCCGCGGATGCAGATCCGGCGACAGAAGCTGCCACACGGGCAAAGGAAGCGGTCACATTTCTTGAGGAGAAACGACAAGCCTTGGTGACCCGCCAGGAGAAATTGAAAACCGAATATGAACGTCTCATGAGCGCGAAAGCCGAAATCGAAGTGTTGCGTCAAATGGCAGACACGCCGGAGAAACAAAACGCCCTCCAAGCAAAGGTAACGGCTCTGCAGACCGAGATCGCCACCTATGAAACCGAAGCCAAAGCGCTCAAGGCTGAGGTCGACGCCTTTAACAAGGCCGTTAAAACGCCGCCCCCCGACATTGTTCAGTCCCAGTAAGCAAACTGGTTAAGACCGGTTCATTCCGAAAAAATCGAGAAAAACCGATGAGAGGCCCCCGCCCTCATCGCCTTCATCAAGGAGGTGAAAATGGCTTCATCCATGAGTGGCTCATCGCAAGCATTTCAAATGGCCCTGAAGGTGGGACGGCCGCCCAATATCCAACGCCTCTTCCCAAATTCGCAGGCCTTGCTGGTCAGTGGCGGCTTCATTGATAAAGCAATGCTCGCAAAGGGTTCGGCAATCTCCATCGCCGCCAATGGTCGTAGCCACCTCATCATTCGCGGGGTGCTGCGGGCCGCCCAGCGGGCCAATTCAGCGCTGATTATCGAAATCGCCAAATCGGAAGGGGGCGCCGCGGCCTATTGTCCGGTGAACTATTGGAATATCGCCCGCCAGGTGGACGCTCTCTGCAACGAGATGGGGATCACCATCCCCATCGCGCTGCACGCCGATCATTACGGTATCAAGGGAGAGGCCGATATCACCGCTGCCAAGGCTGAAATCCCCTCCATTTTTGATGCCGGCATCACCTCCATCGCCATCGATGCCTCCCACCTGCCGGACGACCAAAACCTGCTGGCCAGCATCGCGCTGAGGCCCTTCGTCCCGCAGTGGGCCAGCCTCGAAACAGAAGTTGGTGAGATAAAAGGCAAACTGGGGCTTTCCACCGTAGAGGAAGCGCTGTTCCTTATCCAGGGTCTCAATGCCCATGAGATCTACCCCACCTGGATTGCCCTCAACAATGGCACCACCCACGGGATCGAGGCGAGCGGCCAAGGGATTCAGGTAGACCTGACCGCCGAGATTCACGCCGCATTAGAGCCCTATCGCGTTTCCGGTGCCCAGCACGGCACATCGGGCAACAGCTCCGAGCGGCTCCGTGAGATCCGTGACAAGACACGCACCACCAAAGCCAACGTGGCCACCGCCCTGCAAATGATCTCGTGGGGACTGAAGGTCAATGATGACGGCAATGCCCAACTCGATGAGGCGGGACAATTTATTAAGATTAGGGGGGAGGGCGTTAACGCCACCCTGTGGGAAGAGATGCTGACCTACGCCGCCAAAAATGGGCTTTCTGGTGGGAATTTCAAGAAACTCAACCTACCATTTGAAAACAAATTCCTCGGTCAGGAGAAGCGATACCGGGATCGCATGGCCAAACGTGTGGAGGATTTTGTCTTCAACCTGCTGACAGAGGTATTTGACGCCACCGACACGGCGCCCCACGCCATTGACGCGATCAACCAGGCGGGCAGTTTCGATCCGGGCCCAAGGGCTGAACGAATCGAGGATCCTGCCCAGTGGACCCGCGATCTGATAATTGAACGGGCCAAATCGATCGTATCGGACAAAGGACCCGAGGGGGATTTCGATGATTAACAGGGGCTATTGCTGGGTCCTTTGAAATTGATCGAAGTGGTTCCACCAGCCCGATATTACAGCCATTTAGTTAAAGCCCATCTCCATCGTCCGATAATGGAGGTGGGTTTTTTAATGGCAAAAAAACCTAAAGCAGAAGTCACCCAGGCCGATAAGGGGTTCGGAGGTAGTGAAAGTGGATATTCATAGCTATCAGATTCACAACGTGCTCAATGTCTATCGCCGTCAGCTCAGTCAAGGCCGGACGGCGGCACCTACGCCCCAGCAATCTGCTTTCAAAGCCGAGCTGGATCGTGTAACCCTCAGCGGAGGGGATTCTCGCGAGAGCGTCTTCGAACGGGTCTCGTCGACAATCCTGGATCGCATCCGCACATACGGAGAGCTTGCGCCTGGGCCAGAATCGCCCACCCCCGAAGGCACACCCCTCCATCATCCTTTATCCCCCGCCCCCAATAAAGGGAAACAGTTTTTTTTCAACACCTTGGATCAGGAGAATCGCAAGGTAACAAATGCCATGCCAGTGGATGATTCCAGCGCCCTGATGAATCACCTGGTGGAATTGGCAAAAAAAGAGGGCGCAGCAGATTCACAATCAGACGCCAATTGACGTGCGAGTTGAGAATCAACCGCCAGCCTACCGGGGGCATCTACGGCTTCCGCCAGAATCGGCTTCAAGGTGGCGCCAGAACGGTAAAAGGGGGATCTAGTCATGTTGGACAGTGTTGGACCATCATCGGTGCAGAACTTGGGGCGGCCGGAGAACACCGTTGTCGCACAGGAGAAAAAAGCGCTCATCGAAAAGGAGCAGAAGGTAAGGGAGGACCGGCCGATCGAATCGGCGCAGGATAGCGCCGAACTTAGCAAGAAAACGGCCGCCGAAGAAGAGGAGGCGAAGAAAAACAGCGCCCACACCTTTGAGGAAGGCCGCGTCATCTACGAGAAGTACAACAACAATGGCGACTTGATTTTCAGGCTGCCGCCAGCGAAAAAGCCCGTTGACGAAATGGTCTAAAGGGCATCTCGCACCGTACCAACCGAACGAATGGTCATCCTTGAATGGCCATGCCCCACCATGACTCTGTCTGGGCTCTCAAGAAGCCCAACTCCTACCCCGCTGAGTCATGGGGGAATCCTGCCGCCCCATTCTCCGCTAGTAACGTCACGGGGATGCCGCACTGTCCCTTCATGCTGAGCGGCATCGCGGCCGGTGAGGTATTGCTTACCCCGATCTCCACCTCAATCAAACTTCATGGGCAATGAGGACCGCTGCCGCTGAACATGGCGGTTTCCTGGCTCCGCAGCGAATCTACCTGGGTCACACCCTGTATAAATCTGTAGAAATGTTCCGATATTCTATTCAGTCGGGATGTGGCGCCAATCGCTTGCGTAGGGCCCGGTGAAGGAGGGTTTCGGGATGCTGATTCATCCGAAGAATCGCATGGACGAGGTGGAGGAGGGCATCCCCAGCGGTCTCAACAGCATCCACCGCACCCAGATCGGTCGCATGGGATTTCGAGACATTAGTTGCGGCCGCCACTTTATTGAGTGCCGCAACCGCCTCTCCGAGCGGCTCACTGGGGTGGGGTTTTTCAGGTAGACGCTCAAAATACCGGCAAACCTTGAGCAGTGCCGGTAGTTTGGTTGGGATATCAATGGATTGCCGTGATTGCCCGTTCGTTTCTTTCTCGACCGCCTTGATCTCCGCCCAGCGCAGTTTGACGTCGCCAGCGGATGCGATGGTCTCGTCTCCGAAGACATGGGGATGGCGTCGCATCATTTTGGTACGATTGCGCTCGGCCACCGCTGCAAGATCCAAGAGGCCGTGCTCCTCAAACAGCTGCGCCATAAATAACACCTGAAACAGCACGTCTCCCAGTTCCTCTTCAATGGCGCTATGCTCCCCTGCTTCCACAGCGCTCACCAGTTCGTAAGCCTCCTCGAGAAGATACGTCGTAACGCTTTCGGGTGTCTGCTGGCGGTCCCAGGGGCAGCCGCCGTCACCGCGCAGGGTTGCGATCAACTCCCTGAGGGCCGCGATTGGTGTAAGGCTTTCGATGAAGCGTTTGGCCGGTATTGGGTGGGAGGGCGGAGAGGTTAATTTTGCTTTTGGCGCCACGTCTTTTCCACCTCTTCAGCGTTGTGATTGTAGCGTTGACGCATCTCTTTGGTCACCATACGGGCCATGGGGTGGGCAATCTTCTTGACGTAGGGGGATAGCATTGAGGCCCGCACAATATTGGAACTGGCCGGCAGAAAGGCTATCAGCGCCACCAATAGCACGGCACATATCAGGACGCCTTTAAAGGCTCCGAAAAGGGTTCCACAAAGCCGGTCCACCCACCCCAGGAAGGCAATGCTGAGCAGGTACTTGATGATGACCCCAAGGATGCTGACGATCAGATAGATGACGGTGAAAATGATGAGGAAGCTGACGATATTGGCCCAACCCGGCTGTGGTATCCAACGGCCAAGGGGCTGACCAAGAAAGGGATAGTAGCTGTAAGCCGCATAAAATCCGCCCAGGACGCCGATGATGGAAGCCAGCTCTTTGACCAGACCGCGAAAGACCCCCCGAATCAGAGTGACCACGATAATGATAATGATGAGAATATCGAATGGGTTCATGAATTCCCCTGAACTGGAGGGCCATGGAGCAGATGGAACCGCTGAGTAGCAAGTGCATAGTCACCCGTCAAGCCTTTTCCACTTACGGAAATCAGGGCTGGGAACCCATCGTTGGCCGTAGTGGCGCTTCCCCCATTCGTCCATAGCTTCAAGGAGAGAATGCAGGTGTTTGTGAGCCCATTTGCATTCACGTATAAAGTTGGTTAGGGTCTGGCCGAATCAGATTGGTGCATCACAGCGTTAACAGATCGCTTGACGGCCTGTCCAATATAGCATAGGCACGGTGCCGGATCAGCGCCAATGGCCACGATACTCGAGAACTAGGTCCGCCAATTTGGCATGGGGAACAGGCAAACCTTGACGGATGATAAACAGATCAAACTCACCTTCGGCAATGCGGATATCGCACGCCAACTGTTCGGACAGCAGGACAGCCATCTAAAGACCATTGCGCGACGCCTGGACGTGATCATCAACGCCCGGGGCAACCATGCGTTTATTGCGGGCGATGTCGAAGATACAGCCCTTGCACGCAATGTTCTCGAACAGCTTTATTCCCTCATCAAAGAGGGGTATCCGATCTATCCCAACGATGTGGAATATGCCCTGCGCATCCTCAGTAAAGATCACCGCGCCGATCTCAAATCGATCTTTCTGGACTCCGTTTATATCACCGCCAAAAAGCGGGCCATCACCCCAAAAAGCCAGAGCCAGAAGGCCTACATCGACGCAATTCGCAACAACGACATCGTTTTCGGCATCGGTCCGGCGGGCACCGGCAAGACCTACCTGGCCATGGCCATGGCGGTTTCCGCATTGACCAAGGGCATCGTCAGCCGTATCATCCTTACACGGCCAGCCGTGGAAGCAGGAGAGGCCTTGGGCTTTCTGCCGGGGGATTTGGCCGAAAAGGTAAATCCTTACCTGCGCCCTCTATACGACGCCCTGCACGACATGTTACGCTTTGAAAAAGCCTCTGCCCTGATGCAGCAGGGGGCGATTGAAGTGGCCCCATTGGCCTTCATGCGCGGCCGGACGCTCAACGACAGCTTTATCATCTTGGACGAGGCCCAGAATACGACATCGGAGCAAATGAAGATGTTCCTGACCCGAATCGGTTTCAGCTCCAAAGCGGTCATCACCGGGGACATCACCCAGATCGACTTGCCGTCGGAGAAGGCCTCGGGACTGGTGCAAGCCAAGCAAATCTTACAAAATATAGAGGGAATTGCATTCGTATTCTTCTCCAAGCGTGATGTGGTCCGCCATCGCCTTGTGCAAGATGTCATTCGAGCATATGAGAATATTGAGAACACCCAGCAAGCCTCGCAAAACCGATAGAGGCGAGCGCAGCGGCGATCCCAAGAACAAGGCCGCCGCATCGCGCCCCTACCTTCCCTGGCTGCTGCTGTCCTTATGCCTGGGACTCTTTCTGCTGCTCCTTTACCCTAGCCTTTCCATCCGCCGATACAGCTATGCTCCGGGCGACGTCGTCGAGCATGACATTAAGGCGCCCCAAGATTTTTTCATCGAAGACGAGGCAGCTTCCAGGGAGCTGCAGCGAAAAGCCGCCGAAGCAGTATTGACGGTTTACGACCACGATACCACCCTGATGGTCAATCTGGTCCAGCGCGTGGAGACCGCCTTCAAGGAGATGCGCCAGCGCATACCGTCCACGGACGAGGTCGTTGACCTGGGGTTCGATGCCAGTGCGGACACGCAAACGCCCTATCCCGATCCAGCCGGCGAGACCGTTGGCGATCACAAAAACGCTTTCGAATCCGTCTTGGGACTCACAATTAGCGAAGGTGCCTTCGACCTGCTCCGACAGGCCGCCTTCTCCCATGAACTGCAAAGCGACATTGTGCGCATTCTCACCGAGATCATGGGCAACGGTATCGTGGCCAACAAAGAGCTCTTGCTGCGCGAAGCCGAAAAAGGCATCACGCTGCGGGAGTTGCCCTCTCAAAAAGAGCGATTGGTGAAGAACCTGCGCCCGTATTACGGTCCCGACCAGGCGAAAACCATGGTCCGCGTCGTGGGCCAGCCCCTGCTGGTCAACCAAGCGTACGCCCGCATCGGACTTGTGGTGGACCTGGTGCAGCGCCTGCTGCAGCCCAACATCAGCCTTAACCGTCATGAAACCGAAGCACGTAAGCAGTTGGCCATCGTGCAGACCAAACCGATTCTTTACAAGATAAAAGCGGGTGAGATGCTGCTGCGCGAAGGCGAACGGGTCACCGCCGAACAGATTATCAAGCTGAAGGCGCTGGCGGAGCAAGCCCGCACCGAAAAGTTGCTGAGTCGGGTGGCCGGTGGCGGCCTGCTTCTGATTTGTCTGCTCTTAACGGCCTACTACGTGGGGCTGCAACACACGCCCGCCGTTGGCGGCGAACACGACCGAAATCTTCTGTTCTGCGCTTTTGTGCTGGTGGTCCTCCTCCTGGTGATCAAGTTTGCCGGCATCCTCACCGAGGCATGGACGGACAACGCCCTCTTCTCGATCCCGGCCGCCTCATTGGTCTACGGTATTCCCTTGACCTGTGGCGCCATGACTGTCTGCCTCTTTTTGGGACCGGCGCTGGCCCATACCTTCGGGCTGGTGGTGGCAGTTTGCAGCGCCATCATGCTGCAAAACCGCTTCGAGCTCTTCATCTATTTCTGGCTCTCCAGTGTGATCGCCGCCTATTGGACCCAGTCCTGCCGGGAGCGCCAACTCATCATTCAGGCCGGTCTGAAGATCGGCCTGGTCAATGCGATTCTGGCGACTGCGATCGACCTCTACTTCGGCGAAATCACCGGGTACCAGCTGCTCTGGAATGTGGTCTTCGCCTTCATGGGTGGCGCCTTTGCCGGTATCATCACCATCGGCGTGGCACCCGTCATTGAGATGCTCTTTCACTACACTACCGACATCACCCTGCTAGAACGCGCCAATCTCGACCGCCCCCTCCTCAGAAGACTCATGATCGAGGCTCCCGGGACCTACCATCACTCGGTCATCGTGGGTTCGCTAGTGGAAGCCGCCGCAACGGAGATCGGGGCCAACCCTCTTCTGGCGAAGGTTTGCGGGTATTACCATGACATTGGCAAAATAAAGAAGCCGCTCTACTTTATTGAAAACCAAACCAACGGCCGCAATCGTCACGACAAGTTGGCCCCCAGCATGTCGGCCCTGATCCTCAGCTCCCATGTCAAGGAGGGCGTCGAGATCGCCCGTCAACACAAACTGGGTACGGCCATCATCGACGCCATTAAACAGCACCATGGAACAAGTTTGATCAGCTATTTCTTTGAGAAGGCCAAACAGCTGCGGGGGGAGGAAAATGTCAACGTCAGTGACTTCCGCTATCCCGGGCCAAAACCACAAACCAAAGAGGCCGGTCTGGTGATGCTGGCCGATGTGGTCGAAGCTGCATCGCGAACCCTGGAAAATCCCACACCGGCGCGCATCCAGGGACTGGTGCAGAATCTGATCAACAAAATTTTCTCTGATGGTCAACTGGACGACTGTGAGTTGACCCTTAAAGACCTGCATCGTATCGCCCGGAGTTTCTATAAGATCTTGAACGGGATTCACCATCACCGTATCGAATACGCCGAAGTGCAATCCTTGGCACAGGGGAAAAGCGGAGAGGCCAAGCATGGAGATTCAGATCGACAATCGTCAAAAAAGACAGCCCGTTCAGCAGGAAAGCGTCCAGATGAAGGCCGCGGCCATCTTAAACGCCTTGGACTGTCCTGACGGGGAGTTGTCCATCGTGCTGGTGGACGACGATGAGATCGCCGCCCTCAACCAGCAATATCTCCAGCGCAGCGGCCCCACCAACGTCATCGCTTTTTCCATGCGAGAGGGGGCGTTCAGCGAGGTGACACCCCATCTGATCGGTGACGTGGTCATTTCACTCGACACCTGCCGGAGCGAGAGCGAGGGGGCGGCCATGCCGTTCGAAGAGCGATTGGACGACCTGCTCATCCACGGCATACTGCATCTTTTCGGTTACGATCATGTCAGCAACACGGCCGATGCTGCTAAGATGGCGGCCAAGTCCAAGGAACTGAAGGCCGTTTTGGCCCGGATCGATCCTACCGCTGGAGAAAGGGAGGCATAATGGCAGGCGTCTACATCAGTGTGGATCCCGTCGGCGCCCTGCGTCAGACCCGCGGAGAGATGGAGCCGGATCCAGTTGCCGCCGCCACCTTCATCCAGATCGCGGGAGCAGCCGGGGTGGCGGCCAGCCTCGGCACTGAGAGCAGTCCCATCGCCGAACGCGATCTGCGCCTTCTCCGTGAAACAGTGCATACCCGACTGATCATCACCATCCCAGCGGCCGCGGAACTTTTTGGTCTGGCCATGGATTTGCGTCCCGACCTTTGCGTGCTCGTCAGTGTGCACCCCCTGTCTATGGTGCCCCGAAGCGGCATCGACCTGATGGTCCATCACAAGGAGCTCGAAGACAGTCTAAAAGCCTTGCAGAACAACGGTATTCGGGCCTTGATCTTCATCGACCCGCAACCGGAGCAGGTCAAACTGGCGCTGCAGGCGGGCGCCGACGGCGTCGTCCTCAATACCCATAGCTTCAGCCAAGGATATCGCCATGGCGGCTCCGATGAACAGGTCGAACAGGCCTTCGGGCAGGT
This sequence comes from Desulfosarcinaceae bacterium, assembly GCA_030066015.1. GTDB lineage: Bacteria > Desulfobacterota > Desulfobacteria > Desulfobacterales > Desulfosarcinaceae > JASJCL01. The sequence goes on along the minus strand of JASJCL010000009.1, from coordinate 52,602 downwards.
GGTGGATGCCATTAAGCTGGCCCACCGCCTGAAATTGCGACCGTGGCTCGCCGGTGGTCTGGGCTACAACAATCTCCGCGCTTTCGCCGGTCTTCCCGAAATTGAACACCTGCTCATCGGCCACAGCGTCATCACGCAAGCGCTATACGTGGGCCTCCACAAGGCTGTGGGCGATATGGTTACCATGGCAAACCAACTTTAACCCCACCAGTGGCATGAGGTGCGAGATGGACCTGGTGACGGCTGCCGAAATGCAGCAGATGGATCGCGAGACGATCAAGCGCTTCGGGCTTCCCGGTCGGGTGTTGATGGAAAACGCCGGTCGAGGCGCAACCGCCTTTTTCTTGGAGACCACCTATAGGAAGGCCAACGGCGGTGCGGTGGGAGTCGTGGCCGGACGGGGCAACAATGGGGGTGACGGCTTCGTCATGGCGCGCTACCTTTACCAGCGCGGCATACCCGTGACGGTATATCTCCTCAGCGAGACCGAGCGAGTGACCGGCGATGCGCGCGTCAACCTGGAGCTGATCTCCCGCCTGGGGGTGGCGGTGATCGCCCTTCCCGACCAAGCGGCCTTTACTCAACAGGCGGCGCAGATGTCAGCACCTGCGGTCTGGATCGATGCCCTGTTGGGCACCGGCCTCAACGCCGACGTGCGCGGCTACTATCGGTCCGTCATCACGTTTCTTAACGCCACCAAAAAGCCCATTTTCGCCGTTGACATCCCATCGGGCCTAAATGCCGACACCGGTCGTGTACAAGGGATCTGCATCACCGCCGACGCCACGGCGACCTTCGCCTTCGCCAAGGTGGGGCACCTGCTCTATCCCGGTGCCGAACACACGGGCCGCCTCAAAGTGATTGAGATCGGCATTCCCCCGCACATCGCACGCGGCGTCGGTTGCCGCCAGCATCTGATGACGGCCGACGCCGCCCATGCGCTCCTGCGCCCCAGAGATCCCCTGGCCCATAAAGGCACCACGGGTCACCTACTGGTAATCGCCGGAAAATCGGGTACCACCGGCGCAGCCGCGATGGCCGCCATGGCAGCCCTTCGGGCGGGAGCCGGATTGGTCACCTTGGGGTGTCCCCAGGGGGTCCAGCCCCTGGTGGCTCAACAGACGCTGGAAGCCATGACGGTGGGATTGGCTGAAACCCCATTGGGTGGTCTATCGACAGAAGCGCTCCCGCAAATTCTGGGACTATCGGCGGGACGCAGATGCGTGGCGCTGGGCCCAGGCATCGGAACGGAGGCGGAGACGGGTGACCTCCTGGAAGCGCTTGTAAGTCGAAGCCCCCTACCCCTGGTGATCGACGCCGACGGTCTCAATCTCCTGGCCGAGCGCCTCGCGGTGCTGACGGCGGCCGAGGTCCCCATTATTCTCACCCCACATCCCGGCGAGATGTCCCGCCTCACGGGGCACCCCACCGCTGAATTGCTGGCGGACAGGGTGGCCAGCGCCCGCAAATTCGCGACGGAACACGGTGTGACGCTGGTCCTCAAAGGCGCCCGTACGGTGGTGGCCAGCCAGGGCGGGGAGGTTTGGATCAACCTCAGCGGGAACAGCGGGATGGCGTCGGGCGGAATGGGGGATGTACTGACAGGCATCATCGCCGCTCTGGTTACCCAGGGCAGCTCACCAGAGGCGGCTGCCCGTCTGGGGGTCTATCTCCACGGCGCTGCCGGGGACCGGCTGGCTGCAACAATGGGGCCCCAGGGATATTTGGCATCGGATCTCATGGCCATTCTGCCAGAAACGATATCGCAGTTGGCCTCCGCACACCATCCAGAGCAACCCTTGACCGACATCCTTCTGCCATGAGTGTCGCCATCCGCCAACTGAGATTCACCTCGGATGGTGCCGCAGACACGCGACGTCTGGCGACGGCGGTCGGCCGACGCCTGGCGGACGGCAGCCTCGTGCTGCTCGAAGGAGAGCTGGGCAGCGGTAAAACCGTTTTTGCCCAGGGATTGGCCGACGGATTGGCGGTGCCCGAGACATACGTCGTCACGAGCCCTACCTATACCCTGGTGAATGAATACCCGGGACGCCTGACGCTTTATCATGTGGATCTGTACCGACTGCCGACAGGCGCAGCCGATCTGGAAAGCCTCGGTTTGGCCGATCAGATCGGATTATCCGGAGTCCTGGTCATCGAATGGCCCGACCGCCTCCCGCCGGCAGAGCTGCCGCCCGAACATCTGCAGGTCCGCCTGGTCCCCTCTGCGCCCCAGACCCGTGACATCGAGCTGATTGCGTATGGACTTCCCTACGTTGATCTGATAGATAGACTCGATTTTTTCAGCGCCTGAGCGGTGTTCCGAGCACCGCGCGCGGCAAGGACGCAACCGGCATCCCCCTCCCCGATGAAAGGACGACCCTAGATGGCACTCGTCGTTCAGAAATTTGGCGGCACCTCCGTTGCCGATATCGAAAGGATTCGCAATGTGGCCCGTCGGGTGGCCAAGACCTACGACAAAGGCGACGACGTGGTCGTCATCCTTTCCGCAATGGCCGGCGAGACGGATAAATTAATCGGCATGGCCCACACCATCAGTGAAAACCCCAACCGGCGGGAATTGGACGTTCTGCTGGCCACTGGCGAGCAGACCACTTCGGCGCTGCTAGCCATGTTGCTCACCGAAATGGGGTATCCGGCCGAGAGCCTGCTGGGCCATCAGGCAGACGTGGTCACCGATTGCGACTACGGCAACGCCCGCATTCTCGAAATCGGCGCGTCACGCCTGCGTCAACTCATCCAAAAGCGCCACATCGTCGTCGTGGCTGGTTTTCAGGGATGCGATGTCAAGGGCAACATCACCACTCTGGGCCGCGGCGGATCGGACACCTCTGCCGTTGCCATCGCCGCAGCGCTGGAAGCCGACGTCTGTGAGATTTACACGGACGTGGACGGCATCTACACAGCCGACCCCAATGTCTGCGCCAAAGCGCGCAAGCTCAAAGAGATCTCTTACGATGAGATGCTCAACATGGCCAGCCTGGGCGCCAAGGTACTTCAGATCCGGTCGGTGGGATTCGCCAAAAAATACAACATCCCCGTGCACGTTAGGTCGTCATTTTCCGAAGAGGAGGGAACCATGGTCGTCAACGAAGATTCCGGGATGGAGCAGCTGGTCGTTTCGGGGGTGACCCACAACAAAGACGAAGCCCGCATCACCCTGAGGAAGGTGCCCGATCAACCGGGGATCGCTGCCAAGATCTTTTCGCCGGTGGCAGAGGCCGGTATTCTCGTGGATATGATTATTCAGAACACCCGACCTGGCGGCGAGACCGACTTGACCTTCACCGTGCCGAAAGCCGAATTTCAACGCGCCATGGAGATCGAGGCGCAAGTGGCAACGGAGATCGGCGCAGAGAAGGTCTATGGAGACACCGAGATCGCCAAGGTGTCGGTCATCGGTGTGGGCATGAAAAACCACTCCGGTGTCGCCGCGGTCATGTTCAACACCCTCTCGCGTGAGAACATCAACATCATGATGATCTCCACTTCAGAGATCCGCATCAGTTGCGTCGTCGAGGAGAAGTATGCCGAGTTGGCTGTGCGGGTGTTGCACACGGCATTCGGTCTCGACAGCGATGCCTAAACAGGCATCGGGTGGAGACGCCCATGAAACGTTTCTCCCCAGAACAGCTCTGGGTAGTGGTGATAGGCGCTCTGCTCCTTCTGGCCCTGACACTTCTGCGAGAGGCGCGCGTCTTTTAGAGGGCTGCAGCGATTTCGGCTGAGATGGCATCCGCCGCTGCCGCCGGATCCCGGGCGTCGCGGATGGGACGCCCCACCACCAAATAGTCGGCGCCAGCAGCGATGGCGGCGCCGGGAGTGACCACCCGCTGCTGGTCGCCTGCGGCAGCGGCCTCCGCGGGACGGATGCCGGGCGTTACGGCGAGAAAATCCTCGCCCAAATCCGCTTTTAGAGCAGCGGCCTCAAGCCCCGAGCAGACGACGCCCTGAACACCGGCGGATTTGGCGATGGCCGCACGCTGTCTGACCAATTCGGTCAGGGCTGACTGGCTGCCGTCACCAAAGCCTGCCAGACGCAACGCATCAGCGGAGACGCTGGTCAGCACGGTTACCCCCAACACGCCCACCTGACCCCCGCTGCCCCTCACCGCAGCCGCCAACATTTCGGGGCTCTCCCCACAGTGCACGGTGGCGAACTGAACGCCCAGATCGGCGATGCGGGCCATGGTCCGCTCGACGGTGGCGGGAATGTCGTGCAGCTTGAGATCCAAAAACACCCCCACCCGTGCCTCTTCGCGAATATGGTGGATCATAGCAGGCCCGCAACGCACGAAGAGTTCCAGGCCCACCTTGAAAAGGCCAACATGACCGCTGAGCTGTTCGATCAAGGCGTAGGCCATCTCCGGTTCAGGAACATCCAAGGCAAAAATCAGGCGCTCTCTGGCATCGGTCGACATCTCTCTCCCTTCGAATTAAATTGCTTCATTAATGGGTTGCTTCGTCAAATCGGAAATCCACCCTCCCAGCAGGTCCCAATCTACGGCAGCTGTGGTGCAACCGACCCTTGGATTGGGCGATGTGACCGTCAATCATCTCCGTAGTGCGTCGCGATCCACTCGCGGTAGGCTCCCGAACGCACCCGAGCGACCCACTCAACATTGTCGAGATACCACTGAATGGTCTTCTCGATGCCACTGGCAAAGCTCTCCTGAGGCTGCCAATCCAGCTCCGTCTCAATCTTGCTACAGTCGATGGCGTAGCGGCGATCATGTCCGGGACGGTCGGCCACAAAGGTGATGAGATTTCGACGGGCATCGCCAGTCGGCGGTACCAGCAGATCGAGACGATCGCAGATGGTTTCGACCACCTGCAGATTCTCCATTTCACAACGGCCGCCCACATTGTAGGTTTCACCGCACCGACCGGCCTGCAGTACCTGCCAAATGGCCGCGCAGTGGTCTTCTACGTAGAGCCAATCGCGCACATTTTTGCCGTCGCCGTAGACCGGCAGCGGCTTTCCCTCGCGGGCATTGAGAATCATGAGGGGAATGAGCTTTTCGGGAAACTGGTAAGGGCCGTAATTGTTGCTGCAGTTGGAGAGGGTCACCGGCAAATCATAGGTCCGCTGGTAGGCCCTGACCAGGTGGTCAGATCCCGCCTTTGAGGCGGAATAGGGACTGCTGGGATCGTAGGCCGTGGTTTCAGTGAAGAGGCCCTCTGCACCCAATGACCCGTATACCTCATCCGTGCTGACGTGGTGAAAGCGGTGAATGTCGGCGTGTCGTTCGCGGCAGATCTCCAGCAGGGTGAAGGTGCCGAGGATATTGGTGCGGATGAAGGCAGCCGGCCCCACAATGGAGCGATCCACATGGGATTCGGCCGCAAAATGGCATACCGTATCGATGCGGTGGGTGTCGAAGACCTCCTCCATGGCGGACCGGTCGCAGATATCGGCCTTGACGAACTGGTATCGAGCCACGTGGGTTTCGGCGAGATCCGCCAGGTTCTCCGGATTCCCAGCGTAGGTCAAAAGGTCAACGTTGACAATTCGGCCAAGGAAATCGTTTCGCCGCAAGAGATGGCGAATGAAGTTCGTCCCGATGAAGCCGCAACCGCCGGTAACAAGCAGGTTCCGCATGCAGATCTCCATGAAAGTGTTGATTCGAATTGTGTATAAATGCTATAATTATTCTTTAAAATCAACAAAATACTATGCCTCTCAGCCGCCAACACATGGCGGACCGAAAGCCTGTTATATGACCATCTTAACCAAGTACCATGTGGCCGCCGGGACCCGATATATTGGCCAGCAGCAGCCCATCCTTTTACAAGCCTTCCTGGGCACCTGCGTGGGCCTCTCGCTCTACGATCCCGAGAACAAGGTAGGCGGCATTCTCCATCTGCTTCTGCCCGAACCGGTGAGCACCACAGCGGTGGATCAGCCGGATAAGTATGCCAGCACCGGGGTGCCGCGCTTCATCGAAGCGGTCTGTGCCGCCGGCGCCGACAAAGCCAGGCTGAAGGCCGGCGTAGCCGGCGGTGCTCTGGTGGGCCCCCTCAACCAGCAGGACATCGAACTGGACATCGGCGGCCGCACCGCGGAGAAGGTGCTCGCCATTCTCGCAGCGTCGGGAATTGACATCGAGCGATCGGAGACCGGCGGCTTTTTCACCTGTTGTCTGGGGCTGGATCTGCGCACCGGCCATGTGTCCATAGCGCCTGCCGGTGTAGAAAAGATTGACGGCGATATGCCGATCCAAGCGCCAAGCGCCTCCGAGATCGCGGCGGCCATGGAGCGTCTGCAACCCATTCCCCAGGTGGCCCTCAAGGTCTTGCGCATCATCGACGAGGGCGAGTACGACATTGCCCGCATCGGCCACGAGGTGCGCAAGGATCAGGTGATCAGCGCCCGTACGCTCCAGCTGGCCAATTCGGCACTCTTTACCAAGAAAAAACGGGTAGAGTCGTTGGACCACGCCCTGGTCTTCCTGGGTCAGGACCTGCTGGTGAAGTTGGTTATCTCGGCGGCTGTTCAAAGCTACTTTGAACAATCCGAAATGGGATATTCCCTTTGCAAGGGGGGCATCTATCACCACGCCATCGGGGTCGCCCTGGTGGCGGAACAGATCGCCGTTTTGACCGAAAAGGTTGCCCCCACGAGGGCCTATACGGCAGGTCTGCTACACGACATCGGCAAGGTGGTGCTGGATCAATACGTGACGGCGGTCTACCCTCTGTTTTACCGCAACCTGATGGAGAACAACCACGACATCATCGCCGTGGAACGCAAACTGCTGGGGACCGATCACATCCAGGTCGGCCACATTCTGGCCCAGCGATGGGATTTTCCGGATACCTTGATCCACTGCATCCGGCACCATCACCACCCCGACCCCAAGACGCCCCGAAGCGAACTCGCCGCCATCGTCTACCTGGCCGATCTGCTGATGTCGCGCTTCAACAGCGGGCTGGAGATCGAGTGCCACGACACCCGCCGGCTCACCCGCCAAATGGCCGCACTGGGTTTAAGCGAAAATCGGTTCCCAGAGCTGGTCGATCTGATACCCGACGCCGCCCTCTCCCCAGCGGAGAGTGCGGACGCGCAATCTGGGACGTTCTGACAGCAGACCCTCCCGATTTCACCAACGCCGGAGACCCGCGATCATGCCCCTCGAGGCCAAAACACAGTCCCTACTCAGACAGCTGCCCGGAGTGGATCATCTCCTTCTCCTGGCGGCACAGGATCCCGCCCTGGCCGGTGTGCCCAAAACGATTCAGACCCGATGCCTGCGGGAGGCGGTCGATGGCGTCCGCCGTGCCATCCTCAAGAGCGGGGCGGCAGCACCGAATACCGCTGGCGCTATGGAGAGCGCCATTCTAAGGGACGCCAAAGCGCGCATGCAGCAAGCCTCGCGCCTCAACCTGCGTCGCACCATTAACGCCACCGGTGTGGTGGTGCACACCAACTTGGGCCGGTCTCTCCTGGCGGATAGCGCCTTGGAGAACCTGCGGACCATCGCCGCCCACTACAGCAATCTGGAGTTCGATCTGGCCAAAGGGCGCCGTGGCTCCCGTTACAGCGCCGTCGAGGAGATCCTCTGCGAACTGAGCGGCGCCCCGGCCGCCATGGTGGTCAACAACAATGCCGGCGCAGTCCTGTTGACCCTGGACACCATCGCCCGAGGCAGGGAAGTGATCGTCTCGCGAGGCGAGCTGGTGGAGATTGGCGGCGCCTTCCGCATCCCCGACGTTATGGCCAAAAGCGGCGGCATCCTCAAGGAAGTGGGCACGACCAACCGCACCCACGCCCGCGATTACGAAGGCGCCATCGGTCCCCAAACCGGCCTCCTGCTCAAGGTCCACACGAGCAACTACAGCCTGGTGGGATTTACCAAAAGCGTGTCGCTGAAGGAGCTGGTGACCATCGGCAAAACCCATGGCGTACCCGTAATGGAGGATCTCGGCAGCGGCACTTTGGTGGATTTCAGCCAGATGGGGCTGCTGCGGGAACCCACGGTGCAGCAGGCGGTGTCCACTGGCGTGGACGTGATCACCTTCAGCGGTGACAAGCTCCTGGGGGGGCCCCAGACGGGTCTGATCCTGGGCAAGCGGAAGATCATCGAGGCGATCAAGAAGAACCCCCTTACCCGCGCCCTGCGCATCGACAAGCTGACCTTGGCCGCCCTGGAGGCCACCCTCCAGCTGTACCGGGATCCCCAACGACTCCTGCAGGAGGTACCCACCCTGCGCATGCTGCTCACCCCCCTGGAAGCACTGGCCCAGCAGGCGGCGAAGCTGAAGGACACTTTGGCGGCCATCGCGGACACCCGTCTCCTGCTGGAGATCGTCGACGGCATCTCCCGCGCCGGTGGGGGCTCCCTGCCGATGCTGGAGCTGCCCACCAAATGCGTCAGCGTCCAGGTGGCCGGCCGGTCGGCCAACAGCCTGGAAAGCGCCCTCAGGACAGCGGAACCTGCCGTTATCGTCCGCATCGAAAATGACGCCCTCCTGCTCGACCCGCGCACCTTGTCGCAAGAGGAGTATGGCCTCATCCGTACTGCATTGGCCCGCGTCCTGATGGATCCCGCCGAATCGCCTGCATAGATGCTTGCAATGCCGATGGTGTGTGTTAGAATGAAGGGCTTAGATAAACCAAAAGGCCTTTGGGTATCCAAAGGTCTCTCTTTTTTACCGGGTGGACCTCCCGCACCGCGCGAACCTCGAGGAGAGACAGAATGCCCATATACGAATACCATTGCAAATCCTGTGCGAAAGATTTTGAGACCCTGGTCTTCGGTGACGAATGCCCCAATTGCCCCGAGTGTGGGGCCAGCGAGGTCTGCCGATTGATGTCGGCGTGTGGTTTCGTCAGCAAGGGCAGCGGCGGCCAGGTGACCAACCAGTCCGCTGGTGCGTCAGCCTGCAGCGGCTGTGCCGCCACCAGCTGCAACACTTGTGGTCACTGAGGCCGGTGACCATGACCACTCCCATCCGCATCGGTACCCGGGGCAGCAAGTTGGCCCTTTGGCAGGCCAATTGGGTAAAGGCCGCCTTGCAAAAGGATCACCCGGAGATCGCCTGCGAACTCGTCATCATCAAGACCAAAGGGGACAAGATTCTCGATGTACCCCTGGCCAAGGTAGGCGGCAAAGGTCTCTTCGTTAAGGAGATCGAAGAGGCCCTTCTCAACGGCCGCATCGACCTGGCTGTCCACAGCATGAAGGATATGCCGGCCGAAATTCCCGCCGGTCTGTGCATCGGTGCCGTCCCTGCACGTGAACAGCCCCAAGATGCGCTGGTGACGCGCTCTGGCGGTGGTCTTGACACGCTTCCCCAAGGCGCGCGTGTGGGCACCAGCAGCCTGCGACGTAGCGCTCAGCTCCGTCACCACCGCCCCGACATCGAGATCTGCGGTCTGAGGGGCAACCTGGACACCCGACTCAAGAAGCTGGAAACTGAAGCGCTGGACGCCATTGTCCTGGCCGCCGCTGGCTTGAAGCGTTTGGGCTATGGTGACCGCATCAGCGCCGTTTTGGACGAGGCCACCATGCTGCCCGCTGTTGGCCAGGGGGCCCTGTGCGTCGAAACCAGGGCCGACGACGCGACGATCCGACCCCTCATGGCAACCATCGACGATGCCGCCACCCGAACGGTGGTCACGGCAGAGCGGGCCTTTCTGCACCGCCTCGAAGGAGGCTGTCAAGTGCCCATTGCCGGCCACGGCCGGTTAACCGAAGACACCCTTACCCTCACCGGCCTGGTGGCCGGTCTGGACGGCCAAACCATGATCCGAGACCAGCTCGAAGCAGCGGCCAGCGAGCCGCATCGCGCCGGTATTCGCCTGGCGGACCGACTTCTCGAACGCGGTGCCAAAACCCTTCTGGAAGAACTACAGAAAGATGCGTAAACCACACTCCCCACATGCGAAATCCGGCATGGTCTACCTCGTCGGTGCCGGCCCAGGTGACCCCGGGTTGATCACGGTGAAGGGCTTGGAGTGCATTGCCGCCGCCGACACGGTTGTCTACGATTATCTGGCTGCCGAGGCCTTCCTGGCCCACGCCCGAGACGACGCCGAGCTGATTTACGTGGGCAAAAAGGGGGGCGACCACACCCTGCCCCAGGAGGAGATCAACCGACTGCTGGTGGCCAAGGCCAAAACGGGTAGATCGGTGGTGCGCCTCAAGGGCGGCGACCCCTTCGTCTTCGGCCGCGGCGGCGAAGAGATTGAGGAACTCCTGGCCGACAAAATCCCCTTCGAAATCGTCCCCGGCGTCACCTCGGCGGTGGCCGCACCGGCCTATGCCGGCATCCCGCTGACCCATCGAAAGTACACCTCCACCGTGGCCTTCGTCACCGGGCACGAGGATCCCACCAAGCCCAGCTCGAGTGTCGATTGGGCCGCCCTTGCCGGCGGGATCGGCACCCTGGTGTTCTTCATGGGGGTCAAGAACTTGCCCCATATTAGCCGGCAACTGCGTGATCACGGACGGCCGGGAGACACCCCCGTGGCCCTCGTTCGATGGGGGACCACGCCCCGGCAGAGGACGGTCACGGGGACCCTCGACGACATCGTCGAGCGGGTTCGCGCAGCGGGCCTGAAGGCCCCCGCGATCATCGTCGTGGGCGAGGTGGTGCACCTGCGGAAACAGATGCAGTGGTTCGAACAGCGACCGCTGCTGGGCAAACGCATCCTTGTCACGCGGGCCCGTCAGCAGGCCAGTGCCTTGGTGGCCCGCCTCAGCGATCTGGGAGCCGCCTGCCTGCAATATCCCACCATCCGCATCCAGCCGCCAGCCAGCTGGGGCGACCTAGACGCGGCCATCGACCGACTGGCCGACTACCACTGGATCGTCTTCACCAGCGTCAACGGCGTCAGCCAGTTCTTCGAGCGTCTCTTCACCCGCGGCAAGGACGCTAGAGCCCTCGCCCATCTCCAAACGGCCGTCATCGGTCCGGCAACGGCAGAACGACTCAAGGCGTACGGCCTCAACAGCGACATCATCCCCGACAATTATCGCGCCGAAGCGGTGGTGGCCGCTTTCGCCGGCCACGCCCTCTCAGGTCGCCGCATACTGCTGCCGCGCGCCAAGGAGGCGCGCCCCATTCTGCCGGCAGAACTCACCCGCATGGGGGCCCGGGTGGATGAAATTCCCGTCTATGAAACCGTCATGGATGCGGCCAGCGCGGATGGCATCTGCGACGCCCTGGAGCGGGGCGGTGTAGACCTGGTGACCTTTACCAGCAGTTCAACGGTTGAAAATTTCCGCCGCATGCTGCCCGAGGATCAACACAAACGGCTCATGGAGGGCGTTCTGACCGCCGCAATCGGGCCCATCACGGCAGAGACCGCCAGGCGTCTTGGTTTCACGGTGGATATCGAAGCGGACACTTACACCATCGATGGCTTGGTGGCGGCCATACTGGCCGCCCAGAGCTGACGCGGCTTGCCGCCACCAGACCGTTCCCCCCCTCCCGGCGGCATTGACCCTTTCCAGGACGAGATGTTATACTGATATCATTGGATTTGTTAGATCGAGCGCGCTCAGAGAGCAGAATCCTGAGCAATCGTGACGGTACAAGCGCGACCCGCGGCACACCCACCGGCATCTCTCCCCATTGTTCACCACCGATGATTCGCTCCGTTAGGCGTTGGTTGCCCGGTGCCGCAGGTGGCCTTGCCGACCGCAGCCCCGTGGTATACATCCCGAACGCTTCGTGGAGATCAGATGCGCCCCGAAATCCCTTTAGAGCGGATTCCCGCCTATATCGATGGCATCGAGGCCATCATCGAGACCATTCTGGCCAACATCGTGTTGTTGGGGCAGATTCCGGCCCCCACCTTTCGTGAGCACAACCGCACCGCCGCGCTCCTCGACCGCCTGGCCGAATTCGGTGTGGATGAGTGCACCACCGACGGTTATCAGAATCCCATCGGCATTATTCGCGGCCGCAGCCAGACGCGTGCGCCCATCTTCATCGTCGCCCACAGCGACACCTCCTTCGGTGAAGACGTGGACCACAACTTCACCGTCACCGCAGATCATATCAGCGGTGCGGGGGTACTGGACAACTCCATCGGGGTGGGTGTGCTGGCCTCGTTGCCGGAAGTTTTCCGGCAGCTGGACCTGACCTTCCAGAGTGACATCGTCCTGGCCGGCGTGATCCAGAGTATCGGCAAGGGCAATTTAAGGGGAATCCGACACCTCCTCAAAACCTGGTCGACCCCCATTCGTGGCGCCATCTGCATGGAGAGCGCTGACCTGGGGCGCCTGAGCCACTACTCCGATGGCATGATTCGCGGAGAGGTGATTTGCGATACCCTCTCGGGCCCGGCAGAGCGGCATTGTCAACGCCCCAACGCCATTCTGGTGATCAACGAGGCCATCGACCAGATCCTCGCCCTGCGTCTTCCCCAACGACCACGCACGGAGATCGTCATCGGTACCATATCGGGCGGGCTCAAACATGGCGCACCGGCCAACGAGGCGCGGCTGGGCTTCGAGATCCACAGTGATTCCGACGAGATGGTGAAGAGCCTCTACACCGACATTTTCGATATCGTCGAAGGCCTCGGCCATGTCTACGAAGTCTCCCTGACCCTGGAAACCGTCAGCAACGTGAACGCCGCCCGCCTGGCCTATAGTCATCCGCTGGTCAAATCGATCATCCAGATCATGAGCGCCCTTCAGGTCGCCCCCGTCAGCAGTCCCAGCGAATCGGAGCTGTCCATATTTCTATCGCGTCAAATTCCCGCCGTGACCTTGGGGATCACCCATGGACGGCGCCAACAGGAGCGTACCGCCAGCGCCCAGATCGCTCCCCTCAGCCGGGGAATCGCCCAGGTGATCGCCGGTATCCAAGCCATCGATAGGGGGGTCTGTGATGACGACTGACTGGATCCATACCAACACCTTCCACTACCACCAGTTCTCCGATCTCAACCGTTTGGTCTCGGCCAAGACCGAACGTGGATTGAAGATCTCCCTCTGTCTGCCGACACTCAACGAGGAGCGCACCATCGCAAAGGAGTTGGTCATTCTGAAGTCCGAACTGATGACCCGCTATCCGCTACTGGACGAGATCGTCGTCATCGATTCCGGCTCCAGCGATGCGACCTGCGAGGTGGCCCGCGCCTTCGGTGCCGATGTCCACCTGGCGGACGACATCCTGCCCCACCTGCCCAGCTGCCGCGGGAAGGGAGAAAACCTCTGGAAAGCCCTCTTCATCACCAGCGGCGACATCATCGTTTACCTGGATGCCGACATCAAAAACATCCATCATCGCTTTGCCTATGGTCTCATCGGCCCGCTGCTGCTCAATCCGGGCATCAAATACACCAAGGCCTTCTACGACCGCCCCATCGCCATCAGCAAAGACGAAATTCGCCCCACGGGTGGCGGTAGAGTGACCGAACTGGTGATACGGCCCCTCTTCTCCCTCTTTTTCCCGGAACTGACACAAATCATGCAGCCCCTTTCGGGAGAGTACGCCGGTTTCCGCGAGATCTTCGAACAGATCCCCTTCCCCATCGGATACGGTGTCGAGACCAGTATGATCTTGGACATCTATCGCAAATGGGGTATGGAGGTGATGGCCCAGGTGGATTTGGAGAAACGGGTCCACCGCAACCAGGATACCAAAGCCCTGGGCCGCATGGCCTTCTCGATCATGAAGACCTTCATCAACCGCAAACAGCGCCTGGGGTTAATTCACCTGGAGCGCGATCTATTCGACGAGATGATTCAGTACCGTTTGGTAAAAGGCGAATTTGAGGCCAACGCCACCCTCCTCGAGAACCGCGAGCGCCCGCCCATGATTACGATTCCCGAGTATCAGAAAAAGACACGGATGCGCGCATGAACGCCCCGGCGCTGATCGACACCTTCGACCGTAGACTCAGCTATCTGCGCATCTCCATCACCGACCGCTGCAACCTGCGCTGTCTTTACTGTGTACCCGACGGTCGCCTGCCCAAGCTCGACCACGAAGATATCCTCACCTATGAAGAGCTGTTGCGCCTGGTGAGAATCTGTACGCAGATGGGGGTCACCAAGGTCCGCATCACCGGGGGCGAACCCCTTGTACGCAAAGGCGTTTACACATTCCTGAGCCAGCTGTCGGCCATCCCCGATCTTCAAGATCTCTCGGTGACCACCAATGGGGTCCTGCTGGGACCCAATCTGGAGCGGTTGCGTGAGGCGGGGGTGCGGCGCATCAACGTCAGCCTCGACACCCTGAGGAGGGAGCGTTACCGCGAAATATCCGGTTACGACCATTTCGACCGGGTCTGGGCCGGGATCGAAAAAGCCCTCCTACTGGGTTTTCATCCCATTAAAATCAACGTTGTGGCCCTGCGCGGGATCAATGAGGATGAACTTCTCGAAATGGGGCGCCTGACCTTCGACTACCCCTTCCATGTGCGCTTCATCGAATACATGCCCATCGGAAACGCCCGCATGGATCCGGCCGCCAACCTCCTGACCCCAGAGATCCAGGAACGGCTCTCGGTTTTAGGCGACCTGAAAGCGGTGGGCCGCCAGGTCAACGACGGGCCCGCCCAACGCTACCGCATTGAAGGCGCCATTGGTGAATTGGGCTTCATCAGTTCGGTCAGCCGCCACTTTTGCAACCGCTGCAACCGTCTGCGCCTCACCGCAAGCGGGCAACTCAGGGGCTGCCTCCTCTCCGACCAGCAGACCGATCTGCGCACTCCTCTGCGCAGCGGTGCTTCCGACGCCATGCTGGCGAACCTCATCCGTGAAGCCGTGCGCACCAAAAAGGCACACCATCGCCTGGCCGTGCCCACCGCGCCAAAGGTGAGCGATCCCATGTCGGGCATTGGGGGGTGAGCCGCGCATAAGCGGCCCCGTGCAAGTAGGTCGCACCCTCTTACAAATCCCCCAAATGCGGCCGATGGGTCCCGCCAAACGGGTCCTCAAGCGCTGGACCGAAGGGAAGCTGCCGCGGGTGGCGAAGCGGCCATTGACCGGCGGTTGCTCAACACCGCAAGGTGGCCGCCAGCCGCAGCGGGTTCACGAGCAGATCCAGGGCCGAAGTGATGGAGGTACACACCACGTCGGCGGCAAGGAGAGCGGACCCTGCAGCGCCCTCCCCCAAGATCACAGCCACTCCCAGAGCGGCGGTCTCGAGCATGAGACGATCGTTGCGACCATTGCCAATACAGACGCACATCTCGGCCCCCAGACCCCTGACAAACTCCCGCTTGGCGATATCCTGCGACCCCTCCGGTAAAATGGCCAACTCGCAGGGCAGATCGCCCAATCCCTGGGCAGCCCGGCCGAAGGTGTCCGCTGTCAGGACGGTAATGGAGAGATCCTTGGCAAGCGATTGCAGCCGTTCGGCCACGCCGGGCAGCAGGCCGCCATCCACCGCCAGGGTACCGTTATAGTCGAGAACGAGGTGGCGGAGCCGAAGCGGCCCCATCCCGGGGATTTCGCAGGCTATCATGATCCGCAACGCCTTTCCGTTACAGGTTGGATGAAAGGATTCGGCCGTTCTAAACAGGCTCTCGGCGCACCGGATCCTCAGCGGCGATGGCGTCTTTCCGTCCCGGAGTGGAGGTCAAGTAGACGCCACAAACCACCAACAGCGTGCCGGCGACCAGCGATAAGGTTACCGGCTCGCCCAAGAGACCGAAGGCCATAACGATGGCCCCCAGAGGAACGAAATTGATGAAGAGGCTCGCCCGGGCAGCACCGATGGCACGGACACCCTCATAGTACCAGATGAAGCCCACGACGGTACCGAAGACGCCCAGATAGGCGAGGCTCAGCCAATTGACCAGACTATACCCGCCTACCTGGGCCAATAGGCCGGCCCCCAGCGCCGGAATCCCCAGACCGATGGTTCCGAATAGGGCCGCGTAGGTTACCGCAACCAGCGGAGAAAGATCGCCCAAGATCGCCTTGCCCACCAGGGTGTAGACCACCCAGCTGAGAACGCAGCAGAAGATCAGCACTTCTCCCCAACCAAGCCCTCCCTGCATCAGACTGGCGGGATGGCCTTTCGAGATGGCGATGACGGCACCACACACCGACACCACGACCCCCGTCAATTTGCGGGTACTGAGCGGCTCCCGGAAGAGGAGGGCGGCACTGAGGGTGATGATGATGGGATTGGTGGCAATAATCACCGAAGCGCGTCCCGCCGGCACCAGTGTGAGCCCTTTGAAGAAAAAGAGGTTGTAACTCACCACCCCCGTCAGCCCAAGAACCGCCAGACCGCCCAATTGACGGCCGCTGGGCAGCGGCAATCGACCATGGATGCGACAGGTAAGATAGAGCAGAAGAGCGGCGGCGATGAGAAACCGCAGGAACGCGGATGAGAGGGGCGTCACCTCCCCCGCCAGCAGACGGCCGGCGATGAAGGTGCCGCTCCAGCACATGGCAGTGCTAAAGAGCTTTACATAAATGCGCATGGCTGAGATTCCCGGATGCTGCAGGAGCGCGGGTTACCACCCGCCGTTGGGGGCGGCGATCTGATGCGGGTGTAACGATTCTGATGCAGAATGACAAGGAGAATGCGCAGCCGCGGTTGCCAGTGGGCTGGCCGGATACGACGATACGCCCATATTTGGGAATGCTGAAGGGGGGTGGGGAGGGCCGACGCGCTTGGATAGCGCGGGGCTATTCCCCGTCCGCCTCGTCCGCGAGATCGAATTGATTCTCGAGATCCCAGCGCTTCTCTTCGGGGATAAGTTCGTACTCCACCAGGAGATCACCGATGCCGTCCCAGCGCAGGAGGTCGATGGCCAGGATCTTCTCCGGCTTCTTGTTCTCCAAGCTGAAGAAGGTGTATTCCAGACTGGGCTCCATCTTTTTCAGCAGTCGGACTTGGTGCTGGTAGTAGATAAAATGGTGGTCCAGCAGGAAGTAGAAGGCGTAGGCCATGATGGCCCAGACAATATATTGTTTGATCCGCTTTGCCATGCAACCCCCCTTTCGGACGCCGCGCGTTGGATTCGGTTCGCTAAGGGTATCGTCCGTTTGGGCGCAGACTTGACACCAGCGGTCGCCCCGGCGTTGATTCAGCCGGCGTCTTTACCAGGGATGCCGGCTTGCCCGATACGGTTTTAATCGTGCAGCGAGGCCCAGCCGGTTGGATTACAGAAAAATGGCAGCACCTGCGCACGATGCCGGAGGCATCTTAGGCAATTCTTTATGGATGCAAATGAAAAGCCCCCTGGAGGAGGATCTCCAGGGGGCCAAGAAGCCAATTCGTTACCATCCTCATATGGATGGCGGTGAATCAGGTCTCTTCGACGGTGATGGCGTCATCTTCGCAGACTTCGACGCAGCTCTCACAGCCAAGGCACTCTTCGCCGTTGGCGACGATGGATTTGCCGTCTTCCATCTCGAAAACTTCCACCGGACATACGTCAACGCACTCTTCGCAACCGACGCACTTTTCTGCGTCTACTGTGGGGATAAATGCCATCTTAACTGCCTCCTTTGATAGGGTATAGGGTATTGACACCTAATTGCGTGCACCTGGGACCGGCGCATCGGTTCCAATCCGCGCGCCAGTTTCAGATTAAGGTCAACGTCGAATTGGCCATATACTATCTGATGCGGCCAGTCAAGCCTCACTGAAGTCCGCTAGCGGTAATTGTGTGGAGTGAGCGTTTCCCGGCCATATTTCTATATAAACTACCGTAATATTTGTTTTAATTTTCAAAGGAGCTATTTACTCAGGCGTGAAGAGCGGCCAGTATCCCATGAGAATACTGCTCCGACCCGGCGTGCCAGCGGGGGGAAACGCCGCGGGGCAGCAGCCGTTGCAAAAGGTGCCCGGTGGGACAGCTTTCAAGAAGGTGCAGTGCCAAGACGGGCCCTTCCCCAGTGTGCTGGGGCAGACCGGCGGCGACGCAGGTGAAGCGAGCGCGGGGCGCCTCGGCGGTGAGGGTCTCCGCCAGCCAGCTCATCAGGTGCGCCTGGCGGTTGTCGGGATCCGCCGATTCGATCCCCTCGAGTGAAACCTCAAGGGTAGCAGTCGGTGCATCAGATGGGGCCCCGCTGCAGAATTCGAGCAGTTCATCGGCCACAGCCCGGCTATCTGTGACCATCAGCGCTGGTGCCGCCACGTCCTGGCTGGCGAGGGTGGCCCAGGCGCGCAGACGCTCGCTGGTCATGAGGGCGCCGCGGTCCTCGGCTGCCGCAAGAGCGGCGGTTGGCGGCCCGATCCTGGCATTCGTCTGCGTTTCGGCGTGCATCTCCTGCAGTACTTCCATCTCGAGTGCCTGGAGCGCCTGTAGCTGGCGGGCGGCTTGCGCGCTGTCGCGGTCGTAAGCCTCGGCCATGGCCAAAAACAGGCGCGCGTCGAAAACGGGATCCTCTGGCAGGGTATCCTTTTGCGATGGGCCGCCGGACAGGATCTGACGGCGCAAACGGCCGACCGCCTCATCATCGTAAAGTGGGGTTACCGGCGATTGGGCCCTGAGAAAGGCTGCCGCCCCGCCCCTGCCCAGATCGCGCTCCTGGGCCCACCGATGGCATATCGTCAGGGCGCGCTCGAGCCGCCCATCCGCGTCGTCAACGGGAATGCACGTTCGAATGCGCCCCTCTGAGAGCCACGGCGCCAAGGCCTCCGGCAGAAGGCTTATCCGCGGCTGGTAGAGGGTGATGGTGGCGAACCAGCGCAACAGGTTCTCGGCGGTGGCAACCTCAATGGTACTAAAAGGGAGATAAACGGGCGTCATCGGGCAAACCCCTCGATTCATCGTCAGTCAACATGGCTGTCACGCACCCGCACGCCCATCTCCAGCAGCCGATCGCGCATGGCATCGGCGGTGGCCCAGTCCCCCCGACTGCGGGCAGCGGCGCGTTCATCCAAGAGGGCCTGTACGGTGGGGGGATGCTCCGGGAGGTCAAAGTCGAATACCTGCAGAACCGTGTCGATCTGACGCAAGGTTTCGACCACCTGCCCGGCACCGGCGGCATCGATCCGACCGGTTTGACGGAGCTGGTTGACCTTGCGGATGTTCTTGAAAATGGCGGCCAACGCAGCGGAGATATTGAGGTCGTCGTCCATGGCGTTGGTGAAGCCCTGCTTGATGTCGTAGCGCAACTGGTCCAGTTCGGCGTATGGCTCTCCGCCATGGTGGTCCATCAGCTCCCTAACGGCCGTATCCAGCCGGCGCAAGGCGGCTCGGGCTTGGGTCAGCCGCTCATTGCTGAAGATCACCGCCTTGCGGTAGTGGCTGCCCAGGAGCCAGAAGCGCAGTACGCGCCCCTCCCATCCGCTCTCCAGGAGGCCCCGCACGGTGAGGGCGTTGGTTCTCTCGTGCACGCTCTTGCCATCCAGAAGGACCCGATCGCAATGCACCCAGAGGTTGGCGGCGGCGTGGCCGCTGACGGCGGTGGCGATGGCGATGCTGTTCTCGTGGTGGGGGAAGAGCAATTCCCGGCCGGCGGTGTGAATGTCGTATCGCCGCCCCAGGTGGTGCATGGCCATTGCCGTGCACTGGAGATGCCAAGAGGGGCGCACATTGCCCCAATCGGTCTTGGTGTAGATGCCCCGCTTGAGTTCGCTGAGGCGGGCACGTTTAAGCAGGGTGAAATCGCGGGGATTGTCCTTTTCGTATTCGTCCAGATCCACGGTGGCCCCGAGACGGATCTTATCGAGATCAATTCCTGAAAACTGCCCGTAGTCCTTGGCACGTGAGATGTTGAAGTAAAGCGAACGCAATTTTTCGTAAGCGTATCCCTTGCGAACGAGTTGATCGGCCATTTTCACCATGGCGTCCTGGTGCTGGCTGGAACGCGGGTAGTCGTCGGCCGGTTTGATCCGCAACGCGGCCAGGTCGGCCTTGATCCCTTCGATCTGGGCATCGGTGAAGGCCGTCAAGGCTTGGCCGGCCGCCTCGGAACCCTGTATGGTCTTGTCATCCAAATCTGTGATGTTCATGATGTGGCGCAC
Source organism: Desulfosarcinaceae bacterium (assembly GCA_030066015.1). GTDB lineage: Bacteria > Desulfobacterota > Desulfobacteria > Desulfobacterales > Desulfosarcinaceae > JASJCL01. The sequence goes on along the minus strand of JASJCL010000009.1, from coordinate 32,676 downwards.
CGCATAGCCGCGATACTCCAGGTAGCGATGCAGCAGATCGGCAAATATGAAGCGGCGCCCCTCGCCGATTTGCAATGGGGCATGCGCCGTTGGGCCGCAGGTGTACATGCCCACCTTGCCGGGCTTGAGCGTCTCGAACGCCTCCTTGCGTCGACTGCGGGTGTTGAACAACCGAAGCTTGACCGGTTCGCGCACATCGAAAACGCTGGTGGACAGATAGCGCTCGCCGCCGTCCGGCAGCACCACCACGAGCACACCCGGGTCCATCCGGCGGGCCTCCGCGACGGCCGTCACCATTGCCGCACCACTGCTCATCCCAACGAAGAGGCCTTCTTCCCGCGCCAGTCGACGGGTCATCTCGAAGGCTTCCTCATCATCCACATTGGGTTTGGCATCCAGGCGGTCCTTGTCGAAAATTTCAGGCCGATATGCCTCCTTCATATTCTTGAGCCCCTGGAGCTTGTGGCCCAGGAAGGGTTCAGCGCCGACGATGCGCACGCGCGGATTCAGCTCCTTAAGACGGCGGGAAAGCCCCATGAGGGTGCCCGAGGTGCCCAGCGTGGCCACCAGCACGTCCACCTGGCCGCCGGTCTGCGCCCAGATCTCCGCTGCCGTGGTTTCGTAATGGGCCCGCCAGTTGGCGGGATTGTTGTACTGATCGGTCATGAAGTAGCGATCGGGATACTCGCGGGCCAGACGGTACACTTCCTCGATGGCGCCGTCGGTGCCCAAGTGTCCGGGGGTCAGGAGGATCTCCGCGCCTCGGGCCTTCAAGATCTTTTGACGCTCCACCGAGGCGGCTTCGGACATGGCCAGCTGGAGCCGGTACCCTTTGACCGAACACACCATTGCAAGCCCGATACCCGTGTTGCCGCTGGTCGCCTCCAGAACGATCTTATCCGGCGTCAATTCGCCCGATGCCTCCCCCGCAGTGATCATGCTCAGGGCCGGCCGGTCCTTGATGGAGCCGCCGGGATTGAGATACTCCAGCTTGGCCAGCATGCGCACCTGGGGATTGGGATTGAGGTGGCGGATCTCAATCAGGGGGGTGTCGCCGATCATGTCAAGGATGGTGGAGGTCATTTCAACCGAGTCCTGTCAATTATATGTACCGCCGCAGGATGGGGTCAGTGATGCGCCGTGGCCGGCAGCAGCAGGATATCTCCGCCGGTCAGGGCGCCAAAAGTCGCCGATCCAAGTGTTCGATCATGGCCCGGCCGACAGCCTCGGGGGCAGCGGATGCATCGATGATGCGGTAGCGTGCCGGGTGGGCTGCCGCTAGTTTAAGGTATCCGGCACGCACTTTGTAGTGAAAGTCAAGCTTTTCCTGTTCGAAGCGTGACTCGGCACCGGTGCGGTCGCCGTTCGCCAGCTGATCCCAGGCTCTTCGGAGCCCCTCCTCGGGGGAGAGGTCCAACAGGAAGGTGAGATCGGGGCGGAGGCTTCCACAGGTGAGTGTGTAAAGCTGTTCGATCATATCTGCCGCCAGCCCTCGCGCGGCCCCCTGGTAAACGATGGTGGCGTCGAAAAAACGATCGCAGAGAACGACCTTACCCGCTGCCAGCGCGGGTTGAATGCGGGTGCGGATATGCTGCACCCGATCGGCCATGTAAAGCAGGAGCTCTGCCTCGGGAACCAATGCGTGGTTGGCCGGATCCAGGAGCAGCTTCCGGATCTGCTGTCCGATGGGGGTGCCGCCGGGTTCCCGCGTGACCAACACCTGACGGCCGACCGCCTCCAGATGGCAGCGCAGGCGGTCCATCTGTGTCGTTTTGCCGGAGCCCTCAATCCCCTCGAGGGTGATGAACAGAGGCTCGGCGCCGACCTTGCTGTCCGTCTTCACACGCCCTCTCCATCATCGGAGACGATTTCCGAGCCTCCGGGTCCCTTGTAAAAATGGCGCTCCAATAAGCGATGGTAAGGGGTCCAATGGGCGCTTCCATCCTCTCGTTGGATGAAATCGCGGATGGCGTTCACCTTGGAGTCGATCTCGTCGATGTGATTGAGCAAGAGGGCTTCGATGGTCTTGGGCGGTTCCGGCGACCCCAACTCGCGGCTGCCATGATGGCTGACAATGAGGTGCTTCAGCAGATCGGCCAACCGTTTGGGAAAATCGTCGATTTGGCGGATTTTGGCGTCCACCATCTCCAAGCCGATGACAATGTGGCTGAGCAGGCGCCCCTCGTCCGAGTAATCGAAACTCAGGGCGTAGCTGAGCTCACGCGTTTTGCCGATGTCGTGGAGAATGGCGCCACAAAGAAGGAGATCCATATCGATGCCCGCATAGTGACCCCCGATGCGCTCACAGAGCAGCGCCATAGAAAGGGTGTGCTCAAGCAAACCGCCGATATAGGCGTGATGCATCAACTTGGCGGCCGGGGCGTTCTTGAAGGCTGCGACAAAGTCGAGATCGGCCCAGAACTGCGCCATGAGGGCCTTGAGGTGGGGGTTGGCCATCCCTGCCGTCAATTGGGTGAGCCGGTCGAACATCGCATCTCGGTTCCGGCTGGTGGCGGGCAGGAAATCGGCCGCATCGATGCGGTCGGCGGGCTCGGCCGTCAGGCTGCGAAGGACGACCTGAAGGCGGTCGCGAAACTCTCCTACCTGACCCCGGGCGTGGACCACGTCGCCCACCTGTGCGGCGGCGGCGATGCGTGCCACATTGTCCCATGCGACGCCGGCGAGGGTGCCGCTGCGGTCGCCCAGGGTCAGCGTCAGGTAGGCATTGCCGTCCTTCTTATGCGAAATGCGCTTTTCCGTGAGCAGGAAACGGTCGTCCAAAGTTTGGCCGGCCTTGAGATCACTGATGAATTGGTGCTTCATGACGTTTGGACACCGTATCTAATGGGGTTCCACCAGATCCATCGCCCGCGGCGGTGCTCAATCACCGCCCGCAGCCCGCTCTCGAAACCCGTTCTCCAGCCCCCAAGACTTTAGGGTGGCGAGGGCGTTGTGGTCGGTCATATCGCAGGTGACGGGTGTGATACAGATATACCCCTTCGCCAAGGCGGTGGTATCGGCCCCATCGTCCGCGGCGGTCCCGCTCGGGTCGAGGCCGGCCCAATAGTAGGCCCGCTGACGGGGATCCCTGCGCTTGACGAAGAACTCGCGATCACCGTTGATGGCCTGACGACAGACCTTCACCCCCGCCGCTGCTGCGACGGAGCGGTCGGGAAAATTGAGATTGAGAAAGGTGCCCACGGACAGCGGTTTTTGCAGCAATTCGCAGGCCACGCGGTAAACGAACCTGCCGACAGCGTGCATTCGGTCACTGGGCGCCCCGGCGATTGAAGCCGCCAGAGCGGGAACGCCAAATAGGGCCGCCTCTTTGGCGGCGGCCACCGTTCCGGAGTAGTTGAGGTTGATGCCCACGTTGGCCCCGGGATTGATACCGGAGACGACCAGATCGGGCGGCGCCTCGAGAAGCGCGTGAAGCGCCAGCTTCACACAATCGGCCGGTTTGCCGTTGACCGCGACCCCCTTCCGGCCGCCCTCGAGGACCACCTCGCCACTGCGCAGTGGCGTGTGAAGGGTAATTCCGTGTCCCACGGCGCTGCGTTCACGATCCGGGGCCACGACAGTAACCCGTCCATGGGCGGCAAAGGCCTCGTGGAGGGCCCACAGGCCGGGGGCATGGATGCCATCATCGTTGGTGAGAAGGATGTGCATGGAACCTTGAACCTTGGTCTCAGAGGGTGGCACCGAAACCCGCCGCCAACAGCGTTGCGCGGCGCGGTTGATTTTTACATCGCGCATGATTTATATGGGATCCTTCATGGTCTTGCAAGCGGTTATCCGAGCACCCGGCGGCCCTGGCGCCCATCGCCTTCCTGCATCCCACACGAGGCACAGATGCCCATATACCAACCGGACTGTAGCAGGGAAGGCCCCTTGTGTTGACCACCCGTCCCACGGCGCCCTTGGGCCTCCCGCGCCTGCCACGGGTCAGCGCCCTCCTGCTGACCGTCGTGATCCTCCTCCTTCTTGACCTCTCCGGAGGTGCCGCCGAACCCGTCAAACGGCCCGCCATCGCCCTGGACCCAGCCCAGCCCTATCGCATCTGGGCCGATAAAATCGTCTACGACCCCCTGGAGCGGGCCTATCTGGCCGAAGGCAACGTTACCATCCGCAAGGAGGACTACAGCCTCAGCGCGCAGTGGATTCGCTTCGATACAGCGGCTTCCACCGCAATGGCCAAGGGTGAGGTGGTGCTCACCACCAATGGTGACCGCCTCACCGGAGACCGTGTGGCGGTTGACCTGGAGTCGGACACCGGCACCCTCTATGATGGCAGCCTGTTTCTGGCTGAAAACCATTTTTATATCCGCGGCGAGGAGATCCGTAAAACGGGACCGGACACCTACATCGCCCAAAACGCCACCATCACGACCTGTGATGGCCCTTCGCCGGATTGGGCCATCAGCGGTAGGCGGGTCGCGGTGACCATCGAGGGCTATGGCACTGCCACCCATGCATCCATGGAGGTCCGCGGAATTCCCGTGCTTTACAGCCCATATGTGGCCTTCCCGGTGAAGCTGAAACGCCAAAGCGGTTTGCTGGCGCCTCAGCTGGGCTATAGCGATCGCAAGGGATGGCAATACCGCCAGCCGCTCTTCCTGGTGCTGGGTGAGAGCGCGGACGCCACGTTGACCGCAGATTACATGAGTGCGCGAGGCCTCAAAGGCGGCGTGGAGCTGCGCTATTTCCTGAGCGAGATCTCCCGTGGCGCCCTCATGGCGGACGGCCTGCTGGACCGACGGGTGGACGACGGACAAGGAGACAACTCGCGCAACTGGGGGTACGACGACACCTCCAACAGCGATGCATCCCGCGACATCCTGCGCCCCAATCGGGATCGCTACTGGCTGCGCATGAAACATGATCATGCCCTGCCGGCCGGCTTCATGGCCAAACTCGACCTCGATCTGGTCAGTGATCAAGACTATCTGCCGGAGTTCAAGCGGGGTTATACGGGATTCAACGACACCCGTGACTATTTTCTGGACACCTTTGGCCGCGACATCGACGACGATGACGACACCGTGCGACCCAATCGCCTCAATCTGGCGCGCACCTGGGGGAGCTATAGCCTGAACGTTGAGGGCCGCTGGGATGACAATGTGGTGGCGCGCCGGCAGGGGACGGACGACAGAACGCTTCAGCGCCTGCCGGCCCTCGATCTCGATATCAGCCGACACCGCCTGTCCGATAGCCCGCTCTACCTCACGGCGGCCAGCGAGGCCGCCCACCTCTTTGAAGCGGACGGCGATAAGGGGTATCGCCTGGACCTCTATCCGCGCCTGGCATGGCCGTTCAAGTGGGACCGTTTTCTCTCCCTGGAGCCATCCGCCGGGTATCGTCAAACCCTGTGGAACCTGTATGAAGTGGAGGAGGATCCAGATCGGGAGGGTCAGGCCCGCCATCGGGAGCTGTATGATCTGGGCCTGGATCTCTCCAGTGAGATCTACCGCATCTTCCCCGGGATTTTACCGGGGACCGATCGCGGCAAGCACAACCTGAGGCCCCAGCTGATCTATACCTATATTCCCCGGGTGGATCAGGAGGACCTGCCGGATTTTGACAGCAGCGATCGCGTCGACCGAGAAAACCAGTTGACGTGGGTCCTCACCCAAACCCTGACATCCCGCTATCCGCAACCGGCTGCACCAAGCGATGCCGGCCTGCCCCGATATGCCTACCGACAAGTGGCGCGGCTCAAACTGGACCAGGATTACGACATCAACGCGGCCAATGACGGTGACCCGGAGCCATGGTCGGATCTGCGTCTCGACCTTGAATTGACGCCTGTCCAAAGACTCGCGCTGACCAGCGAGGCACGCTGGTCGGTCTACGATCAATTGTTTACCCGCTACAGCATCGGCGGCTCCCTGAGTGACCGCAGGGGCGATCGCGTTGCGGTGGAATACCGTCAGGTACTGGCGGATCGCGAGGCGAACGTATCCCCCAGTGAAACGCTGAATTCCCGGGCGCTCCTGCGTCTTCGTGACGGCCTTGACCTACGGGGCACACTGGAGTGGGATCTATTCAACGATGAGGTGCTCGAGTGGCTGGTGGGCGTCACCTACACTCGCCAGTGCTGGTCCCTCGATCTCTCCCACAGTGTCGAGGACGAGGACCGCCGGACCTATGTCACCATCAATCTGGTTGGGTTGGGGAAGATCGGCGGTTGATGGAGTAGCCGCTCCCTCACCAGGTGTTGATGTAAGTTTCGCCACGGAATAGCATTGACAAAACGGCCTTCATCGGGTCTATCAAGAACGTTCGAACCACTTGCATTCGCTTGGCATTCGGAGACCGCTGCCGCAGCGTCCGCCGGCACGACCCGCTCGGCAGGTCAACCCCAGGTCTGGAAGGAAACCAAGATCCCATGAGTTCGCCCGACATCCTTGTGCCAGCCTGGTACGTGGTCCATACCAAGAGCCGCTTCGAAAATGTGGTGTACGAAGGTCTCAGCAAGAAATCCCTCGAAACCTTCCTGCCCAAAATCCGGGTGCCCAGTAAGCGTCGCGATCGAAAGTTGATGATCGATGCGCCGCTGTTTCCCGGCTACCTCTTTGTGCGCACCGACCTCAATCCCACCGAACACCTGGAGATCCTCAAGACGGTGGGGGCCGTGCGTCTCATCGGCAACATCAGCGGGCCCGTCCCGGTCACCGACGAGGCCGTCGCCTCCCTGAAAATCATGGTCTCCACTGAAAGCCCCATCACCACAGGTTCGGGTTTCCAGAAGGGTGATCGCGTCCTCGTGATCCATGGACCTCTCGCCGGCGTCACCGGCACCTTTTCCCACTATCGTGGACAGGATCGCGTCATCGTCGAGGTGGAAGCACTTGGCCAGTTTGCCGCCGTAGAAGTCGATCTTCAGGACGTGGAAAAGCTTCCCCCAATAGCTTCATAACTGGTTGACATCTTATAAACTTTTAGTTATGAGGGGTGATTGCTCAACTGGGAGATCCGAGTTCAATCGCGCAAAGGAGGATAAATGAATAAACTGGAGCTCATCTCCGCCTTGAAGAACGAGGCCAACATCTCAAAAGCTGAAGCCGCAAAAGTCGTCCAGATCTTCTTCGATAGCATGTCCGAGGCCATGGCGCGGGGTGAGCGGGTGGAAATCAGGGGCCTGTGCAGCTTTTTCGTCAAGGAGTATAAGAGCTACGTAGGGCGCAATCCGAAAACCGGGGAGAAAGTCACCATCAAACCCAAAAAGCTGCCCTTTTTCAAATCAGGTAAGGAGCTCAAGGAGCGTGTCGACCGCTGATACTCTGCTAAAGGGAGCTTCCGGTTTAAGGGCTTTTGATGAATGACCTCCTCGGGAGAGACCTTCTCGGGAGAGACCTTCTCGGGAGAGACCTTCTCGGGAGCAGCCTCTCAATGCAGAGACCTTTTCGGCACCCCCCTCTCCCAAAAGACCAGTTTCGCACCAAGAATTGGTGAACAACACCGCCAGTGGCCGCCCCGAATCGGGAAGCGGCTGCTGTCTTTATGGGCGCCGCTCGAAACCGGCGGCGCCGAACCGATATCATGCCAAGTGCTTTAACCGACATCCGTGACCAGGAAACCGCCATCACCGGTCTTCTGAACCTTCTGAGGCGGCGTGCCATTCCCCAAGCCATGCTCTTCACCGGCATTGACGGCATTGGTAAAGGCACGGCCGCCCGGCGGTTTGCCATGGCAGTGAATTGCGACCGAAGAGCGGACCAAGAGGTGCACCAGCTGCCCTGCGGGGCATGTCGCAACTGCCGGCGCATCGTGGCGGGGCACCATCCCGATATCCTCCACCTGGCGCCCCGCGGTGCGTTTATGCGCATTGACCAAATTCGCGCCCTATGCGACACTCTGGCATTAAAACCCTATGAGGCGGGAACCCGTTTGGCCATCCTGCAAGGTGCGCAAAGCCTCAATCCCGAAGCGGGGAACGCCCTGCTGAAGATCCTGGAGGAGCCCCCCGAGGGCACGATCCTCATTTTAACAGCTCCCCAGACATCAGATCTCCTGCCGACCATCGTCTCGCGCTGCCGGCGGGTGCGCTTCAATCCGCTTCGACAGGAAACCATCGCAGCCCTTCTCACGGCCCGCAAAGATATCGACCCGGCCCTCGCCGCCACAATAGCCGCCATGGCCAGAGGTAGCTATTCAAGAGCAGCCGCCATGGCTACCGGTGATTGGGCGGATCGTCGACACTGGGTATTGGCGGGGATCGGTCTTCTGGAGCCCGCGGCGGCGGGTGGTGCCGCCGTCGGCCGGCTACTCGCCTTCGCAGAGCAATTGGTAAAGGCCAAGTCGCATCTGGAAGATAGCCTGGAGTTGATCAAGAGTTGGTTGCGGGACCTGGCGGTGATCCAACACGCCCCGGACAAGGTGTTGCATCAAGACCTGATGGCCAACCTGGCAGCGGAAAAGTTGGCGCTGACGGAGAGGGAGTTGGTTGCCAGGTACGACGCCGTGGAAGCGGCTCAGCGCGCCCTCAGAGGCAACGCCAATCGGCGACTGTGCATCGAAACGCTGGTGTTGCGCCTCAACGGTCTCCTGCCGGCGACACCACTGCGGTCGCTTTAGGGGTGTATCGCGTTTGTGGCCGCATCGAGGTGTAAGGAATAAAGATCATGAGCAAAATAGTCGGCGTTCGTTTCAAGACGGGCGGTAAAATATACGATTTTGACAGCGGGGCATTCGTGCTGAAGGTGGATGATCCCGTCATTGTGGAGACAGAAAAGGGGCTGGGCTTCGGCGTCGTGGCGGTCGCTCCGGAGCCGATGCCCTCCAAGAAAGAGGGCAAACAGGCCCTTAAAAAGGTGTTCCGCCTGGCCACTGAGAAGGATTTCGCTCAGCGGGCGCAAAATGCCACCCTGGAGGAACGTGCCCACGCCTATTGCCTGGAGGCGATCAAGCGCCTCAAGTTACAGATGAACCTATTCTCGGTAGAGAGCACCTTCGACACCAGCCGCCTGACCTTCTTCTTCACCGCCGATGGACGGGTCGACTTCCGTCAGCTGGTCAAAATCCTCGTGAAAGAGTTTCGTGTGCGCATCGAGATGCGTCAGGTGGGCATCCGCAATCAGGCCAAAATGTGCGGCGGCCTGGGACGCTGCGGCCGGGAGTTGTGCTGCAGCTCTTTTCTCAACAAATTCGAGCCGGTTTCGATCCGCATGGCCAAAGAGCAGGGCCTATCCCTCAACCCCACCAAAATTTCGGGGCAGTGCGGCCGCCTGATGTGCTGTCTGACCTATGAGAACGAGACCTACATCCATCAGAAAAAAGGGTTTCCCAAGCTCGGCAAGATGGTCAACACCGAGGTGGGCCGCGGCAAGGTGATCCGTCACAATCCCCTTGCCCGCCAGTTTACCATCCGCACCGAGGAGGGCAAAGAGGTCGACATGGGGCCTGATCAGGTGATCCGCGGCCCCTCACCGCAGGATCGTTCCGGAGAAGAGAGATCGTCGACCAAATCGGAGCGTAGTCGTCGCGGCCAACGATCGAAGGGCCATCGGCGGAAATCGGCCAAACGCGGTGCAGAGATGCGGGGTCAGGAAAATCGCCGGGGGCCGAAAGGGCGTCCGCAGGCGTCCGGCGCCCACGAGGAGAACGCCCAGGGATAGCGCCCTGGATGCCAAATAGCAGAGTCCCATTCGCATGGGTTGGCGTAGTTCAGATCGACTTTGCCGCTCAGCCCTTAATTCGGATCGACGCCTCGCCCTCAGCGGCCGTCGGGAGCCGTCACAGGAGCCATTCCATGGAACAGCCATTCTACGTCACCACGCCCATTTACTACGTCAATGCACGGCCCCATCTGGGACATGCCTATACCACCATCACCGCCGACGTCATCTCCCGCTATCACCGCATGCGCACCGATACCACCTGGTTCCTGACGGGAACCGACGAACATGGCGATAAAATTGTGCGCGCCGCCCAGCAGGAGGGTCTCAGCCCACGGGCCTACGTTGACCGCATCAGTGCGCTGTTTCGCGAGTTGTGGCCGGAGTTGAACATCGCCAACAATCAGTTCATTCGAACCACCGACAAGGCGCACATGGAGTTGGTCCAGCAGATCCTGCAGCGGATCTACGACAACGGTGACATCTACTTCAGTGAGTACGAGGGGCTTTACTGCTTCGGCTGCGAACGCTTCTACACCGAAAGGGAGCTGGTGGAGGGGAGATGTCCCGACCATGAAACCACCCCCGAAACGATCAAGGAATCCAACTACTTCTTCAAGATGAGCAAATATCAGCAATGGCTCATCGATCACATCCAGACCAACGCCGACTTCATTCGCCCAGAGCGCTATCGCAATGAAGTACTCGCCTTTCTCCGCGAGCCGCTTGAGGATCTATGCATCTCACGCCCCAAATCCCGTCTCCAGTGGGGCATCAGCCTGCCCTTCGACGGCGAGTACGTCACCTATGTCTGGTTCGATGCGCTGCTCAACTACGTCTCTGCGCTGGGCTATCCAGATGGTGAGGCCTTCAAGACCTACTGGCCGGTTGCCCAGCACATCGTCGCCAAGGATATCCTCAAGCCGCACGGCATCTACTGGCCCATCATGCTCAAGGCGGCCGGCATACCGCTCTATCAGCATCTCAATGTCCATGGCTACTGGAACGTTGACGAGAGCAAGATGTCGAAAAGTCTGGGCAACGTCATCGAGCCGCTGAAGCTGAAGAACGTCTATGGCTTGGACGCCTTCCGCTTTTTCCTCATGCGCGATATGGTTTTCGGCCTCGATTCAAGCTTCAGCGAAGAGGGTCTCGTCAACCGCATCAACGCCGATCTGGCGAACGACCTGGGCAACCTCTTCTCTCGCGTGGTGACCATGGTGCATAAATATTTCAAGGGCGAGATCCCCGCCCTCGATAGTGCGGCCGAAGCGGAGTTCGCCTCGCTGGATCTCAAGGGCAAGGTCATGGAGACGATCGCGGCCTACAGCGGCCATATGGAGGTTTTCGCCTTCCACAAGGCCCTCCTGGAGATTTGGGACCTCATCGGTCATCTCAACAAGTATATCGACCTCACCACGCCCTGGGTGTTGGCCAAGAGCAAGGCCACCAACGAGCAGCTGCGGGTGGTCCTGTACAATCTTCTGGAAGGGCTGCGCATCATCTCCGGTCTGATCTACCCGGTGATGCCCGACACGGCCAAAACCATGCAGCGCCACCTGGGCCAGGATCCTGAAGCGGCCTTCTTCAAACTCGACACCCTGAAATCCTGGAAGGGGCTGCTACCCGGCATCCAGCTGCCCAAAACCATTACCCTTTTCCCCCGCGTGGAGCTGCAGCGGACAGCACCGGCGGCAGTGCAAAGCACCAGCGGATTGACCCCTGCACTCAAAGAGGAAATCACCATCGACACCTTCGCCAAGATCGACCTTCGGGTAGGGACCATCACCAAGGCGGAGACGATTCCCAGGGCCAAGAAATTGCTGCAGCTGACCGTCGAGATGGGGGGCGAGACCCGCACCATTGTCTCCGGTATCGCCGGCAGCTATGCCCCAGACGATTTGATAGGAAAACAGGTGGTGATCGTGGCCAACCTGAAACCAGCCAAATTGATGGGGGTCTTGTCTAAGGGCATGCTCCTTGCAGCGAGCGATAGCGACGGTTTGTCCATCATCTGCCTGGACACGCCCATGGCATCGGGCACGCCCGTCAGTTAGGGGCCGCCGGACGTAACGGCGTCGATCTGTTGACGGCTGGGCGGCCCGTAACCGGCCCCTCCTCTCAGAGGACTGCCACCGAGGATTTATAGCGCCGCCATCCCATTGGGGCGTTGGTTCCACTATAACTATATCTATGCGCTACTCATCAAAGAAGCCGGCGATGCGCTCCCTGCGCCCCTCCTGGCGGGAGTACCAGACGACACTGCAGCGCCGCCGCGCCCGCAGCCGCTTCATGAACATTTGCCTGCGCCTGGGGGCCGTCGCGGCCGTCATCACAGCCAGCGCCTACGGCCTGCTCACCGGACTGGCGGGATCCGGTTGCCAAGCCTCCCACTCCTCCAAGGCGGTGGCCACAGCGCCTGCGGCGCCACCCGCTCCCGTCGAAAGCGCGGCCGCGACACCGAACGCCACCACCGAGAAATCGCCACCGCCAACCTCGGCCCCACCACCGTCGCGCCCCATCGCGACCGAGGGCACCCTTACCAAGATGGAGCTGCAGCCCATCATGGGCACGGTAAACTTCACCAACCTCAACCGCCGCATGGTCTTCTTCAAGGTCGACGGCAAACCCTACTATGCCGAGACCCACCTGGATATCGCGCTCCAAAAGCGTCTGCTAGAGAGTATGGACCGCAAGAACTCCCGTCACATCGGTATCGTGGCCCTGGAGCCGCACAGCGGCCGGGTGGTGACCATGGCCAGCTTCGACAAGAGCGAAGCGCCCCTCGACCCCTGCCTCAGCGATGCCTACCCCGCCGCCAGCCTCTTTAAGATCGTCAGTGCCGTCGCCGCCGCCGAGAAGATGGGCTACCGGGCCGGCACTGTTCTGAAGTACAACGGCTACGCCCACACCCTCTATAAAAAGCAGCTCAAGGAGACCGACAACAAGTACACCAACCGAATCTCCTTCCAGAACGCCTTTGCCAAGTCGGTCAACCCCGTATTCGGCAAAATCGGGGCCCTTTATCTCAAGGGGGAAGCCCTTACCAGATACGCCGAAAGCATGGGATTCAATAGTCCCATGCCCTTTGAGCTGCCCCTGCCCCCCAGCCAGTACACCAGTAGCGAGGTCCCCTATCGGTGGGCCGAGCTGGCCAGTGGCTTCAACCGCGAGACGACGATCTCGCCGCTGCACGCCGCCGTCATCGCCGGCGCCATGGTCAACGACGGGCAGATGATCGAACCCACCCTCATCGAGGCCGTGCGCAACGAAAAGCAAGCCCTCGTCTACCGCAGCGAGCCCCGCATTTGGGCCCAGGTCATGGGTCCCGACACCGTGGCCACCCTCAGCCGCCTCATGGAAACCACCATCCGATCGGGAACCGGGCGCAAGGTTTTCCGCAACCAACGCCGCGACAAGGTGCTGTCCAAGCTCGTCATCGGCGGCAAGACCGGCTCCATCTTCAACCGGGCCCACGATGCCCGTTTCGACTGGTTCGCCGGCTACGCCCATGAAAAGGGTGGAGCGGCCAGCCTGGCCGTGGCCGTCGTCGTCGCCCATGAGGAGTTCATCGGTAGACGGGCAGGCGAATACGCCCGCATCGCCTTCCGACACTACTTCGAAGAACACTTCGCCAGAAAGGAGAAGGCCGGCGACCAGAAGAGCGCATCCTGAGGCCGGCGGCCATGAACCCTTCGCGATCAGCCACCGAACTGCGTCCTGCCGACCGGCGCCTTCTGCGCTGGTACGATCGTTTGTGGCGGCTCCTGATTCCACTGCTCAAGTTCCAGCGCCGGCTGGCGGTTGGCTATGACCAGCGCTGCCTGAGCGCTGCCGCCGCCCTGCCACCGGCCCATCTCTGGTGGCAGGCGGCATCCGCTGGCGAGGCTTTTCTGGCGGTTTCTCTTGCGAGCGCCCTGCACCTAAGCCGCCCCACCCGTTTGCTGGTCACCACCCAGACCCGCCAGGGATACGACATCCTGATGCAGCAGGCGCAAATCCAAGACAAGCGCAACGCGCCGCTGCGGATGACGGTGCGTTACCTGCCCTTCGACCGTCCCGCGCTCATGCGACGCGCGGTGGCCCAAGTGCGGCCGCGACTGGCCGTCTTGCTGGAAACCGAGCTGTGGCCGGGCTTCATGGGCGCGCTCAAATCAGCCCGCATCCCACTGGCGGTGATCAACGCCCGCATGGGCCCCCGCAGCCAACGGCACTACCGGCTGCGTCCGAGCCTTTGGCGCGCCCTGCGTCCCGAAGTCGTCATGGCGCTGTCCGCCGATGATGCCCGGCGATTCGCCAGTGTCTTCGGTTCCGCCGGGGTGACCACCATGCCCAACATCAAATTCGACCGTGTGAACACCACCGCGTCAGAGCCCTCGCCGGAACTGAGGCAATTGGTGAGCGCCCACCATCCCCTGGTGGTGTTGGGCTCGGTGCGCAGGGCCGAGGAAGCCCAGGTGGCGGAACTGATCAGCGCCCTCCATCGGCGTCACCCGACCGCGATCCTGGCGCTCTTTCCGCGCCACATGGAGCGCTTGGGGAGCTGGCAGCGACACCTCAAGCGGCGATCTCTACCCTGGATCCTAAGATCCAAGGCCAATGGCGCAGATGTGGTTCTCAACAGCGGCGGCATTTTGCTGTGGGACACCTTCGGCGAACTGGGCGCCGCCTACGCACTGGCTCGGGGCGCCTATGTGGGCGGCAGCTTGGTGCCCTTGGGCGGACAGAATTTTCTCGAACCGTTGGCCCAGGGCATCCGGCCCGTCATCGGGCCGTATTGGGACAATTTCGCCTGGGTGGGACGCGGTCTGATCCGGGCGGGACTGGTCCAGGAAGTGGGCGATCCGGCGGGGGCCTTCCAGGCGTTGTGCACCGCCCTCGAGAGGCCGAGCTCCGACAAGGACAAAGCCGTCGTCCGCAGCGCCCTAGATGCCTATCTGGCCTCCCGCAGGGGCGGCAGCGCCCAGGCCGCTGGACTGATACGCCGCTATCTGGTCTAAAGGGGGGTGCGCTTGAGATCTTCCCGGCCCAAGAGACCTTTTCGGTGTGCATCCAACGGGTCGCCCCACAACCGGTCCGCAGGTCGTCCGATACGCCGACAAACCCGAGATGGAGCGAGAACCCATTGCCCCTATTGACGAAAGAGGCCCCATGACCGCCACCCCCACCTGCATCGGCGTGATCCCGGCACGCTTCGCTTCCTCGCGCTTTCCCGGCAAACCCTTGGCCGATATTCTGGGCAAACCCATGTTCTGGCATGTCTACAGCCGCGCCTGCCGATGCGGCTCCCTGGCCAAGGTGGTTCTGGCCACCGACGATGAGCGTATCCGCCGGGCCGCCGAGTCGCTGAACGTACCAGTGGTCATGACCCGATCGGACCATCCCAGCGGCACCGATCGCGTCCTCGAAGCCGCCCGCCTCTTGGGACTCGCGGATGCCCCGGAAACGGTGGTGGTCAATATACAGGGAGATGAGCCGGCACTGGCCCCGGAGATGTTGGCGGAGTTGGTCGCCCCCTTTGGCGACCCGGCGGTGATGACCACCACTCTGGCCCATGCCATCACACCCGCCGAGTGTGAGCGCACGGACCAGGTGAAGGTGGTTCGCTCGATCTCCGGTCGTGCCCTCTACTTCTCGAGGGCCGCCGTCCCCTTTCGCCAAGCCGCCACCACGACCCCGCCCTATTTGGGCCACATCGGCATCTATGCCTTTCGCTTCCACCGGCTCGTCCAGTTTGCCGGGCTGGGCCCCAGTCCGCTGGAAGCGGCGGAGAAACTCGAACAATTGCGCCTGCTGGAAAACGATATGGCGATACACGTCGTTGTGACCCGCCATCGCAGCATCGGCGTGGACCGCCCCGAAGATCTGCAGCGGGTGCGGCATCTACTTGAACCCCGGACAGATCCGAGCTAAAAATGGTCTCATCCGACCCGCGACCCCTACGCCGATAAACAAGGAGGCCCCATGGCCCTGGACCGACGATCGACGCGCCAGACGGTGCGCCGACACCTCAGCAGTCTCAGCGACAGGATCAAGCAGTGGATTCCGACCCGCATACAGGTGGGCATCTCGCCCGAGGCAGCCCCCCCGGGAACCCTGGTGATAGGGCCCATTAGGCCCAATAACTTGTGCTGCGGTTTGGCGGGATTGATCGCCGTCACAAAAGCGCCGCCGGCTGCCGCCGGTGGGGACGCAGCGGCGCTGGAGGCCCTGGTCGAGCGCTGCGAGAAGCACCCCTTGACGGCGGTCGGCGACGGCAAGTCCACCCGCGTCGATCGCTATCTGGGCGGCAGCGACACCCTGGATGCCATCCTGGGCCTTACCCGCCAGTACAAGTGTGAAGATCACTTCTTGACCCTTTTTGCCGATGCGACCGACCAGAAGCAGCTGGTAGAAACGGCGGAGCGTCTGGGACGCCTTATCCAACAGGAGGGCAGCGCCCTGGCCGAACGCATGGGCCGCCTGGACACCGGTGCCGCCGACATGGCCGCCGCGCGGCTGGAGCAATTGAAGGACGCCCATTGGGCGTTGACCACCGAACTCAGCGACAACATCGCCAAGATCCGGGAGCTGATGGTCGCAGCCCCCGGCAAAACCGCCGCCGCCGCGGTGGGCGTCTATCGCAAGATCAACGCGGTCCTCAACAGCATCGACCGGCTCGAAGTCCGTGGCCGCGACTCTGCCGGCATCAGTCTGCTCTTCGTCCTGAGGGGCGACGGGATCGACCGGTTCCGGGAGATCCTCAACACAGCCGCCCTCAAAGCGGAGATCGAAGCCCGCAGCGGCGCTGCGGTGCTGGTGAATCGGGGGCTCAGCCTCATGGAGAGGGGTAGCGGCCCACAGCGACAGCTGGCCATCACCCTGACCTATAAGATCGCGGCCGAGATCGGCAGTCTGGGCGACAACATCGGGTTTCTGCGGCAGCAGATCGCCGCCGACAAGGTCCTGGCCCAGATGGCGGCCAGCGACTTCGCCACGTTCACCGTCTCCTCCCACACCCGCTGGGCCTCGGTGGGGGCCATCACCGAACCCAACTGCCACCCGGTGGACAACGCCCTGAACGCTGCCCCCCCCCAAACCAAGGGCCTTATCCACGTCTGCCTCAACGGCGACATCGACAACTACCTGGCCCTCAAGAACGCGCTGGAAGCCGAGGGGGTGGCCATTCCAGCCGCCATCACCACCGACACCAAGGTGATCCCCCTCCAGATCGAACACTATCTGAACCAGGGCCACAGCGTAGCAGAGGCCTTCCGGCGGGCGGTAAACGATTTCGAGGGTTCTCACGCCATCAGCATGCACACCGACCTGGCCCCCGGTAAATTCTTCCTCAGCCAGAAGGGCAGCGGTCAGGCGGTCTTTGTGGGCATCGCCGACAATCACTATATGCCCACTTCCGAGGTATATGGGTTTGTGGAGGAGACCGACCGCTTCGTCAAGATGAATGGCGAGCAGATGATCGAAGGCCCCAACGGACCCGTTCAGGGACAGATCTTCATCCTCGATCAGGACAGCGCAGGCGGCCTGGCCGGCATCACAGCCATTTACCACGACGGCACACCGGTGGCCTTGGGCGAGGCGGATCTGCAGACCACCGAGATCACCTCCCGCGACATCGACCGGCAGGACTTCCCCCACTACTTCCTCAAAGAGATCTCCGAATCGCCGCGCTCGGTGGAGATGACGCTTCAAAACCGCTGGAAAGTCGTTCCCGGGGAGGCGGTCCCCCGCAGTGTGGCCGCTCCCGAAGAAACGCCTCCGGCCGAGTCGTCGGCCACCGAGGAACGCCACGTCATCGCCTTGGACGAGAAGGCCTTTCCCGCATCATTGACCGAAGCCCTTCAAGCGGGCAGGATTCGTCGGGTCTATTTCGTCGGCCAGGGCACTGCCGGCATCGCCGCTCAGGCCTGTGCCGATATCCTGAATGCCTACGCCGCAGACCCCGACCTGATGATCGCCGCCCTCAAGGCCTCGGAGCTGAGCGGCTTCCGCCTGGCCGAGGGGGACGCCCAAACCGCCATGGCGGACACTTTGGTAGTGGCCATCAGTCAATCGGGCACCACCACCGATACCAACCGCACCGTGGACATGGTGCGCGAGCGCGGCGCCCACACCCTGGCCATCGTCAATCGTCGCGACTCCGACCTGACCTTCAAGGTCGATGGGGTTATCTACACCAGCAGCGGGCGGGACATCGAGATGTCGGTGGCCTCGACCAAAGCCTTCTACTCCCAGATCGTGGCCGGCGCCCTGCTCTCTCTCAAGGTGGCCGCTGTTCTGGGCCGTCGCAGCGAACAATTCATCTCCAACGAGCTCAAGGAGCTCAGTCGCATGCCCCACCATATGCGCCAGGTACTGCGCCTTAGAGAGGCGATCGCCGTCTCGGCCCGCCGCCTGGCCCCCACCAAAACCTATTGGGCGGCCGTGGGCAGCGGGCCCAACAAGGCCGCCGCGGACGAGATCCGTATCAAGCTCAGCGAGCTCTGCTACAAGACCATCTCCAGCGACTACGTGGAGGACAAAAAGCACATCGATCTCTCTTCGGAGCCCCTCATCATCGTCTGTGCGGCTGGCACCAGCGGTACCGTCATCGGCGATATCATCAAAGACACGGCGATCTTCAAGGCCCACAAAGCCACCCCTGTCGTCATTGCCGATGAGGGAGAGGAGCGTTTTGGCGCGTATGCCGCCGACCTCTTCCAGGTTCCCGCCGTCAGCCCCCACCTGGCCCCCATCCTCAACACCCTGGTGGGTCACATATGGGGGTATTACGCCGCTCTGGCCATCAATGAGGGGTCGCGCTTCCTGCACACCTTCCGCAGCGACCTGCAGACCACCATCGATCGCTATGCAGACGAGGGGCTGGATGTCTACGAGGTGGTCCTGGAGAAATCCTTCCGTGAGAAGATCGCCGCCTTCTACCGCCGCTTCAGAGCCCGCCGCCAAGAGGGCGGGCTGCCGGCCGGCTTCGGGTTCGCCGCCGATCTGACCCTGCTGCTGAAATACCTCACCGGTCGCCTGCCGGTCTCCGATTTCGAGATCGATTTCAAGGTGAAGGGGACGGCGGCCAACATGCTCAAGACCTTTTACACCCACATCGGGGAGGCCATAAATCAGATGTCGCGGCCGGTGGACGCCATTAAGCACCAGGCCAAGACCGTCACCGTGGGCACCAGTCGCATCAGCGAAAAGGTGGAGGGTATCCTCTTCGATGCGCTGGCCGTTCATGAGATCGGACTGGGTCAGCTCATCAACCGCAACATCATCGTCCTGAAGAACCTTCAAGGGGTCATCGACCGCATCAATGGATCGATTCTCTACCAGATCGACCATCTCAACCTTCTGGGGGAGATCACCGACGAGACCACCATCGAGGTCCTGAAAAAAGGCGGCATCCTGGCCGAATTACCGTCTCGGGTCGAGAGCGACACCCTCCTCAAAGGGACCAAGCGCATCATCGTGCGCCAGGGCAACGTCTACATCGGCAAAGGGCGCAAGGATGGGCGCAGCATCGTGGTCATCCCCGTCATCTCCAATGACCCGTCCAAACCCAACCAGATCGCCAACCTTCTGCTGCTCAACATCGCCTTCAAGGATGCCGTTCCCCTGGCCAGCAAAATCAAGGCGCTGGGCGGCAAGTTCGAACACATCCAGAACATCGTTCAGGAGAGCAGCGCCAAATGGGAGGACGCCTACATCGATATGGCCCCCATGGAAGACCTCTTCGGCCTGTCGGCCGAAAAGATCGGCGAGCAGATCCTGGTGGCCCTGGCCGCAAGGAAAGGTTAACGACACGGGGGGAGGAGGGCAGGCAGATGGCGGCGGCGGCACTGGCAATGGAGATCGTGGCGGTTGGACGCAAGATGGCGGCGGCAGGACTGACCACCGGCAGCGGCGGCAATATCAGCGCACTGGATGACGGCGGCCGGGTTACCATCACCCCCAGCGGCATCGCTTACGCGGACTTGACACCGGAGCAGCTGGTGGTCACCGATCGCCGCGGGGAGCGTCTCGCCGACGGTCTCACGCCCTCCAGCGAGCTGGGATTCCACCTGGCCCTCTACGATCACCGCCCCGATATCCGCGCCGTGGTCCACACCCACTCGGTCTACGCCACCACCTTTGCCTGCCTGCGAGAGGAGATCCCCGCCGTCCACTACCTGGTGGGTTACTGCGGCCACAAGGTGCGGGTGGCCCCCTACGCCACTTTCGGAACCCCCGCACTGGCCGCCGGCATCATCGCCACCATCGGAGAGGACCAGGCCGTGTTGCTGGCCAACCACGGGCTGGTGGCCGTGGGCCCCTCCCTGACACGTGCCTTTGCCGTGGCCGAGGAGATCGAACTGGTGGCCCGCCTTTACTACCAAACCCGCGCCATCGGCCGCCCGCATATTCTGTCGGAAGCGGAGATGAACGCTGTTTTGGAGAAATTCAAGGGCTATGGTCAGCGGCCGCCAGCGGCGCCGCCATGAGGAGGGGGGCGGAGGCTTGTATTCCCACCGGAAATCTTCTATGCTCGGATGAATTCCAGTTCCAACGCCCAGTCACTTCCACGTTTAGGCCGACCCGAAACCCATTAAATCCGAGGGAGGAGATCGATGAAGGTTGTCATCACCAGTCAATGCATGGGAGACCGCAACTGCAACAAATTGTGCCCCGAACTCTTCGAGTACGACGAGGATCAACTGCTCTCGATAGTGAAGTACGACGAGGTCCCGGAACACCTCCAGGATATCGCCCGCCAGGCCGCCGAGGAGTGCGGCGCGGATGCCATCGAAATTATCGAATAGCCCCTCGCCAAACTGTCCCCCTCATCGAGCAGACAGGCAAGAGCTGTTGCGCCCTGCGCGTCAATGGCTCTTTTTGGTTCAACAACGATCCGGATAAGAATTAGGATATGCCGAAATTCAGAGAGAGTCAGACCGCCAAAAACCTGCTGACCTCATATGCCTTCGAGTCCCAGGCCACGACGCGCTACACCTTTTTCGCCGACCGCGCCGCCGAGGATGGCTACGCCCAAATCGCCCACATCTTCCGGGAGACGGCCGGCCAGGAGTGCGAGCACGCCCTGCGGTTCTTCAAGTTCTTCAACGGCGGCGAGCTGGAGATCACGGCCAGCTTCCTCACCGGCGTTCTCCAAGACACCACTGCCAATCTGGTCGCCGCGGCCGATCTGGAGCAGAAGGTGCACACCGAATTGTACCCCAGCTTCGCCGTCGTCGCACGGGAGGAGGGCTTTGCCCGGGCCGCCGACCTGTGGGATGCCATCATCGTCGCCGAACGACAGCACGAGAAAGCGTTCCGCACTTTGGCTGCCAACCTCGACACTGGCCGGGCCTTCAAGCGCGCCGAAGCAGCGATCTGGCGCTGCCGCAGCTGCGGCTATCTCCATACCGGCACAGCCGCGCCGGATACCTGTCCGGCGTGCGTCCGACCCGCCTCCTATTTCGAGTTGCTGGCCGAAAACTGGTAGATCCAACCATCGGGTGCTGACGCCTGATCAATGGCCGCTAAGGGCCGAAGAGCGGGCGGGTGTGTCAGCCCCCGTTCCCGCCGGACTGGACGGGGTGGATTTCAAACCCTGCGACGAGGGGAAGACAGGGAACAGGCCAAAGATCCCGTTCCCTGTCAATGCGCTTATAGCAATGGCCGCATCAGGTCTGCGCAGGCGTCCGATAGGCCATGGCCGCCAACAGATCTTTGGCTTTCTGCATCTGCGGCATTGCATCTTGGGCCTGCAGCGCCGGCACCGTTGTCACCGATTCCACACCCCCGGCACTTCTCACCACCAGGGCGTCGACCAGGATCCTATCCTTGACCCGATCATCGGGCATCTCCGAAACGATGATAAAATCGATATCGCCGTTGAGCAGCATGTGGTAGCTGATCATCTCCCCGCCCAAAGCGTTGACGAGCCGGGCGACGGCTTCTGCCCGGTCTTGGGGCTCGGACACGAGGCCCTTGAGGCCCTCATTTGACAATTTACCATAGGATACCCACAGCATCGGCTTGCTCCTTTCTTAAGGTGGTTTAGCGACCCATCGACGGGCAGGTGGTCGATGCCTGAATCACCGCAGGATTAGACCCGTTTCCATCGCATGACTGCCCGCCGTCCACAACGACCATTCACCTCCCTTCTGATGAGAATTCTCAGGGCGCTCCGCTGAGACGCCAAAAAGCGATCCGCAGGCGGCGCGGAACCCAACGCAGGGGAGCGATGAATCGCAGGGCTGAAAACGGCTTCTGAGATGTGGTGATGAACGCAACAGCAGGGTGGTATGGTCCGCACCTCAATGAAATGGTGCGGTGGGGCAGGCGATTCACCGGTGCAGCGGTTCAGGTCGGGCAGCGGGGATGCAGGTGAGGAAGGGGGCGGAAACGGCAGCCACCGCCGCTCACCCCTCCTTGGGACACGACAGCGGCGCGATGGCGCCCGGGCTGCTCGTCCGCGCTTCTCTTTGTCTGCGAAGCACCAATAGTTAGTGTAGGCGCCAGCGGGTGTGATTGGCAAGTCTTGAGGGAGAGATTTGCCAATTTTCTTGCCGTGCCGCCGCCAGAAGCGCTTGCCAGACGGAGCCGTCGGTGTGCCGAGGGCACCCGTCACCGGCCGGCGAGATGGACAGCCGCCCGCTGAAGTGGAATGCCCATCCTGCCGGCGGTGCCGGCGCCGACCTGGGCCGCCCAGCACCCCGCATCGGCTGTAAAAGGGCAGCACCAGGGGGGTTGATTTCATCGCCAAATCGACTATGGTGCGCGCATGGATTCAATCGGGAAGGCACGCGAGGCCCTGGTAAACGATTTGGAAAAAGCGGTCTGCGGTGAGGTGTACGCCGACACCCTTACCCGCCACCTCTACAGCACCGACGCATCCGATTACTGCAAGGTGCCGGTGGGCGTGGTCGTGCCCCGCCATTTAGACGACATTCAGGCGGCGGTGGCAATCGCCGCCCGCCACGGCGTTCCCGTCATCCCCCGGGGGGGCGGCTCCAACCTCTCCGGCCAGACCGTGGGCACCGGCCTGATTATGGATCACTCCAAATACCTGGACAAGGTGTTGGAGATCCAACCGCAGGAGCGCTGGGTGCGGGTGGAGGCCGGCGCCGTCCTCGACGCCGTCAACGCCGCCTTGGCGGCCCACGGCCTGATGGTGGGTCCCGATCCCTCCTCGAGCATGGTGGCCACCATGGGCGGAATGGCGGGCAACAACTCCACCGGCGCCCACAGCTGTCGCTATGGCATGCTGGGTGATTACATCCAGGAAATGACCGTCATTCTGGCCGACGGCAGCCGGGCCCGTCTGGGCCCCGTGGATACCGCCGCAACGGCCGCCCTGGCCCGCCGGGACACACTCGAGGGCCGTCTCTATCAACGGATCCCTGAGATTCTGGCCGCCTACGGCGAGGAGATCGAAACCGGCTATCCCCACACCTGGCGGAGCGTTGCCGGCTATCGCCTCAACCAGCTGATGGCGGACCGCAAGGCGGGCCTTCCCTTCAATCTGGCCCCCCTCCTAGCGGGCAGCGAAGGCTCCCTGGCCGTCATCGGTGACCTCAAGCTCAGGGTGGTGCCCCGGCCCGGGGCGGTGAACCTGATGGTCCTGCACTTTCCCGGCGCGACCGAGGCCCTGGAGATGGTGCCCGCCATCCTCGACCATCAGCCCGCCGCCGCAGAGTTGATGACGGCCCCCTCCATCCTGTTGGCCGACGCCCATCCCCTCTATCGCCGGCGCCTGCGCCGCTTCGTGCAGGGCAATCCCGGGGCCATCCTCATCGTCGAGTTCGCTGAGGCCACGCCCGAGGAATTGGCGGGGCGCCTCAGCGGGTTCGGCCAATGGCTGCAGCGCGCAGGCTATCGCCAGCCCCTTACCCATTGCGACACCACCGACCAGGTGGCCAACGTGTGGTCATTGCGCAAGGCGGTCTTCGGCCTGCTCCTCAGCAAACCCCGGGCCGACAAGCCCATCTGGATCATCGACGATCCCAGTGTCCCGGTGGAGCGCCTGGCCGCCTACACCCAGGATGTGGTGGCCTTGGGCCGCCGCTATGGCCTGGAGATCAATTTCGACGCCCATGCCTCGGCCGGCTGTCTCCACATGGGGCTCAAGATCGATCTGAAAACCCGGGCCGGCCTGCGGACGCTTGAGCTGCTCGCGCATGAGATCCTTGACGTGGTGCTGGCCCACCATGGCAGTTCCACCGGCGAGCACGGCGAGGGGTTGGCGCGCAGCTATTTCAACGAAAAGCTCTTCGGACCCCGCCTGCACCAGGCCTTCAAAGCGGTGAAGCGGGCCTTTGATCCCGACGGCCGCCTCAATCCTCACAAGATCCTCGACCCGATCGCGCCCTGGGATACGGGCTGGCTGCGCTACCACCCGGACTACCGCACCCCCCTGGCGCCGGCACAAACCCATCTTGACTTCAGCGCCTACGGCGGCTTTGCCGGCCTGGTGGAGATGTGCAACGGCATGGGCATCTGCCGCTCCATGTCGGCCGGCACCATGTGCCCCTCCTATCGGGCGACCAAGGCGGAGCTCCACAGCACGCGGGGGCGGGCCAACGCGTTGCGGGCGGCCATCACCGGTGGCCTCGGCCCCATGGGCCTCGGCGCCGAGGCCCTCCATCGGGCCATGGATCTCTGCCTGGCGTGTAAGGCCTGCCGCAGCGAGTGCGCCGCCAAGGTGGACATGGCCAAGCTGAAGGTGGAGTTTCTCGCCCACTACCAGTCTGTCCACGGGATCCCCCTGCGGTCGCGGGCCATCGCGGCCCTGCCCCAGGCCGACGCCGTGGCCAGCAAGGCCCCCCGCCTGGCCAATCGTCTCTACCGCAGCGCGGTCTTCCGTCGAATATTGGAGCGCGGCCTCGGGATCGACCGCCGCCGCCGACTGCCCCTCCTGTCGGCGGAGACCTTCCAGCAGTGGTACCGACGCCGGAAGGTTGGCGCGGCGCCCAACCGCGGTGATGTGATTCTCTGGGACGACTGCCACCTCAGCTATCACGAGCCGTGGATCGGCCGGGCCGCCGTAGCGGTTCTGGAGGCCGCTGGCTACCGGGTGATCGTGGTGCCGGGACGACGCTGCTGCGGTCGGCCGCACATCTCCAAAGGGCTGCTCGACAGGGCGCGCTCCAACGCCCGCCACAACGTGGCACTGCTGCTGCCCCACATTCGCCGAGGGGTGCCCCTCATCGGCGTGGAGCCCAGCTGTATCGCCTGTTTCCGCGATGAATACCCCGACCTGCTCAAGAGCGAAGCGGCCCGCGAGGTCGCCGCCAAGGCCTACTTCTTCGAGGAGTTCATCGCCGAGCTGGCTGCAGCGGGCGAGCTGCGCCTGCGCTTCACACCCCAGCCGCCCAGGCGCACGATCCGGCTCCACACCCACTGCTACCAGAAAGCCTTCGGCACCGCCGAACAGGTGGTAGCCCTCCTGGAGCTCGTCCCCAACGCCGATGTCGAGGAGATCGCGGCGGGCTGCTGTGGCATGGCGGGGGCCTTCGGCTTCGAGCAGGAGCACTACGAGATCTCCATGGCCATCGGCGAGGCGGCCCTCTTCCCCAGTGTGCGGACAGCGGCACCGGAAACCCTGATCGCGGCGGCGGGCACGAGCTGTCGCCAGCAGATTACCGATGGCACCGGCCGCCGGGCGCAGCATCCCATCCAGATTCTGTCCGCAGCACTGGCGGCAACACCCTTGTGATCGACGCCTAACCTGGCCGGCGGCCACGAGTCCGAGTTTACCAATCAAAAACCATGGCGCGGGGGTGCCCCCATCCCCCCATGCAACCGCTGCGCTCTCACCGCACCGCTCAAGAAGCCGTTGACAATCCGTAAACAAAGCCATTAAAAGAGAGGCTTCTGCGGCGCCCTGCCGCGGACCGATTGCCACCACCCCGAACCGCTGGACCGGAGAACACCGAGCGACGCCCATGTGGATCCCTGCCCGATCGCCCCTCGCCCCTCCCGAACGTTCGCCGATGACCGTGGATCGCCGCAGGATGATCCGATGAAGATCGATCTGAAGAAGGGACGGGGCACTGTTTCGCTCATCGTACCCGATGCCGAGGCGATCCAGCGCCTCAGCGGGCCGGAGATCCCCGCACTGACGGTAACCGAGCTCCAATCGCGGGTCCGTCGGGGCATACGGGCCCACCTTCCGGCCGGTATCGAGGGCCAAAACGTCGCCATCCTCATCCCCGACGACACCCGGCTGTGGGCCCGGGGAGACCTGGTCGTTCCCCAATTGGTGGCCACGCTGCGTGCGGCCGGTGTGCGGGAAGAGCGCCTCACGATCATCATCGCCCTGGGAACCCACGCGGCGATCCCATCGGAACGGATCAGCCGGCTGACCGGCCGCCTGGACGTGCAGCGGTGCCGTGTTCTCAACTCGGCCAACCGTGACCGGTCCCGACTGGTTCACATGGGCCGGACATCCCGCGGGACGCCGGTGGATATCACCCGAGAAGCCGTCGCGGCCGACCACATCATCATCTTCGGCGGCATGTTGCACCATCTGCTGGCGGGTTACGGCGGCGGGCGCAAATACATTCTTCCGGGTATCGCCGGCTACGACAGCGTCCAGCAGAACCACGCCCTGGCCATCACCGCGACGGGCGCCCCCCATCCCCGCGTGGGGCCCGCCATCCTGGCCGGCAACCCCGTGCACGAGGATCTGGAGGAGGCCGCCGACATCTTCCTCGAAGGGAAAAGCTGCACCTATGTTGCGGTGGCCGCCAACGGCAAGGGAGAGCTCTTCTACTGCCGGGCCGGCGCCCTGCGGGAGACCTTCCGCGATGGTTGCGCACGGCTGGACGCCGCCTGCAGCGTCCCCCTACCGCAACAGGCCGACTTTGCCGTGATCTCGGCCGGCGGGCACCGCACCGACGGCCAGCTCTATCAGGCCACCAAAGCCCTCTTTAACGCTGCACGCGCCGTGAAGGCGGGCGGCCGGATCCTCTTCGTGGCTGGGTGCGCCGAAGGGGTGGGCAACGCGCTGTTCGCCGATGCCCTCATCTCCCATAAAGACGCTCCGGCGGCGCTGGGACGCCAATTATGCGAAGACTTTTCCATGCCCGCCTACGTGGCCCTGCGGGTGATGGACCTGCTGAAGCGCTACCGGGTCACGCTGGTGTCCGACCTGGCGCCGGATCGGGTCCACGCCTTGGGCTTCGACACCACCGCAGATCCGCAGGCAACGCTGGATCAGCTCCGCGGGCGCGGCATCGTCATCCCCTTTGCCGAGAACATCCTGCCCCGGCCGGGGACGGATGACCACCGATAGGAGATCGCCAACACAGATCGACCCAACCGAAGGAGGCGCAATGAAGAGACGAACCTTTCTGAAACAGGCCGGCATCGGCACCGCCGCGGCAGCGGCATCGCTGAGCATCGGCGCACCAGCCGTCATCGCGGCCGACAAGAAGATCCGCTGGCAGGCGACCAGCTTCTGGAATCCCAAAGTCAAGATCATGTTCGACGGCATTCGGCAGTTCTGCGAGAACGTCAAGGAGATGTCCGGGGGGCAACTGGAGATAAAACTCTACGGCGGCGGAGAGTTGGTGCCCCCCTTTGGCGCCTTCGACGCCGTGGCCAAGGGGACGGTGCAGATGGGCTCGGGTTCGCCCTATTTCTGGGCGGGCAAGTCCACCGCCTTCAACTGGTTCGGTTCGATCCCCTTCGGCATGAACGCCCAGTCCATCAACGCATGGTTCTACGAGGGCAACGGCATGACCCTCATGACCGAACTCTATGACCGCTTCGACCTGGTCCCCCGCATCGTGGGCAACTCCGGCGTCCAGATGGGGGGCTGGTACCGCAAGAAGATCACCTCGCTGGAAGATTTCAAGGGGCTCAAGATGCGGATCGGCAGCATCGCCGGCAAAGTGCTCTCCGAGGTGGGCGTGACCACCGTGATGATGCCGCCCGCCGAGATCTTCCCCGCCCTGGAGCGGGGGGTGGTGGATGCCGCCGAATTCGTGGGGCCGGTCCACGACATCCTGCTGGGCCTCTATAAGGTGGCCAAATACTACTACACCCCCGGTTGGCACGAACCCGGACCGGTGCTCGACATCTTCTTCAACAAAAAGGCCTACATGGAGCTGCCGCCCCACCTCCAGCGGATCCTCGACATCGCCGCCGCCGACATCAACATCCGCACCCTGGCGGCCTTTGACAACCAGAGCGGCGCGGCGCTGGACAAACTGATCACCGAGCATGGGGTCCAGGTGGAAGTCTACCCCGACGACGTGATGCAGAAACTCAAGGCCATCTCCAAGGAGGTCATCGAGGCCGAAGCCCAGAAGGATCCCTTCGCTGCCAAGGTGCACGCCGACTATATGGCGTTCATGGCCAAAACGGCCGTCTGGGGCAAAATGTCGGAGAAGGTCTACTGGAACACCATGGCCGGATGAAGCGCTGGCTGACGATATACGTGCGCTGGACGGACCGGCTCAACACCTGGATCGGCAGCACGGTGGTGACCGTCGCCGTGCTGCTCTTTATCCTGGTGATCTTCTCCAACGTGGTACTGCGCTACGTGTTCAACACCAGCTTCGTCTTCATGGCGGAGCTGGAGTGGCACCTCTTCGCTTTTGTCTTCCTGGTAGGGGCCGGCTTCACCCTGCTCCATGACCGCCACGTGCGGGTAGACATCTTCTACTCCCGGATGCGGCGCCATCGGCAGGCCTGGGTCAATCTGATCGGGGTGGTCGGCCTGCTCATCCCCTGCTGCTACCTGGTATTGACCACGACCATTCCCTGGGTGGTGGACGCCTACCGGGTGGGGGAGACCTCATTGGACCCCGGCGGCATCCAGGCCCGCTTTCTCATCAAGGCCGCCCTGCCCTTGGGCTACCTGCTCATGCTGCTGCAGGGTATCTCCCTGGGGATCAAGAGCGCCTTCATCCTCGCCGGCAGCCCCCTGCCGCAGGAGCCGGAGGCGTAGCCATGGGAGCCCCCAACATCGCTTCGCGGCGACCTGCAGCGGAGCGACCCATCCACACATTCGGCAACGCCGATTCCCCAGCAGCGGAGTCCGGCCATGCTCATTGATCTCCTGCCCCTCTGGATGGCCGACTACCTGGCGGCCTGGCTCTTTCTGGTGCTCACCATCGCCCTCATGGTGGGCTTCCCGGTGACCTTCACCATGATGGGGACCAGTTTTCTCTTCGGTCTGATCGGGCTTTCGCCCAGCTTTTTCGATCTGCTGCCGCTGCGCATGTGGGGCATCATGACCAACACCATGCTCATGGCGGTGCCGCTATTTATCTTCATGGGGTTGGCCCTGGAGCGATCGGGGTTGGCCCGGGAACTGCTGGAAACCATGCAGGCCCTTTTCCGCAACGTGCGGGGTGGCCTGGCCATCTCGGTGGTGGTGGTGGGGGCGCTCCTGGGCGCCTCCACCGGCATCGTCGGCGCCACGGTGGTCACCATGGGCCTCATGTCCCTGCCCACCATGCTGGAACATCGCTATTCGCGCAGCTTCGCCGCTGGCACGGTGGCCGCCTCGGGCACCCTGGGCCAGATCATCCCCCCCAGTCTGGTGCTGCTCCTCCTGGGACCCGTCATGGAGGTCCCCATCGGCGACATGTTCGTCGGCGCCCTCCTGCCCGGCCTGATCCTTGTCCTCCTCTACTGCCTCTTTATCTGGCTCTCCTCCTTTGCGGGGACGCGGCACGTGCCCGCCGCCCATGAAAGGCGGATCGCCTTTGATCCGGCGTTTCTGCGCCGCATCTGCAAGGCCCTGGTGCCCCCCCTCTTCCTCATTCTGGCCGTTTTGGGCACCATCTTCGCCGGCATCGCCACCCCCACTGAATCGGGCGCCATGGGGGCCGTCGGCGCCGTGCTGCTCACCGCCCTCAATCGCAAACTCTCCGTCCCCCTGCTGCACGAGGTCGCCAAGGAGACCATCAAGATGACCTGCATGGTCTTCATCATCATCATGGGAGCGACCTGTTTCGCGCTGGTCTTCCGGGGCCTGG
Source organism: Desulfosarcinaceae bacterium (assembly GCA_030066015.1). GTDB lineage: Bacteria > Desulfobacterota > Desulfobacteria > Desulfobacterales > Desulfosarcinaceae > JASJCL01. The sequence continues at coordinate 3,089 of JASJCL010000009.1, read as the reverse complement.
GGGGCGACGATCTCCTGCGGGAGTTCATCGATAGTCTTCATCTGCAGGGATGGCAACTGGTCACCATGGTGATGGTGTTCATCTTCCTGTTGGGCTTCTTTCTCGACTTCATCGAGATCACCTATATTCACATCCCCATTATCGCCCCCATCGTGGTGGACTACGGCTACGACCCCTTGTGGTTCGGCATCATGTTCGCCGTCAACCTTCAGACCTCCTTCATGACCCCGCCCTTCGGCCCCTCCCTCTTCTACCTCAAGGGCGTCTCCCCCCCCCAGGTGCAGACCACCCATCTCTACAAGGGCATCATCCCCTTCGTGGTGCTCCAGCTCATCGTCCTGGTCATCATCGCCCTGTGGCCGGATCTGGTGACCCGGCTGCCCAAGCTGGTCTACGGCTACTAATGGGGGTGCCGCATGGATGAAAAAACGATCTGCCAGAACATCAAAACCATTCGCCAGCGAAATGGATGGACCCTGGCCCAGCTGGCGGCAGCCTGCGGTCTGACCAAAGGATATCTCTCCAGGGTGGAACGCTCGGAGAAGGCGCCCCCCTACACCACGCTCAACAAGATCGCCCACGCCTTGGGGGTGGAGGTGACGACCCTGCTGGCGCGTGATCTGGTACCGCGGCCGGCGGCCGATCCCCGCATCAGCATTCAAAAGAGCGACAGGGGGACCTATATCCGGGGTGCCGGTCAGCCGGCATGCTATGATTACCAGATCCTGGCCGGTGAAAAAGCCGGCAAGAACATGGAGCCCTTCATCATCTACGCACCCCATGAGCTGCCCAAGATGTTCTCCCACGAGGGCGAGGAGTTCATCTATGTCCTCGAGGGCGCGCTAGAGTTGATCTACGGTGACGAGGTCTATCGGCTGGAGGCGGGGGACAATGCCTACTTTGACAGCCGCGTGCCCCACTCCGGCAGAAGCGTCGGTGAGGGAGCGGCCAAATTGCTGGTGATCATCTATTTATACAAGCGACACGGCCGGTAGTGACAGCGCTTGGCGGTTGGCGGACGGCCGCGCCTCAGCGGCGCCGCTCTGTCACCTGAATGCGGTGAATGAGCCAGCGGGGCCTTGTGCCAAGCCGAGGCCGCTGAAACGCCATCGATAGATCGAGGAGGCCCGCATGATTGGTCCTTTTGTCAATTCCACTTCCGTCGCCGTGGGCAGCCTCCTCGGCGCCTCCCTTGGCCGTCATCTGCCGGAGCGGCTGCGCACCCGGCTTCCGCTGGTCTTCGCCATCGCCGCCATGGGTATCGGGGCGGTTATGGTCGTGAAGGTGAAGACCATGCCCGCCATGGTCCTGGCACTGCTCTTCGGCACCATCATCGGCGAGCTGATGAACGTGGAAGGCGCGCTTCAGAAGCTGGCAAACACGGCCAGAAAGGGGGTGGAAAAAGTTCTCCCGCCGCCCGAAAGCGGTATCTCCGAAGCGGAGTTCATGGACAAATTCACCTCAATGATCGTGTTGTTCTGCGCCAGCGCACTCGGCGTGTTCGGCCCCATGCGCGAGGGGATGACCGGGGATCCGACCTTGCTCATCATCAAAGCGTGCATCGATTTTTTCACGGCCATCATTTTCGCCACCTCATTGGGCTACACCCTGGCGACCGTGGCCGTGCCCATGTTGGTCGTACAGTCCAGTCTATACTACGCGGCAACCATTGTTCTGCCGCTGACGACGCCCGTCATGATCGACGACTTTTCGGCAGTGGGGGGCCTCGTCCTTTTGGCCACCGGCTTCAACATCGGCGGCATTGCCAAATTTCCCCTTGCCAATATGCTGCCGGCCCTCTTCATCGCCATGCCCGTCTCGGCGATGTGGAATCTGTTTATGGGCTGAAGCACGCGAAGGGGATTACGGTCGAACGCGCAACGGCCCTCTTCGCCAGGCCATCTTCCATGGGTGCGGGCCATGGACAGGGTGGGCATGGTCGGCATCCCCTGAAAGGCAGCCAACCCGAGGGGGGACGATGGGCGCGCTTCACCGGCGCTTGCGCAGCGGGGCCGGCAGGGCAAGGCAAGCGCAGTAAAGCGGATGGAGAAGAGATCGCGCCATCAGGCGCAGGTCGCCGATTGCAGTCGCGTCACCCGCTGCAGAACGCGGCTCATATCCTCCAAGCTATAAGGCTTGGTGACGATATCGACAAAGCCGTATTCGATGAAGTTGGCCATGATGGGATCGTTCGAATAACCGCTGGATACCACCGCTTTGACCTCTGGATCGATCTGTTTCAATTGCGCGAGGGTTTCCCGCCCGCCCATCCCCCCGGGAATGGTCAGATCCAGAATAACGATATCGAAGGGCGTGCCGTTGTCCAGGCTCTTCTGATAGACATTGCACGCTTGATGCCCGTTCTCGACCACCGATATGTGATAGCCCAGTTTTGAGATCATTAACTGCGCCATATCCCGGATAAAGTACTCGTCATCCATCAAGAGAACACGCCCTTTGCCCGAAGCGATGGCGGGATCGACAGAGACGCGCCGTTGTTCGGCGCCTCGGGAGACGGGCAGGTGCACGTGGAAGCGGGTCCCCTTGCCGGGGGTAGAGGTCACCGAGAGCGATCCCTGATGTTTCTTGATGATGGCGTAGGCGGCCGTCAAGCCCAGTCCGCTGCCCTCACTCTTGGTGGTAAAGTAGGGATCGAAAATTTTGGACACGTGCTCGCGCGGTATGCCGCACCCCTGGTCTGCGATGGTCAGGCGAAGGTAATCGCCGGCAGGAAGCTTCAGCGAATTTAGGCCCGGCAGCGCTTCAGCGGTCAGCCGAACGTGGATGACGCCGCCGTCCGGCATGGCCTGGTTGGCGTTCAGGATGAGGTTGTGGACCACCTGACCGATCTGGCCCTCATCGACTTCCACCGGCGGGAGGTTGTCATCGATCTCCATATTGGACACGACATTGGACCCTCGGAGCGAGAAGGAGATCGTGTTTTGCAGGGTCTCGGCGAGGGAAACGACCTTCTTGACCGGCTCCCCCCCTCTGGAGAAGGTAAGCAGCTGCTGGGTGAGCCCTTTGGCTTGAAGAGAAGCGTTCTCCATTTTTTCCAACCAGGGGATAACGGGATCGCCCGGAGGGGC
>JASJCL010000130.1 GCA_030066015.1 Desulfosarcinaceae bacterium | reverse complement strand
GCAAGGTCCACAGGGGGTTGCACCCAGCCGGTCTCTGATGCCGGAACGCCGGTGGGTTCAAGATACGCCTGAATGCCGCAAATGGCCTGCTGCCCCTTCCCGTCGCGTAACACGATCACTTCGTAAGGCTGCCAACCCAAAAGGGCTTTCTCCAGCAACAGCTTGGCAGCGGTATCGATCTCCAGCTGCTTTTCGGCCCACTCTCCAAGATCGCTGAGATTGTAGATCAGGGCAGGGGATCCGATCAGCCGGGGCAGTGATCCGGCGGTGGCGATAGTGGCTCGCGCTGTGTCCTCACGGTTCTCCTCTCGGACGTGTGCATCGTGTTCGGTTACCGCTACACGGATGGGAAAATCCATGTCACACGCGGCGTCAAGCGCGGCCGCCACCGAATCGACGATGGCGTGTGGCGGTGTTGAAAGCCCGGTCGCGGTAATCTGTTTGAACAGGCAACTGCGGTCGAGCGCGGCGGCGATAATTTGGGGGCCGGCGCCCATCCCCATCGGGACGCCGGCGGTGACGGCCAACCGCTGGGCGCTTTCACCACCGGCATCGGCGTACACTTGATCCACGTCATGGTGCGCGAGGATGTGGCGCAACACGTCAGGCGTCAACGGTTCGATCATTCGCTGCAAACCGTCGTCTTCAGGGAGCCATGCCAAGTAGGGAGCGTTGTCGAGTAAAATGACCGGGTGTCCGGCGGACCTCATCGCGATGCAGGCATCGACGACGCCATGGGCGAACTGGTCCCTGCCGGACGCTCTGCGCGGGCCTGGACCAATGACGAGGATGGTTTTCAGAGGATGATTGGCTGCCATTGCGCTCCCTTGGGTGCCTCCCGTCGCCGCAGTGGCCGAGAGCAGGGTCACGACCAAGCGCGTTGTGATAAATGGACAATGTGTGGAACGGGCTTAAGGGTACCAATTCGCGTGTTGCGATCGTGTGTTGGCCGAAACGAATTGTGTAGCTTGAGCCGTACGCAAAATCAAGTCTTAAGCCATGCGGCGCTGAAAACAAGGCTTGATTTTGCCGCAGAATCGGGGATATATACAGCGTCTGTGATCGGAGACGGAGACGACTCCGGCAGGGTGTATCCACGTGCAAACAACTGCGGGGCAGGAGTGTTGCGGAGCAATAGTGCTGCGGATCTCCGGCCCCGTTTCATTGCGACCCGGCGGTGGGGAGATTCGAGACCGGACTCCGTTTTGACACGCGCTTTCGCAGCTGGCACACAGGGGCAATCCCATGCGCAAAGGTATCATACTGGCGGGCGGTTCCGGCACTCGCCTCTATCCAGTGACACGGGTCGTCAGTAAACAGCTTATGCCGGTTTACGACAAGCCCATGATCTACTACCCTCTATCGGTGCTGATGTTGGCAGGTATCCGGGAGATCCTCATCATCTCCACACCCGTTGATCTGCCAAATTTCGAGCGGTTGTTGGGAGACGGCCACCAACTGGGCCTCTCCCTGAGCTACGCCAGTCAGCCGAGGCCGGAGGGGTTGGCCCAGGCATTCTTGATCGGTAAAGATTTTATCGCCGAGGATTCGGTGAGCCTGATTCTGGGCGACAACATCTTTTTTGGACACAATCTCTCCAGTACCCTGAGACGGGCCGACGCCGTTAGCACTGGTGGCGTGGTCTTCGGCTATGCCGTAAAGGACCCGCAACGGTACGGCGTTCTGGCATTCGACAATGATCACCGGGTCGTCGGCATCGAGGAAAAGCCCGTCCGGCCTGCCTCGCACTATGCCGTCACAGGCCTATACTTCTACGACAACCAGGTGGTCGACATTGCCGCCGGGCTCAAGCCATCCGCTCGCGGTGAATTGGAGATTACCGATCTCAATGCCATTTACCTTCGCAACGGGCAGCTGTCTGTGGAGCTCCTTGGGCGGGGGTATGCATGGCTCGACACCGGTACCCATGAGGCCCTTCAACAGGCGGCCAGTTACGTCCAGGCCATTCAGGAGCGCCAGGGATTCAAAATTTCCTGTATCGAAGAGATTGCCTATCGTTTGGGTTATATCGATAAAACGCAATTGCTGCGGCTGGCCGCCGACCTGCAGAAAAACGATTACGGCCAGTATCTGATAGCTGTCGCCGAAAGCGTCGACCCGGTGGCGTTACCATTAGGAGGAGAGCAATGAACTACAAGAAAACGCTGAATCTGCCGGCGACCAAATTTCCCATGAAGGCGAATCTCTCCCAACGAGAGCCCGAACAACTAAAAGCCTGGGAAGAGACCGGTCTCTATGCCGGCCTGCGCGAGCGCTCCGCCGGCCGTCCCAAGTTCATTCTCCATGATGGCCCCCCGTACGCCAATGGAAATATCCACATGGGAACCGCGCTGAACAAGGTGCTCAAGGACATTATCGTCCGATCCCGACAGATGGGGGGCTTCGACGCCGTATATGTTCCCGGCTGGGACTGCCATGGATTGCCCATTGAACACAATGTGGACAAGGAGTTGGGCCCTAAGAAGCAGCGCCTCAGTCAGGCAGACGTGCGCCGCCTTTGCCGTAAATACGCCGAGAAGTACATCGACATTCAGCGGAATGAATTCAAACGACTGGGCGTGATGGGTGAGTGGGAGCGACCCTATCTCACCATGAACTATCCCTATGAGGCGACGATCGCCAAGGAGTGTTGCAAGTTCGCACTGGACGGAAGTTTGTTTCGCAGCAAAAAACCGATCCATTGGTGCTGCAGTTGCCAGACCGCACTGGCGGAAGCGGAGATAGAATACCATGATGAGGCCTCACCGTCGATTTTCGTCAAATTTATACTGCAGGGAGAAATGCCCGCAGAGCTGGCCGCGGCTGAGGGCAAAACGGTCTCCATCGTCATCTGGACCACTACCCCGTGGACCCTGCCGGCCAACCTGGCCATTGCCCTGCACCCCGATTTTGAATACGCCGCAGTGGCGGTCCCGGGAGACGAAGTGCTGATCCTGGCACGCGATCTGGTAGAGGAGTGCATGCAGGCCTTCGGCATCACGGACTATCAGGTTGTGGCCGAGTTTGGCGCCGAGGTTTTAGAGAAGCGGACCTGCCGCCACCCCTTCATTGAGCGCGACACCTTGGTAATCTTGGGGAATCATGTGACCCTTGAAGCGGGCACCGGCTGTGTTCACACCGCTCCCGGCCATGGCCGGGAGGATTACGAGGTGGGGCTTCAGTATGGACTGGAGGTGTACTCCCCGGTCGATAAGGAGGGCAAGTTTCGCGCCGAAGCCGGCAACTTGAAGGGACTATTTGTCTTCGATGCCAACAGCCGCATCAACGCTGGCCTCAAGGAGAGCGGCGCGCTGTTGGCCGAGGAGACGGTCCATCACGCCTACCCCCATTGTTGGCGATGTAAAAATCCGGTCATCTTTCGGGCGACACCCCAGTGGTTCATCTCCATGGAGCAGACCGGTTTGCGAACCAAGGCCCTGGCGGAGATTGACCGGGTGCAGTGGATACCGCACTGGGGGCGCGAACGGATCTACGGCATGATCGAGAATCGACCCGACTGGTGCGTGTCCCGCCAACGCGCCTGGGGCGTCCCCATCGCCTTGTTCACCTGTGACAAGTGCGACGAGGTCCTCATCGACGACCATATCATCGACCATGTATACCGCCTCTTCGAACAGCAAGGCGCCGATGTCTGGTTTGAGAAGACGGCCGCCGAACTGCTGCCGGATGGTGTCCAATGCGCCAATTGCGGACATGGGCACTTCGACAAGGAGACCGACATCCTCGACGTGTGGTTCGATTCCGGCGTGAGTCATGCCGCGGTGCTGGAAGCACGCGACGAACTGCAGTGGCCGGCCGACCTCTACCTGGAGGGCAGCGATCAACACCGCGGCTGGTTCCACAGCAGTCTTCTCACCGCCGTTGGAACACGCGGCCAGGCGCCCTACAAGGCCGTTCTAACCCATGGTTTTGTGGTCGACGCCGACGGCAAGAAGATGTCCAAATCCCTGGGCAACGTGGTGGCGCCCAAGGAGGTGATCGACACCTATGGCGCCGAAATTCTGCGCTTGTGGGTCTCGGCCTCCGACTACCGCGACGATGTGCGCATCTCGGCCAACATCCTCAAACAGCTCAGTGACGCCTATCGAAGAATTCGCAACACCTCGCGATTTATGCTGGGCAACCTCACCGACTTCGATCCCTCCACGGATTCAGTAGACTACGCGGAGATGCCCGATATCGATCGCTTCGCCCTGCATCGCCTGGAGGAGCTGGTGGCGCGCAACCGAACGGCGTATGACCGCTATGAGTTTCACACGGTGTACCACAGCCTTTACAACTTCTGCACCCTGGACCTGTCGGCGTTCTACCTGGACATTCTCAAAGATCGACTCTACACCAGCCCGCCAAATGCCAAAGCGCGGCGTAGCGCACAGACCGTCATGTACAGCATGCTGGATGCCATTGCCCGCTTGATGGCGCCCATCCTCGTTTTCACCGCCGACGAAATTTGGCGCTTCATGCCGTCAGACGGCGACAAGCCGGAGAGCGTTCATTTTGCCAGCATGCCGTCGCCCAACGAAGACTGGTTGGACGAGGATTTGGCCCAACGCTGGCAGCAACTGTTGGCCGTTCGCGCTGACGTGTTGAAAGTGTTGGAGACGGCCCGGGCGGAAAAGGTGATTGGACACTCATTGGATGCCCAGGTAACCCTGGTGGCCGGAGAGCGACTGAAGAAGATTCTGGCACCCTATGCGGACGAACTCTGCCGGTTCTTCATCGTCTCCAATACCCGCTTGGTGGATACCCCGCCCGAGGGAAGCGTTGCCGCTGAGCAGGTGGAGGGCCTGCAGATCCATGTAGGCGCCGCAGAGGGGGATAAATGCCAGCGCTGTTGGGTGCACGATCCCTCGGTGGGGCAGATTGACGCACACCCTGAGATTTGCGACCGCTGCCACGCCCATCTGGGAGAGATCGAACTGCCATCCGAATAGGTTTCCGCGAGTTGATGCGCCGTTGACGCACTCGGAGAAATCGGTGGTTAGGAAAGAGGTCCATTACTGATGATGACCGCCAAATATACCTACTTTGCCCTTACCGCCGCCGTAATTGTCGTCCTGGATCAGGCAAGCAAGGCGATCGTACTGCAGCACTTTCAATTGTACGACAGCATTAGCGTCATTCCAGGATTTTTTAATCTGACCTATATCCGCAACCCCGGCGGGGCGTTCGGTGTCTTGGCCGGTGGCAGTACCGTCCTGCGGAACCTGCTTTTTTTTGGCGCGGGGACGGTGGCCTTGGGGATGATTCTCTACTTCCTTCACGCCACGCCCGATCGGGATCGGCTCATGCGCTTTACCCTGGCACTGATCTTTGGCGGCGCAATCGGCAACATGATCGATCGCCTGCGTTTCGGTGAGGTGGTGGACTTTCTCGATTTTAACCTCGTGTTCATGCGATGGCCGGCCTTCAATGTCGCCGATAGTGCCATTACGGTCGGCATCCTCCTGTTTGTCTACCACATTATCTTCAAGCCCATGCCCAATAGTTAGGCAGATGCCCGAGATAGCACTTAAGGCACTGAAATCCCATTTCAGATCCGTCGAAGACGGCAGGGCGAAATTCGCCCCCGTCTACCTATTGCACGGGAATGAATACCTCTACAAGCAGGGACTGGCCGCCTTGCTGGATCGCCTGCTGCCGCCAGAAGAACGCACCATGCGCTGCACCACCTATGAGGGCAGCGGGGCGGGTCTTCAGCAAGCCCTTAACGAGCTCAATACGTTCGCGCTCATTCCGGGAAGCAAAGTTGCCGTCATCGCCGAGAGCAGGGTTTTCTACTCCCGCAAGAACAAGACGGCTCTGCTGGAAAAAGCCAGGCGTGGGGCCGAAGGGGGTCGCTACAGATCTGCCGCGACCCCCTTTGTGGCCTACCTGCAATTGACGGGATGGACGCTGGATGACGTCATCCCTGGCGGCCCATCGGCCAATGAACTGCGCCGCCAATGGGGCACAGAGAAAGAGGGGGTTCTGGAGAAGCTTATCGACTATTGCCGCAGCAAAAGCCTGGGCACCGGAACGGACAGCGGGGGCGCCGATCGATTGGCCGCAGCGCTGTCCAAAGGATTTCCCGAACGCCATCACCTGGTGTTGACCACGGAGGTAATTGACAAACGGCGCAAGCTTTATAAACAGCTCAAATCCATTGGTATCATTGTGGACTGCGGCGTTCCCAAAGGCAATCGCTTTGCAGACCGACAAGCCCAGGAGCAGGTCCTGCGCGAACAGGTTCAGCGCATCCTCGAGCCGCACCACAAGACGCTTGCGCCCCAGGCCTTCGCCTATATCTGCGAGATCACCGGATTCGACCTGCGAACTTTCTCGCAAAACCTGGAAAAGTTGGCCGCCTACGTGGGGGACCGGCCCCGAATAGAACCGGAGGATGCGCGGCGGGTGCTCGCCCGGTCCCGCAGCGACCCAATTTTCGAGCTGACCAACGCCCTTTTTTTACGGGACGCCGACAACGCGTTATTTTTTCTGCGCAACATGTTCGAGCAAGAGATCCAACCGCTGCAAATCTTAGGGGCCATCGTCAATCAACTGCGCAAGCTGATGCGCGCCAGAGAGTTCATCACCACCGTTGCCGGTCGCGCATGGGTGCCGGAGATGCCGTTTGCGCGGTTCAAGAGCGGCGTCATGCCCCTCCTGCTGGCGTACGATCAGTCCTTGGTGCAGCTATTGGATGAGTGGTCGCAGACCCTGCAGCAGAACACCGAAAACCTCCAGGGGCGTAAACGCGCGAAGAAGGGGCCCACGCTGCAAAGCGACCTGGTCCTTGCCAAAAGTCCCCAAAGCGCTTATCCTGTTTACCAATTACTGCTCAAGGCCGACAAGTACAGCACGACGGATTTGCTGGCTGCGCTCGATAAGGCGCAGCAGGCAGATCGCCGCCTCAAAGGCAGCCGCTTGAGTCCAGCGCTGATACTTGAAGAGTTGATCATCGACATCTGCCGGCCCGGCCCGTCACCCATCGCTTAAGTGCTGCCCGTCTGGAGTCCCGTATGCCAAAAACCAAGGTTGTCTGTACCATTGGACCGGCCAGCGAACGGCCCGAGACCCTCCGTGACCTAATCCAGGCGGGGATGAATGTGGCCCGTCTCAACTTTTCTCACGGCACCCATTTAGAGCACAAAGAGAAGATCGCACGTCTGCGGGAATTGTCCCAGGAGTTGAAAAGGCCGATCGCCATTCTCCAGGACCTCTGCGGCCCGAAGATCCGGGTGGGCAACATCCCCGCGCCAGGGCTGGAGCTGAAGCCGGGCCACACTTTGGTGCTGACCACCAAAGAGATGGTGGCAGAGGGCAATAAGGTACATGTCTCCTACAAAAACCTGCCCAACGACGTCCGCATTGGTGATCGCCTGCTGCTGGCCGATGGCCTCATGGATATCGTTGTTCGCAAGATATGGGGAATGGAGGTTTCCTGCGACGTCATCACCGGCGGCGTATTGACCTCCAACAAGGGGATCAACATGCCCACCGGCACCCTCAAGGCGCCCTCCCTGACCGAGAAGGACAAGGCCGATCTGATCTTCGGGTTGGGTTGTGAGGTGGACTACGTTGCGCTGAGCTTCGTGCGATCCGCCGCCGACATCAAGGAGATCAAGGCCATCATTAAGCGCCAAGGCAAGGCAACCCCCGTCATCGCCAAGATTGAGAAACACGAGGCGGTGGAGAACATTGACGAAATCCTCAAGGTCACCGACGGTATAATGGTCGCTCGCGGTGACCTGGGCGTCGAGATTCCCCTGGACCGGGTGCCCTATATCCAGAAGAAGCTGGTCCGAAAGGCCAACCAGGCGGGTAAACCCGTTATCATTGCCACCCAAATGCTGCGCTCCATGGTCGAGTCGCCACGACCGACCCGTGCGGAAGCGGCTGACGTGGCCAACGGGGTGTTGGACGGCGCCGACGCCATCATGCTCTCCGAAGAGACCGCCAGTGGCGATTACCCGGTCCTGGCGGTGGAGTTTATGGTGCGAATCGCCAACAGCGCGGAGGCACACTATCCCCACGAAAAGTATCTGGCCATGTTCAAGGCCGCCTCGGTTTCCAAATCTGTCGCCCATGCCGCCTGCACTTTGGCAGAACAGCTCGACGCAGTCGCCATCGTTGCCACCACCCGCAGCGGTGCCACTGCCAAGCACATCTCCCGATTCCGGCCCAGCGCGCCCATCGTGGCCCTCTCGCCGGACCCGCAGGCGGTCCGGGAACTCTGCCTCTATTGGGGGTGTCTACCCAGCTACCAGGCGGTCCGCAACGACAACGACGAGCTCATCGACACGGCTCCGCGCATGGCCCTCAACACCGATCACGTCGCCCCTGGTGACCGCGTCGTCATAACGGCCGGGCGAAGTACCATGTGGGGGAAGGGAACCACCGATCTGGTCTGGGTGACCACGGTCAAAAAATAGGTCCAGCCGCTACCGCCGACTGGTGGAGACAACCATGGGTTTCATCCGACGCCAGGAAGAGAAGTTCGCACTGCAATTGCTCCAGTGGCAATATAACAAAACCGGCCAGCCAGCCCCTGATCCGCCCACTCTTCGCCGGCATGCCCGTATTCTGGTAGATGATGCCCATCGGATCGCCCGGGAACGGGGCGGAAACATCTGGGCCATTCTCAAGGAAGCCGTTCGCAAAGCGCCGCCCCGCTAGCCACTGTGGCCGCGGTGGGAAACCGCCGGCATCAAGGCCATGACCGAGCCCGCAGCGGCAAAGCAGGCCGGAAGGCGCCGGCCCATAATCTTCACAGTACTCGGCACCATCCCTCCGACGCCGGCCATCTGCGGGCGCTACATTCTCCACAAATTTGTGATTCCAGCGGCCCACCATCCGACAAAAATGTCTGCCGTGATACGCCTCTCGCCGAATGACGACTGCCGACCTGAATATAATAGCGTGTAATTCCAACTCGATAAATCGGGCATTTCCGATGGCACGTGATGTGTAAGCGGGTAGCAGAAGGGGGCTGCTGGCGACATCCCGCTCCGTCGGTTTTTGGTCCGCCGGCCCTTCGTAGCGTGCCGGTGTCTGGGGCCCTATTCAAAGGATGAGGAGTCTTCATTCGCCAAATTCAGATTGAAACACTG
>JASJCL010000042.1 GCA_030066015.1 Desulfosarcinaceae bacterium | reverse complement strand
TGCTGCCCGACGGCGGCGCCATCTGCGAGCAGCAAAAGCCCCCCTGGCAGCAAAACGGCACCGGACACCGCATCCTGTGCCACATCCCCATCGAAAAGCTCATGGAGATGGAACCGGTGGTGCACGACCGGGAGGCGGCCGCGGGCTGACGGCAGATACGGACTAAAATAGTAGAAAAGGGGAGACGAGGGCTCGTCTCCCCTTTTTGATGTTAAGGGCCCAGGATCCGAGTGTCCGGTATCCAGTATGCGGATGCCTGACAACTGGCAACTGGATACTGGTCACTGGCTTCTAAGCGTCCAGCCAGGCCTCGTTCAGCAGCAGCAGCAGATTGGGATGGGCCACCACGTTCTTCAGCTTCTTGTTGGGGCACATCCAGGTATTCATCCAATAAGCGATGCCGATGGAGCCGCGCTCCATCTGGATATCCTCGAGCTTGCACATGATCTGCTTGCGCTTCTCGACGTCAAGGGTGCCGCTGGCTTCGGCCAGCAGCTCGCTGAACTCCTTGTCCACCCAGCGGGTCTCGTTCCAGGGCACGGGTTTGCCCGTGTCGTCGGCGATGTAGGCCAGGTTGGGCACCATGGTTCCCAGCGGCCGATGGGTCCAGGGGGTGATGCCCAAATCCACCTCGGTCCACTTCTCCCAGTATTGGCTGGTGGTCATGGTCTGGATGTTGACCCGGATGCCGGCGGGCGCCGCATCCTGCTTGAGCACCTCGGCGTAGCGCACCACGTCGGTCCACTCCGAACCGACCGCCAGGTTGACATCGATGCCCTTGGGATAGCCGGCCTCCTTGAGGAGCTGCTTGGCCTTCTCTGGATCATAGGCAGGCACCGCTTTTTCGCAGTAGTCGGGATGCTTGGGGCAGATGTGGAAGTCATGGCCCTGCATGCCCTCGCCTTGGTAGGCCAGGGCCAGGATCTTCTCGCGGTGCTGGCAGAGCTTGAGGGCCTGGCGCACCCGATTGTCGGTCCAGGGCTTGAGGTCCACCCGCATACGAAGAACTCTGGTGGTGGCCGTGGTTACCGGGATGATCTCGAGATGCTGGTCGCCCTGGACCGCCTTCATGATGTCGGGACCGGGGCTGTCCGAGGCGTCGATGACGTCGATGTCGCCCGACTTGAGGGCCGCGATCTGGGGCGCTTTCTCTCCGCCCATATCGATGAAGCGCACCTCGTCCAGGTAGGGCAGCGGCTTGCCGTCGGCCCCTTTCTGCCAGTAATCCTTGCGGGCCTTGACGATGCAGATTTCGCCCTCTTTGTAGGTGTCGAGCACGAAGGGCCCCGTTCCGTGAGGCGCTTTTTTCATGTCGCCTTCGAAGGTGCGGTGATTGAGCACCTGGGCCGTGTACTGGTAGAAATGCTCCGGCAGGGCGATCTCGGCCCGTTTGAGGTTGAGCTTGAACTGGTGGTCGTTCACCTTTTCGATACCCGATGGATCCAGGTAGGAGCCCACCAGGCCTTTGAGGGAGGAGCCCACCTTATCATCCAGCCACTGCTGAATGGTGAAGATGCAGTCATCGGCCGTGAAGGCGTCGCCGTTGTTGAAGCGGACCCCTTTGCGGACATTGAAGGTCCAGGATTTGAGGTCGTCGCTGGCGCTCCAGCTCTCGCACAGATAGGGGTGGGTGAGGTTGTTCTCATCGGTAAAGGTCATGTACTCCCAGATCTGGCGGGTGGCGTTGGACGGCATCAGCCAGGAGAAGCGCGCTGGGTGGTCGATCTTCTGAACCTGTTGGGCCACTTTCAGAACCCCGCCGCGTTTGAAACCGGCTGCGGCGGCGCGCCTGGGCAACATGAGGCCGACGATCTGGCCGGCGGCCGATACGCTCAGGCCGAGCAGCGCACTGTAGCGGATGAACTCCCGGCGAGAGAGGTTGCCGGCGTCCAATTGATCCTTCAATTGGGAGACTCCAGGGTGCCCTTTGTGTGTGTCAACCATCTTCGACTCCTCCTTCATTGGGCGTCCATCCGTCCATAGCCCCACGGCCCGATCGTGCAGATCCTCAAGAACACCACTATTTCTGGATGAACCCTATTAAGTGAATGGCGGTCAGCATTACAGCAAAACGGAAGACATATTACAAGTTGTTTTTCGATTATCTGCGGAAATCGCATAATAACGGCAATATCTTAGATAATATGTCGAAAATGCCCGGTTAAAAAAAATTTATTCGCAATAATATCCAACTTTCTGCCGCATTATGCCATCATCTCAATATTTTCTTTGGATATTGACAAAATACCGACCTTTATAGATATTAGTTGGCGAGGATTACAATAGATGCCCATCGGTCGGCCAGCGGGCGATACGCTGTTGCGGGCCGCCAGGGCGCAATCCACGGCAGCGGACGGCCATGCCACCGGCAGATGGAGAGGATAGATGGCGCTTGCCAGCAATCGAATAGACGATCTGGATCGCAGCATCATTTTGGAACTCCAGGAGGATGCCCGCCGCTCCTACAAAGAGATCGCGGCCAAGCTCAGCGTCTCCGAAAGCACCATCAGTAACCGGGTGAACCGGCTGGTGCGGACCGGGATATTGAAGCTGGAAGCCCGCGTCGATCCCTTCAAACTGACCAACAAGGTGGCCGCCATCGTCGGCATCAAGCTCGAGCGGCGCGGGCACATGCAGGCCGTCAGCGAGATCAGCAAAATTCCCGGTGTCTCGGCCGTCTATGTGGCCACGGGGAAGTATGACCTCTTCATCGAGGTGATGGAAGATACCATCGCCGACCTCAATGACTTTCTCTTCCACAAGAGCCGCCTGAGCCGGGTCAAGAACATCATCTCCACCGAAACCTTCATCCTCTTGAGTACCGACAACAAGTACTTCAAGCTGGTCTGAACCAACGCGCCCCAGAAAACAGCAAAGCCGCCTCGCCGGAAAGCGGGGCGGCTTTTCAGGTTCGTTAGCGGTCCGGGCGAAGGGCTAGGCGGTGACCCAGGCCTTGTCCAGGCTCAGATAGAGGCTGGGGTGGGAGACGATCCCTTGCACCCGCTTGCGGGTGATGGTCCAGACGTTGATCCAGAAAGCGTTGCCGATGGAGCCGCGCCGCTGCTGAATCTCTTCCAGCTTACAGAAGATCTGGCGCCGCGCCTCCACATCCAGGGTGCCGTTGGCCTGATTGAGCAGGTCGGTGAATTCTTTGTCCACCCAGCGGGTCTCGTTCCAGGCCACCGGCTTGCCCTCGGCGTCGCCCACGTAGGCCAGGCTGGGCACCATGGTGCCCAGGGGGCGGTGGGCCCAGGTGGTGATGCCCAGGTCGACCTCGGTCCACTTCTCCCAGTACTGGGCGTTGGGCATGGTCTGGATGTTGATCTTGAAGCCGGCCGGGGCGGCGTCCTGCTTGAGGATCTCGGCGTAGCGCACGATCTCGTTCCACCCGCTGCCCACGGCCAGGTTGACCTCCAGGCCGTTGGGGTAGCCGGCCTGCTGGAGCAGCTCCTTGGCCCGCTGCGGATCGTATTTGGGCGTTGCGATCTGGCAGTATTCGGGGTGCTTCGGACTCACATGGACATCCTGACCCTCCAGCCCCTGGCCGAAGTAGGCCAGGGCCAGAATCTTCTCGCGATGCTGACAGAGTTTGAGGGCCATGCGGACCCGGTTGTCCGACCAGGGCTTGAGGTCGGCCCGCATGCGCAGAATGCGGGTCTGGTTGGTGGTGATGGGCATGACGTTGACGCGGTCGTCGTTCTTGAGGGCCTGAAACGCCTCGGTGCCGCCGATGTCGCCGAAATCGATCAGGTCGATCTCGCCGGCCTGAATGGCGGCGATCATGGGGGCCATTTCGGTGCCCATGTCGATATACTCCGCCGCGTCCAGGTAGGGCATGGGCTTGCCGTCGGCGCCCTTGTTCCAGTAGTCGCTGCGGGCCTTTAGGACGCAGCGTTCGCTCTCCTTGTAGGTTTCCAGGACGAAGGGGCCCGTGCCGTGGGGGGCCTTGATGAAGTCGCCCTCGAAGGTCTTGTGGTTGAGCACCATGGCCGGGTAGTGGAAAAGATGTTCGGGAACCCCGATCTCGGGCCGATTCAGGTGGAGCTTGATCTGGTGGTCATTGACCTTCTCGATGTTGCTGGCGTCGAGGTAGCCGCCGATCATGCCCATCATGGAGGAGCCCACGTCCTTGTTGAGCCACTGGTTCAAGGTGAACACCACGTCGTCGGCGGTAAAGGCGTCACCGTTGTTGAAGTTGACCCCTTGGCGCAGGTTGAGGGTCCAGGTCTTGAGATCGTCGGAGGCCTGCCAGTTCTCCAGCAGGTAGGGGTGGGTGACGTTGTCCGCGTCGGTGTACGTCAGGTACTCGGCCACCTGACGCAGCTGGTTCGTCGGCGTGATCCAGGAAAATTGGGCCGGATGGGTGACCTTGTGCACCGGACCGGCGATACGCAGCGTACCGCCGCGCTTTACGTTGGCGGCAAAGGATCGTTTGGGCAAGGCAAAGCCGCCCATGCTGGCGGCGGCCGCCACCGAAAGGCCGGTGAGGGCGGCATAGCGCAGAAACTCCCGGCGGGAGATCTTACCCTTGTCCAGGTCGGCTTTTAGCTGCGGAATGGCTGGGTGGAACTCCTTCATGTTCGGCATTGCGGGTCTCCTTATGTTGAGTACGCGGGATTGTGACACGGATCGGTGCGGGTGGTGCATCGCCCATCCGCCGGACGGGCGTTGGTTAACGATGTTTACACTGGTTCCCACCCCGCTTGTCAAGATTCAATCCGGCGGGGAGCGCAGGCCGCCGGCCGACGGCGGGAAGAAAAAGAACGAACGGCTCAGAACGGGATTGCGGCCTGCGGGAAAGAGGCGTAAGCTGGGGCTCGTTTCGATCACCACCCCTTCACCCGGAACCATCGCCGACAGAGGGCCGTATGGGCACAGAACTGCGGGTTGCCGTTGCGTCCCTGATACGCCGGTGGCGGCACCAGGGGCTGCCGGGCCATGAGGCCCTGATCGCCGAGAGCGAGGCCCTCGCCGGCCTGCGGAGGGCACCCGCCACCCGCCCCTTGTGGCGGCGGCCGCCGCAGCTGCTCACGGCCACCCTGGATGACGCCCTCGGTCAGGGCCTGACCATCATCCACCGCTTTGCCGATGCGGTGGGCCTGCACCGGCGTCACCTGGGACTGACCGTCACTGCGGATACCGTGATCAACGCCTGTTTGGCCGATCGGCCGGCCCTTCTCGGCATGACGGTTTTGCAGTTCGACTCGGAGCCGGATCTGGTGCGCATCCGCCGTGAGATTCCGGCCGGCACCCGCATGGTCTGCGGGGGACCGCTTTTCACGGCCGACCCGGCGCTGGCCGACCGCTGCGGCATCGAGCTCGTTGCCGCCGATGTGGGCGCTTTCCTGGAATATTTGCTGGTGAACCGCGAGGCCCTCGATGCCGACGTCTGACACCCACCCGTTGGCCGAAGAGGGGCTGACCCTGGGCGCGGCGCTCTATATCGCCCTCCTGTGCGCCATGTTCGGCGCCAATGCCGTGGCCATCAAATACACCCTCACCGGTCTGGGACCCTTCAGCGCCGCCGCCCTGCGCTTTTCGCTGGGTGCCGTGGCCATCGCCCTGTGGGCCCGCTGGCGGAAGCTGCCCTTTGCCATCGCGGCACCCGATCGCCGGCCGATTTTCCTGCTGGCCCTGCTTTTCGCCGCCCAGATCAACCTCTTCTACTTGGGAATGAGCCGCACCTACGCCTCCCGGGCGGCCCTCATCGTCAATATGGTGCCCTTCTTCGTGCTCATCCTGGCCCACTTCTTCATTCCCAAGGACCGCCTCAGTGTGCGCAAAGTGCTGGGCATCCTGCTGGGCTTCACCGGGGTCGCCCTCCTCATGGGCGACAGGAGCGCCATGAGTGCCCAACTGCGCGGGGGCGACCTCATCGTCCTGACGGCCACCCTCCTGTGGTCGGTTACCGCCGTTTACACCAAGAAGGTGATCCACCGCTTCGCACCCTTTCAGATCGTCCTCTATCAGATCTTGGCGGCCAACCTGATCTTCGCCATCGGCGCGATCTGCTTTGAAAACGGGATTTCGCGAACCGTGAGCCCGCCCATCATCGTGGCCATCCTCTACCAGAGCCTGGCCGTCACGGCCTACGGCTTCGTCTCCTGGAATACCTTGCTGGGCCGTTTCGGCGCCGGCACCCTGCACAGCTTCGTCTTCATCATGCCGCTGGCCGGCGTCCTCTTCAGCGGTCTGCTGCTGTCCGAGCCCATCACCTCACGCCTGCTGGCGGCCGCCCTGCTCATCACCACCGGCATTCTGGTGATCCACCTGCGCCGCTCGCCGGGCGCCGCCCGTATCCCGGTGGAGCGGGGCTGGTAGCGCTTCTGTCCGCCCGCCGTCCTACCCGCGGCAAACCGATGAGGCCCCCTAACGCAAACCTAACACGATTCTAACAAATCTTTAGTATTCTAAGGCGAATTGTCGGGATGCACCGGTTGTTGCTCAAGCCGTTGAAATTAAGTTTAAAGCTGTTTTCGCCTCCGTTCCGCCCGCCGACGGGTCGGACGGCCCTAACGCAGGAGGGGATCATGCTGTCCGCAAACGCCAGTTTGACAGAGTTCGTCGATCAAATTGCCGAGCAACCCTATGATGCCATCATTTTAATGACCGACCGGGAGGCCACCGAGGCCCAACGTCAGTGTTACAAACGCGAAACCGCCAGCAACCAGAACGGCGAGATGGAGACCTACGCCCTGCTGTTGAAAGATCTCCTTATTTACATTCGCCACGGCGTGGCCACCAAGGCCCTGCGCAGCGCCAATTGCCAGGGACTGATGCAGCTGCCGAGAAGCTAACTGCACGAAGGACCATCCAACCAACGCAGACGCCGTCGCCCAATGCAATGGTTCCGCTTGGCCGTGGTGTCCGAACCACCATCTATTGTTGTTTAGGGCTGCAGAGGCGAACCCAATGCCGTCCGCTTAAATCGTGTGCGTCTTCGGGTTGTCCCGTGCGCAACACCCCCGCCATTCCAGCGCTGGTGCCCCCCTGACAGAAGCGTCCCTGGGTTGAATCGCATCCACCGCAATCCAAACGGCGGCCTCACCCGCCACGGCGGCTCGTCGCCTGTTTTACTGGCGTACGTGCCGTCGATTCCGTCAACAGCGGCACCGATTCGGGTGGGGTGAAGGGCGATGGGCATGCAGGCGGCGTTCTACTACCAAGGCGCCCCGATCATCAAAGACGATCTGTCTGTTGAGACTGCCGTGTTGCGGGCGGCCTAAGCCACCACCTTGACCACGACCATGGTCACATCATCCTCCGGGGGGCGTGGACCGATAAACCGCTGCAACAGATCGCCGAGGGCGGCGACGATCTCGCCGGCGGTGCGCTGGGCCTGGGATCGCAGAAGTTCCTGGACCGGCGCCTTGCCCAGCATCCTGCCATCGGGTCTGCGCGCTTCCCAGATGCCGTCGGTCCCCAGCAGGAGGATCTGACCGGCGCGCAGGTCGTCACGACGGGAAACCGTGTAGACGGTGTCCGCATCCACCCCCAGCGCCATCCCCTCCCCCTTGAGCGTATCGAAGCGGTCGGTGATCGGATCATACCGCAGGGCCGGGTCGTGCCCGGCGCGGACCCACGCCAATTCGCCGGCCGATCGGTCGATGGAGAGGTAGAAGAGGGTCATGAAGTTGCCGGAGCACTCTGCATCCCGGCTGAACTGACGGTTCACATCGGCGACAATGGCGGCGAGGTCGCTGCTGGCGAGGTCGCCGCTGGCAGGAGCGCCGGCGGCGACCCGCTGGCGAAGTCCGGCGCGCACCGAGGCCATCAGGAGGGCGGCGGGCAGCCCGTGGCCGGAGACGTCCCCCACGGCGATGCCCACCGGTCCATCGGCGCCGTCTTCCGGCGGGAGGCAATCCCAGTAATCGCCCCCGGTGGCATCGCAGTAAATGCTTCGACCGGCGATCTCCAAGCCGGGCACGACGGGATCTGCCTGGGGCAGGAGGGTTTGCTGCACCTCCCGCGCCAGGGCGATGGTGCGGCGCAGCGCGTAGCGCTCACGTAGGCCGGCCGTCATGCGGTTGAAGTGATCGCCGAGACGGCCCAGCTCGTTGTTGTCATGCACCTGGGCGCGGACAGAGAGATCGCCCGCCGCCACACGGTTCATGGCCGCCTGCAGCCGGTTGACGGGCTCGACGATGCTGCGGGTCAGATAGTGGGCCAGCAGAACCGTTATGCCGCCTGCCACCAGCAGCATGAAGGCCAGGAGCGCCAGCAATTCCTGCAATACTTGGTGTGGATCCTGGGTCAGGACGAGGCGGGCTTTATTGTATGCCAGAAAGGCCATATCTGCCATGGGCAGCAGACCTCCCATCAAGAACAACAGCAAGACGCGGATGCGCAGGCTGACCCGGAAGACGCCGCTCAGATCGGCCACGCCGCCGTCGGGAAAAAAGATCGGCAGCAGGCGACGAATGGAGATCTCCTGCCCGAAGAAGATCAGAATGCTGGTGATCACACCGGAGAAAACAATACCGATAAAAACCCAGGAGAAGTGCAGCAGCAGCGCTTCGGCAGCCGTAGAAGGGGCCAACTGGATCACCGCCAGGGGGATCGCCACGGCGGCAAGACTCCAGTTGAACAGCGCCACCAGTCCGGCGATGAGGGGTATATTGAGCAGGCATCGGCGGGCACGGCGGGTGGCGGTTGTGTCGGGCGTCTCGCCTTCCGCGCGGCGGTCCACATATTGGAACAATGGCTGCTGCAGGTGTTGGGTGATACCGAATCCAAGCGCAAAGAGGATGGCCGTGATCATGACCACTGCATAGAGGTAGTGGATCTCACTCACCAATACCGGGCGAATATCGTCAAAGTAGACGAAATACGTTACGCAAACGATCACGCCGGCGAGATTCGCCCCCATCTGGATGATCCGAAACCGCCGTTTTAACCTGGCGTGCATCCCCTTCCAGAGATTGGATCCGAGAGAAGCGTTCATGGATTTCCCGATTCAGCTTGGGGTGCCGGAGGGATCTTGAGACTGCAGGGCACCAGGACCTGGCACTTGCCGCAGACGTGGGTGTGGCTGTCCAGCCCGGCCAGCGCCGCGGTGTCTTGTAGGTTGTGATTGAGCCGCGTCCAGCAGCGCTGGCGGTCGATGCCGGCCTCGGAGACGGCCGCCACGGGACAGCGGTTAACGCAGACCAAGCAGGATTTCCCCCGCTTGTGGAGGCAGAGCTCGGCGTCGGTCACCAGCGGGTGGTCGCCGAGGTCGGCCGCGGTGACCAGGCTGCCCATGCGGCCGGCGCAGCCCGCCGGTGTGATGAACTGGGCGTTGACCCCAAAACGTCCCAGGTCGGCGATATGCCCCAGATGCTTATGGGACCAGCGCGCCATCAGGCGCTGGGGGTCGAAGTTGTGGGTGGCCGGGGTGAGTTCGGTGGCGTGACCGCGCTGCGCCAGGAACTGCTTCAGGTGCCCGCTGAGGGCGTTGATGAGCCGGTTTGTAGATTCATAGGCCAACCCCCAGTTGCGGCAGGGGGTATCGCCCGTGTGATTCTCCCTGGCGAGCGATTTGTGGAAGGGGATGAAGAAGACGATCACACAGCGGGCCGAGGGCAGCAGATCTCGGGGCAGGGCGTGGTCGTCGGCGGCGATCCGGGGCAGGATGTCGAAGCGTTCGTCCGCCCGGGCGGCCGCCACCAGCGGCGGTCGCCAAATGGCGGGATCGCCGCTTTTTTGCGGAAAAGCGGCCACGTAGGATGCCACTTCGGTTCTGATATCGCTGATGCTGACGGGCAGCGTCATGGGCACTCTCGCAGTTGTCGTTGGTTGTGGCGGCGTGACGGGCCCATGGCGACGGCTGGGATCGTCCGCCGAAAGGTGATGCCGCCGCCAGCGCGGATGCGGTCCGTCGGGGGCGCGCGCCGCCGGCCTAAGTCGGCTCGGGCGCCAGCCGCCGGCGCAAGGTCTCGATGCGCCGACGGTTCTGACCGAAATCCGCGTATCCCAATCGGGAAGCCGAACGCAGATGAATCACCCCGGCGGCGAGGTCGAGGAGGCACTCCAGATCGTCCACGAAACCCAGGCCTCTGCTGGCACATTCGGCGTGCAGATAGGCCTCCGTCTGGACGACCACCGCCACCCGCGGCATCTCACGCAAGGCCCGCCCCAACTTCTGCCAGGCCTCGCCCGCCGTCTCCCTCGGATCGATCAGCAATGGTGCCACCCGGTGGGCCTCATCTTCCGCCTGACTGGAGACGCAGTTGGGCGATTTGGGACAGGGCGCCAGCCGTCCCTCGCGCACCCCCAGATGGGCCGGACGCTTTCCGCTTAAAAGTCCCATGATGCGCTCCCTTCTGCGCAGATTGGTTGGACGCGGCTCACGGTTCAACCGCCTTGAACTTCTCCGGCGGCGCACCGCAGACGGGGCACTTCTTGGGCACCTTCTTGTCGGTCACATAGCCGCATACTTGGCAGACCTGGTAGGCCTTGACCGTGTTTTTAATCACCTGATAGAGGGCCCGTTCGTAAAGCTTGGCGTGGTAGCTCTCGGCATCGCGGGCATGGCTGAAGAGGGTGGCCGCCGCGGTCTCTCCCTCCGACTCGGCGTCTTTGAGGAAATCGGGATAGGCGTTCTCGCTGATCGACTTCTCGCGTTGAAAGGAGGTCTCCAAATTGGTGTCGGTGTCCTTCACCAGGATCTCCTTGAGCAGATTCATGTGACGCGTGGCGTGGACTCGTTCCGCCTCTGCAATGGCCCGAAAGAGAAGCGCGATCTGGGGTACCTCCTCCTCGTCGGCCCGCTCCGCGTACGCCAAGAGGCGGAAATAGGCTTTGGCCTCGCCGATAAAAGCGGCGCGCAGGTTCGCTTCGGTCTTTGCTTGCATGTACTTCCTCCATTGCGGTTCCTAGATTCAACGCTTCCTTGGTCACAGTGGAATGACGCCCGACATCGCCGGGCCGGCGGCCGAACTGCCTTAGTGGCCTATGGCTTCTCCTTGAGAAGATCTTTGAGCACGGCAAAGGGATTGTCCAGGGCAGCGCTGTCGCCGCCACCGGTGTCTTCCCGGGTGTGGCCGTCGTAGGCATCGGCGACCTGGTCGCGGGCGTGCTCGTTTTCGTGGCAGTAGAGGCAGAGTAATTCCCAATTACTGCCATCGGGCGGGTTGTTATCGTGGTCGTGGTCGCGGTGGTGGACCGTCAGCTCCCTGAGCCGTTTGCCGGCGAATTCACGGCCGCAGCGCCCACAGATGTGGGGGAAGAGCTTGAGGGCCTGCTCGCGATACCCTTTCTCCCGACGCTGTCGCTCGCGCCGCGCCTCGGCAAGCACGTCGGCCAGTTTAGCGGCGCCTTTCTCTGGGGTGTTGGGGGGCATGATACCTCCGGGATCTCGTTACATCGTTCTATTGTCACGTCGCCACTTCGGGCGCTGTCTCACGACAGCGCTGCGATGAAGTCCGACATCTCCTTCACAACCGCCGCACGCCGGTCCCGATGGGGCGCATGGCCGCAGCCGTCGAGGAGCAAGGGCGTCGCCGATCCGGAGACGCCGGCGACGATGGCGTCTACCTGGGCACCGGAGGCGTAGGCATCCTGCTTCCCCTGGATCACCAGCAGGGGTCTCTCAATGGCGGGCAGCAGGTCGGTGATGTCCCAGGGGCGAAACCATTGGCTCCGCCAGGTGTCGGCCCAGGCGTGGAAGAGGGCGTCTGTCTTCTCTGCATGGTATTTGGTCAGCCCCGCCAACCGCCCCGCCCGATAGGCGTCCACGGCCGCCTCGATGCCGGCCAGGGTTTCCGGTTCCACGAACACGTGGGCCGCTTCGGTGATGCCCCCCCGCAGGCGCTTCGGCTGGAGGGCCGCATATATCAGGGCGATGCTGCCCCCATCGGAATGCCCCACCAGAATATGGGGGGTGCCGGGAATCAATGCGGTGATGAGGGCCGGCAGCTCCACCCGGGCGTGCCAGTGGAGATAATGAAGGTCACGGGGTGTGGTCAGCGGATCCGACCGTCCATGTCCCAGTCGGTCGAAGAGCAGCCCGCGACAGCCGGTGCGCCGGCAGAGCACTTCGGGGAAGGCCCTCCAGGCGGCGACGCAGCCGAGGCCCTCGTGAAGGAAGACCAGGCAGGGACGGCCTGCATCACCGGCGATGCGATGATAGTGGATGGTGCGCTGTTTCCAGTGAAGAAAAGCGGACACGGCATGCTCCGGGGTCCCCATGGACCGCTTGCGCATATCTCCATATCAGCCCAGACGCGGGGTGACAAGCGCAGCAGGCGGCAGGCGTCACCCCGCCCCCGCCAGGTAGGCCTTGAGAAAGCGGGCCGTATGGGATCGCCGGGTCCTGCGCAGCAGCTCGGCCGGCGTTCCGGCGGCCACCACCCGGCCGCCCTGCGTACCGCCTTCGGGCCCCATATCGATGATGTAATCGGCGGCGGCGATCAACTCCAGATTGTGTTCGATGACGGCCACGGTGTGGCCGCTGTCCACCAGTTGCTGGAGGACATCGAGCAGCCGCTGGACGTCGGCGGGGTGGAGGCCGGTAGTGGGCTCGTCGAGGAGATAGAGGGTGTGGCCGTTGGCCGGCCGCGCCAATTGGCGGGCCAATCGGATGCGCTGGGCCTCGCCCCCGCTCAGGGTGGGACTGGGCTGGCCCAGTTGCAGATATCCCAGGCCGATATCGCAGACGAATTGGAGCGGGGCGGCCAGGGCGCTCACCGGGGCAAAGAAGCGCACGGCCTCGGCGAAGCGCATGGCGAATACGTCGGCGATGGTGTTGCCTTTGTAGCGCACCGCCAGCGTGTCGGGGTTGAAGCGCTGGCCGCCGCAGACCTCGCAGGCCACGTAGACATCGGGCAGGAAGCTCATCGCCACCTTGGGACGCCCCTGCCCCTTGCAGGCCGGGCAGTGGCCTTCGCTGCGGTTGAAACTGAAACGGCCCGGGGCGTAGCCCTTGGCGCGCGCCTGGGGGGTGGCGGCAAAGAGTTTGCGGATCAGATCGAGAACACCGATATAGGAGGCGGGCACCGAACGCGGGGTGCGGCCGATGGGGCTGTGATCCACCTCCTGCACGCGCGCGATCTGCTCCCAGCCGTGAATCGCCGCGCCGCCGGGCAGGGAACCGGTCTCCCCGGCCAGCAGCTGGGTCAGCCCCCGGTAGAGCGTCTGGGTGAGGAGCGACGATTTGCCCGAACCGGAGACGCCGGTGACGGCGATGAGGCGTCCCAGGGGAAAACGGACCGCTACCTGTCTGAGATTGTTGACGGCGGCGGATCTCACCGCGATGGCCGGGGCCTTGCGATAACCGCGGCCGCGGGTGGTCAACGCCCGCGCGCCCGAATGCAGCAGGGCGCCGGTCACCGATCGGGGATCGGCTCTGAGCGCCGCCAGTCCGCCCCTGGCCACAATTTCGCCGCCGCCCTGGCCGGCGCCGGGTCCCAGGTCGATAAGGGTGTCGGCGGCGCGGATGGTGGCCTCGTCATGCTCCACCACGAGAATGCTGTTGCCCTTGTCGCGCAGTTCGCAGAGGGCTTCCACCAGCATGGCGTTGTCGCGTGGATGGAGACCGATGGTGGGCTCGTCCAGAATATAGGTCACCCCTGTGAGGGTGGAGCCCAGCTGGGCGGCCAGTCGCAGACGCTGGGCCTCCCCGCCGCTGAGGGTATCGCCGCTGCGGCCCAATGGAAGATAGCCCAGCCCCAGGCGCACCAGCAGGTTGAGGCGCACCCCCAGCTCGGCCAGCAGCGGGTCGGCGATGACGGCCCGCCGCGCCGGAAAGCGAAGCGACCCGACGGCGGTGCGCACTTCCGCGGCGGGCAGTTGTACCAGGTCCCAGATCGTTTTGCCGCCAATGCGCACGGCCAGGGCCTTCTCGTTGAGCCGGCTGCCGCGGCAGGCGGGACAGGCCGCCGCCAGACCGGCATCCGCCGCGTCTTGGTCGCCCACCACCCCGAACCCATCGCATGCCGGGCACGCGCCCTGGCGGCTGTTGAAGGAGAAGAGGCGGGGATCGGCCTTGGCGGCGCCGATGCCGCAGCGGCCGCAGACCCCACTCTCCGAAAAAACGGTTTGCGTCCCCGAGGTGGGGAGCACGATGAACTGCCCTGCTCCCACGGACAACGCCTTCTCGATGACGTCTGCCAGTCGCCGGCCACGGCGCTGGGCGGCGGTCAGGTCGGCCACGACCAGGTCGATGTCGTGTTCGTGGTAGCGAGAGAGGGCCATCTCGGATGTCAGCGCCACGATGTCGCCATCGATGCGGGCGCGTTGGTAGCCCGCCGAGAGGGCCTTGCGGAGAACCGTCTTGTGGTACCCCTTGCGGCCCACCACCACCGGCGCCAGCACCAGGAGGCGGCCGCTGGGATAGCGCTCCCGAATTTGCCGCGACATGGCCTGGGGGCCTTCGGCGATCAGCCGCTGCCCGCAACCGGGGCAGTGGGAATCGCCGAGCTTGGCGAAGAGCAGCCGCAGGAAGTGGTAGATCTCGGTGAGGGTCGCCACGGTACTGCGGCGGCTGGCGTGGCTGACCCGTTGCTCGATGGCCACCGTAGGGGAGAGGCCGGTGACCATGTCGACCTCGGGTCGCTCGAGCACATGGACGAACTGACGCACATAGGGGGTGAGGCTCTCCAGATAGCGGCGTTGGCCTTCGGCAAAGAGAATGTCGAAGGCCAGGGTGGACTTGCCGCTGCCGCTGACCCCGGTGAAGACCACCAGCTCATGGTGGGGGATGGCGGTGGTGATCGCCTTGAGGTTGTGTTCGCGGGCGCCCTTGACCGCAATGACGCCGTTGGTGGTCGATCCATACCGGTCGGACGGCTGCCGCACCGCTGCGGCGTTGGCGAATTCGAGGTAGGTGGCGGCGGCCAGGGCCGGCGCCAAATGGCGTCCGGTGTGGGAGCGTTTTTCGGCGCAGATCGTCTCCGGCGGTCCGGCGGCCACGATGCGACCGCCGGCCGGTCCTCCGCCAGGGCCCAGATCGATGACCCAGTCGGCCGCCTTGATCATGTCCAGGTTGTGCTCGATGACGAGCACCGAGTGCCCTGCTGCCACCAGAGACTGCAGTGCGTCCAGGAGGATGCGGATATCTTCGAAATGCAGCCCGGTGGTGGGCTCGTCGAAGATCAGGAGGCGCCGCCCCTGACCACGCTTGCCGACCCCCAGATGGCGGGAGAGTTTCAGGCGCTGGGCCTCGCCGCCGGAGAAGGTGGAGATGGGCTGTCCCAGTCGGATATAGCCCAACCCCACCCGCTGGAGGGGCTTGAGCGCGTCGACGATGCGGGGCTGATCGGCGAAAAACGCCACGGCCGCATCCACCGTGAGCTGGAGAATGGCGTCGATCCCCTTTCCCGCGTAGGTCACCGCCAGGACCTCGGGTTTGAAGCGCTTGCCCCTGCAGGCGGGGCAGGCCACGTGGACGTCGGAGAGAAACTGCATCTCGATCTTCTCCACCCCGTCCCCCTTGCACACCTCGCAGCGGCCGCCCGTGACGTTGAAGGAGAAATGTTTGGGCGTCAATCCGCGCTCCTGAGCAGATGCGGTGGCGGCCAGCAGCTTGCGGATGGCGTCGAGGGCCTTGGTGTAGGTCAGCACGTTGGCCCGGGGGGTCCGGCCGATGGGCCGCTGGTCCACGAGCTCCACGGCCTGAATCTTCTCGGCACCCTCGATCTGCCCATGTGCGCCGGGCCGCTCCAATCCCGACCCCTTGAGGCGCGCCAGGGCCTTGAAGAGGATCTCTTCGGCCAGGGTGGACTTGCCGCTGCCGCTGACCCCGGTGAGGGCCACCAGCATCCCCAAGGGAATGGCCACGTCGATGCTTTGCAGGTTGTGGGCCGCAGCCGCCCGAACGACCAACCGGTGTCCTTTGCGGGGCCGGCGACGCTTGTCGGGGACCGGGATCGCACGCTCGCCCCGCAGGTAGGCGCCGGTGAGGGTGTCGCCCACGGCGGCCGGGGGACCCTGATAGAGCAGGCGCCCACCGCCCTCACCCGCCGCCGGCCCCAGGTCGAGGAGGTGGTCGGCGGCGGTGATGATGGCCGGGTCGTGTTCCACCACCACCACGGTGTTGTCCCGCCGGCGGAGATTTTTCAGGATGCCCACCAGGCGCTGGTTGTCGCGGGGATGCAGGCCGATGCTGGGTTCGTCGAGGATGTAGAGGGTCTGGGTGAGGGCCGACCCCAGGGCGGCGGCCAGGGAGACCCGCTGGACTTCGCCCCCCGAGAGGGTGCGCGACTGGCGGTCCAGGGTCAGGTAGTCCAGGCCCACATCGGAGAGGAAATCGAGGCGGGCCAGGACGTCTTCGAGAATCATGCGGGCCGCTTCGTCGAGGGGCTGGCTGCCCAGGGTGTGGAGAAAGGCGCGGGCGTCGCCCACGTCCAGGGCGTAAAGCTCGGCGATGGTCTTGCCCGCCAGGCGGTAGAGGAGCGTCTCGGGCTTGAAGCGGGTCCCCCCGCAAGCGGTGCAGGTGTCGTAGCTGCGGTAGCGGGAGAGAAAGACCCGTACGTGCATCTTGTAGCTGCGCCCCTCCAGCCAACGAAAATAGCCGCGGACGCCGTAGTAGTCATCATCCCCGTCGATGATGGCCTGCCGCTGACCCCGGGACAATTTGGCGAAGGGCGTTGTCATGGGGATCCGGAGACGTCGGCAGCAGGCCACCAGATCATCGTACTCCATCTTGCCGTCGGCCGCACCGCCGAACGGTTTGATGGCGCCCTGCGTGAGGGAGCGACTGGGGTCGGGAATGATGAGGTCGAGGTCGATGTCGATGGTGCGGCCGAAACCGCGGCACTGATCGCAGGCGCCAATGGGGCTGTTGAAAGAGAAGAGATTGGGCTGGGGCGGGGCGTAGGCGATGTCGCAGGTGGCGCATGCCAGCCGCTGGGAGAAGGGCTGCGGCTGGCCGTCGCCGTTAACCGGGTGGACCGTCAGGCGGCCGTCGCCAAAGCGAAAGGCCAGCTCCAGCGAATCGAAGACCCGTTCCCGGGACGCCTTGCCCAAGAGGAAGCGGTCGGCCAGGACCTCCACCTGGGTCTGGTCCTTCTGCGGCCGCCACGCCGCCAGCGGCTGAATCCGGCCCTCTGCCAGCAGCCGGTCGAACCCCATCTGGGCAAGGGTCTTGGCTGTCGGACGCTGCGCCGCATCATCCGCACCGCCGGTCTCGAGGCAGGCGAAGGGGAAGCCGATGCGCACCTCCTGCCCGGCGGGCAGTGTCTGGAGCCAGTCCCAGATCTGGCCCGGGCTGTCGCTCGCCACGGGCCGCTGGCAGCGGCAGCAGTGGAGCACGCCCAACCGGGCGAAGAGCAGCTTGACGTAATCGGTTACCTCGGTCATTGTGCCCACGGTGGAGCGGGAGGTGCGCACCGGATCTTTGCGGTCGATGGCGATGGCCGGCGGTACCCGCTGAATCTCGGTCACCCGCGGGCGGTCCATGCGGTCCATGAACTGACGTGCATAGGGCGAGAAGGTCTCCACGTAGCGCCGCTGCCCCTCGGCATAGAGGGTGTCGAAGGCCAGAGAGGATTTGCCGCTGCCGCTGACACCGGTGATGACGGTGAAACGGCCCAGGGGAAGGTCCACATCGATGTGCTTGAGATTGTTCTGATGGGCGCCGCGGATGGCAATCGTCTCGCAGGCGGGCGGTTTGTTCGGGGTCATGGAAATTCCGATCTCGATTCAGCGTCAGGACGATGGGGAGAGGCTCCCGTGCTGGAGCAAAACCTAAGCATCACCGCTCAAATCTCAATGGGTCGCTACAGGCGCCCCGCCAGCGGGGGTACGGTTGGGAGCGGCCGAAACCGGACCCCCCACCTTGACCGGCGTGGCCCGAAACGATATCAGGCATCGACGATGCAAGGATGGAACGCCTTTCGAAGGGAGCCCGCATGCAATACGGCGCCATGAACTTCCCCATTCGGCCAATCGCCATGGAGATCGAACAGATCGCCGCCCTGGGCTTCGACTATCTTGAGCTGGCCATGGATCCTCCCCAGGCCCACTACCGCTTGCTGAGCGCCCAGCGCCCGACGATCCGCGCCCTTTTGGACGACCACGGCTTGGGGTTGGTCTGCCACATGCCCACCTTCGTGAGCACCGCCGACCTCACCGACAGCATTCGGCAGGCCTCCATCGAGGAGGTTCTGGGATCCATGGACACCGCCGCGGAGCTGGGCGCACGCAAGATAGTGCTGCATCCCAGCAGCATCATGGGGATGGCCCGCCTAGTGCAGACCACGGCCTTGGAGCGGGCCGGGGACGCCCTGCACCGCTTCGTCGCCCATGCGGCCGTCCTGGGTATTCCCCTCTGCCTGGAGAACATGTTCCCCCGGGTGAGCCCCTTCCTCGAAGCGGCGCAGTTCGCCGGCCTGCTCGACCAGTTCCCCGACCTGATGCTGACCTTCGACGCCGCCCACGCCCACATCGGCGATCTGGCCGGACGGCGCCTGACGGCCTTTCTCGATCGCTGTGGCCACCGCATCGGCCACGTGCACCTCTCGGACAACGACGGGTATGGCGACAGCCACCTGACCCTGGGTGCCGGCACCCTGCCCCTGGAGATGATCCTCAAGCGGTTGGCCGCTCTGGGCTATGACGACACGATCACCCTGGAGATTTTCAGCGAAGACAAGGAGGAGCTGTCCGCCAGCCGTCGGCTGCTGGACCGCCTCTGGAAAGCGCAAGCGAAATGACGGATCTCAGTGCCCTCGGTTTCGACGACAGCTACCGGCTCCCAGTGGATGCCCCCGCCCCCGATCCGGCGTGGGTGCCGGCCCGCATCCTGACCCGCGGCCGGGACAGCTTCCTGATCCACGACGGTCACCGGGCGATCCCCGCCGAGATGACGGGCAAACTGGCTTACGCGGCCACCTCGGCCCTGGACCTGCCCGCCGTGGGCGACTGGGCCCTGGTCCAGGTCTGTGACCCCAGCCTGGCCATCATCCACCAGCTGCTGCCCCGCAAGAGTTTGCTGCAGCGCAAAACAGCGGGTAAAAAGATTGCGCGCCAACTCATCGCCGCCAATATCGACACCGCCCTCATCGTCCAGAGCCTCGACAGAGACCTCAATCTGCGCCGTCTGGAACGCTACCTGGTGATGGTCCACCAGGGGGGGATCCAACCCCTGGTGCTCTATAGCAAGCGCGACCTAGTGTCCGCCGACGCCCTCGCAGCGCACATGCGCACCGCCCAGCAAGCCCTGCCCCGGGTTCCCATGGACAGCTTCAGCAACCAGTCGCCCGCTGAGATGGCCCACCTGTGGTCCCATCTGGCGCCAGGCCGGACCTATTGTCTGCTCGGCTCTTCAGGCGTGGGCAAAACCAGCCTGCTCAACCGCCTCTTGGGAACCGATGCCCATGCCGTCCGGTCGGTTCGGGAGCGGGACAGCAAGGGGCGCCACACCACCACCGCCCGCGAGTTGATCCGATTGCCCGGGGGGGCCCTCCTCATCGACACGCCCGGGATGCGCGAGTTGGGACACATCGATGCAGGCAAGGGCATCGCTGCCGTCTTCGACGAGATCGACGCACTCGGCGAGCAGTGCCGCTACGGCGACTGCACCCACACGGTGGAGAGCGGCTGCGCCGTTCGGGCGGCGCTGGATGCCGGCGTGATCCAGCTGAAGCGCTACGAAAACTACCTCAAATTGCAGCGGGAAACGGCCCATCACGAGGCGTCCTATCTGGAGAAGCGACGCCGAGACAAACGCTTCGGGAAGATGGTCAAGGCGGTGATGCAGAACAAGCGCAACCGACGGTGAGGGCGGGGTTCAGCCGATCTTGTAGGCGCCGGTTCCCACGGCGATCAGCGCATCTGCTTCGTTGGTCAGCTCCATGCGGGTGACCGCCACCGACCTGCCGGCCCGCATGAGGGTGGCGGTGGAACGGAAGCGATCCCCCCGGCCGGGGCGCAGGTAGTCGACCCGCATGTCGATGGTACCGATGCGGGCGAAATTGGCCGCCATCTCCTCCCGGCTGCAGCCGTTTTCCAGCATCCGACCGAGTGCGGAGACCGTGGCCATCATACCGCCGGTGGTGTCCAGCACGGCCGATATGACCCCTCCATGTAGAATCCCCTGGATAAAGTTCCCCACCAGCGCTTCCCGCTTGGCGAAACGGAAACCGGCCCGCTGTCGCTCGAGATGATCCACTTTGAGGCCCAGAAGTTCGTTGAAGGGCAGACGTTCGTAGACATCGCGCACCTGCTCCAAGACAGCGTTCCAGTTCGGCGTGGCAGCGCTCATGCGGACTCCTCGTTGATGGATCATCGTAGATGGTACGCGGGTGATCGGCGCGACCAGAGGCGCGCTTTGGGCTGTATAGCGGTTTTGATGGCAAATGAAAACCTTCCCCGGCGAACGTCCGGGATGGTCCATCGGTAGGGGGTGAAAGCGGTAACGGCGGGGGATCCGGCAGACTGGTTCGTGTCGGCGGGTCAGCGCGTGCACGCTGGTGCCGCAGGTGGCCGCGAAGCGCGGCATCCGTTTGGCAGACACCGCTTGCGGCCGCCTTCAACGGCCAGGGCAATCTCGCCGGCGTTCGCGGGGGCGGCCTGGACAGTAACGACGGCCGGCGGCGCAACAAGGGCCAGGGCGCGGGGAGGTTGGCATCCGGCCGCCTCCGCCGCTCCGACGAGAAGCAGGCTGAAGAGCAGGATGAAGGCGGCCATCGTCACGGCTACCAACGCAACACAAAAGCGCTGTCTACTCATGATCCCTCCTGGTGCATGGCGCCCTATTTGCGGCACCGGCGACCACCGCCTGGGGCGATGATGTCGCGACGCGAGGACGAGAAAGCGAAACGGTTTGCACGGCAGATGCGCGGATTCGGGAAAGCGTTCAGCATAGCCGCGTCGGCGAGAAAGGCCGGCGGCTGGTGTTCCGGGAGATCGTATCAGGGCTGACGTTCATTCTGAGACGCTGGCGATATTGTCTATATCGTCACC
This sequence comes from Desulfosarcinaceae bacterium, assembly GCA_030066015.1. Taxonomy (GTDB): domain Bacteria; phylum Desulfobacterota; class Desulfobacteria; order Desulfobacterales; family Desulfosarcinaceae; genus JASJCL01. Next base: position 17,893 of record JASJCL010000042.1, on the reverse strand, counting down.
GTTGAGGGAAAACTTGAGTGCTGAAATGGATGGCGGGCAGGCGATGGCCACCCGGCTGCCGGGGCCACTTGTGGCAAGCGGCCGCCGTTGGGCGAGACGCGCGGCCATAAGGATACAGAAAGCCTTGCCATCGGCGCCCAAACAGGCTATCAGGGCCGCGCCGTCGGAAGCGATCGCTCTGGGTGGGGACGGCGCTCAATCATCGAAAACGAGGGAAGCCAGATGCCCAAACGATATAATCAGCAGATTCGCAACATCGCCATCATCGCCCATGTCGACCATGGCAAGACCACCCTGGTGGACGCCATGTTTACCCAGAGCGGGGTCTTCCGTCCGGGTCAACAGCTGGACGAACGGCTCATGGATTCCATGGATCTGGAGCGCGAGCGGGGGATCACCATCGCCGCCAAGAACTGCGCCATCAATTGGCGCGAGGTGAAGATCAATATCCTCGATACCCCCGGCCACGCCGACTTCGGCGGTGAAGTCGAGCGCGCCCTCTCCATGGTGGATGGCGCCATTCTCCTAGTGGACGCCAGCGAAGGGCCCCTGCCCCAAACCCGCTTCGTCCTGAAAAAGGCCCTCGAGCGGGACCTGACCCTCATCGTGGTGATCAACAAGATCGACCGCAAAGACGCCCGTCCCGAAGCCGTTCTGGACGAGATCTACGACCTGCTCATCGACCTGGACGCCACCGAAGCGCAACTGGAGTTCCCTCTGCTCTACGCCATCGGCCGCGACGGCATCGCCCAGGCCGACCTGGCCACGCAAGGAGAGAACCTCCATCTTCTCCTGGATACCATCGTGCGGGAAATTCCACCGCCCGCCTTCGACCCCGAGGCACCGCTGCAGATGCTGGTCTCCGACCTGGGCTACAGCGACTACCTGGGCCGTCTGGCCATCGGACGCCTCAGCAATGGGCAGGCCAAGGCCAATCAGAACCTGGTCTTCATCGACGAGTCCGGCCGGCCCCGCCCCCTCAAGGTCACCAAGCTGCAAATTTACGAGGGAATGCGCCTCACCCCCACCGATGGCGTGGACAGCGGCGACATCGCCATTCTGGCCGGCGCCGACAACATTCACATCGGCGACACCATCTGCACCGCCGACGCCCCCATGGCCCTGCCGCGTCTCACCGTTGACGCGCCCACCGTCAGCATGCGCTTCACCATCAACAACTCGCCCTTGGGGGGCCGGGAGGGCAAATACGTTCAGTCCAGCAAGCTGCGCGAGCGCCTCCAGAAGGAGACCCTCAGCAACGTGGCGATACAGACCGAGGAGACCGCCGAGCGCGACACCGTGCTGGTCAAGGGCCGTGGCGAGTTTCAACTGGCCATCCTCATCGAAACCATGCGGCGGGAGGGGTACGAGTTCTGCGTAGGGCGCCCCGAGGTGATCTACCGCCAGGAAGGGGGCCAGCGGCTCGAGCCCATGGAGAAGCTCTTCGTGGATTGCGACGAGGCCTTTTTGGGGGTGGTCACCGAGAAGCTCGCCCTGCGCAAAGCCAAGATGACCAATCTGGTCAACAACGGTACCGGTCGGGTGCGGATCGAGTTCTCGGCCCCCTCGCGGGCCCTCATCGGCCTGCGGGACGAGTTTCTCACCGACACCAAGGGCACCGGCATCCTCAACGCCTATTTTGACGGCTACGGCCCCTATCGGGGCGATTTCCCCAGCCGCTTCACCGGTTCCATCGTGGCCGACCGCAGCGGCGCAGCCGTGCCCTACGCCCTCTTCAACCTCGAGCCCCGCGGCCATCTCTTCGTTCAGCCCGGGGAGCCGGTCTATGAGGGGATGATCATCGGCGAGCACAACCGCGACAGCGACCTCAACGTCAATGCCTGCAAGGAGAAAAAGCTCACCAACATCCGCGCCGCCGGCAAGGACGACGCCGTGGTGCTCTCTCCCATCAAGCCCCTCACCCTGGAGCAGGCGATCAATTTCATCCGTGCCGACGAACTGGTCGAGGTGACCCCCCTGTCCATTCGGATGCGCAAAACGGTTCTCAGCATGTCCAAACGGCACACCCTGCGGCAAAAGAAGGCGAAGGGGAACGGCTAACCGTCAGCGTTAGGGGGAGAATGAAAAGCGATTCGTCGGGACACCCGCTGATAGCGGTTCCCAAGTGCCTCGACGAGGGGCCTGAACGACCTCACCCCTCAGAACGATCGTCTCTATGCTGGCCGTCCAACGCCGCGCGAACTGCCAAGAGGAGTTCATCCTTGGTGACCGGCTTGATTAGGAGGGCGGCCATGCCCATGGCCCGGGCCTGCGCGTCGCTGATGCGTTCGCTGAAGCCGCTGCACATCATGACGACCACATCCGGACGGATCGCCAGCACTTTGCGGGCGAGCACATCGCCCGTCATTTTGGGCATGGCCATGTCGGTGATCACGAGATCATAGGCGTGGGGATCGGCCGTGAACCTCTCCAGCGCGTCCTGGCTGCTGGTACAGGTGGTCACCCGATAGCCGAAGCGCAGGAGAATTTGGCTGACGAGATCGACGATAGCCGCCTCGTCGTCCACCACCAGCACCCGCTCGGTTCCCTGCAATCCGGACGCAACCGGGATGGCCGCCTCCGCCGGCTTTCCGTCGACCGTGATGGGTAGAGCGACCGTGATGGTGGTGCCGCGTCCCAATTCGCTGGTGGCCGTCACCGTCCCACCGATATCCTTGACAATGCCGTAGACAACCGCCAGACCCAAGCCGGTGCCTTTGCCCATCTCCTTGGTGGTGAAATAGGGTTCGAAAATCTTGCCCAGGGTCTCCTGCGGTATCCCGGGGCCAGTGTCGGCCACCTCCAGCACGACGACGGGACCCGCCGGTGGGGTGCCATCCGCCGTACCGCTGTCCGATGGTCGCGCTTGCGCCAATCGAACCATGATGTTGCCCCCGCCCGGCTCGACGGCCTGGTAGGCATTGGTCAGCAGATTCATCACCACCTGGTGCACCTGAACCGGGTCGGCCATGACCAGGCCGCAGCCCTCCTCAATCTCCTGACGAATGTCGATGTTGGCCGGAATCGTGGACCGCGCCAGCCGAAGCACCTCCTTGAGAATCAGGTGAACATCTACCGGTGTCCGACGGGGTTCGGTCTTGCGGCTGAAGACCAGAATCTGTTTCACCAGACTGCTGCCGCGGGAGCCGGCCCGGAGGATCTCGGCGACATTCTCATAGGCGGCGCTTCCGGGTTCAAGATCCTCGAGCAGCATTTCAGACAGGCCGATGATGGGCGTCAAGATGTTGTTGAAATCGTGGGCGATGCCGCCGGCCAAGGTGCCGAGCGCCTCCATCTTCTGGCTCTGCTGGAGCAATTTCTCCATCGCCTTGCGCTCGGACAACTGGGCTTCCAGATCCTGGGCATAGGCCTTGGTTCTTTCATAGAGCAGGGCATTGTTGAGGCAGATGGCGACATCGTTGGCGATGGCCTGCAGAAAACGATGGTGCTCTTGAAAATAGCGCCTGCGCAAGGAGGCGATACCAAGGGTGCCGATCACCGCGTTCCGGTGAATCAGCGGGATGGCGGCAAAGGAGGTAACACCGGCCTGCTTACACTCCTTCCAGGTGCAGCGATCGTCCCGGTGGATGTCCACCGAGAAGATCGGTGCGGCCTGTGTCACGGCGAGCCCGCAAAGGCATTCGCCGACGCGGTGGGAATGGGGCCCGTCGATGGGGAGAGCGCCGCCGCCGGAATGCTGCCCTTGCAGATGGAGTTCTTCACCCCGACGGAGAAAGATCATGGCCAGATCGGGCCGAATCGTGGCGTAGATCTGGTCCAGGATAGCGTTGGTAACCTCTTCCAAGGAGAGCTGTGAATTGACGGCGCGGCTGATGAGGTGCAGGGCGGTGAGTTCTTTTTCGCGTCCCGCCAGCGCCATCTGGGTTTCCTTGCGGGCCGTGATGTCGATATGGGCGACAACGGCCATGCCGCCGGCGTGGGGCAGCGGGGTCACCCGCATGAGGAACCATCGATTCTCCTGCACCGAGTGGCAGGCGTACTCCTGTTCGAAGATCGGCAGGGTGCCGGAAAGCACCGCCTGGATGCCGTCGATCGCCGATTGGACCTCCCGCTGGCGATCCGAATCGCGCCCCGCCGCACTGCGGCTGGCCGCGAAGTAGTTGGCACCGACGCCGACAGCCGCGGGATCGCCGCCATTCGCGACAGCGAAATCGTGCCAAGCCCGATTGACGGTCAGAACCCTGCCGTTCGCGTCGATCACGGCGATGTGATCGCAGAGGGCGTCGAGAATCCCACTGCCGATGGGATCGATCCGACCGGGTTGCCGTTCACCATCGGTGACGGCGGGTCTCGTCGGCATCTTCTCCTGCTGCCGGTAGGCAGGATCTCTCCCCGGGGGGTCGCCCATGGTTATCTCCTCAAAGATCGTGAGACCCCGGCGTCGGAACGGTCCAGCACCGTTGCGGGTGCCGCTGGGCGGGGTGCGTGGTCGCAGCGGATTGAAAATTGACGGCAGCTTGCATAGGGTATATCTCTCGTTAGACTGTTAACACCCACGTTGCCGCACCAGTTGCCACACCTGGCGCCGCGACCGTCCCCTGCGTGACGTGACGGGGATCGTCCCCACGGCGACACGGGCTTCCGAGGTCACAGGCGCAGAAAAGCGCCCCGGGCAAAACGCTCCCGCAGACGGGAACGCTTGGTGCCCATAACGTTTTGCGATGGATCTTGGCGGATGTTTGCAGCGGTCTCTGAACGGGGAACCAGCACAGCGGGGAAGCATCGGGCGATACTTCACTTGTAGTTGAAATCCAGCCTCTCTGCAACTATTTATTATTTTTAGAAATACCGTGTACCACAATGTGGTACCCACCAGGCCCGCGATTGGCCCAGTTGGGTGCTGCCGACCGCTGCATTAGGGGCCGCCGAAATGCCCGCGCCCCCGCCGAAGCGTCAGGCGCCGTCGAGTCCCATCAACTGGTGCAGGTGCCCGCCGAGCGGCACCGGACCGACGTGCCGCCCAGCCATTCACTACCGAAGGAGACCGCATGGCGAACAGCGCCGCCCAGCCGCCCCATACCGCGCTCCCCCAAACGGGAACCCTGGGCACCTTTGCCGGTGTCTTCACGCCGAGCATTCTGACGATTCTGGGGATTATTCTCTTCCTGCGGCTGGGCTATGTGGTGGGGGCCGCCGGTCTGCGCCGCGCCTTGATCATCATCGCCCTGGCCAACGTGATCTCCATCTTGACGAGTGTCTCCCTGGCAGCCATCGCCACCAATCTCAAGGTGAAAGGCGGCGGCGACTACTACCTGATTTCGCGCACCCTGGGGCCGGGGTTTGGCGGCGCTTTGGGACTGGTGCTCTTTCTGGCCCAGAGCGTCAGCATCGGCTTTTACGCCATCGGATTCGGAGAGGCGCTCAGCGCCCTGATGCCCCACATTGCCTGGCTGGCACCGCGCACGATTGCGGTGGCGGCAGTGCTGTTGCTCTTCATCTTCGCCTGGCTGGGCGCAGATTGGGCCACCCGCTTCCAGTTCGGTGTGATGGCCATCCTTACGGGCGCCCTGATCGTCTTCTTCGCCGGCGGGCTTCCCCGGTGGGATAGCGCCCGCCTGGCCGCCAACTGGTCCGCGCCCGATGGGGCACCGGCCTTTTTCGTCCTCTTCGCCATCTTCTTCCCGGCGGTGACAGGATTCACGCAGGGTGTCAGCATGTCGGGGGATCTCAGAGATCCCGGCAAGAGTCTGCCGTTGGGCACCTTTGTGGCGGTGGCCGTCTCCATCCTGGTCTATTTCGGCGTGGCCCTGGTATTTGCCGCAGCGCTGCCCAATACCGAATTGGCCGGCGACTACGGGGCCATGAAACGGGTCGCCCTGTGGGGGCCCCTGATCGACGCCGGTGTGGTGGCCGCCACCCTCAGCTCCGCCATGGCCAGCTTTCTGGGGGCGCCGCGTATTCTGCAGTCCCTGGCCAGCGATCGCATCTTCAAAGGGTTGACCCCCTTTGCCCAGGGCGCCGGCCCCGCCAACAACCCCCGCCGGGGCGTCCTCCTCTCGGGCGCCATTGCGCTGACCACCATCAGCCTCGGTCAGCTCAACACCATCGCCCAGGTGGTTTCCATGTTCTTTCTGATCTCTTACGGCCTGCTCAATTACGCCACCTATTTCGAGGTCCGCTCGGCCAGCCCCTCCTTCCGGCCGCGCTTCCGCTGGTTCCACCCCACCGCCAGCCTGGCCGGCTTCCTCGTCTGCGGGGCCACCATGCTGGCCATCGATGCGGCCACCGGGATCGCGGCCATGGCCATCCTCCTGGCCCTCTATCAATACGTTCTGCGCACCGCCGGCCCGGCCCGCTGGGCGGACAGCCGCCGATCCCACTATCTCCAACGGGCTCGCGAACACCTCATCGCCGCCGCTGCGGAACCGCAGCATGATCGCGATTGGCGGCCGGTAATTCTGGCCTTCACCCACGACCGCCATCGGCGCCCGCGGCTGCTGCGGTTTTGCCACTGGATTGCTGGACAAAGCGGTTTGACCGCCGCCGTGGAGATCGTCGAGGGGGAGGGCGCGCGGGCCCGCAAGGACCGTGATGCCGCCGCGGCGACGCTGCGCAGCGATGTCAAGGCGCTGGGGCTGCCAACCTTCAGCCTGGCCATCCGCACGCCGGAGATCGGCACGGCCCTGCCCTACCTCGTGCAGAGTTTTGGGCTGGGCCCCCTCACGGCAAACACCATCTGTCTGAACTGGGTGGAGCAATTGGGACGGGGGATACCGGGTCTTGGCAGCCTCAAATACGCCCAGAACTTGCGGACGGTCTTTCGCCTGGGCTGCAATCTGGTGATCCTCAGCGGAGATGCGGACCGCTGGCAGCGGCTGGCGGAAACGCCCGAGAGCGACAAGCGAATCGATGTCTGGTGGTGGGGGGACGCCGACGCCTCCAGTCGCCTCATGCTGCTGTTTGCCTATCTCCTCACCCGCCACCACAGTTGGTCGGATGCCCCTATCCGTCTGCTGGCGGCCGACCGAAGCGGTCCGCCCGATGCGGCCCGCCGGTCTCTGACCGACATGCTGGAGGAGGTTCGCATCGATGCCCGGCCCGTCACCGTGGAGGGCGCCGATGCCGAGACCATCCGCGACACCTCGAAGAATGCCGCCATGGTCTTCATGCCCTTCCGCATCCAGGGGCTGCGGCTCACCGATCCCTTTGGCGGCTCGCTGGAGCGTCTGCTGCCCCACTTGCCCATCACGGCGCTGGTAAAGGCGGCCGAGGAGATCGATCTGGATGCAGCGCCGGAGGAGGGCACCGCTGGTGCGGCAGCCCAAGCCCGCGACACCTATGACGCCCTTGTCCGGCGCGCCAATGAGCGCGCGGCGGCGGCCGACCAGGACAAGCGGCGCGTGGCGGCGCTCACCACCCGGCTGGCGGAAAGCGATCTCGTCGAAGCGGATCGCAAAGCGCTGGAAGCGGAGATCGCCACCGCCACAGCGGCGGCCGAACAGAGTCGTCGCCGGGCCGCCAAGGCGCAGGCCAAGGCCGAGGCCGCCGCAGCGGCGCTGCCAGACGATGATGCACCGGAGGAGGGGCTCGAGTGACGCGGGACGCCCCGCGCGCCGACGGCGGGGCGAGAGATCTCCCCGCCATCGCCACCGGTCCATTCGCTTAAATTGAGGTGGTCGAGCGGTGCCCCAATGTGGTATGTGTTTCGTTTTGCGCGGCGGAAACCGCTGACACCATCCCAACGGAGGCCCCCATCGCTGAGACGCTGAGAACCGCCATGCAGAAGACCCCGCCATCTCGGAAACGCCGAACGGAAAAGCGCTATCTCGCCATCGAGGACCGGCCGCGCGTCCGAAAAGCCCAGGCATTCAGCATTCTGACCCTCCTCTCGGGCTGCGCCTATCTGGTGTGGGTCATCCTGCATCTCAACCACCAGACGCCTGTAATGGGCGCCTTCTTCCTGACAGCGGAGGTGGCCTGCCTGGCCCTGTTCCTCCTCACCGGCGCCCGCAGTATCCGACTGCGCCACAAACCCTTAGAAGGTTTACCCCTGGACCGCTCCTACGCCGTGGACGTGTTCATTACGACCGCCGGAGAACCGGTCAACATCGTCGGCAAGTGCATGCACGCAGCAGCGGCCATCGATTGGCCGCAGGCAGACCTGCGGATCTATCTGCTGGACGACGCCAACGTACCCGAACTCAAGCGCCTGGCGGGTCGTCTCGGCATCCAACATCTCTCCCGCCTGGACGCCGGGCTGACACGTGAGAACGCCAAGGCCGGCAACCTCAACTTCGGCCTGCGCCACAGCGCGGGCGAACTGGTGCTGACGCTGGACGCCGACCAGGCCCCCAAGGCCAACATCCTTCGTGCCCTGGTGGGTTATATGAAGTTCGAAGAACTGGGCTTCATTCAGTCCGCCCAGCACTTCTACCTACCGATGGGCGACCCCTTCTACAACGGCGACCACGTCTTTTACGGCACCATGCAAAAGGCCTTTGATGAAAGCAATTCGGTGGTCTCCTGCGGATCCGGTGTCCTCTACCGCCGGCGGGCCCTGGAGGATATCGGCGGATTCGTGGAGTGGAATCTGGTGGAGGACTTGGCCACCTCTTACGAGATACATGCCCGCGGCTGGAAATCGTTTTACTACCCCCACGCCCTGACCCGCGGGCTGGCGCCCTGGGACATCAACGGGGTCTACCACCAGCGCTCCCAGTGGGCCCTTGACACCTTTCGGCTCTTCATCTGGGACAATATGCTCTTCAAGAAGGGGCTGACCCTGCCGCAGAAGATGGGCTATCTCTCCATCCCCCTGGCCTATCTCTGCTCCGGCTTTGTCTTCCCGGTCTTCTTCATCATACCGTTGTGGGGATATATCACCGGTGAGTATGTGATACACGGCAACGTATTGTGGTTCTTCTGCCTGCGCCTATTCTACTTTCTCATGATGGCGGGCGGCCTCAACTACATGTTCGATCAAAACCACCCGGGCAAGCAATTTCAGATGCTCTTCGGCATCTTCCCGGTCTACGCCATCAGCTTCGTCCGGGCCCTCTTCTACCCGAAAGGGCGCAAACCCGCCTATCGGGTCACCAATGTGGGCCGCCGTCGCCTCTCCCGCCTTGCGGCGATCAAGGTGCTTCCCCAACTGCTGCTTTTCTGGGCAAACGCCGCCCTGCCCTTTTTCGCCATCTTCAGTGACACCTCTCCGGGCCGCTATATCCTGCTCAACGCCCTGGTCTCCGGCTTGGGCATGTGGTTGATGTGGCAGGTGCTTTCCGCCAGCCTGCGGCAGGTCGCGTTCGCCCCGGGAGAGCATCCGGATCAGCACTATGCCTAAACGCGCCCGCCGATATGTGCCGCAGTCCCTCTGGGTTCTGGGCTGGTTCTGTCTGGTGGCCGCCGCCTTGCACTGGCACAATCCCCACTTCTGGCAGACGGCCCATGAGGGCTATCGCAAGGCCCAGGCCGCAAGGGCAGCGGGGAATCTCGACGCCGCGGCGGCGCTCATGAAAAATGTCCTCACCCAGGAGGGCGACAATCTGGGGTATCTGCTGTTCGATGCCTACTTGAAATGCGATCTGGGGCAGCTGCCACAGGCGAAAAAGCGCTTTGCCCAAGCCCTGGCCCTGGTCCCCAATCATGGCGAGGCCCTTCTGGGCATGGCCGCCCTCCATGCCCAAGCGGGCAATTGTGCCGCGGCCGTGGACAATCTGAACCGTCTGGCGGTAGCGCGTACCGACAGCCAGGCACGGCGACGAATGGCCGGCATTTACGCCCAGTGCGGCGACTTCAAAGCGGCACTGGCGATCCTCAAGCTTCTGTGGGAGACGCCGCCCACCGAAATCGCGGATCTGGAGCAACTCCTCGACATGGCCGCCGCCGCCCAGGATTGGATCACCATTCGCGATCTGCCCATCGACCCGCTGCTCGCCAGCGAGGACCCGGCGGTGCGGATCAACGCCATCGACACCCGCGCCCTGGCGCTCCAGCAACTCGGCGATGCTGCCGAAGCCTACGCCCTCTATCTCCAGGCGCCCCATGCCGGCAATCTGCTCGCCCGAGCCCAGCTGGCCCAGAAACTGGGGCGCTACGCCGATGCGGCTGCCCTTTGGTCCCAGCTGCTGGCCCAGGATCCAGATCGGCTCGCCTGGCGGCGTGCGGAAGCCTTCAGCCTCCTGCGGGCGGGTCGTTCGACAGCGGCCGAAGAGCGCTATCGCGGACTTCTCGCCGACAAGGTCGCCAGCAACGGCGACCGGGTTCAGTTGGCCTGGCTCCTCAACACAGAGGGTCGCTACACCGAAGCCTGGTCGATTCTGGCCCCGCTGCCGCAGCCCCATAGATCGCTGCCCATCCTCGAAATTCAGGCCCGCACCGCCTTTTGGGCCGGCGACATGGTCGCCGCGGTCCCGCTCATTCGGGCATTGCTAAGTCGGAAAGCGGAGGGATAGGCGACAATGACGGCGTATTCCCCCCGCTGCCCTTCCAGCAGCCACCGCCAGGCAGCGGACCGCACCCGCGCCAGCGCCTGGTGGCGGGGAGCGCTGGTCACCGCGGTCCTCCTGCTGACCACCACCGTCAGCGGTCACACCGCCGACAGCGGCGCCGATCGGGAGCGCTTTGAACTGCAACGGGACCTGGCCCACGCCCTGACGCAGATCGGGCAGACCCCAGCGGCCATCGAGCTCTACCAGCAGTTGATCCGCAACCCCCATGCCAGGCCAGAAGAGCGCTATCAGCTCTCCAAACAGCTGGCCTTTGCCCTGGCCGCCACCGGCATGTACCGCCGTGCGGCAGTGGAGTTGGAAACCCTGCTGGCCTCGCCGCACCTGCGTGCGGCGGATCATCGGACGCTGAGCGCCGCGCTGGCCCACAATCTGCAGCGCAGCGGTCAGACTCGGCGGGCCACCTGGCAGTGGCAACGGGTCCTGGACCAACTTCCCGACGGAGATCCCGAGATCCCCCGCATTCAGCTGCGCCTGGCCGATCTGTTCGAAAAGCTGGCGCAGGACACCGCGGCGGCAGCCATCTACGCCAACCTGCTGCGGACGCCGCTCGATGACGACCAGCTGCGCCATCGGTATGCATGGCTGCACAACCGCCACCAGCGCTACAGCGAAGCGTGGGCCCTCATCCAGCACTGGCCGCGACCCCATCCCAACCCCGCCCGGTTGCGCCTCCAGGCCCAAACCGCGTTCTGGGCCGGGGTCGACACCGCCGCGCTGGCCCTCTATCCCCATCTGCTGGCGCGCTGGCCCGAAGCCCCGGAACATCGCCGTCAGCATGCCGAGCTACTCAGACGCAACGGGCGCATGACGGCGGCCGCCGACAGCTTGAGATGGCTGGTCGTGCGACAGCCCGAGGTGAGCGACCACCGCATCCTACTGGTGGAAACCCTCCTGGATGCCGGGAACCCCGCCGCCGCCGCCCCCCATGTGGAGCGGTTGCTCGATCATCAGCCGGTTCCGCCCCCTGCCCATCTGCTCGCCGCCAGGGTCTACGCCGACCTTCAGCGGCCGACCCTGGCCATCGCGCAGTTGATGGCGCTGGATCGACGAAGCCCCCTCACACCCGACCAGCAGCTGTGGCTGGCGGATCTGCAGCGGGCCGCGGGGCAGACGGATGCGGCCCGCCGCAGCTACGCGGCCGTCGCCCGCCGGGCACCGACGCAGATGCCGGCCCGCGGGTGGGTCGCCCTCGCCGACCTGGAGGCCGAGGTGGGCCGGCAGGCAGAGGCCTTGACCGGCTATACACGGGCCTTGGCCCAATTGTCCGAAACCCCGCAGGAGCGGGCAGCGGTCCACCTCAAAATCGCCCGTGCGGCAACCCGCCTGGGCGACCATGAACGTGCCGGTGAGGCCTACCGGGCCTATCTGAACGCCCGACCAGAGGATGGCGAGATTCAGCTCGAGGCGGCCCGGGCCTTTGCAGCCCAGGGCGCCCATGCGGCGGCGGTGGAGCACTACCGGCGGGCGGTTGTATTGAGCGGTGATGGGGGCTTGGCGTTGGAGCTGGCCCGCGCCCTCACGGCCGTGCAGGCCTTCGACGAAGCAGAGGTCTATGCCCGACAGGCGGTGGCCCGTCGGGACCCAGATCCGGAGGCCGCCCAAGACCCTGCCAGGCGTCTGTTGGCCGAGATCCTCCTCTACAGCGGTCAGATCGACACGGCCGAAGCGGTGCTGGTGGCGTATCGCCGCGATTACCCGGCGGACCCGGACGCCATCCTCCTGCTGGCCGAGGCCGCCTTGGCCAGGGACCACCGGCTGGCAGCCTACACCCGTTTCAGCGCGGCCGCTGACGCCGGGGCTGCGCAGACCGAGCGCCTCAGCCGCGGTCTCGGCCAAAGCGCGCTCAGCCGCGGCGACCGCTGGCGCGCCGGCGAAGCCCTGGCCCCATTGGCGGACCAGCCGCGCCTCAGCCAGGCGGCCGCTTCCCTCTTGCAGCGGTATCGGCGGGCCACGGCGCCCCGCCTCGATCTGCTCGGCGGCTGGAGCTCAGACAGCAATGATCTCATCCTGCGTCAAGTCGGCCTGCAGGGCGCCGCCGCCGGCATTTTGCGGCTGCCCCTCCATTTGCGCTACACGCTCGGCGAGGTGGCCCAGAAGGAGACCGACTTCCAGCGAAACGTCTTTCGCCTGGGACTGGCACCTATCTTTCCGCAGCCCCATCTCTCCGCCCAAGGGTATCTGGGGATCGAGGCCGTGGGGGATGCGGAGCACCACGGCGGCGCCACCCTACCCGTCGGAGAGATCCTGCTGCGCCGCTATTGGGCGGACGATTCATCCCTCGGGCTGGCCGTGACGCGGGAGACCGTCTGGACCCCGCACGACAGCTCCCAGCTGCACCGCTATCACCGCGTCACCCGCCTGGCCGGTGTGGAACCGGCTTTCGCCCGCAGCGATCTGCGGTTGCTGATGGACAAGCGCCTGGGCGACGGCGGGCGTTTTTTGCAGACCCAGCTTGGCGGCGACCTCTATTCCGACGACAACCGGCGTCTCTGGGCGTATACCCACCTGCAGCAGCCGCTCATCGAGACCGGTCAACGCTGGCTGGCCGTAAAACCCAATCTCTTTTACGAGGGCTTCGCCGACAACGACGCGGCCTACTTCAGCCCGTCCAATCACGTCTCGCTCGGCCTCATCCTGCAGCACATCGAACGCCTCGGCCGCGTAGCGGTGGATCTGGAGGTCAATCCCCAACTCCTGATCACCGACGGTGAGACCGGCTGGGGCGGCCATTGGCATCTGAAACTGACGGCAGAGTGGGGTCCCCTTTTTGCCGGCGGCGGCGTATTTGGCTTCTATGACCAAAATGACGATTATCTCTTGTGGCGCACGGCCGCTCGGGTGGGCTGGCATTTTTAGCGCCGGCAGGCAGAGGTGGCCAACGGTCGCTTCCCAGCGGGTCGCTTCCCGGCGGGTCGCTTCCCAGCGGGTCGCTTCTCAGCGGGTCGCTTTAATGCGGGTCGGCGGGCACGTCTGGATTGTGGGACTGCTGCTTCTGCTACAGGCGGGCCTCGGCGAAGCACGGCAATCGCCGGCCCAGCGGCCCTTGCTCGACACCCTCTGGCAGCAGTACCGGCAGACTTACATCACCAGGGACGGCCGCGTCGTGGATCGGCGTCTGGACCGGGTCACTTCGGAGGGTCAGTCCTACGGGCTCCTGCGAGCGGTCTGGATGGCCGACGCCGATGCCTTCGCCAAGATCTATCACTGGACCGAAACCCACCTGCGTCGCCCAGATGGGCTCTACGGCTGGCTCTGGCAGCCGGCCCGACAGGGGCGACTGCGGGACGCCAACACGGCCACCGATGCGGACCAGGATATCGCGCTGGCCCTCATTCTGGCTTCCCGACGCTTCGACGAGCCCGCCTACCTGAGACGGGCGACCCTTTTGGTCAAGGCCATCCGCCGCCACGCGGGCATCGCCGTGGGAACCGACTGGTTCATCAGCGCCGGCAATTGGGCCCGCAGCGAGCGCATCGTCAACCTCTCCTATTTTTCGCCGGCGGCATATCCCTACTTCCAGCGCCTCGACCCAGATGGCGGTTGGGACGCGGTCCGTCGCCTGGGCTTTCGCCTGGTGGACCGGACCCTCGCGCTGCCCGGTGTGCGCTTGCTTCCTGATTTTTGCCGTGTTACCCCCCAGGGAGCCATCCGCTTGCTGCCCGATGGGGCGCGCCACTCCAACGCATTCTCCTTCGATGCCATGCGATACTACTGGCGTCTGGCCCTTGATTGCCGACTGCACGGCCCAGGGGCGATGTGTGACCAGGACGCCGGCTTTCAGGCGCTCCTGAAGCTGTTCCGGCGCGACGGCGGTCTGTTCCAGGCCTATACGATCGCGGGCCGCCCCATGAGTGGCCACACCAGCGTCAGCTTTTACGGCGCCCTGTTGCCGCTGCTGGAAATCCGTTCACCCGCTCTCGCCGCCCAGCTCCGCAGCGGCCCCTTGTCCCGTCCGCAGCTGCAGAAGATCGCCGATCAGGCGGATCGCTACTACGATCTGAACTGGACCTGGCTGGGGCTGGCGCTATCCGATGGGTGGATCGCGTCACAGACGCCGGCTCCGTCGGCCTTTCCCATACATCCGGCAGCGAAGACCCACTGACCGCCGTGGCGTCCCCGCCATGGTGTCACACCCAGAAGAGAACCAAACACAACCCGGAGGATAGAAGCGTGCGCTACCCAATCATGCGGCTGACCTTGTGGATGACGCTCCTGCTGGCAGCAACCCAAGCGGCCGGCCAAACCCAGTTGACCATCTATAAAAACGATCTCACCCTGGTGAGTGAGACCCGAACCGTGCGCATCGGCGCACAGCAGCGGGAGCTGATCTGGCCGGCGGTGGCCGCCCGACTGGATCCCGAATCCACCCACCTGGCGTTAACCGAGGGGGGTGGCCTGACGCTCTTGGAGGAGCGTTTTCTGCCCCTGCCTGCCACCGCCGTTGAGATGCTGACGGCCTACCTGGGCCAACCGATCGCGGTGCGGATAGCCGCCGATGAATGGCTGGAAGGGCGGCTGGATGCGATCCGCCAGGGGAGCTTGGTGCTCGATCAGGCCGGCGCACAAACCCTCATCCCTTATGGCGATGATGTCCTGGTGCGGCTGCCGGAAACGGGCCTGGAGGATCCCCCCGCCCCCGCCCTCAGCTGGCAGATTGCCGCCAATGGCGGTGGCCAGCGGACCCTGACGCTCTCCTATCTGACCGCCGGCCTCAGCTGGGCGGCCGCCTATTTCGGTGAAGTCAACGCCGCCGAGGACGCGCTCCTGCTCTCGGCCAAGGCCACGGTACGCAACCGCTCCGGCAAGGCCTTTGAAGAGGCCCAGGTCACCCTGGCGGCGGGAACGGTGAACCAGGTCAGCACGCCCCCGCTACCGCGACCTGCCGCGCGGGCGGCCATGGCGGACGAGATGGTGATGATGGCGGCGCCGGAACCGGCGCCCGAGGCCATGGCCGACCTACAGTTTTATCCCCTCGACCAGCCCCTCACGATAGCGGACCAACGGCAGATCCAGCGGCTCCTCATCGCCCCCCGGTCCATTCCCTGTGAACGGATCTACCGCTACCGCAGCCACCGCCAGGCGGAGCGGATCTCGGCGGCGATCCGCTTCCGCAACACCACTGCCGATGGATTGGGAATCCCCCTGCCGGCTGGCACCTGGCGCCTCTACCGGCGCACCGACCAGGGGCTGCGCTTCATCGGTGCCGACCGTCGCCCCAGTGCGGCCAGCCAGGCGGAAATAACCCTCGAGCTGGGACACGCCTTTGATCTGCATGCCGAAAAGCGAATCCTCCAGCGCCGTAAATTGAGCGCCCGCTCCGAGGAGCAGCAGGTGGAGATCGTCTTCACCAGCGCCAAAGAGGCGGGAACGGCGCAGATCGCTGTGGAGGAGCGGATCGCCGGTGGACAGTGGGAGATCACCCAGAGCAGCCTGCCCGCCAAACGTTTCGACGCCAATACGGCACACTTCGATGTCCCCGTTCCAGCCGCTGGGAAGACGCGGCTGACCTACACCGTGGTGCGCCGCTGGTGAACCGGCGCTTGCCGGTCGAAGCGCGAGTTGACAATCACTCGCCGCGGGCGCTACGCTCAAGCGAGCCCCATCAGCGGGTGCCCAATAACGGATCGCGAGGCACGGCTGACGGCCGTGCCGATCCCAGTGGGCCATCGCCGGCCACCTGCCGCGCGAGAGGGCAACCCGCCAAAGTGCCTTGAAGCGGCCCGTCGGCGAATCCGGCTCTCGGGACGCGGACCGAGGCGAAGAAGGAGACAATCGGATGAAGCAGTCAGAGTATTTGATGGGCGATCGCAACCTCTTCGTCGATCTCAAGAAGCTGCCCGTTTTCGAACCGCTGGACCAGGCGGATCTCGATCATCTGCTCCGAATGAGCCGCCTGAGAATCTACAAATCGGGAGAAGTCATCATCCAGGAGGGCAGTGTTGACAACTGGATCTACTTCCTGATCTACGGCAAAGTCCGGATCGTCAAACAGGACAAAGAGATCTCCATTCTGAACAGGGGGGGCGATCTCTTCGGTGAGATGCGGTTTATCGAGAACGCCCCGCGCTCTGCCTCGGCCTACGCGGATGGCGATACCGTCTGTCTCGCGCTGGATACCGGATATTTGACGCAATTGTCCGGGGAAGACAAACTCTCATTCGGGTACATTCTGTACCGGATCCTGGCGGGAATTCTGGCGGAAAAGCTGAGAGAAGCCACCCAAGAGCTGATGGCCGTCAAGGGGACCTGCAACATCTCGCTCTGGAGTGATTACTGATCCGCGGTCGGCCGACGATGACCGGCGCGACGGCGACCACAGCACCCAAGCGCAACTGCCGCGCCCCGTACCGATCGGCCGAAGGATGTCGGCCCCAGTGGGCCTTCAGCGAAGATCTTCTGGGGCACTCCCAGCCGGCCGGCCCCGTTCGGCCGACACGCAGTCCAGGGTCCGGGATCGGGGAGCGGCTACCGCCGATGGGAACCGGGCGCTAAGGGGAGACGGGGAGGCAGCGAGGCAGCATTTCAGTGTTCCGCCAACAGCAGGTGGGCGCCACCTGGAAAGGAGAAGCGCAAGATGTACGACCGTATGCAGACCCTGACCGACACCGAAATGCAGCTCATCCATGACAGCGCCATGGAGATCCTCGGCAGCACTGGCGTGGCCTTCAACGAGGCGGAGGCCCTCGACATCTTCACCGCCAACGACTTCAAGGTGTCGGGCAAAACCGTTTTCTTCAAGGAGCGTCAGATTCGCACGGCCCTCGAGACGGCCCCGTCCACGTTTACCGTAACGGCCCGCAACCCGAATAAAAACGTGGTGGTCGGCGAGACCCATTTCGCACTAGCGCCCGGATACGGAGCCCCCTTCATCACCGACGCCGACGGCCGTCAGCGGGTCGCCACCATGGCCGACTACGAAAACTTCTGCAAGCTGGTGCAGACCTCCCAACATCTCGATATGAACGGCTTCATGATGGTGGAGCCCAGCGACGTGCCGCCGGAGTTCTCCCACCTGGAGATGCTTCTTTCCAGCATCACCCTGTGCGACAAGCCCTTCATGGGCAGCCCGCTCTCCAAGGGGGCGGCCCGGGATTGCGTGGAGATGGCGGCCATCATCTGGGGCGGTCGCGACCGCCTCCAGGAGGTGGGCCCCGTGACGGTCTCCCTGATCAACTCGCTCAGCCCCCTGCAGTTCTCCGACGAGATGGCCGGCAGCCTCATCGAACTGGCCCGCGGCAACCAAGCCTGCATCATTGCCAGCCTCATCATGGCCGGCAGCAGTGGTCCGGTGACCCTGGCCGGCGTGCTGGCCCTCCAGACGGCCGAGATCCTGGCCGGTGTCACCCTGGCCCAGCTGGTCAATCCCGGCGCACCGGTGATCTACGGCTCCACCAGTTCGGCCATGGACATGAAGACCGGCG
>JASJCL010000129.1 GCA_030066015.1 Desulfosarcinaceae bacterium | reverse complement strand
CCGTGAAACGGACCGCATCCGCCGTTCGGCCTTTTCGGACGAGGAGTGGTTTGGGTGGAATTTTACGACGGGGGCAGCCGGGTGCTCGGCAGTCCAGATTGCGAAGATCCTTACGGCGACCGCTCGATACCGGTTTTAGAAGGACCAGTTGAGGGACAGCAGAGCGCCGCCCTGGGGTGCCGGGGCGATTCCCAACCGCAGCCCGTCGTCGGGCGGTGGCGGGGGTGCGGCCTGAGCTTTCCAGAAGCGGTACCCTTGCCATAGGGCCAGGCCGACGGAGGTTGCCGCGAAGAGGTTGGCCGTGTCCCTGCCGGCGTAATGCTCGATTCCGGCCAAGTCGCCCTGGTAGCCGTCCCGCTCGATGCGGTTGGAACTGTGCAGGATCCAGTAGTCGAACGCGTAGATGATGGGGTTGGCGATGTTCCAGATCATCAGGCCGCGGATGAATGGGGTGGTCTTGTCGATACAGTCCAACGCCAGAACGATTTCGCCGCTAAGGGCCTGGCCCACCAGTCCGGCACCGTGCAGAACGGCGCCACTGGTATCGTCGTCAGCATCCTCGGTGAAACCCAGCGGCTGGTTGTAGGTGCCGCTCTCCCAATGCAGATCGGTGCCGGTGATGCCTGCCGCCGCTAAATGGGACCCCTCGTGGATGGCGTATGCGGCCAGGATGCCGCCGCCGAAGCCGAGGAGCGTCGCAGCACCTGGGGTGGCATCCCGCCCGGTATGCGCCTCTCCTGAGGGTGCTGTCTCGACGGCAGCCGCCGACGGGCAGGTGAACAGGAGCAGGACCAGCACGATCGCGATGCTGGCGTGAGTCAGCAAAGCGTTGGATGATTGACGGCGCCGGCTTGGAGAGGGGGGCATGGCGTGGTTTCCTGAGGGGTCCCGGAATCAATGCCGTCCGCTGAACGGCGATGCTATCCTCACCTTGAGCAAGGTGGGTGCCAGGAAAAAGCAATGCCCAATTTTGTATATAACCGATTGATATTTTATTTAATATTTTGCGGTACAGCTGGCGCAGCCTTATGGGGCCCTTTTCGTGGCGTCGGTCGTGTTCGCGAATGCGCCCCGGCGGTGTTCGCTATCGCGAACATCGAGATCCAACTACCGCCAAACCCAATTCACCCGCGCCGTCGTTTGCCCGCTGCCTGACCCCTTGGGCCGCTTCAGGACCAGCGCCTACAGGCTGGATATACCGCTTGCGTAAGCCCCTTAATTATGCTAGTTATCCGCTTTAAGTTCCGATGTTTGGCCCCTCAAATCCGCATGTAATTTTCGGCCTGCAGAACGGCACAGCCCGCCCGTTTGGGATCACTGCGGCCGTCGTCACCGAGACGACCACCCTCTGTCCGCGGCGGGGCAAGTCTGCTGTCTCCGCCCCATCCTTCCGGGTGTGCCGGACAGGATTCCCAGATAGCGTAACGGAGCTTTTCCGGGCCGCTTTCGGCGCGCCCAATAACGCCAGTGATGAGTGGTGATCGATGAAGTCCTATGTGATCGACGAGTTGCGATATCAAGATTATGAGAAGCTAAAAGCCTACCTGGATGAGGCCTATGAGCAGGATACCTTGGGGGGACTCTACTGGATGCCCCTACCGGAGGATCAGCTGGGACCCGAGCAGGTGGGCCACGACGACTGCCGTCCCTTCTATCTGGCCCTTGAGTTGATGGAAGATCGCCTCGCCTGTGAACTCCTGGTGCGTACGCGCCAGCGGGTTCGCTGCACTTGCATGCGTTACGCCACGGCAACCCAACGGGAATGGATGATCAGTGTGGTGGATGCGATCCTCGAGAAACTGGCCCTGATCGCCTGACGCCGTTGGGCGGTGTTGCGCCGGCGGCAAGAGCTGCCTTCAACGTCTTGGCCGCTCACAGGAAACGCGTGTGAAAGACTGGATCTACAAGCTGCACACTCTGATCATCGGCATCTGGACTGTGATGGCGACCGCCTGTCTGGGATTGATCGCCATAATCGGCGCCTTTTTCAGCAAGAATGGGAACTTTCCCCATATGATCGCCCAGCTATGGGCGCGCCAGCTACTCTGGGTCGCCGGTATTCGGGTGACCATCCAGGGACTTGAGAACCTGGTACCGGGTCGCTCCTATATCTATATGGCCAACCACCAGAGCAATTACGATATCCCCGTTCTATTGGGCCGTCTGCCGGCCCAATTTCGCTGGCTTGCCAAAGCAGAGCTGTTTAAAATACCCGTATTCGGTCAATCGATGCGCGGATGCGGCTATATCAGCATCGATCGTACCGACCGCAAGCGCGCCTTCGCCAGCCTCGCCCAGGCCGCCGAGACCATTCGTGCAGGCACCTCGGTGATGATATTTCCTGAAGGCACTCGTTCAGTGGACGGCCGGCTGAAGGGATTCAAAAAGGGAGGATTCGTGCTTTCTGTCGATGCGGGCGTGCCCATCGTACCCATCATTCTCAAAGGCACCTTTGAGATCATGCCCAAAGGACGCCTGACGATTCGCCGTCGGCCGGTAACGATGACCATCTGCCCGCCCATCGAAACGGCGGACTATACCCGCAAGACCAAGGATCACCTCATCGAACGGGTGCGCACCGCGATGCTGAACCAGTTGGATGATAGAACCGCAGCAGAGGGGCACCCGTCATGTTGAAATTGATTCCGCTGGGGGGGCTTGGTGAGATCGGCCTCAACATGATGGTGGTGGAGTACGGCGACACCATCTTCATCATCGATGCCGGTTTGATGTTCCCCGAAGCCTACATGTTGGGGGTGGACTACGTTATCCCCGACATGGCCTATATCCACGAGAACGCCAGTCGAATTCGCGGCGTGGTATTGACCCATGCCCACGAGGATCACATCGGTGCGCTACCCTACCTTCTGCGGGAGGTCAATGCGCCGGTTTTCGGGACCCCCTTCACCCTGGGCATCGTTCGCCGCAAGCTTGAGGAGCATGAGCTGATCGGGTCCGCCAGTTTGCATGAGATCACGCCCCGCGAGAAACTCAAGATCGGTCCGTTCGAGCTTGAGTTCATCCGGGTCAACCACAGCGTGGTGGATGGGGTCGGTCTGGCCATCCACACCCCGGTGGGCACCATCGTTCACACGGGTGACTTCAAGATAAACCACACCAATATCGGCGGCATGATGACCGATGTAAGCGCCTTCGCCCGGCTGGGGGAGGAGGGCGTCATGGTGCTGCTCTCCGACTCCACCAACGTGGAGAAGGACGGTTACACGATTGGGGATCAGCAGATCGGCGAAGCGCTGGCCCGGGCGACCGACAGCCGCACAGGGCGGATTGTGGTGGCGGTATTCGCCTCCAACATCGCTCGCATCCAGCAGATCATCGACATCGCCAAGACCAGGGGACGCAAGATCGTCTTCAATGGCCGCAGCATCGAAGACAGCGTCCGCATCGCCGATGAACTGGGCTTTCTCGAGATTCCTGTGGATATGGAAATCGGCATCAACGAGATCGCCGATTACCCGGACGACGAGATCATTATGGTCACCACCGGCAGTCAGGGCGAGCCGATGAGTGCGCTCGCGCGCATGGCCGCCGGGACCCACAAACAGATCAAGATAAAGCGCGACGACACGGTGATCCTCTCCTCCAAGTTCATCCCCGGCAACGAGAAGGCGATCACCAACATCATCAACAACCTCTATCGTCGCGGGGCCGACGTGATCTATGAGAAGATTTCCCAGATTCACGTCTCCGGACACGCCTTTCGGGAAGAGCTCAAGTTGATGCTCAACCTAACCCGCCCCAAATACTTCATTCCCGTGCACGGCGAATACCGCCACCTCGTATTGCACTGCCGTCTGGCGGAGGGTGTGGGCATTCCGCGACGCAATGTGATCCTCACCCAGAACGGTCAGTGCGTCAGCTTCAGCGGTAACGGCGTTAAAAAATACGACCTGGGCTGCACCGGCCGGGTCCTCATCGACGGCAAAGGTGTCGGTGACGTGGGCCGTAGCGTTTTGCGGGAGCGGCGCATGCTGTCGGAAGAGGGGCTGGTGGTGGTCAACATGGCCTTCGATGAGGAGACCGGCATCGTCGTCTACGGGCCCCAGCTGGTATCACGCGGCTTCGTTTTCGAGACCGCCACGGGTCACGTGGTGGAGGACGCCCAATGTGTCATCCTGGAGATCGTCGAGGAGACGCCCCCGGACACACCCGGGCGCATCGAACTGATACGGGCCAAGGTGCAAAGCGCTCTACGGCAGTATTTCTTCTACACCATCGGGCGCAAGCCGATCATCTTGCCCTTTTTCATTGAAACCTGACCCCTTTCAAGCCTGAGAGGCGAAATTCGCAGACGCCATGCGTAAAGAGCTCGCCGGCATATGTCTCTTCTTCCTGGTGGTTTTCACCCTCATCAGCATTCTCTCCTATTCCTCGGAGGATCCCTCGATCTTTCACCACACGGGCGGCGCCGGGCCGGTGGTCAATCTATTCGGCGTTCTCGGCGCCCACGTGGGAGGCCTCCTCATCGGGCTCTTCGGACTGGGCGCATTTTGGGTGCCAGTTCTGCTGCTGTTGGCCAGCCTCAACTTCTTCGGCAAGCATCCGATCAAGGCGATCCTCCCCATTCTGGGTGGCGGCATACTTCTGATACTGGCCACCGGCGGCCTTTTTGCCATTCAGCAGGAGCAGTACCTGTTCTTCGGACAGCGCTTCACCGCTGGCGGCATTCTGGGCAGCCCGCTGAAAGCCTTTCTGCTGCGTTACACCAACGTGGGCGGCGGGGTCTTTATTCTCTGCCTCCTTTGGCTGGTGGGATTTATCCTCTCCACCGGCTTCTCCCTCATCGTCTTCTACGGGCGCCTGCAAGGCTTCATCGACCGTTTTGGCGCCGGTATCAAGACCGTATGGTTGAAGCGCCGCGAACGCCGCAACAAGGCCAAAAAGCGCACCGAAGCGATCAAGCGCCGCAGGACCGAAGGGGAGCGACCGGTGAAAATCAAGGCCCGCGCTCCCAAACCCAAACCACTTAAGACACCGGTGGCGCCGAAGCAGGATCTGTTTGACTTCATGCACAAAGGGCAGGGGGAAGGCTACCGGCTGCCGTCGATCAATTTTCTGGACGATCCCGAGCCCACCGACACCGCGGCCAATGCCGAAAATCTCCAGATGCAGAGCAAGCTGCTGGAGAAAAAGCTGGAAGATTTCGGCGTGAACGGGCAAGTGGTGGCCGTCTCCCCCGGCCCGGTAGTGACCACCTTCGAGTATGCCCCCGCCCCAGGTGTCAAGATCAATAAAATCGTCAATCTCACCGATGATCTGGCGCTGGCGCTGCGTGCCATCAGCATCCGCATCGTGGCCCCCATCCCTGGCAAAGCCGCCATCGGGATCGAGATCCCCAATCCCGATCGGGAGACGGTCCGCTTCAAGGAGATCGTCACCACCGAGACCTTTCAGAACACCAAATCGGAGCTGACCCTCTGCCTGGGCAAGGATATCATCGGCCACCCCGTAGCCGCCGAGTTGGACAAAATGCCTCATCTGCTCATCGCCGGCGCAACGGGCTCGGGCAAAAGCGTCGCCCTCAACACCATGATTTGCAGCTTCCTCTACAAAGCTACGCCCGAAAGCGTGAAGATGATCATGGTGGATCCCAAGCGGATCGAACTCTCCATGTACGACGGCATCCCCCACCTGATCACCCCGGTGGTGACCGACGTCAAGAAGGCCACCAATGCTCTCTTCTGGGCCGTCAAAGAGATGGAGCGCCGCTACCAACTCCTCAGCGACCACAAGGCGCGCAACATTCGACAATACAATGCCAAGGTGGAAAAGGCCAAAAAGGCCGCCACCAAAGCCGCCGCGAAAGCGGTCAAGACGGGCGTCAAATCCGCGGCTGGCGATTCCGCCGCCCCGGCGGATGCCGCTGCGCAGGCGCCCGCCAATGCCCCACCCTTGGCGGAGCTGGAGCACCTGCCCCTCATCGTCATCATCATCGATGAACTGGCCGACCTGATGATGGTGGCCTCGCGCGACGTGGAGGTGGCCCTCACCCGTCTGGCCCAAATGGCCCGTGCCGCCGGGATCCATCTGATTCTGGCCACGCAGCGACCCTCGGTGGATGTCCTTACCGGGATCATCAAGGCGAACTTCCCCACCCGTCTCAGCTTCCAGGTCTCCTCCAAGACCGATTCGCGCACCATCATCGATACCAACGGGGCCGAGAACCTGCTCGGCATGGGCGACATGCTCTTTCTGCCCCCTGGCGCCGCCAAACTGCAGCGCATTCACGGGGCGTTCATCTCCGAGGCCGAATTGGCCCGGATCACCGAGTTTCTCAAGTCCCAGCAAAAACCCGAATATGTCTCCGAAGTGCTGCAGACGCCCGCCAAGGAGAGCGGTTCCGATGGAGAAAAAGAGTACGACGAGCGCTACGATGATGCCGTCGCTCTGGTCACCAAAACCGGCCAAGCCTCCATTTCCATGATTCAGCGCCATTTGCGCATCGGTTACAATCGCGCCGCCCGGATCGTGGAGATGATGGAAGAGGAGGGCGTGGTGGGACCCTCCGATGGTGTCAAGCCGCGGGAGGTGTTGGCGCGCAACTACGATGACATGCCCTAAACCCGGCGCAGACGCTATGGGACTGGCCGCCTGGCCGGGCTCTGCGGTTGTCCACCGGCTCGCTGGGCCGCTGCACCGAAGGCGGTCCAACACCGATCTGGAGGGAGAGAATGCTGCCAGATGACACCCTCCTAACCGCCACAAAGGGATTTCTCGATCCCGAGGAGGGCGAGGCCCTCTATACCTGCGCGCGGGAGATGGCCGAGTGGGGGCCCTGCCTGGAGATCGGCAGCTATTGCGGCAAGTCCGCCCTTTACTTGGGCGCCGCCTGCAAAGCCGCAGATGGCGTGCTTTTCTCCATCGACCATCACCGTGGGTCGGAGGAGCAGCAGCCAGGGGAGGGTTATTTCGACGCCGAGCTCTACGACTTCAAGGCCTTTCAAATCGACACCTTGCCCTTTTTCCGACGCACGCTAGCCGCGGCGGAATTGACCGAGACCGTCGTCCCCATTGTCTGTGCCTCGGAGGTGGCCGTGCGCGGCTGGCAGACGCCACTGGCCCTTCTCTTCATCGACGGCGGCCACGCGTACGAGACCGTCCGCACCGACTATCGCCTATGGCATCCCCACATCATGCCCGGTGGCCGGCTGCTGTTTCATGATCTCTTCGAGGATCCTGCTGCGGGTGGCCAGGCGCCCTGGGAAGTATATCAAGAGGCATTGAACTCCGGACGATTCCGGCCCATCGGACGTGTGAAAAGCTTGGGTATCCTCGAGTGCAGCCCGTCGATCTAACCCGCATCCGCCAGTGATAACCGGCGCCATCATTCAGAAATGGTAGTTCAATACGAAGGCCGCTCGGTGGGTGTCTGTCCGGATTTCGGGTGTCAGGCGATCACTGCCGCTCACCAGACGATAGGTGTTGACCAGCGCTTTGGTCGCCACCATCCCCAGGAGCAGCTCCTTGCTCATGCCGGTCTCCTCCCGAATCAGGTTGGGGTCGTACATGTTGTCCGTCGAGTGGACGTAGTTTGAGAGCAGGGTGTACCCCACAAAATCCACGGTGGTGAAAAAAAGCAGGGATTTGTTGAAGGTGGTGGGTTTCTCCCGGTAGGAGGAGAGGGCGTACTCGAAGGTCAGGCCCGTCATGCGGTCCCCCCCCACTGCATAGGCCAGTTTGGATTTGTCGGGGATACGGTCGTAGGTGGACAGCCCGAGATAATACTGCCCCTTCTCCTGCTTCAAGAATTGAATTTGATGATTGTCGGCGCCGACCTCGTCGGCGATCACCTGATGACCCAGCTCATGGAAGTAGAGATGGGTCATGTATGCCATGCCGATATCGACCAGATCGCGCCACTCCCATGCGTGGACCGAAGGGTTGGGACCTGTGGCGATGAGAAGCGTGCAGACAATCACGATTCGGACCAACCGGGGGATCCTTCCCGACGAGTGGGGCCCGGGGCTCTTCATCCTACCGCTCCTTCCGAGGCCAGGTGAAGCGGGGGATTGGCCACCATCTTGTTGAGCACCGCGGCCAGACGTGTTTCCACGTCTTCGGCGATGCACAGAAACCGCGGTGCCAGTAGGTGGGCCAAGGAGAGGGTGGCCTCCTCGGCATCTGGCAGGATCACCACCAGACGTCTATCCTGCAGGCGCTTATGGGATCGCAATTGTTCCAGTTCATCCGTGTCGGCGGGCCACAGGACAACAATGTCATCTTTAGTGGCGGGCGATTTGAGATGCTCGAGAAGATCACCGAGGGCCCTGAAGTGGAGCGGAACTTTGGTCAGCTGGGGTATCAGGGTCGTCGTCAGTCGAGGGTCGTTGGGGCCCTCGGTGAAAGCGTAGATGCAGATGTTGATCTCGTGTGCCGACATGGGTTGCCTTTCGGCCGGACGGATGTCCGCGACATTGGTCCGGCGGTGTGAATCGCTGTCGCTCGGACTCTGCTTTCGCAACCGGTATGCCAAGGCACAGGCGGGAGGTATTCGAAATAAAAATGTAAATTATTACAATAGCTTATGAAAATTCTCGGAGGGGTTCGGGTTGGGCGCTGCTACCCATTGCGACCGTCATGTTCGACCGATGGAACAGGGATGTTCGTGATAGGGAACCGCGGCAGCGGCGGGCGACGCAACGACGGTTTTTTCAGCCGGCGTTGGCCTTGCGCTGCGATTTGGAGATCTCGTATTTCTTCAATAGTTCGAAGAGGCGGGTGCGCGAAAGTCCCGAAATACGGCAGGCTTCCTTGCGGCTTCCGCCCGTTAAGCACGTGAGCTTTTCCAGAT
>JASJCL010000044.1 GCA_030066015.1 Desulfosarcinaceae bacterium | reverse complement strand
CTCCATGTCGGTGGGTGAGGGCAGGCGGGAGGGTGCCGGCACGACGGCAAGCGTCTCTGCGGGTTCCCAGTCGCAAACGGGCATGACGGCCGGCATGCAACAGGCGTCCGCGTCGCCCAATCACCGGTTGGTGACCCTGGCTGACGCGGACGCCTGTTGCATGCCGGCCGTCATGCCCGTTTGCGACTGGGAACCCGCAGAGACGCTTGCCGTCGTGCCGGCACCCTCCCGCCTGCCCTCACCCACCGACATGGAGCTGCGGTTCAGCGCCCTCTGCGTCGATCCATCCGAGCATCTAGGGGACGCCGGTGCCATCTCCAATCCCTTGCTGGAACCAGGATTTCACCGCATCACCGTTCCCATCTACCTAAAAACCGCCGTTTTCCTCTGTTGATCCTCGTCCCGGGGCGTATCCACACCCCCCGCCGCCAGCCCGGCAATCTTTAACCGTTCGACCCCGTTCGCCAACATCGCCGTCCAGGGTGCCAGGGAAACCTTCCCCTGCGCTGCACCGTCCGGTCGGCCGCATTCCCGCATGGCCGCGAGCCCTGCGATGAGGAGATCAACCGCATGTCCAAGAAATCCGCCAAGCATCGCCAGTCCGCCAACCGTTCCAACGCTTCTGAAAAGAAGGCCATCGTCCTCGGCCAGGAATCCGGCAGCCGCAACTCCACCTACGTCTTACTGGGTGTCGCCATACTGGTGCTGGCCGTCGTGGGCCTCGTGATCTGGGGCACCGGGCCTTCGGGCGGCGGGGTAACCACCGGCGTCGCGCAGACGGCCGATGCCGCCGAGGTGCGTCTCCCGGTGGCCCAGTTCGACGATGGCCAGGCCCGACACTTCGAGTACAAGACCGGCAACATCACTGTACGCTACTTCGTCCTCAAGAGCTCCGACGGCGTGGTGCGGGCCGCTTTCGATGCCTGCGACGTCTGCTGGCCCGCCGGGCTGGGGTATTTTCAGGAGGGAGACGTGATGATCTGCCGCAACTGCGGCCGTCGCTTCGCCTCGATCCGCATCAACGAGGTCAAGGGCGGCTGCAATCCCGCGCCCCTACAGCGCACCGTTGACGGCGACCAACTGGTGATCCGGGTGGCCGACATCGAGGGCGGCAAAGGCTACTTCAACTTCGATCAGAAAGGGTAGTGCATGAAACTCAGACACATCGCACTGAAAAATATACTGCGCCGCAAGGCCAAAAGCGGCTTCGTACTGGCGGGTCTCGTGGTGGGGGTCGCCACGGTGGTGGGCATCATCACCTATGTGGAGGCCATGACGGCCGACATCAACCACAAGCTGGAGAAGTACGGCGCCAACATCCTTGTCGTGCCCCACACCGACCAGCTCTCCTTAAGTTATGGTGGGCTCTCCCTGGGCGGTGTCAGCTTCGACATGCGCGAGCTCAGCGAGGCCAGCGTGGCCAGAATTCATGAGATCAAGAACAATCGCAATCTGGCCGCCGTCGGTCCAGTGGCCTTGGGCGCCGTAGAGATCGGTGGCCAGCGGGTGCTCCTGGCCGGTGTGGATTTCAAGGTCGCGCCCGTGCTCAAGCCCTGGTGGCAGGTCGACGGGCGGCTGCCAGGGGTCGGCGAAGTAATGCTGGGTCATGACGCCGCCCGCATCTTGCAATTGTCGGTGGGCGATCCGGTTGAGGTGGCGGGCCGCCCCTTGGCAGTCTCGGGCGTGCTGGCCGCCACCGGTTCTCAGGACGACCAGATTCTCTTCACCACTTTGGGCCAGGCGCAGACCGTGCTGGGCAAGGAGGGCCAGGTGAGCATGGTGGAGGTGGCCGCGCTCTGCGAGGCATGCCCCATCGAGGAGATGACGCGCCAGATCAGCGGTGTCCTTCCCGGTGCGCGCGTTATGGGGATCCAGCAGGTGGTCAAAGGTCGGATGGAGACCCTGCACCAGTTTCAGCGGTTCTCCTACGGCATCTCCGCCGTAATGCTCTTCATCGGTGGCCTGGTGGTGCTGGTGACCCTCATGGGCAATGTGCGCGAGCGGACCGAGGAGATCGGCATCTTCCGCGCCATCGGATTTCGTCAACGCCATGTCATGGCGGTGGTCTTCATGGAAGCCGGCCTGGTGTCGGCTGTGGCCGGTGTTCTCGGATTCGTTCTCGGCGTGGGCGGCGCCTGGCTGGGCCTGTGGCTGCGCGGCGCCGGGCATCGGCCGGCCGTCGGCATGGCGCCCGAATTGTTCTGCGGAGCGGTGCTCATCGCCGTGGTGGTGGGCTTGTGCGCCAGCGCCTATCCCGCCCGCATGGCCGCCCGCATGGATCCCAACCAGGCCCTGCGTGCACTGTGATGAGAACGCCTACCCAAAAAACAGCTTCAGCCGACGTGCCCGTATGCACCTCGGCCCGATAGAGGAACCTAATGAGCTATCTAGTAGCGGATCGTTTAACCAAGACTTATGGTACCGCCGATGCCGAGGTGGTCGCCCTGAACCGGGTTGGCTTCGAGATTGCGGCGGGCGAGTTCGTCGCCGTGATGGGGGAGTCGGGGTCCGGCAAGTCCACCCTGCTCTCCATCCTCGGTGCCATGAACGCCCCCAGTGAGGGGACCCTTTTTGTTGATGATATCGACGTCTACCAGCTGCCCATCGAACGGCAGGCGGACTTTCGGCGCGAGTATCTGGGGTTTGTCTTCCAGCATTTTCATTTGGTGCCCTATCTCACCGTGCTCGAAAACGTCATGCTGCCCCTGGTGACCACCCGTTTCCGCGCTGCCCGCAAACACGCCATGGCTCAGGAAGCCCTGGCCTGGGTCGGGCTGGCCGACAAGGTGGGACGCCTGCCGGCGGAGGTTTCCGGCGGCGAGAAGGAGCGTGTGGCCCTGGCCCGCGCCATCGTCAACAACCCGCCGGTGCTGCTGGCCGACGAGCCCACCGGTAGCCTGGACAGCCGCACCAGCGGCGAGGTGATGACCCTGCTCCAAAACCTCAACCAAGGGGGCACCACCATCGTCATGGTGACCCACAGCGAGGCGTGCGCCACGTATGCCGAACGGGTGCTCCGATTGGCCGACGGTCGGCTGGTGGATGCGGACCCGGGAGACGCTGGCGGCGCCCTTCATCCCGGAAAGCCCCTCCAGGTGGTGGCCGGTCTGTCTGCCTAGGCGTCAGACCGGCGAGGCGGTCAAGCGTGCCGCCAACGCTTCGGTCTCCGCCCGGTCGGCCAACCCAGCCCGGCCCCCGTAGCCGCGGCAGGAGAGGCTGGCGGCCGCCACGGCCAGTTTGACCGCTTCGTCGACGGGGGTCGAACGGGCCAGCGCCAGCGCCAGCGCCCCGTGGAAGACGTCGCCGGCACCGATGGTGTCGGCGACGGCCACCGTCGGCGCCGCCACTTGCCACAGGCGATCCCCGTCGAAATAGAACGCTCCCGCCTCCCCCCTGGTGACCACCAGGTGCCCGCCAACCCGCTTCCGGAGGGCCTCCAGCCGGTGGATCCAGCTGCCCCGTTGGAGTCCCAGCTCCGGTGCGTCGAAGAAATCGGCCGATGGCACGAAGTAATCGGCGGCGGCCATCATCTGCCTTATCCCCGGCCGCCAGCGCTCGGCATCGTAGACCAGCAGGCCCCGTGGCCGCGCTATCCCGGCGAGAAAGGCGGCCAGGTAGGTCACCTCGGGGTCCAGCAATACCACTGCCGCCCGGCGGCACATCTGCCGCAGCGTTGCGTCACCCGCGATGGGCGGCAGCTCGCTGGGCGTGTAGAGGATGGTCCGGTTGCCGTTCGTGCGCGTCACCCAGATGTGGGCCTGTGCAGTGGGTTTGCCAGAAACTGTCTCCAGGTGCTCGCAGGCGACGCCAAAATCTTCCAGTCGCCGGCGGCAGAATTCGCCGCCCGCGTCCCCGCCCACCTTGCCCACAAGGGTGGCAAGGCCCCCCAGGCGAGCGATGGCGCAGGCTGAAGTGCCCCCTTGGCCGCCCCCCTCCATGTGGTGGGCCAGCATGGGGGCTTTTGTGTTTTCGCGCGGCAACCGTTCGGTGACGGCGATGTGGTCCACGCAATTGCGCCCGATGACCAGTACTTCCATCCCCTTATCGCTCCCTATATGGCACCTCTGTCCTCACCCTTCGCGGCGCCGCGCATTACCAAGGTCGTCGATGCCGCGGTCCGCACCCGATGACCTGTCCACACCGTAGTCGTCCGGCGGCCGTCCCCGTCAGCTGGCGCTTGGCAGAGGGATCCCCGGCACGCTGCCGTCGCCAACCGCATCGGAAAGACTACCCCTTTTTTCGCGCCGCGGTGGGCGTGTCGCCGAACTGTTTCTTGTAATAGCGGCTGAAGTGCGATCCATCCGAAAAACCGCACTCGTAAGCGATCTCGGTAATGGCGCGATCGGTATTGCTAAGCAGCCAGTGGGCGTACTTGAGGCGCATCTCACGAAAATACGCCAAGGGGCTCTTGCCCAGGTGAAGGTTAAATAGGCGTTCCAATTGGCGCACACTGGTGTTCGTCGTTTTGGCGATATCCTCCAAATGGACCGGGTCGCCACCGATGCTCTGCTCCATGAGATAGACCGCTTTGCGGATGCGCGGATCCACTATCGCCGAATAATCCATGGTAAAGGGCATTTGGGGATGGTTATGGGGCCGGATCCAATCCATGAGCAGGTGTCGAACCGATTTGAGGGCGCGCTCCTTGCCGAGGTTGAGCTCCACCAGATGTAGGGCGAGGTCGATGGCCGAGGTACCCCCTGGACAGGTTATTCGGTCGCCGTCATCGATGAATATCTCGTCGGTCACCGGAATGGCGTCTGGGAATTCCTCGATGAAGTCCTGGAAGTGGTACCAGTGCACACAGCATTTGCGGTGATTCATCAACCCCGCCTCAGCCAAGTAAAAACTGCCCGTACAGAGTCCGATCAACGGAATGGCGGCATTGGCGGCCTGTTTCAAATAGTCCAGCAAATCGCGCTGATAGCGGCGCTTTTCGCCCAGCTGCCCTCCCACCACGATCACGTAGTCAAAATCCCTTGGACTGCGGAACACTTCCCAGGGAAGAATTTGAAGGCCGTTGCTGGCTGTCACCGCCTCGCGGTTCGGTCCCATGATGGTCCATGCGCAGCGCACCTGTTGGCTTTTATCCCCGATATCGCTTGCCTGCCGGAGAACGGCGAGGAAACCCGCCAAGGCGATCATCGTGAAGTCGGGCGCCAGCACAAAGCCGAAGGAGAGCTTGGCAGCGGGTACCTTTCTGGTGGGTTGTTCCAGCGCGTCGAAGATGGTCATGGCACTCGAAACCGGCGATTTATACTATATGTTGATGTAATCACAAGGCCTTATGCGGGATCTGGTGGTGCACCTGGGCGCTGTGAGCGTGTCGTTTTTATACTGAAACACGTCCATCCTGTTCAATTCTTTTTTTAGATTTTGTTGTTACCTGATTCCCCAGAAAGTGAATGTTCGTCAGGTGGCCGCGAGCAGTTTTACCGCCGCCCTAGCCGCTCGATCGGGACAGACCCCGGTCGAAATCCGCCGCATATTGAAAGGACGCCGATCATGAAAAAAAAATTGACCCGTTTCGATCTGCAGCGGATGAAGACCGCTGGAGAGAAAGCCGTCTGGATCACGGCCTATGACTACCCCACCGCCCAGTTCGCCGAGAAAGCGGGGATGGACATGCTCCTCGTGGGGGATTCCCTCGGCATGTGTGTCTATGGCTACGAGGGAACGGTGCCAGTCACCATGGATCAATGCATTTGCCACAGCGAGGCGGTGCGTCGGGCGGCGCCCAACACCTTTGTGATCGGCGACATGCCCTTTCTCTCCTACCAAGTGAGCGTCGAAGCGGCGGTGCGCAACGCCGGCCGTTTTCACAAGGAAGCCGGTGCCGATGCCATCAAGCTGGAGGGCGGCATCCGGGCTTGCCCGCAGATCAAAGCCATTGCCGACGGCGGCATGTTGGTGATGGGCCATATTGGATTGACGCCACAGAGTTCGGGGCAGCTGGGCGGATTCAAAGCGCAAGGCCGCACGGCCGAAACGGCCCTTGAATTGATCCAAGACGCGCGGGCCATCCAGGAGGCGGGCGCCTTCGCTCTGCTGGTGGAAGCGGTTCCTCCGGAGGTTTGCAAGATCATCCGAAACGACTTGCGTATCCCCGTCTACAGCATTGGCGCGGGCATCGACGGCGACGGCCAGCTCATGATCTGCAGCGATGTGCTTGGTATTTTCCAAGCGTTTACGCCCAAATTCGTGAAACGCTATGCGGAACTGGGCAGCCAGATCGAATCCGTCTTCGGCGACTACATCGATGACGTGCGACAGGGCCGCTTTCCCGGCGAGGAGCACACCTACCAGATGGTGGAGGGCGAGTTCGCCGGTTTGTTGAATCTGTTGGAAAACGAAACCTGACCCCAGACAAGGCTGATCATGACACTCACCGCCAAGCGTATGCTGTTGTTGGGAAGCGAGAATGCGTTCAAAGTTGGCGATGACATTCGCCGCGCTGAAGCACTCGGCACCTCGGTGATCAAACTCAACTTGGGTGAACCCGACTTCGACAGTGCCCCCAATATCAACCAAGCGGCCTGCCAAGCCATTGCGGCTGGAGACGCACACTATTGCGATCCACAGGGGCTGTTGTCGCTCCGTCGGTCGATCGCCGCTAGCGTCTTCAAATCGCGCGGTGTCCGGGTTGATCCCGACCAGGTGGTGGTCACCTGCGGGGGCAAGCCGCCCATCGGGTACAGCGTTCTCACTTACGTCGACCCGGGTGACGAGGTCATCTATCCCAACCCGGGGTTCCCCATTTATGAGTCCTGGATCAAATTCGTGGAAGCGATTCCACGCCCCATGATGCTCAAAGAGGAGCGATCGTTTCGCCTCGACCTGGACGACCTCGCGCCACTGATATCCGAGAACACCAAGCTGATCATTCTCAATTCTCCCTCAAACCCCACCGGCGGCGTCCTCACCAAAGATGATCTGGTCGCCATCGCGACCTTGTTAAAAGAGCGCGCACATCCCCAATTCAGAATACTGTCCGATGAAGTGTACGAGAAGATCCTCTTCGATGGTCGGCGCCATGAGAGCATCCTTTCCCTGCCGGAGATGAGGGCCCACACCATTTTATTGAACAGCCACTCGAAGACATATGCCATGACGGGCTGGCGAGTGGGATACGCGGTTCTGCCGTCCGTCGAAGAAGCGCAGATTTTTCGTCAATGGAACATCAACACCTATTCCTGCGTGCCGCCGTTTATTCAGCGCGCCGCCCAGCAGGCCATCGACGATGCCCAGAACGATGAGATCGTGTCGAAGATGACGGCCGAATTTGAGCGGCGGCGGGACAGGGTCATCGACGCCTTAAACGAAATCCCCGGCGTTCGATGTGTCAAGCCCGCCGGTGCCTTCTACGCCTTTCCCAACATCGCCGGCGTCATCCGCCACCTGGATATCATGGAGCGCTATGAGGCGCTGCTGCGTCCGGGATGCCAACCCGTGGATCCGTCCACCATGTTTCAGTTGTTTGCCCTCTACCGGCATGGCGTGGCGACGCTGGATCGTGCGGCATTCGGCATCAACGGTAGTTTCGGGCAGCACTATCTGCGCATTTCGCTCGCCTCCGACACCGCGACGCTGATGACGGGCGTCCGCCGCTTGGCAGCGGCGGCCGTGGATAGGGAGGGGTGGCTGAGATTTGCACGGGAAGAGTCCCAATTGTTGATCGCACATGGGCCAACGGGTGGTCGATGATACCGCCGGGGGCGGGATCCAGCGACGACGCATGCCCAAAAATGGCAGCAGATAGCTTGCCGACAAGGAAAGGACCCGACGTTTGAGCTACGCCCATTTCAGAGGACCGGGGGATCCGGACGAAACCTATCGTCAACCGCCCGGCCAGGCCGTCGCCGGCGCCGCCATCGGCATTCTGGTACTGGATTTGTGGTACCCGCTGTTGCCGGGCAATGTCGCCAACGCCTGCACCTATCCCTATCCCGTCATGTACAAGGTCCTGCGCGGGACCTCCATCCCCATGATTCATGCCGGGGACCCCAGCCTCCTCGACCATATTCTGGACGGCGCCAATGAGCTCATCCGTCAGGGGGCTCGCGCCATTGTCGGCGCCTGCGGCTATTTTGCCAACTACCAACAAGCGGCCGCCGAAGCGTTGAGTGTGCCGGTGTTTCTATCCAGCATGCTCCAGGTGCCGCTCATTCAGCAGAGCCTAGCACCGGCGCAGAGCGTCGGGATCCTCTGTGCCAAGGAGAGCGCCCTTACCGAGACGACCCTGCGTCAATGCGGGATTGCGGACTTTGCGCGCATCAAGATCGTTGGTGCCCAAGATATCGAAGATTTTCGGGGCATCCTGGAGTGCACCGGCGAGTTTAACAGCCGCCGGCTCGGTGAAGAACTCTGCGACCTCGCGGCCGCCTTCGTCGACCGCCATCCGGAGATCGGCGCGTTGCTGCTGGAATGCTCGGACATGCCACCCTATGCGCACATGATTCAACATCGGATTCGGCGTCCGGTCTTCGACTTCATCAGCATGATCGACTGGATCCAAAGGGCAGTCGTGCGCCGCAGTTTCGAGGGATTTATCTAAACTGGCGCTGCACTGCGATTGGTTGCCAAGACAGCCCACACCGCACGGCTTGGCGGCGGCGTCATCGCTGATGGGCGCATTTGTGAAGGTGAAATGCGGCCGCCGGATATCCCCCATCGATCGGCTGGTCTGGACTGACGGCGGCGCTGGGTTATGCGCCACTCTTCTTCCTGTTATGGCGCCGTGCTCTCGCGCGAGCGCCCGGGCAAGTGGCTGAAAGGGGACGGATGTTATCGCCACCCACAGGCCCTCGCCATCAACCCTGACGCCATGCGTCTTGAGGAATCGATCATGCATTCAGCCATCCCTCGGAACATCTCCTTCGACATTCTCAGCAAAGAGAAGATTGAGCGGATTCACGCGGCCAGTCTTCACCTCATCGAAAAGGTCGGCATGATCATCACCGGAGAGCGCACCTGCCAACGCCTTCGCGAGGCGGGCGCTGCAAGTGGTGCGGATGGGCGGATGCGAATCCCGGCGACCTTGGTGGAGCAGGCCCTGGAGAGCGTCCCCAAGTCGTTGACGCTCTACACGCGAGATGGTGAACCGAATATGGTCCTCGACGCGAACAATCCGGTGTACTTCGGCACCCATGCCGACCAACTGGCATACGTCGACCCGGAGACGGGCGCCACCCGTGATTTCCTGAAAAACGACACGGCCACCATGTGCAAGATTGCCGCTGCACTGCCCAACCTGCGTTTCATTCTCTCCGTGGGGATGTCCAAAGACGTCCATCCGGAAGTCCAGAGCCAGATTACATTTCTGGAAACGGTTCGGCATTTCGACAAAACCATCAACTTCAGCACCAACGATATCGCATCTCTCCAAGAGATCATCGACATGGCTGCCATTGTCGCCGGCGGGCATGACGCACTGGCCCAAAGGCCCTTTATCTTCAATTACTGCGAACCGATCCCGCCCTTGACCCATCCTGTGGAGAGCACTGAAAAACTTTGGATCAGCGCCGAACACCGCATTCCCGTCGTCTACATGCCCTACTGCATGATGGGAGGGACCGCACCCATGAGCCCCGCCGGCGCGCTGGCCCAGTGCAATGCGGAGGTCCTGGTGGGCCTTGTGATCACCCAGTTGGTCACCGACGGCGCACCATTCATCTATGGGGCCATGCCCTCGATCATGGACATGAAAACCACCATCGGCAGCTACGGTGCCGCCGAATTTCACCTATTGGTGGCGGCCGCCTCCGAGATGGCGAACTACTACAGTCTGCCCTTTTACGGCACGGCCGGCTGCACCGACGCCAAGACGCTGGACGAGCAGGCAGTCAGCGAGGCGACGATGGAGATTTTCTCCACCATCCTCAGCAAGGCCAACATCGTTCACGACATCGGCGTGGCCGATCACTGCAACAGCGTCTGCCCGGAACTGGTCGTATTGGCCGACGAAGTGATCGAGATGCTCACGCACTACGGCCGGGGCATCAGCGTAGATACCGAGGCACTCTGCCTGGAAGTGATCGAAGCGGTTGGGCCGGGCGGACAGTATCTGAACGAGCCGCATACCCTGCAGCATTTCCGCAGTGTGTTCTACCCCCATCTATTCAGCCGTCAGATGAACCAACCCGCGGCGTCGCAGATCCGCACCAAAATACGGGAGAAAATCGCTCACATTTTGGACACCCACGAGGTGCCCGAACTAAATGAAACGGTTCGGCAGGAGCTGTCTCACCTTCATGAGCGCTACATGTCCCGCTGAGCTTTGGGCGAACCCCGGCCGGCCAGCAGCCGGTCGATGACGATAGATCATTGAACGCAAACATCCGCAGAGGAGGCGCCATGACCACCGATTCGAAATCGATGCATCCGGGCATTCACCAATTGAAGCGAGATCTGCAGAACGGCGCCCTGTCGCGACGTGCCTTCCTAAGGTATGCGTCGCTGCTGGGGCTTTCCACCGGAACAGCCTACGCCCTGTCCGGACTGCCTTTGCCCAAAAACGCTTGGGCGGCGAGTCCGCAGCGCGGCGGTGTGTTGAAGGTTGCCTGCCAGATTCAGAAGATCACCCATCCGGCCCAATTC
Organism: Desulfosarcinaceae bacterium; assembly: GCA_030066015.1. Lineage (GTDB taxonomy): Bacteria > Desulfobacterota > Desulfobacteria > Desulfobacterales > Desulfosarcinaceae > JASJCL01. The sequence continues at coordinate 27,247 of JASJCL010000044.1, read as the reverse complement.
TCCTGGATCATGCCCTCCAATATCCTCCGTCAGGTCGCCGAATATCTGACCTGGTTCGGTGCGGACAACATCACCAAGCCCATGCTGCTGAGCAGCTGGAACGCCAGTGAAGATCTCAAGACCTGGACCCTCAACCTGCGCCAGGGGGTCACCTGGAACAACGGAGATCGGTTTGTGGCCGACGACGTGGTGTTCACCTTCAACCAGTGGCTCGACAAGGAGGTCAAGTCTTCCATGTACGGCCTGATCGGGGGGTACCTCGATCCCAGCGGGGTTGAGAAAGTGGACGATCACACGGTCCGGCTGCACTTAAAGCGGCCTGAAATCGCCTTGCCCGAACATCTCTTCCACTATCCAGCCATGGTGCTGCATCACAAGAGCTTCGAAGGGGATTTTCTGCGCGCCCCGGTGGGCACCGGACCCTACACGCTCGAGACTTACAAGGAGGGCGAAGTTGCCATCCTCAAGGCGCGCAAGGACTACTGGCAAAAGGGCGTCGACGGCAAACCGCTGCCCTACCTGGACGGCATGCAGTTTATCGATCTGGGCGGCGACCTGGCGCCCCAGATCGCGGCGTTGAAATCGGGCGAGGTCCATATGATCGACGCCTCCGACAACCCCGGACCAGTGGTGATGAAATCGGTCAAGAGCGACGCCCATATCCAGGTCCTGCCGGTGACCACAGGTACCACCAGAGTGCTGCGGATGCGGGTGGACCAGAAACCCTTCAGCGACAATCGGGTGCGCCTGGCGCTGAAACTGTGCCAAAACCGGGAGAAGATTCTGGCCTTGGCCTTCGAAGGCGAGGGCATGCAGGGGCAGGACACCCACGTCTATCCCAGCCACCCGGAGTATTGCCAGGTGGCGACACCGGCATACGATCCCAGCCGGGCGAAACAGCTCTTGGCCGAAGCGGGCTACCCCAAGGGGCTGGCGGTCGATCTGGCGGTGGCCTCTGAATGGACCGACGTGGTCCGATACGCCGAGGTGCTCAAACAAGATGCCCTGCCCGCCGGCATTCGGATCAACATCAAGACCATGCCCACCAGCCAGTACTGGGAGAAATGGACCGAGGTTCCCCTGGGCATCACACCCTGGACCCACCGGCCCTTGGGCACCATGATCCTCAACCTGGCCTACATCGCCGACGAGGAGGGCAAGCCCGTCTCCTGGAATGAAACCCGCTGGGTGGACCCCGAGTTCAGCGAACTGCTGGTCAAGGCCAATGGCACCCTCGACGTGGAGGCCCGGCGTCAGATTTTCTGTGAACTGGAGAAGATCCAGCAAGAACGCGGCTCCATCGGCATCGCCTATTGGATGAACTCCTGGATGTGCGCCAGCCAAAAGCTCAAGCAGATCACCGCCCACCCCAACCTCTACATGCTGTTCAATGAGGCTTGGCTGGAGAGCTAAGGCGATCCGGCAGAGCGGGCGCGCCGCGCCCGCTCGCCGCCGCCGGTGAACACCTTCGCCGCCCACCGCCCCGCCTGGATCGGCGGTGTGGCCGGAAACCTGGACGGTTGTTATGGCCAAATTTATCGTCAGGCGCTTTTTTCTTTTACTGCTGACCATGCTGCTGGTGTCGGTGGCGGTGTTTTTGATCACCGAGGCCTCTCCGGGCAACGTGGCCAAGAACGTGCTGGGGGCCTTCATCACCCCGGAGCAGGAGGCCAGCTTCCTCGCTCAGATGGGCCTGGATAAGCCTGCCCACGTGCGCTACACCCACTGGCTTTTGGGCAGCGACTGGCTGGCCGACGGCAAGGTGGGCCTGGCCTTGAAGCGGGTGACCAACGCGGAGGGGTTTGTGGACTGGTGGGCCGTGCGGCCCAACGGCGATCTGGTGCGCTGGAAGCTGGTCGGTGAGGACCTGATTGCCGTCACCCAGCCGGCGGCGGGCGGCGAGGCGGTTGAATCCGTGGACAACGAGCGCTGGCAGGCGGGCACAGATGGGGCCCAGTTCGCCTGGGGGGTGGACACGGCCAACCACGTGGTGCGCTGGGAGAAGGGCACCGACATCGAGGTGTGGTCCTTTGTGGTGGGCACCGGCTGGATGAAGACCACCGGCGGTCCGGTGGAGTACATCCCGCTGAAGAAAGGCTTTATCCGCGGGGATCCCGGCGTGAGCCTGCGCACCGGGCGCCCGGTGGCCGACACCATCTTCACCCGGCTGCGCAACTCGGTGGTGCTGGCCGGCATCGCCTTTGTCATCGTGATGCCCACGGCCCTGCTCCTGGGCATGATCGCCGGTCTCAAGGAGGGCTCGCTCAAGGACCGCATCCTGTCGATCGGCGGGATGATGTTCTCGGTGATCCCCGAGTTCGCCACCGGTATCTTCCTGATCCTGATCATGGCGGTGTGGCTGCAGATCGTCCCCGGGGCCACGGTTTTCGGTGAGAAGGCCCCCTGGGAGCGGCTGGACATGCTGATTTTGCCGGTGCTGACCCTCACCCTGGTGGAGCTGGGCTACATCCTGCGCATCACCCGGGCCTCCATGGTGGAGGTGATGAAGTCGCCTTACATCCGCACCGCCTATTTGAAGGGGCTGCCCTATTGGCGCATCGTGTTCAAGCACGCGGTGCGCAACGCCCTGATGGCGCCCATCACCGTGATCATGCTGCACGTGAACTGGCTGATGGGCGGCATCGTGATCGTGGAGGTGGTGTTCGGCTATCCGGGCCTGGGCAAGTACCTGCTCGAATCGGCCCTGTTCAAGGACATCAACGCCCTGGAGGCCGGGGCCATGATCCTCGTGCTGCTGGCCGTGGGCACCCAGCTGGTGGCCGACATCATCTATACCTTCCTCAACCCCCGCATCCGCTACGCGTAGCGGCGGGATAGCGCATACGAGGTGACCGACATCATGTCCGACGGCGAACAAGCGACCACGGCCGACAGCGCGGTAGATGACATCCCACCCCTGAAGCGTGACCGCCGCAGCGTTTTCACCCGGCTCACGGAGGGGCTCAAGTTCATCTGGGCCTCGAAGACCGCCACGGTGGGGCTGTTTCTGGTGCTCTTCTGGGTCTTCGTGGCCATCTTCGCCCCCCTGCTGACCCCCTACACCCCCCTGGAGCAGGATTGGAAGAACCCCAACATCGGGCCCAGCAAGGCGCACATCCTGGGCACCGACGAGCTGGGCCGCGACCTGTGGGCCCGCCTGATTTACGGGGCCCGCGTGGTGCTGGTGGTGATGCCCGTCACCGACAACCTCTGGATCCCCGGGGGCACCGCCATCTGGGGCGTGATCGTGGCCCTGCTGGTGGGCACCACCCTGGGGCTGGTCAGCGGCTACCACGGCGGCTGGGTGGACGAGATCACCATGCGCCTTTTGGACGCCATGATGGCCGTGCCCATCATCTTGCTCTACATGATCATCATGGCCGCCCTGGGGGCCTCGGCCATCAACGTGGTGCTGGCCATGACCATCGTGGGCACCCCGGGCATCGCCCGGCTGGTGCGCAGCCTCACCCTGGACATCCGCACCCGCGAGTATATCCGCGCCGCCGAGACCCGCGGCGAGAGCGCCTGGTACATCATGTTCGTGGAGATTTTACCCAACGCCCGCGGCCCCATCATCGTGGACGCCATGCTGCGGGTGGGCTACGCCATCTTCGCCATGGGCACCCTGGGCTTTCTCGGTCTGGGCATCCCGCCCCCATCGCCGGACTGGGGCTCGATGGTGGCCAAGGGGCGCGAGTTCATCCTCTCGGGCAGCCCCTGGGCCGCCCTGTGGCCGTCGCTGGCCATCGCCACGTTGGTGGTGGGGTTGAACCTGCTGGCCGACGGGATTCGAGAAGAATCGATGCGCTACCAATAAAAAGTCGTCTCAAAAAAGTCTTTGGACTCAATATCGGCGTTGGGGCAGGGCTCCAACTCCTCGACATACGACAGTATGCCTCCGGGTTGAAGCCCTGCACCGCCTTGATCTTGAGCCCAAATCCAATTTTTGAAATCGACTTTTACTGCCACAAATTGATCAACCTACGTTTGTATGAGGTCCCATGGACGAGCAGGCGCACGAAAAATCGGAAGTGGTTCTGGATGTGGAGCACCTGAGCATCGCCTACGAGACCAGAAAGGGCGACGTGCAGGCGGTGCGCGACGTGAGCTTTGCCGTGCGCGAGGGCGAGACCATCGGCCTGGTGGGCGAGAGCGGCTGCGGCAAGAGCACCATCGCCTATGGCATCGTCAACCACCTGGGGCCCAACGGCAAGATCACCGAGGGCCACATCCGCTTCCAGGAGACCGAGCTGGTCAACAAAAGCCAGGCCGAGCTCGGTGAGATCCGCGGCAACAACATCGCCATGGTCTTCCAGGACCCCATGCAGGCCCTGAACCCCTCCATGCGCCTGGGTGAGCAGCTCACCGAGGTGCTCACCTGCCACCGCGACATCAGCGAGAAAAAGGCCTGGCAGCGCTGCGTGAAGATGCTCAAACGGGTCAACATGCCCGACCCCGAAGATGTGATGAACCGCTACACCCACCAGATCTCCGGCGGCCAGCAGCAGCGCGTGGTGATCGCCATGGCCATGCTCAACAACCCGTCGCTGCTCATCATGGACGAGCCCACCACGGCCCTGGACGTCACCGTGGAGGCGGCCGTCCTGGATCTGATCGAAACGCTCAAGAACGATTTTAACGCCGCCAACATCTTCATCACCCACAACCTGGGCGTGGTGGCCCGGGTGAGCGATTTTCTCTGCGTCATGTACGCCGGCCAGATGGTGGAGAAGGGCACCGTGGTGGAGATCTTCAAACACCCCAGCCACCCCTACACCCGGGGGCTGATCTCGGCGGTGCCCAAGCTCGGCGAGAGTAAATCCGACTCGGTGCTCTACCCCATCCGCGGGCGGGTGCCGGCGCCGGCCAACCGGCCGCAAAACGCCTGCATCTTCGCGCCGCGCTGCGACTACGCCACCGGCGAGTGCCTGGAGGCGCGCCCATCGATGGTGCAGCTCTCGCCCGATCACGCCGCGCGCTGCCTCTACGCCAAAGAGATCGAAACGCGCCCCAAGACCACCCGGCGCAAACCCCGGGTGTTCCAGATCAAGGAGGCCGTGGCCAAGCAGGCCGCGAGCGACGAGTGCTGCCTGGACTCGGAGAACCTCAAGGTGTGGTATCCCAAGGCCGCCGACAGTGTGGTGAGCCTCTTTGGGCTGGGGGAGAAAAAGTACGTCAAGGCGGTGGACGACGTGAGCCTGCGGGTGGCCAAGGGCCGCACCCTGGGCCTGGTGGGGGAGTCGGGCTGCGGCAAGTCCTCCCTGGTCAAGGGCCTGATCGGCCTGGAACCCTTAACTGGCGGCAAGATGCAGTTCCTCGACATCGACGTCAAGGAGACGGTCACCGCCCGGGCCACCGAGCTGATCCGCGAGATGCAGATGGTGTTCCAGAACCCCGACTCGACCCTCAACCCCTCCTACACCGTGGGCACGCAGATCGCCCGGCCCATCCGGCGCTTTGGCACCGTGGCCAAGGGGCAGGTGCGCGCCGAGGTCGAGCGGCTGCTAAACGCCGTGCGCCTGCCCAAGACCCACTACGACCGCTTGCCGCGCCAGCTCTCCGGCGGCGAGAAGCAGCGCGTGGGCATCGCCCGGGCCCTGGCCAGCCGGCCCGATCTGATCATTTGCGACGAGCCGGTCAGCGCCCTGGACGTGAGCGTGCAGGCGGCGGTGATCAACCTGCTGCTGGAGATCCAGCACAGCTTCGGCACCTCGATGATCTTCATCGCCCACGACCTGTCTGTGGTGCGCTACTTCTCCGACGACATCGCCGTGATGTACCTGGGCCGCATCGTGGAGATCGGCCCGGCGGACAAGATCTACGATCCGCCCTACCACCCCTACACCGAGGCGCTGCTCAGCGCGGTGCCCATCGCCGATCCCACGGCCGCGCAAAAGGAGATCCGCCTGAGCGGCAACGTGCCCAGCGCCTTGAACCCGCCCACGGGCTGCTACTTCCACACCCGCTGCCCGCGGCGCGCCGAACTGCTGCCCGACGGCGGCGCCATCTGCGAGCAGCAAAAGCCCCCCTGGCAGCAAAACGGCACCGGACACCGCATCCTGTGCCACATCCCCATCGAAAAGCTCATGGAGATGGAACCGGTGGTGCACGCAAGAGAACCAAACGCGAATGGGTCTGTCATAGCGGTGGACAGCTAGATGGCATCCGGTTAACGACGCCTTAAACGCTGGCACGGTAAAACCCGCGGTGCCGTCGGCCGGTAACGAAGACGAAATGCATCCTTATTTGTGGGATGGCGGAGAGAAGGAGAACGCCGTGCGCAAGCATCTTGAAAAAATTCACGAACTGGCCCTGCGCATTCTGCAAGAAGTCGGTGTCAAGCTGTTTCATGCCGAAATACGCGAGCGGCTTCTGGAGAAGGGAATCGCAGTTGCCGGTGACACGGCCTTCTTCACCCCCGAGCAGATAGCGCACTGGGTCAGCCATGCACCGCAGCAGTTCACCCTGCACGCCCGCAACCCGCACTACGACGTGACCATTGGCGGTGAGAACTGCGAGTGCGTCGCCGGGTACGGATGCGCGTCGGTGATCGAAGGGGATGGCAGCCGGCGTGACACCCTTTTAAACGATTATGTGACCTTGGCCAAATTGGTGCACCAGAGCGATCACTTCAACATCAATGGCGGCATCCTGGCCCAACCGGCGGATATCCCGGCGGAACAGAGCCATTTGGTGATGCTCTACGCTGCCATGCTGTATTCGGACAAATGTTTGCTCGGTATACCCGGCAGCGCCGGTCAGATGCAGGCGATCATGGATATGGGCGCCATTCTTTTCGGCGGCAAGGAGAACTTTGCGGCCAAGCCCCACATTTTGACCATGATCAGCACCATCAGCCCCCTTCAACTGGATGATATTGCACTCAGTTCAATCAAGATCGCCGCCCAGCATGGGCAACCGCTCATTCTCTCACCAGCGCCCGCCACCGGCACCACAGGCCCCGTCGACATGGCCAGCAATCTGGCACTGGCCACCGCTGAGGCCCTCGCGGGCATCGTTATTGCGCAGGTCGTCAATCCAGGAAATCCGGTGATCTTCGGCCTGCAGTGCTATGGCGCCGATCTGCAATCGGGCAACATCTCCATCGGATCTCCCGCGTATGCACTGCAAGCCCGCTACACCGCGGCGTTAGCCCGAATGTACGAACTCCCCAGCCGCTGTGGGGGATGTGCCACGGATGCCAAAGACGTTTCTCCCCAAAGCGGTTATGAAAGCATGCTGTCCATGTTCACCGCCTGCCAGAATCGGGTCAATCTCATTGTCCATAGCGCCGGTATTTTAGACAGTTTTTCCGGGATCTCCTATGAGCAGTTCATCATGGATTTGGAGATCATCAGCATGATCAAGTTTTACCTGGGCAATATCGCGGTGACCGAGGAAACGCTTAACTATGATCTCATCCAAAGCATTGGCCCGGGAGGACAATTTCTCACGTCGATGGACACCCTGCGCAAATGCAGAACCCATTGCTGGAATCCGGAGATCAGTCTGCGAAGCGTGAAGCCAGGCACATCTCCGCACGATCAGTTTATGGCCAATATCATCAACCAAAAGCGAAAAATGCTAGACGCATACGAACAACCCGAAATGGACCCAATCGTGTCCGCCGAACTGGCGCAATTCCTCCGTGATAAGGGCATTGGCAGCAGTGTTTTAAAGCGTATTCAATCGGCGGCCGCATAGGGGTGGGATAGCTACCGGTCCATTTCTGCTACGCCAACAAATGAGAAGGGGGTGGTGCGATGGAGGGTGTCAAAGAGAAGAGAAGCGGTCGACAGCTTTCGCAGACCGTGTTCTGGATTTCGGTTGTTTTTTGTGGTGCCATCGCGATTTGGGGTATCGCAATGCCCCAATCGATGACCGGCGCAGCCCGGGCGCTAACCGGGTTTTGCCTGACGGGACTGGGATGGTTTTACCTCCTGCTATGTACCTTTTTTGTCATCTTCTCGGGGTACATGGCCATGGGGCCATATGCCCATATCAAACTGGGTCAAGACGATGAGGAACCGGAGTTCACGCTTGTCTCCTGGTTGGCGATGCTGTTTGCCGCCGGGATGGGTGCTGGGCTGCTGTTTTGGGGGGTGGCCGAACCGATGTTTCATTTTGCTTCCCCCCCAGGTATGCAGGGTGGCACGCCCGAAGCGGCGGTTCAAGCGATGGTGATCACCAATTTTCATTGGGGCTTTCATGCCTGGTCCATATATGCCTCCGCTGCTTTGGCGCTGGCCTATTTCGGCTTTCGCAAGGGGATGCCGAGCCTGGTGTCGACACCCATTCGGGCCGAGTTCAAGGACCGCTGGAAAGGACAGATCGATCCCATCTGCCATGTCGTCGACGTCATCTCGGTGCTGGCCATCATCTTCGGTCTGGCTGGCTCCCTGGCGCTGGGAATTCTTCAGATCAATGCCGGTTTACATGTGGTCTTCGAGGCGATTCCGGGGGGCTCGCACACGGTCCAGATCACCCTGGTCATCCTGGTCTCCATCATGTTCATGCTGTCGGCCAGCACCGGCTTGGACAAGGGCATCAAAATACTCAGCAACATCAACATGGCGATCGCCTTGCTGATCTTGCTCTTCGTCATCTTTTTGGGGCCGACCCGCTTCATTTTGGAGGTGTTCGTCAATACCTTCGGCACCTATGTCACGCAACTTTTCCAGATGTCCTTTAGATTGTTTCCCTACAAGGGGCTGGGGGAGTGGACCGCTGGCTGGACGCTGACCTATCTGATCTGGTGGGTTGCCTGGGGGCCTTTTGTGGGTGTTTTCATCGCACGTATCAGTCGGGGGCGCACCATTCGCCAGTTCATACTGGGGGTGGTTCTGATCCCGACGCTCTTCTCCGTGTTGTGGTTTGCGGCCTTCGGCGGCACGGCATTTAATATTGAATTATTCGGTGCCGGGGGATTGAGCGACCTCATCATGCAGGATGTCACCCGGGCGCTCTTTGCCTTCTTCGGCTACTTCCCCTTCACGTCGCTGTTGAATATCCTTGCATTGTTCCTGATCTTCGTATTCTTAGTGACCAGCGCGGACTCGGGCACCTTTGTGGTCAGCATGATGACCTCCGACGGCGACCTAAATCCGGGTGTCGTGCGGAAACTGACTTGGGGGGTCATCATTGTCATCATCACCATATCCACTCTGCTCGGCGGCGGGGTCTCGGTCGCCAAGGCAATCGCGATCACGGGTGCGATCCCCTTCAGCCTCATCATGGTTCTGCAAATTATCGCCTTCTTGCGCACGATCCGCAATGATCCCGGAAAGGAGGCCGGCTGAAATGAAAAAGTACGTATTCCTTCTAGTCCTTGGTATGTTGGCAACAACCCTGTCGGTCGGTTGTCAGTCGACCGGCAAACCGCTGCACATTGGATCCAAAGAGTTCACCGAACAGCTGGTGTTGGGCGAAATGCTGGCCCAGCTGGCAGAGAACAATAATATTCCCGTGAAGCGTTCGCTTCCATATGGGAACACTTTCCTGTGTTCCGAAGCGCTGAAAAAAGGGGATCTCGACCTCTATGTGGAGTACAATGGTACCGCTCTGACCCTATTGGGGCAACCGCCCATCAGCGATGGCGACGAGGCCTTCAAACGGGTCAAAACGCTTTTCAAGCCGCTGGGCCTTATCTGGGCAGAGCGGTTGGGTTTTGCCAACAACTTTGAACTGCTCATGCGCAGCGATCGTGCTGCGGCCCTAAAGATAGAAACCATCAGCGACCTTGCAAAACTGCCTTCTCAAATCCGCTTTGTCTCACCTGAAGAGTGGATCGAACGTCCGCTCGACGGTCTGTCGGCACTGACCCGACGGTATGGGCTTGTCGCCACCGCTCAAATGGCCAATAGCAAATCCAAACTCTATCACGAACTGATCAGCGGCAACGCCGATGTGGCAGTCGGATATTCCACCGATGGTCATATTGAAGATTACGGCCTTACCGTGTTGCGAGATGACCTGCGGTTTTTTCCGGTTTACGAGGCAGCACCCCTGGTACATTTGGATGCCATGCGCCGGTATCCGGCGCTGCCCGGTATTCTCGCGGAGTTGGCCAATGCCATCGATACCAACACGATGCGCTCGATGAACCGCGCTGTCGAACTGGAAGGCGAAACGGTTGCCGCAGTGGCCAATCGCTTTCTGATTGAAACGGGTCTGTTGCCTGAAGACGCCAAAATCCCAAGCGCCACCCCCAAAGACCTGTTATTGGCGATCGGTTTGCACGACGATCTCAGTGGTGCCGGTGGAAAGGCGCTGCGGGCCTCCCGTAGCGCTTTTCCAAAACGGCGGGTCAAAATTGTTCGCCATTCCACGCCCAAAGCGCTTCTCACTGCAAACCAGGCGCGAATTGCCCTGCTGGGCGCCGAAGCGTTCTACACAGTTGCCGGCGATGGCCTCCCTATCCAGGACACGACGGTCGAAGCGCTGGGCGTCATCGGACATCGGATGGCACATGTGCTGGCGGTTACCGATAGTCCCGTCCATGACATCGGTCAGATGAAAAAAATCGGCGCGGGCCCGCAGGGAGGTGCAAGTTACCGCAGCGCTGAGATTGTGGTGGACGGCTTGGCAATGGGGGACGCCGTTGACATTATTGCGGGCACCCTGCAGGAACAGGTCTCGATGGTGCAAAAGGGGCAGCTCGACGGTATCTTTTTAATGGTTGCGCCGGGCGCCCGGCAAGTGGCCGAGCTGATGCGCTCCGGCAATTTCAAGCTGGTGTCGATCGACGGATGGCAGGAAGGCAATGCGTTGATGCGCTTTCCCTTTTTTCGACTCTCGCGGATTGCTGCCGGCAGCTACCCCGGACAGAGCACTGCCATCGAGACGATCAGCGCTCAAACCGTGTTGGCCGGTCCGTCACCAAAGGAGGATTTGGGAACCGGCAACGCCGGTCCGGTGGCCGTTGCCACCTCCGGACAAGCGATATCCGATGCCATCATCCTCAAGCTGAACGCGTCCGTCGGCGTGGAGGAGAAAATCGATCCGGCCATTCCGTCGGCAAAGATATTGAGACCGCAAAAAGAGGTCGTGGAGAAAAAACTGCAGACCGATTATTTTCTATCGGGTGCCAACGCCCTGGTGCTGATCGCTGTTGTTTACCTGCTGTATCTCTTCTTCGCCGAAGAGAAGCGCCGAAAACGAAGATCCAAAGCGTAGACGATGAGCCGGCAGGCGGTGATAGTGCAAGCGGTGTAAGTTCCCGGCCAATTCCCGTGGCGGTTGAACGTCGATGCGACCATAGCGCGTGGTCCTTTGGCCTGTGCCCGTCCGCCGCATCGCGAGACACATCAATGAAAGGGAAGCGAAATGATCTATCAAAACCGCGACATGCGCATCGATTATGCCCGTACCCGCAAAAACCACACTTGCTACGGCATGGGCCTCGGCATCATGGTGCTGGATGACGCCTATCCCGGTTTCCCCGGGGATGTGCGCAATGCCAGCGCCTTCCCCTATCCGGTACAATATGAGATCGCCGAAGGGGTCGACAACTACACCCTCGTCTGGGAGCCTGACAAGACACCCTGCCGGGAGCCCATCCTGAGAGCGGCAAGCAAGCTCGAGCGCATGGGCTGTCGGGCCATTGCCGCCGAATGCGGGTACTTCGCCTATTTTCAGAAAGACGTGGCCGGCCACGTGGCGGTGCCGGTCTTTATGTCCAGTCTTCTGCAGGTGCCCTTCATCCAGCACCTGATCGGCGCCGATAGATCGGTGGCCATCGTCTGCGCCCAGAAACGCTTCCTCAGCGATACCCATCTGGCCAATGTGGGCATCGATCTCGACAGCAACTTCATCGTTGCCGGGGCCCAAGACGAATTCGGCTGCCCCGAGTTCGACAACCTCTGGGACCATGAAAAACGCCCCGCCGTGCCCGAAATTTACTACCAAAACGCTGAAGCCGACATGGTGAAGATCTGCCGCGAGGTGGTCCGGCAACATCCCGGCGTGGGGGCCATCATGCTCGAGTGCACCGGTATGCAACCATTTGCACGGGCGGTGCAGCAGGCCGTCGACCTGCCGGTCTGGAGTTGGGGTACCCTCCTCGACTACGCCTACTCGGCCGTGGTCCACCGCGATTACTACGGTCACGTCTGATGGGGCCTTGACGGCACTAAAGGCACCCCGCTGGGTTCTGGGCGGATCGAGGACCATCCCCCAATGGCGATCGAGATGTGTTTGCGAATGACGCCACGCCTCCACGGCCGGCACTGACGGCGCCTGCGGGGTGCCACCGACAATGATAACCGACGCCCTCCCCATCATCCGGATTTCATTCGGATGATCCGGCCGCCATCCGCACCAGCAGGATGGCGGCCTTTACCATTGGTGCGGACGCTGCATAGGGCACCCGTGCCATCCTAACCCCGCCGCCCGCCGCCGCGTGTCCACCCGGATCAGCGATCAATGACCCGCTGACCGGCCCCCGATGGGGTTGACGGAGGTCGGTGCTTTCTGTAAATTGTAAGTCGACTAAAAGTATACAACAGAGATGGTCTCGATCGAGATGGTCTCTTTCGAGATGGTCTCCACAGAGATGGCCTCTATCAGGATAGTCTAAATTGAGGTGGGCCCACGTGAGACAGTCTCGAATCCCCCAAAGGTGGGGCCCGGCCGGTGGGCCAAGCGCGGGAGGTTGGTAATCACTAAAAAGGAGAAAATATTCGACGTCCTGCTGCACCGCATCCTCTACATGCAGTATTCACCAGGCGAGATCCTCAACGAGACCACCTTGGCCGAGGAGTTCGGCACCAGCCGGGGGCCGCTGCGCGAGGTGCTGAAGCAGTTGGAGTGGAAGAAGTTGGTCGTCACGATGCCCCGCTTGGGAACCCAGGTGACCGAGATCGACTTTCAGAAAATCATCCAGACCTTTCAGATCCGCTTCGATATCGAAGCGCTGGCGGCACGGCTGGCGTGTGAGAACGCCACTCAGGCCGCCATCGATCGGATCGGCCGATTGATCGACACACTAAGTCGGGGGTTCGAGAACGGCCATCACACGCCGGACATCAGTTTCATCCAGGTCGATTTCAAATTCCGCGACATCCTTTACGAGGCCGCCCAAAATCCCATCCTGCGGGAGATGTCCGACTATCTGTATCACATCACCCTGCGGATCAATCTGCTGGCTTACCAGAAGGGGGATTTCGAAAGATGCCGGCCCCTCTTCCTGGAAGAGATGCAGGCGTTTCAGGAGGCTTTCACCAACAGGGATGTGGCCGCAGCGGCGAAGATCCGGCAGGCCTACATGAAGGCGTATCTCGTGGGGGTGAAGTCCCTCTTTTGATGCCTGTCGCGCCCGCCGCCCGCTCAGCCGCGGGTTGCGCCGCTGTTACGATGCCGCCAGCGCCCGCTTCATCCGCATCAGGGCTCTCTCCAGCAGGCTGCGTGGACAGCCAAAGTTCAAACGGGCGAAGCCCGGCCCCATGAACTCGGCCCCCTCTTGTAGCCCGACACCGGCGGATTCAAAAAAGCGAACCGGTTTGTCGATGCCGCTCCGGCGCAGGTCGATCCATGCCAGATAGGTCGCTTCCACCGGTCCCATGGCCAGTGGCGCCATATCGCTGATGGCCGCCGCGACCCGCTCGCGGTTGCCGCGCAGATAGCTCAGCAGAGCGGCCTGCCAGTCGGTGCATTCAGTGTAGGCCGCCATTGCCGCCGCATAGCCCAAGGTATTGGGTCGTGGCACGATTCCCGCCATGGCGCCGTTGAAGCGCTTGCGCAATTTTGGATCGGAGATGACGGCGAAGGCGCAGCCCAGTCCGGGCAGGTTGTAGGTCTTGCTGGGTGACATGAAGGTGATGGTGCGTGCGGCGATGTCGGGATCCAGGGTAGCGGTGGGAATATGGATCTTGTCGCGGTCCAGGATCAACTCGCAGTGGATCTCGTCAGAGCAGATAACGATGTCGTGCCGGTCGCAGATGGCCGCCAGCCGCAACAATTCTTCGCGCGTAAACACCCGTCCGACGGGGTTGTGCGGATTGCAGAGGATGAAGAGGCGGGTTGATTCGGTGATGGCCGCCTCGAGTCGCTCGAAATCGATCTCCCAGCGCAGGCCCCTCTCCAACAGGGGCACGGGGATCAATTCGCGGCGGCTGTACCGGGGAGCGGAGAGAAAGGGCGGATAGACGGGTACAGAGGTTATGACCCCATCGCCATCCGCCCCCACGGCGCGACAGACCACATTCAGGCCCGTCACCAGGCCGGGCAGCCACACCAGCCAATCGGGATGCACCTGCCAATCGTATTGTCTGGCCAACATGGCCACGATGATCTCGTTCAGCCGATACGGCGGCAGGGTGTATCCGAAGACGCCCTCCGCGGCCTTCGCCTGGATGGCGCGGATAACGGCCGGCGGTGATTTGAAGTCCATATCGGCCAGCCACATGGGAATGATGTCCTGCCCCTTGTAGCGGTCCCACTTGAGACTTGCCGTCTCCTGCCGTTCCACGATCGTGTCGAAATCGAAGCCGTCAGCGCCTGGCATCTTCGCTCCCGCTCCCTATTGGATATTGATGGACACGGCGTCTGTCCGGACGCGCCTATCGGTGTATCGAAGACCGCCCGATCACCACCGAAAGGGCGATGCTAGCTTGCGTCGGTGAGCGCCATGTTGTCAACCGTGAGGGATGCTGCGGCATTGCGGAGGCAGCATCCCCGCCGGTCGACCCCCATTTTCAGTATGGATAAAGATCTTGACAATCAATGTGCTATATAGAAATACTAATAGTTAACAATAAATAAATCAATGGTTGAATTTATTGGGGAGGACGACTGGAGAGCTTCCCCGTCTCCATGGAGGAGGGCAGATCATGAGCGATGCGCGCTACGATATCATCATAGTCGGCGGTGGCGTCATGGGCAGTTCGACGGCCTACCATCTGATGGTGACAGATTCCTTGAGGGTCGCGGTCGTCGAAAGGGATCCCACCTATGCCAGAGCCTCGACCCCGCTGAGCATCGGCAACGTGCGCACCCAGTTCAATCTCAAGGAGAATGTGCGCATCTCCCAGTACGCCTATGAGTTTCTGGAACATTTCGAAGAGACCATGGCGGTGGACGATATCAAGCCCCACATCGCCTGGCACCGCGAGGGCAACCTTTTTCTCGTGGCACCCGAACAGCAGGCACGGGCCCGTCAGGAGATGGCCATGCAGCGGGAACTGGGGTGTCATGTGGAGTGGTGGCCCCAGGAGACATTGGCCCAGCGTCTGGGCCACTGCAACATCGCCCCCTACACCGGGGCCACCTATGGACCGGATGAGGGGACCATGGACCCCTATGCTGTGCTGATGGGATTCCGGCGCAAGGCCAAGTCCCTGGGAGCGGACTATCTTACCGACGAGGTGACGGCGGTCACCACCCGGGACGGCGCCGTGAGCGGTGTCCGGCTGGCCACCGGGCAGTCCCTCAGCGCCAAGATCGTCCTGAACTGCGCCGGTGCCTGGGCCGGCGAAATCGCCAAGACCGCCGGCGTCCACATTCCGGTGGTGCCGGTGAAGCGACAGGTCTTCGCCGTGGACCCCAAAATCAAACAAGAGCGCATGCCACGGTTGACCGTTCTGCCGTCGGGGCTTTACATTGCACGTGAAGCTGGGGGAACGCTCTTCGTCAGCAAGACGCTGGCGGAAGATCCCATCGGTTTTGATTTTACCTGGGATGAAGCGCGTTTCATGGAGATTGTCTGGCCCGAGCTGGCCGAATTCAACCCCCAGCTCGAGACCCTCAAGCTGATCCGCGGTTGGGCGGGGCTCTATGCCGTCAACACCTTGGATGCCAATGCCATATTGGGGGAATGGCCCGAGCTGAAAGGCTTTTTCCTGGCCAATGGTTTCTCGGGCCACGGATTCCAACAGGCCGCTGCGGTCGGCCGCCACATGGCCGAGCTGATGACGGGCAAAGAGACCAGCATGGATCTGACGGTCTTCGGCACCCAGCGGGTTTTGGACAATCAACCCATCGCCACCAACGTGATCGTCTAGCCGGTGGGCGATGGCCCGATGCCCGGGCGCGGGGCGGCAGATCCGGCTGCCGCGGTGACGCCTGGGCAGCACCCATGAAGGAGGTCCTATGTACGGATGGCGGGGGAAAATACTGCGGGTCGACCTGACGGCTGGAACCTGCACATCGGCGGATTTGGACCCTGAAGTGGCCAAGGCCTACGTCGGTGGTCGCGGCCTGGGCATCTACTTCCTGCGCCGGGAGGCAGACCCCCTGGTGGATCCGCTCAGCGCGGCGAACCCCTTGATTATGGCCACCGGCCCCCTCACCGGGACCGGCGCCCCCACCGGGGCGCGCTACATGGTGATGACCAAATCGCCCCTCACCGGCGCCATCACCTGCTCCAACGCCGGCGGTCGGTTTCCCACGGAGTTTAAACGTACCGGCTACGACGCTATTATTGTCACGGGCCGGGCCGCCACGCCGGTGTATCTCTACCTCGATCCGGAGCTCGCCGAGTTGCGCCCCGCCGACCACCTCTGGGGCACGGATACCCATCAGACCACAGACCGCCTCCTGGCCGAGACGGATGCCAAAGCGCGGGTGGCCTGTATCGGTCCGGCCGGCGAACGGGGGGTTCGCTTCGCCGCCATCATGAACGACAAACACCGCGCCGCCGGTCGGTCGGGTGTGGGTGCCGTGATGGGCAGTAAACGTCTCAAGGCGGTGGTGGTGCGGGGCAGGGGCCGGATCCCGCTGGCCCGTCCGGAACGCTTCAAGGCCTTCAACAAAGAGATCCTCGATATCTTCCGGGCCGGTGTCAAAGAGACGCCCCTCGGTCTGACCATCAACGGTACGGCCGGCGTGGTGATGGCGACCCAGAATTTCGGCGTTCTGCCCACCAAGAACTGGCAGCAGGGCACTTTCGACGGCTGGGAGAAGATTCACGGCGAGGAGCTGACGCGACGCTTTCTTCTGAAGAACGCGGCCTGCTACAGCTGTCCCATCGGCTGCGGCCGCCGCACACGGGTGGACGCGGCACCCTATGCCGGCGAGGGCGAGGGGCCCGAATATGAAACCATCTATGCCATGGGATCCAACTGCATGGTGGACGATTTGGCCGCCATCACCAAGGCCAACTACATCTGCAACGAGATGGGGATGGACACGATCACCATGGGCGCCACCATCGCCTGTGCCATGGAGCTCGTGGAGCGCGGGTACCTCTCCGAGGACCGTGTGGGCCGCCCCCTCGCCTGGGGCGACGCCGACGCCCTGGTGGCGCTGACCCGCATGACGGCCAGCCGCGAGGGCATCGGTGATCTGCTGGCCGAGGGCAGCTACCGCCTGGCAGACCACTGCGGCCATCCAGAGTTGGCGATGGTCTCGAAAAAGCAGGAGTTTCCCGGATACGAACCCCGCGGATCCCAGGCGATGGGACTGGCCTATGCCACCTCTCCCATCGGGGGCTCCCACATGCGGGGTGACCCCGCCTATTTCGAGCTCTTCGGCGTTCCCCAGGCGATGGATCCCCTGCAATGGGAGGGCAAGGCCAAGGTCACGAAGGCCTTTCAGGACCTGTCGGCCCTCATCGATGCCGCCGGTTTGTGCATCTTTTTCGCTGTGCGTAACCTGGCGGCCAAGGACCTCGACGTGGCCCCGGTGGGCATCCTGGAATATCTGAACGCCGCCACCGGCGCTGACTACAGTCTGGCGGAGCTCCGCACGGCCGGCGAGCGCATCATCAACGCCGAACGGCTCTTCCTGACGCAAATGGGTTTTTCGCGCAAGGATGACAGCCTCCCCGATCGCTTGACAACAGCGCCGGCACCCACCGGGCCCGCCAAAGGGCTGGTATGTCAACTGGATAAGATGCTGGATGAATACTATCAGGCCCAGGGCTGGTCGGCGGATGGGATCCCAACGGCAGAGCGACTCGCCGAATTGGGGCTGACCTGAGGCCGACGATGATGGTCACGGTGAAATTGTTCAACCAGTTGCAGCGCTTTGCACCGGCCGGCCAGGGGGTGTTTGAGGAAAGGTTGCCGTCGGGCGCCTCGCTGAACGATCTTCTGCGGCAGCTGAAGATACCCGCGACGGTCCCGCGAACCACCCTGGTCAACGGACGTCGGGTGGCCGATGATGCCCAACTCGCCGCCAACGACGAGATTGTGCTCATGTCGCCCATCGAGGGTGGCTGACAGCCCTATCCAATCGGTCCTCGCGCGAAATTGGACCGCGCCACTTGCGAGACCTCGCCGCCTGCCGAGACCGCGCGCGCAGCGGGACCTTGCCGACGCCATCGGTGCCCGCCGGCGCACCATGGCGCACCACTTTCGAGACACGCCCAGGAGGAGACCATGCCTTACACCCATCTGCTGACCGATGTGAGCGACCGGTTTGTCGGCACCATCACCCTCAATCGACCGGACCAGCTCAACACCTTCAACAGCCTGCTGGCCGAAGAGCTGCAAGACGCCTTTCTGGCCATGGACGCGGATCCCAAGGTGCGGGTGATCCTCATCAAGGGCGCCGGCAAGGCCTTTTGTGCCGGGATCGACGTCAATGAGCTGGCCGACAAGTCCGCCATGCAATATCGGGCCTGGATCGAGCACATGGAGCAGCCCCTCATCACCATCGCCAAGCTCACCAAGCCCGTCATCGCCCAGGTGCAGGGGGTCGCGGCGGCCAACGGCATGGGACTGGTGGCGGCTGCAGATCTGGCCATTGCGGCGGAGAATGCCAAGATGGGTCTCACGGCCATCAACGTTGGCCTCAACTGCGTTGGGCCGGTGATCCCCGTCGCCCGCTGCGTGGGACGCAAAAAGGCGTTGGAGCTGCTGCTCTATGGGGATCTCATCAAAGCGCCCGAGGCCTTGGAGATGGGCCTGCTCAACCGCATCGTGCCCAAGGCGGATCTGGCGCATGCGGCGCTCACCTGGGCGGAGACCCTGGCCAAAAAGAGCCCCATCGCCGTTCAGATCGCCAAGAGAGCGTATTACGCCTCTGAAGACATGGATTACTTCCGCCAATTCGATCTGATGAACGAGGCGTTCGCCCGGCTATGCACCACCCGGGACGCCAAAGAGGGGGTGGCGGCTTTCTTCGAGCGGCGCAATCCGGTGTGGCAAGAGTGCTAATCGGCGACCACGAGGTTCGGCTGCCGGATGGTGACCGGCAGACGTCCGCAGAGGGTGCTGTAGGTTTCCACCTTGCGGGGCCAGCCCAGGGCGATGACGGCGTGGGGCGCCTCCTCCGCCGGAATCTCCAGCGCTGACCGCAGGCTGGCGTCGTTGCGCAGCGCCTCCACGGCGAAGCCGACGAGGCAGGTGCCCAGTCCCAAGGTATGGGCTGCGAGGAGCATGTTCTGGGCCGCCAGCAGGGCGTCTTCGGCCGGGCAGGAGGCGCTCTTGTCGGCCGCCACGACGATCACCGCGGGGGCGCCGTGGAACAGAAGATCCCGCCCGCCGCTGCGCCAGGCGTCGAGTCCCGCTTTGACGGTGGCGTGGTGATCCCGGTAGTAGTTGCTCAGAGAGGACTGACCGCACCATCGCAGCAGCAGTCGCAGCCAGCCCTTCTCCGCCGTGCGGTTGAGCTTCTCGAAGAAGTGGGCGATGCGCTGGGCGAAGGCCTCTACCTGCGCCCGGTCCGGCAGAAGCGTGAAGGTCCAGGGCTGGTGGTTAGAGCCGGATGGCGCGGTGATGCCCACCTTGACCAAATCCTGCAATAGGCCAAGGCTCACCGGTGCCTGACGGAAATTGCGGCAGGAGCGCCGCGATCGCATCAGGCGCACGAGCTGGGAGGTGCCGCCCTCGCCGTAGGGCAGCCACTCGGCCTCCGTTTCGAAGTTGTCGAAGCGCGACAAGCTGGCATCGACGGCATTCACCCGAATGGCACCTTCCGGGCACACGGCGGCGCAGTGGTCGCAGTGCATCGATTCGTTCCCGCTGACCACGGCCTTGTCGCCCGCCATGCTGAGGGTCTCCTTGGGGCAGACCTGGACGCAGCGGCCGCAACCGGTGCAGCGGGTGGTATCGATGTGGGTGGTGACCTGCCGGTTCCTCATTCAATGGTCTCCTGTCTCATCCCCTGGAATGCCGTGCGGCCGGTCCGCCATCTCCGGGGGTAGTTCCTTTTTCGCTTTCACCCCCAAATCCAGCAGCCGCTGAGTGCGCCCAACCAGATTGCCCCGGCCCGAGACGAGGCGGTCACGGGCCTGTCGATGGGCGTGACGGGCCTTGTCCAGTTGCTTGCCGACGGTCTCCAGGGCGTCGGCAAAACCAACGAACTTGTCGTAGAGCAGCCCCGCTTCCCGGGCGATGGCCTGGGCATTGCGGCTCTGCTGCACATCCCGCCAGGTGTGGCGGATGGTGCGCAGGGCCACCATGAGGGTGGTTCCGCTCACCAGCACGACGTTCCTCTCGAAGGCCTCATCAAAGAGCTCCGGCGCCGCTTCCATTACCAGGTGGAAGGCCCCCTCCACCGGAATGAACATGAGGACGAAGTCCAGACTGCGCAGTCCCGCCAGGTCGCTGTACTGCTTTGCGCTGAGTGCCTGGACGTGGCGGCGGACCGACTGAAGATGGGCCTGCAGCGCCGCAGCCCGCTCCTCGGCATCGTCGCTGCGGAAGTAGCGCTCGTACGCCACCAGGGAGACCTTGGCGTCGACGACGACATCCTTCGCGCCGGGCAAACGCACCACCACATCGGGTTGCAAGCGCCGGCCATCATGACCGGCAAGGCTCACCTGCGTCACGAACTCACGTCCCTCGGTGAAACCGGCCTCCTCCAGAATGCGGTTGAGGATTAGTTCGCCCCACTGGCCGCGGAGCTTGCTCTGTCCTTTGAGGGCCCGGGTGAGGCTGAGGGCCTCGGCACCGATACGCTGGTTGATCTCCTTGAGCTGGTCTACCTCCACTTTGAGGGCTGTCCGGTCGCGCAGCTCCTTGTCATACACCTCTTCCACACGCCGGCGAAATGCCCCCAGTTGCTCCTGCAGGGGTGCCAGCAGCGGGGTCAGTGCCGCGGTGTTGCCGTCGCGAAGCTGCTGGCTTTTGCTGGTGAAGATCTCCTCCGCCAACTGGCGAAAGACGAGCTTCATCTCCTCCCGCGCCTGACGCAGGGCGTCGATCTGTTCTGCGGTCTGCCGCCGCTCCGCCTCTTGGCCAACCGTCAGGGCCGTCAGCTCCCGTTCCAGTTCGCCCCGTTGGGCGACCAATTGCGCCTGGTTGTGGCGGAGGTCCTCTATCTGTCGATCCAGCACGGGCAGGCGGGCGGACTTCTCTTCCAGGGCGGCGCTGCGGACCACCAGCCGCTCTCGCTCTGCCCCGACCGCTGCCAGCTCGCTGCGGGTTTCTGCCAATTCGTCGCGAGCGGCTGCGAGGGCTTGTTTCAGTCCGGCCTCGGCCATCTGCGCCGCGTGGCGCTGGGCCTGTTGAAGCGATCGATGGCGCTGTCGCAGCACGAGGGCCGTTATGCCGCCGCCGACGAGGATCCCGAGGATGAGCGCGAGAACCGGTGCGGCCATCAATTCCCAGGAGATCACCATCGAAGTCGCCCCATGGGGTTGTGGTTCGGGATCCGCCGCCGGTGCGACGCGACCCGCAGGGCGTTGTCGGTGAAGATAAAAAAAAGCTTGACGTCGAGGTACGTTTGCATGTAGGTGACCGCACTTGATGATTGACAACCGGATGGTCTGCGCCGCAACTCTCTCCACGCGGCCCACCGCCGGTTGGCTTATCACACCCAACCGAAAGATCAATAGGGCTGTCCCAGTTGGCCCCATTTCAGGCAGTCGGCAACCCCTTACGAGGGAGAATTGAAATGACCAAGGTGCATACCGCTTACCACCAGATCCAGGCATCCGTCTCAAGGATGCGTCCGCACTGGAGATCGCCATGACCTGAATGTATTCTCCGAATATCCGAAAGCCGCGGACGCATGCCAGTGTCCGCGGCTTTTTTACTGAGAGGCTGCGGTGTCATCCGCAGCCTCTCCTATTTGGTGCCCCGACAAAGGGTACCGGGAAGGAGGCGACGCCATGAGTATGAACCCTTTCGTATTGGAACTGCTGGCCAAGGAGCGCCAGGCCGAGCTGCTGGCCCTGGTTCAGCCCCGTCGGATACCGATCTCCCTGGGTCGGCAACGGACACTGGGAGCCCGGCTGCGCCTGGGTGCGGCCCGGTTCCTGGTCCGTATCGGTATGCGCCTCAACCCCCGCGGCGGCGACCGGTACTGCCCCCACCACACCGACGACGGACGGGGGATCCGTGCACGGGTTGCGTGGCAGTGCGGCTGTCCGGCCCGCGGAGGGTTTCCCGATTGTCCGCCGCTGCAGTGCGGTTAGCGCTCCTGTGGAGGCGCCTCTTTTTGAGGCGCCTCCACAAAATTAACATAATTGGGTATCGTGATTGTAAACCAATTGATATCGTATGGAAAATTTCCATTTTTGCAGGCCAGCGGATTGGGTCTGAAAGGCCCGTTCCGCGGTTGTCATCCTTGTGTAAGCCCTCATCTTTGGTCTAAGAGATGCGGTGCGCGCCCGAGACCGGTGGTTGGCGGGCCCGCATGGTGGCCGCTCTTTTCGCGAGCTTTTCGTGCGGCCGTTTCACCGAATCAGAAAGGATATCCAATGAAAAAGCTGACTATTTTGATGGTAGCGGGAATGTGGCTCATGACCGGTTGCGCCACCACAGCGACCAAGGCCGAGAAGGGTGCCGGGTATGGGGCCGCCGGCGGCGCCGCGGTGGGGGCCGTCTTGGGACAGGTGATCGGTAAGAACACCGAAAGCACGGTTCTCGGCGCTGCGGCGGGCGCCCTGGTGGGCGCTGCCGCGGGCGGCGGCATCGGCCACATGATGGACAAGCAGGAGGCGGAAATGCGGAATGCGCTGGCCGCCTCGGAGGCCGCGGCGGTTCGTCGCGAAGGCGATCTCCTGGCCATCACCCTAAAGGGGGACGTGACCTTTGACTTCGATTCGGTCGCGGTTCGACCAGGGTTGTACAACGAGATCGATCGAATCGCGCAGATCATGGTCAAATATCCCCAGACCCACATCATGGTGGAAGGTCACACGGACAGTGTGGGCGCTGAGAGCTACAACCAACGCTTGTCGGAGCGCCGGGCGGATGCCGTCAAAAACCTGCTCGTGGAGCGGGGGGTGGATCAATACCGGGTCACCACCATCGGCTTTGGCGAGTCCCGGCCGGTGGCCACCAATGACGAAGAGACCGGACGTCAGCTCAACCGGCGGGTGGAGATCCGGATCAAACCGGTCCAGGCCCAAGGATAGCCCCCCATCGGCGGAGAGAGCGCCGCGGTCGGCGCTGGCGGACACTTCGTGAACCGCGGTGGAGGGAAGCGTTGGTTTGACAATTACTGCCACAGTGCTTAAGTATTTTTAGTTTTTTTATTGTTTTAAGGCCTTTAAAGGTCTGGACGTCAGACCAATACTATTCCCCGAGCCAACTCGAAATTCGGGCGCTGCCACCGGGCTAAGCCCCATGAAAGGAGCTGACCATGGTACCGGAATTCAAAAAGATCCTTTACGCAACCGACCTTTCCGACAATGCCCGCTACGCTTTCAGTTACGCCGCCAGCCTGGCCGATCGGTACGATGCCCAGATCACCGTGCTACACATCCTGGAGGAGGTTTCCACCGCCTTCAACATGCACATCAGCAGCTATATGGGCGAGCAGGAATGGGCCCAATTGCAGGCCGACAAGGAGAGCTCGCTGCTGGATACGATCACCGAGCGTCTCAACGACTTCTGCAACACTGCCCGCGACGAGTTGGCGCAGTGCAAATTCATCGTCGAGAAGATCCTCACCATAAAGGGAGTGCCTGCCGAGGAGATCATCCACCAGGCGGAAATCAATGACGCGGATGTGATCGTCATGGGCACCCACGGTTACGGGGTCTTCAAGGACGCGCTGATGGGGGGCACTGCCCGTCGCGTGGTGCGTCGCAGTTCCGTGCCGGTAATGGTGGTGCGCCTGCCCGAAGAGGAGTAGTTCCAACGGTCCCTCCGTCTGCCACCCTCTGGAGGGATGGCGATGCTGGTCGACATCGTTGCGCCGTCGCCGTTCCGATCAAGTTGTTTCGGAGCGGTGGCGGCGTTTTTTATGGGCGTGAGAATGCCGTGCAGATGAGGTGGCGCATTTGATGGCGGAGACCGCGTCCGGCCAGAAAGTGGGTGCCCTCCAGCGGAACGAAGCGCACACTTGGACAATGCCGGCGAATGGCGGCCTTGAAATCGCTGGCATCTTCCGAAAGCAGGTGCCGTCGAAACGGATCCGATACACCGTAGCAGCAGGTGACGGCGGTCCGAACGATTCGAACGCCCATCAGAACCCGGTCTGTCAGGACCTCCGTCAGCAGACGGGGCAGGGCGACGCGCTTGCGACGGAGGGCACCGAAGCGACGCCGATTCTTCGCGATTCCAGGCAGGAGGCTTTCGAGATAGGTCGGAAGCGAGCGCAGGCGCCCCAAAGGTCCTTGGGCGTACCGCTCGCTATATCGCCAGAACGCCATGAGCGCCGCCGCAGGATTGAATTGAACGACGGGGTTGAGCAGCACCAGATGGGCCGGTGGCCGGGACGCACCCTGGACGCTCGCCAGCAGCGGGATGGTGGCCACGCAGCAGCCGATGCCGAAGAGGCCGGTGCCGTGCCGCCGGGCCATGTCGGCGGCGCTTTTCAGATGGTGATCGGTGGCGCCGATGGCGGTTTGCAGACTGAAACGACCCGCTGCGCCGGGGTGACCGGGAAAGGGATAGGAATAGAGGGCGAAACCGTCCCGTCGAAGCGGCCGGAAACGATGCAGCTGCGCCAGGGCCGTGTCGCCGACGAGGGGGGGAATGAAAATCATCCCCCTGACCGGTCTGCGGCGCGCGTGGGCCAGAAGGGCGCCCCCCGCCAGGGTGCGGTATGGGGCGCCGGATCGAGACCTTGATCTGCCGCTGAGGTTCATGGCGGATGCGTGTTGGCAATCGGTTCGGAGCCCGCGCGGCGGCGCGGAGATCCATCGATGGCCGTCAGGGGTCCTTTAGCGTCGATTCTGCAAGATTTCCAGCATCCGCCGCAACGGTTCGGCGGCCCCCCACAGGAGCTGATCGCCGACGCTGAAAGCGGTGAGGTAGTCCTTGCCCATATTGAGCTTGCGGACCCGGCCGATGGGGACGCTGAGCGTGCCGGACACCTTGGCCGGGGTCAGCTCGGTGAGGGTGGCCGCTTTGGTGTTGGGGATCAGCCGGACCCATGGATTGTGCTCGCCGAGAGCCGCCTCGAGCTCATCCAGCGGGATGTCCCCGGTCAGCTTGATGGTGAAGGCCTGGCTATGGCAGCGCATGGCGCCAACCCGCACACATTGGCCGTCAATGGGAATGGGGGCCTCACCGCGGCCCAATATCTTGTTGGTCTCCACCAACCCCTTCCACTCCTCCCGGGTTTGGCCATTTTCCATAGGACGGTCGATCCAGGGGATCAGCGCGGCGGCCAGGGGCGCGCCGAAACAGGGGGTCGGGAAGTCGTCAGCATTAAGGTCGGTGGTCACCTGGCGGTCGATGGCGGCGATGGCCGTGGCCGGGTCGTCCAGCAGCGCGGCGCTGCCCTCTCCCAGATAGCGCATCTGTGCCACCAGCTCGCGCATGTACTTGGCGCCGGCCCCCGAGGCGGACTGATAGGTCATGGTGGTGAGCCACTCCACCCAGCCGTTGGCAAAGAGGCCGGCCAGGGCCATGAGCATGAGCGAGACGGTGCAATTGCCGCCGATGAAGTTCTTGATGCCGCGGTCCAACCCCGCGTCGATGACCGACCGATTGACTGGGTCGAGGATTATGAGGCTGTCGCTCTCCATGCGCAGGGTCGATGCCGCGTCGATCCAATAGCCCTGCCAGCCCGAGTCCCGCAGGGGCCCAATGACGGCCTGGGTGTAATCGCCGCCCTGGCAGGAGATGATCACCTCCATGTCGGCCAGCAGCCTCAGGTCGTGCGCGTCCTGAAGGGGGGGCAGTTCACGTCCGATGTCGGGCGCCGCCTGACCGGTCTGGCTGGTGGTGAAGAACAGCGGTTCGCAGCGCTCGAAATCCTTCTCCGCCAGCATCCGCTCCATCAGAACGGAGCCCACCATTCCCCGCCAACCCACCATACCCAATTTTAACATGTCAACAATTCTCCACTATCTCGATTGAGGGCATCCCCGTTTGGATACCGCTAATGCCATAAAGCCCCAACGGAAGCCGTGTCAAGCGGTAAGTGGCGCCCGCCCCCATTGGGAGATAAAAAAACCCCGCCGCCCGATGGCGGCGGGGCTTGTTTCCTTCGGTGCGGCTTAGGCCTTGAGTTTGTACTTGTCTGCGATGACGTTGTAGTAGGCGTTCTCGGATACCGATCCCCAGGTGCCCACCTGCTCCTTAAACTTTTTGAAGGCCTCGTGGACCTTGCGGCTGGCGGCGTCCTTTTCGGCCTCCTCCTCCATGGTCTCCTTGGCCATTTCGCGCAGTTTGGCCAGTAGCTCCTCGGGGAAGCGCTTCAGGTTGACTTTGTGCGTGGTAATCAATTCCTGCAGGGCCGCACCGTTGCCGGCCTCGAATTCACTCAGACTCCACATGTTGGTCTCGGCGGCCACGGCGTCAACGGCGCCCTGGAGATCCTTGGGCAGGCTGTCGTAGGCCTTCTTGTTGAACATGACTTCAAGGCAGGTGCCCGGCTCGTGCCAGCCTGGGTAATAGTAGTACTTGGCGGCCTTGTAAAATCCCATCCGCAGGTCGTGCATGGGGCCCACCCACTCGGTGGCGTCGATGACGCCGCGCTCCAGGGAGGTGAAGATCTCTCCGCCGGGCAGGAGCACGACAGTGCCGCCGGCCTTGGCGATCACCTTGCCGCCCAGGCCCGGGATGCGCATTTTGAGGCCCTTGTAGTCGTCGATCGTATTCATCTCCTTGCGGAACCAGCCCCCCATCTGGACGCCGGTGTTGCCCTGGGGCCGGGGCACGACGTTGAAGGGCGCATACACCTCCTCCCAGAGTTGCAGGCCGCCCCCGCTGTAGAACCAGGCATTGATGCCCTGGGGATTGAACCCAAAGGGAACGGCGGCGAACCACTGCGCCGCAGGGACCTTGCCAGCCCAGTAGTAGGAGGCGCCGCTGCCCACTTCCACCGTTCCCGCCGAGACGGCGTCGAAGACACCCAGGGGCGGCACCAGCTCACCGCCGGCGAAGACCTGGATCTTGATGCGGCCCTCGGTGACCTCTTCGAGCCGTTTGGCGAAGCGCACGGCCCCGGTCTGGAG
>JASJCL010000043.1 GCA_030066015.1 Desulfosarcinaceae bacterium | reverse complement strand
GACCTACTTTACGGCCGGCTTCGTGCTCCTTTTCAGCCCCTTCTACGCCTGGGCAGCCCTCTTCGCGCCGAATCGGGCGGTACGCTTTCGGCATCTCAACAGCCGCTTCTACCAGGGCTTCTTTCGCCTGGCGCGTGGCCTCATGCCTGGCTGGCGATGGCGGATCGATCCACGAGTGCTACGACTCAGGGGCAGCCTCATCGTCTGCAACCATGTGAGTTATATCGATGCGATTCTGCTGATCTCGCTGTATTTACGACACACCACGATTGCCAAGGCGCGACTATTTACCATTCCCATCTTCGGATGGATGCTGCGCACCTCTGGATATCTGCCCTCCAGGGCAGAGGGCCATCTGGCCGGTCTCATGTTGGACCGCATGGCGGCTCTGCCGGCCGAGCTGGCTGCGGGTACCAACCTCATTGTATTTCCGGAGGGCACGCGCAGTCGCGACGGTCGGGTCGGCGAGCTGCACAGCAGCGTTTTCAAGGTCGCCCGCCAGATGGGACGCCCCATCCAGCTTCTGTCGATTCAGGGCAGCGACCGGCTCTTTCAGCCGGGACGCTTTGTTTTCAGGGCTTTGGACAGCGGCACCATCTCAGTGGACTGGGTCGGTGAGGTGGCCGCCCCGGCCGCGGATGGGGGAAAGGCGGCGATGGCCGCTGTGGTGGCCGACACGCGCAGACGGCTCCAATCCCACCTACAGGCCGTCGCCGCATGCCGATGAAGAGAACCGACGCCGCAGGCTTCACAAGGGAGCGTTTATGAAGGTCATCCTCATGTCGATGCCCGATGTGGCCCCGCTGATCATCCACGAGACGGCCATCCATATGCCGAGCCACGGCATCGCCTGTGTGGGGGCCAACATCGATCCCCAGCACGAGGTACACATCGTCGATCTGATCCGCAAACGCCGCCGGGTGCGCGCCTACGTTGAGCGGCTGCTGCGCAAGTACCAGCCCGATCTCGTGGGGCTCTCCGCCATGGCCTGGCAATACGACACCTGCACCAAGATCGCCAAGGTGATACGGCGTTGCCGACCGGAAACCAAGATCGCCATCGGCGGCTACCACGCTACCCTCATGTATGACGAGATCGGCAGTGCCGACGAGGGACGCCTCTTCGACTTCATGGTGCGCGGTGAGGGAGAGATCGTCTGCAAGCGGCTGGTCAACGCGCTGGCCGGCGAGGACGCGCTGGACACCATCCCCAGCCTTTCCTGGCGGAATGCCGACGGACAATTCGTACACAACGCCTGGGACGGCCCACTGGATCTCTCCCAGCCCCTCGAGCTGCCCATCCGCGATAAGCGCCGCCTCACTTGGGGCTACCACATCCTCTACTCCAAGATCGAACTATTGGAAACGTCACGCGGGTGCACCCGGGGGTGCAACTTCTGTAGCATGCGCCACATGTACGGTCGCAGTTTCCGCCCCTATCCGATCGAACGGGTTCTGGCCGACCTCGACGACATCTACTACACCCGCAAATGCCGCTGGGCCTTTATCGTGGACGACAACATGGTCCTCAATCCCAAGCGGGTCATGGCCCTCTGCGACGCCATCATCGCCCGGGGCTACCGCAAGCTCAACCTGGTGGTCCAGGCCGACTGCATCAGCATGAGCCAGAACGAGGAGATGGTGGCCAAGATGGCCCAAGCCGGATTCCGCTCCGTCTTTCTGGGGATCGAAAGCGCCTCCAAAAAAAACCTCGACGCCGCCGGCAAGGGCAACATCGTCAGCGCTTCCCAAAAGGCGGTGGCCATGTGCCACAAGTATGGCATCATGGTGATCGGGGGCCTGATCTTCGGCTTCCCTGACGACGAAGAGGCAGACATCATCGCCAACTATCAGTTCCTCAAGGATATCGACGCCGACGCTGCCTACTGCCAAATTCTCACGCCCTACCCCAAGACCGGCATGCGGGCCGAGCTGATCCAGCAAGGGCTGGTGACCAACAAAACCGATTACAAGAAGTACAGCGGGCTGTGGGCCAACGTGAAAACCCGCCACTTGAGCTCGGACCAGCTGCAATATCTTTTTTGGCTGCACCGTCAAAAGGTGCTCGGCTTCTGGAGACCTTCGGGCCGGGCCCGCAGCCAGGGCCGCGGCTGGACCGCGATCTGGATCTACATCATGAAGCCGCTCATGAAACGCTTTTATGCCCGTATCCTCAAGCGCGATGGCTGGGAGGGCCGCTACCAGCGTGAACTCCAGCGGCTTGAGCGGATGAACCATTTCCCCGATCTAATCGATCTTTGACCGCAGACGCAATCGCAAGGCGACAGGAGGATCTCGATGAAAAACACCCTCACCAGGCTGCTCTGTATCGCCCTGCTCCTTCTGGGGGTCGGCTGCAGCAAACTCACCAAGGAGAACTACGACAAGATCACCATGGGAATGAACTACGACGAGGTGATCGCCATCCTCGGAGAAGCCGATGAATGCGGCGGCGCGGTGGGTGTGCAAAACTGCAGTTGGGGCGGGGAGGAGAAGTATATCAAAATCAATTTCGTGGGCAAGAAGGTGGTATTGTACTCTGCCAAGGGACTTTGAAAAACCGAGCCTCAGGGCGCCCGTCCGTCAACACCGCCAGCGTCGAAGGTAATGTCCCCCTATCTCCGCTGGCCACTCGATCGGCGCACCGCCTGTTTGGCGCGCGAGCCCCATCACCCCCTTCAATCCGGTATCGCAGTCCCGCTGACCCGGCCGAAGCGCTGACGCGCCAGCTGTCGGTCCCGCGGCCGGTAGGTGCCGTCGGCCATCTCCTTGCGGATCACCTGCTGGAAGAGGCGGGTCATTTTGATCTGCTGGGACTCCTCGGCGTAAAAGGTCTCCCAGGCATCGTCGAGAAGCGCTTGGAGGCGCTCTGCCGACATCTGTTTGGGCTGATAGACCACCTTGTCGGCGGTGTAATCATCCCAATCGTAGGAGAGGATGCGCCCCTCCCGGTGCAGCTGAGCGTAGGCTTTGGTGTGGGGAAAGGGGGCCAGAACGGTGAACTCGGCCAGATCCAGCTCGATCT
The DNA here is from genome assembly GCA_030066015.1 of Desulfosarcinaceae bacterium. Lineage (GTDB taxonomy): Bacteria > Desulfobacterota > Desulfobacteria > Desulfobacterales > Desulfosarcinaceae > JASJCL01. The sequence continues at coordinate 34,923 of JASJCL010000043.1, read as the reverse complement.
CCATCAGAAAATCGACGAAGCGCTTTATGGAATCTTCGGTGTGGTCGTCCAGGCCCAGCAGGATGGTACCTTCGACGGCGATACCGTGATCGTGGTAGCGGCGTATGCGTTCGCGGATGTAGTCCGAGGTGTCAAACACGGCCTGATAGACGTACCAGGCGCCGGCCTGTGCGGCGAGGTCGAGCACTTCGGGGGAGTCCTCGATGGGGTGGCTGCACCATTTCTTTTTGAGTGGGATCATCTCCCGGAAGAGGTCCTTCTCCCACTGCGTGTCCTGGGCCAGGGAGTTGTCCACGATAAAAAGGCGATTGTTGTCGATACTGGCCATCTCGGCGATGGCCCGATCGATGGGCCGCGGCCGAAACTGGCGCCCTCCCAGGTAGGCGACGGCACAGGGGAAGCAGTGGTAGCGACAACCGCGGGAAGCGTGCACCAGGTCCACCATCTGAACCCCCCTGTAGTTGTAAAGCTCCCGCTTGAGGATGTCGCGCCGCGCCGTTCCCACGGTCTCAATGGGCGGTAGCTCCTCCATGTGGTTGTAGACCTGCTGGAGCCGGCCTTGGCGCAGATCGTCGAAAAGGGCCTCCATATGCCCTTCGGCCTCCCCCAGGAAGACGGCATCGGCGTGTGCCTGGGTCTCCTCGGCGTGGAGCATGGTGGCGATGCCGCCGAAAATCACAGGGATCCCCCGGCGGCGGTATTCGTCGGCGATGGCCCATCCCCGCTTCACCTGCACAGTGAGCATCATGGAGATGCCGACCACATCGGCCGGATCATCGAAATCGATCGCTTCCAGGTTTTCATCCACGAAGTCGACCGCGACCCCTTCGGGCAGCGCCGCGGCGAAGACCACCGGCCCGTGGGGCGGCAGATGAAATTCGGTCTGGCGGGAGAGTTTCTTCCACTTGGGATAGATCAGCTTAAGCTTCAAGTCACCCTAGCCCTCATGCGAGTGTTCCGCTGAATCCGGAGGTCATATAAGGGTCCGTCCCCGTTCTGCGTGTGTCGAAGCGTGCCTAGAATCGGGTGCCGGCCCCCATGCACTGAACGCCACAGGTTAGTGGATCGCGGTTCAAGTGTCAATCGGGCGCACCATCGATGAGGTCACATCGTATAAGGATACAAATAATTGTTATTATTATATAAATTTTATTTTTTGTGCGGTGGGTGCCTGCCGATCTGGATCTCTCGGCGCAAGGTGGCATGGTAGCGGGGGATCTCAGCAGGTGGCGGTCCCCTGCCTCGATGATCATGATTTGGAGATCAGGTATCGAAAAAACAGGTATCGTCGGACGCTATCGGACCTTTTCTGCTTGCCAGCCGCTTGAACCGCATCCCCCTCTAAGGCAGGCCTGACGGCCGGCGCCTTTGGGAGCGGTCGCGATATCTCGGAAGGGTCCACCGGTTTGAGCTCGGTCACCGGGTCGCTGTTGGTAGCGGGCCCATCAGCCGGTCTCTCCACACGAATAGAAGTCCCGTTTACAATGGGTTGATCGAATACCGTATTTTTTCCAATGGTGAGCGCTTGCGTCGCGACCAATCCGACGATGATGACGATCCCCGCACCAATGGAATACCATTTGTGATGTGCCATCGTTTCCTCCACCTGCAACCTGTTGGAAATGCTGTTCATACGACCATGGTGGTTGCATTGGATTAAACAGCAGATGGCGGGTATCGGCAAGGGCAGATCATCCGCGTGAAGTGTGAGATAATACCTGGCGGGGGCCTATCGGAAGTCTGCCTGATAGGGAATATGGCCATGATGAAACGGGCCGCTTCAGCGCCCGCCATGCCCCGTGCGAGGGTCAGCACAGATCCACCACCGTCCCATCAAGCGCCTGAAATTGATCGGCAAGGTACTGCGAAAACCATGGGCGAGCGGATGTGGCAGGTGGCCAGCGGGGGCACCTGGGTGTGGCACACGGTCTGCCGGTTCGATGCGATGGGTGCGCCAGGAGGGGGAAGGGGCCCCTGCGGTGTCCGTTTGTAGGAGATCCGTCTGGTATGGTCCTGTTAGTTCGATCCGGATCGAGCGGATCGCCGTCATGGGGAGTCTGTGGCGCCATCGCTGGCATCTGTCCGAACGGCATCGATAAGGGTCAATCTGAGAGCGTAACGGGCATCGCCGAGTGCATCAAGGTGGATTTCCGCCGCCGGTCGCCCCTCTTCCGGGCGTGCCGCCGTCGGTGTGAGGAGCGCTCTGCGGATCAACCGGGCGTCGGATGAGTAGCGGTCGATGCGGAAATGGCCGGTGGCGATGGTGGAGACGTCGGTGGCAGTGCCGTCCATATGCAGAAAGCGCCGGGTCGGCCGGCCGTGAATCGATCCCGTCACCTGGCGCGTTTCCCGGGGCGCCAGAAAAAGCAGCGCCAGATCGGCCATGAGCCCCTCGGCGAAGCCCGGCCCGTCAAATGGCGGCACGGCGCGGGTGACCCGGAGGCGGTCGCTTTTGGCAGCGCTGAACAGGGTGAACCCCTCCACCGTCATCAGTGCGCAGCGCAGATGACGCGTCTCGCTGTCCAGCTCCAGGGCACCCATCAGCAAGGCGGTGTGATTGCCCGGAAAAATGGCCTCGATGCGATGGGTCAGCTGCCAGCGACCCTGGAGAAATGGCCGCGGCTGGGACACCCCCGGTGGCAGTGGATGCAGGGCCGGCATCCCGGCGCAAGCGCTGAGGAGCAGCAACCAAGCGAGCGCCGGTAGCGCCGCTATCCGGCCTCTGCGTCCAGGGCCGTCAGGCACCATGGGGCGCTGCTTCCCGAAAAAGCGCCTCCTCCAGGGGGTGGTTGAGGCGGAGGTTATGAAATTTCAGGCGCGTGAAGGCGGCCTCGTCCTCATAGATGGTGACCATATCGATGGCCCCGGGTTGGGCGGCGAGTTGGAGTTCGATGCGGTGGATCATCTTGGCCATCCCCGCGGCGGTAGGCGTCAGTACGATGGTGCCACCGGGAACCAATTCGGCGGCAAAGCTCTGGTTGGTGTCGAAACGGCCCTGCAGCCATGCCGTTATCTGGTCCATCACCACCGACATGGCGGCAAGGCCCGCGCTCCGATCGGGCACCAGCCGCCCTTGCGATTCGAGAAAGCGCCGGGTTTCACCGCCCTGCATGAGGAGAATGCTGCGCGCCGGGGCGTGGTACTCCCAGCGCAGGTTGCCGGGGGCCTCGTAGGCAAAGCGCCCCTTGGAAACCAGTGGTCTCTGCAGAATGGGCAGATGTTTTTCCTGGGTGAAATCGGACTGCACCGTCCTGACCGCATCGGCCGCCGCATGGATGCTGCTCCAGGAGGTGGTCCAGCCGATGCTGAACAGCGCCGCCGTCACCAGTACCATCTGCAAGCATCGCCGCATAAGGCTGCGCCTCCCTTTTCGATCCAACGGCAATGGAGATCCAACAACCGCCAGCCAGCGGCGGTGCATCCCGCCCCCATTTTCAGCGGTCGGCAACGTCGAACCGGCACCATTTCGACATGCGGCCGACGCATATCAATGGTCGGCCACGGCAGACGTCGGCCGGCGGCCCGCTATTGGGGAAAGGGTTTGATGGTCAGAATGGCGGTCAAATGAGCCCGCCGTTCACCCCGATCACCTGTCCGGTGATGTAGGAGGCCCCCGCGGAGCAGAGAAAGGCCACCACGCTGGCCACCTCCTCGGGACGCCCCACCCTTGCCATGGGCACCATCTGCTTGAGATTTGGCAGGGGCAGGTCCCGAATCATGTCGGTATCAATGAGGCCCGGTGCCACGACGTTCACTCGAATACCCAGCCGTCCCACCTCGGCCGCCAGGCTGCGGCTGGCCCCGATGAGGCCCGCTTTGGCCGCAGAATAGTTGGTCTGGCCGCGATTGCCTGTCAGGCCAGCCGCCGAGGCGATATTGACGATGCTGCCCCTCTTCTGACGCACCATCTTCTCCACCACCGGCTTGGTGACGTTATAAAACCCGTCCAGACTGGTGCCGATCACCCGCTGCCAATTGTCGGCCGGCATCATCATGAAGAGTCCGTCCGCCGTCACGCCGGCATTGTTCACCAGCACCTCCGGCGCGCCGCTGGACGCGAAAAGTGTCTTCAGGGCCGCCGCTACCTGTCCACCGTCGGCCACATCGAAACCCATCACCTGTCCGCTGCGGCCCGCGGACCTCACCAGGTCAAGCGTTTCGTGCGCCCCGGCCGCATCGCTGCGATAGTTGGCCACGAGGTCGTAGCCGGCTTTGGCCAAGGCCACACAGATCGCCCGGCCGATCCCTTTGCTCGCTCCGGTCACCAGCGCGTATGCCATTGTCGTCCTCCCGCATGCCGGCGGTCTGAAGAAAGCTTCCGGCGAAATGGGTATCAAACGCCCCTGACGCCTGCGTTTGCCAATCTGCCAGTGCGTAGGTCGATGGCAGCGATCCCGCTGTCATTTGGCCAAGGTGCAGTGCACAAGTCTTCCATCTCGCTGGCAACCCACTTCAAGGGCCTGTTTGTGTGTCGGCGCGCACCACCTGCAACACCACCTCAGCGACCTGGCGGTCATCCAGGTGGGCCGTGCCGCCGATCTCGCGAAAATGCTCAAAGACGAAGTGATTCTGGGCTTTTGCGACGATCTCGGTTCCCAGAGCGAGCCGATCGATCTGGAGCACCGCCTTTTTGATCCCCACCAGCCACCCCTTGCGGTCAGCGTCTTTCCCGTGGGTAGCCACCCGTTCCAGCCCGTTGCAGATCCCCGCCGTCTGAGCCACCAGTTCAATGAGAATGAGGGCATTCACGTTGCGGTCATCGCAGAGGGGCCAGTGGGGACGAACGATCTGACGGGTGACGGCCCGTTTCGTATCGGCCAGAAGCACCTCCTCCACCAGCAGCATTCGGCCGCGATGGGGCAGCAACGCTTCGACACTGAGATCGATGTCCGGCATGGCGGCCCTCCGGAGGGGTGTAGAGTGGCAAGATCTGCTTGCATTCATGGAGCGCTATCTATAGGATAAGTGGCTTTGATTGGCAAGTTACCCCGCGGCCGGCAAGGGTCGCGATGGGTCGCCGATCGCGGTCGACCCCCATGCAACCGATTGTTCACCTGGATCCGCCATGCCAAACCTCCTGGAGGAGCTTCCGCGCAAAATTGTCGCCACCCTCAACCTGCCCGATATCGACCCCGGGGAGATCGATCCCGACGAACAGCTTGTCGGCGGTCGTCTGGGCATCGACAGCATCGACGTCCTCGAGATGGTGATGCTGATTGAGAAGGACTATGGGGTGATCATCGACAGCAAGGAACTGGGGGCCAAGGTATTCACCTCCCTGCGCACGCTGGCCGAACACATCCAACGTCAGAGTGGGGAGTTGACGAATTGAGCACGGTTCCGGTGTGCATCGCCGGAATGGGGCTGATTTGTGCCGCCGGAGATGAATCGGAGCGTGTCTTCGGCACGCTGGCAGCGGGCCGCAGTGCGCTGGCGCCACCCCACCATTTTCACCCCCGGGTGACCCCCCATCTGCCAGTGGGTGAGGTTGCGCAGGCGACGCCACCCGGGGACCTTCCGCGCACCCACTGGCTGGCCCGCAGCGCCGCCAAGCAGGCCATGTCCGGCGCCGCCGCTGGCCCCGATGCCATTGTATTGGGTGTCACCACGGGCGGAATGGCCCGAACGGAGGGGCTGCTGGCGGCGGGGGTAACCGATCCGGTGGCCTATGCCCGCCACGCCGTTGGCTCGGTGGCCCAGGACCTGGTGGCGCAGACCGGCTGCCGGGGCCCCGTCCTGACCATCTCGACGGCCTGCTCATCGGGCGCCGTGGCCCTCCACCTGGCCGCTCAATTGATCCGCCATGGGCTGTGCCAACGGGTCCTGGCCGGCGGTGTCGACAGCCTCTGCCGCCTGACCTATTACGGTTTCAAGTCCCTCCAACTCATCGATCCGGCGGGAGCGCGACCCCTGTGCGCCGAGCGCGGCGGCATGAGTGTGGCTGAGGGGGCCGGCCTCCTTTTGCTGGACGATAGTCCGCCCCGGCCGGAGAGCGTGGCGCTGCTTGGCGGAGGCCTCTCCTGCGACGCCTATCATGGCGCCAAACCCCACCCGGAGGGTCTTGGCGCCGCCGCGGCAATGCGGGCCGCCCTGAACGAGGCGGGGCTGAGACTGGACCAGATCGATTACGTCAATCTCCATGGGACGGGCACGCCGGACAACGACCGTGCGGAGGCGCAGGCCCTCCACAGACTGGCGCCGACCGGCGATCTGCCGCCGCTCTCCTCCATCAAGGGCGCCGTGGGGCACAGCTTGGCAGCAGCCGGCGCCATAGAGGCGGTCATTGCCGCCCTGGTGGTGCATCAGCAGCACCTTCCCCCCAACACCGGCTGCAGCGATCCCGATCCGGAACTCGCAATTTCCATTGACCCCTCCCCAAGGTCGCGCCCCATCCAGCGGGTACTTTCAAACTCCTTCGGCTTCGGCGGCAACAATGCCGCCCTGGTCATCGGTCGACCCATTGCGTCGGCCTCGGTGCCTCCGGCCGACATGCCCTGCTTCACCATCCGCGGTTATGCCGCTCTCAGCGGCAGCGGGGGAAGCGAGGCCACCCTCAAAGCCCTGCTGGCAGGAGCGCCCGTGGGCGGCCGCGCAGATCTGGCCAAGATCAGCGCTGGTCTGCCGGCAGGCCTCGTACGGCGTCTCAAGCGCCTGCCGCGCATGGCTCTGGCCCTGACCCAGGCCTGTGGCTGCGGCCCCGATGGCGCACCGCCTGGGGCCGTTTATCTGGGCACTGGCTGGGGCGCTCTCTCGGAAACCAACGATTTTCTGAATCGTCTCTTCGAGAGCGAGGAGCGATTCCCCAGCCCCATGGACTTTATCGGCTCCGTGCACAATGCCGCCGCCGGCCAAGTTGCCCTGTGGACGGGGGCCACCGGGGAGAACCTCACCACCACCTGCCCCTACGCCGCCTTCGAACAGGCCCTGATGAGCGCCCACCTGCTGCAGCAAAATGGGAGCTCCCTGGTGCTGATGGGTGTGGATGAGGCCCACCCCCAGCTGCGGCCCAAATTGGACCCGGATGCCGTTGCCGGAGCGCCCCCGGCGGAAGGCGGCGGCGCGCTGCGCCTCGAAGCGGGCGCAGGACAGGAGGCCCCTTACCTGCGGCTGTTGGGACTGGACTATTGCCGCCACGGGGCGACCTTGTTGGAACGAGACCTCTCGGAACGAGACCTCTCGGAACGAGACCTCTCGGAACGAGACCTCTCGGAACGAGACCTCTCGGAACGAGACCTCCTCGCACGCCTGGCCCGCACCCACGCATTGGCATCGGCATCACAGCGGTACGGTCTCGTTTTGGCGGGACTACCGGCCTCCTGCCGCGCCCTGGCCGAGCGCCAGCTGCGGGTCTGGCGCGCTGCGACCGGATTTGACGGACCCCTCATCGACTATCGTCGCCATACAGGTGATTTCGCCACCGCCGCGGCCCTGGCGGCGGTGTGGGCGGCCGCGATGGTAGATCCGCAACGCCGGGACCCATCAGTCGTCGGCGACCCCTTCCCCAAGGCGATCTTGATCCTCGGCCTGGGCGCCGTGGTCAGCGCCATGGAAGTCGTCCCAATGGCGGAGGTCCCATGAAGATCCTGCTCATTTCCGCCAATACCCTCGCAGCACCTTACCCCGTCTATCCCATCGGGCTGGACTATGTCGCCGGTGCCCTTGATAGCGGATGTGTGGTGGAGATCCTGGACCTCAATGCCAAAGACCGTGAGGATGCCCTCGAGGTGACACTGGACCGCTTCAGGCCCGACCTCATCGGACTCTCGCTGCGCAACATCGACAACACCGACATCGTCGATGTCCAGAGTTACCTGGATGGCTATCGCAACCTGGTCCAGCAGATCCGCCGACGAACCCCGGCACCCATCGTCCTGGGAGGCAGCGGGTTTACCATTTTTCCCCGCCGCGTCCTCAAGACCATCGGCGCGGACTACGGTGTGGTGGGCGAAGGCGAACGGCTGAACCGTCTCGTTGCGGCGCTGGAGAAGGGTGACGATCCCGGTGAGATCGAAGGCGTCGTCACCGTCCGCGGACCGGCCAGACAGCCCCGCCCCTGGGACCAACCACTGAAACGAGATTTCCAGCCCATTCGACCCCACCTGGATTACTACCTTCGACACGGGGCCATGCTCAACCTGCAGAGCAAACGCGGATGCCCCTTCCGCTGCATCTACTGCACCTATCCCCACATCGAGGGGCGCCGCATGCGTCTCATCCCCCCGGCGGAGGTGGCTGCCACGGCGTTAGCGCTGGAGGACGCCGGGGCGAAGTATCTCTTCATGACCGACTCGGCCTTCAACGCCCATCCAACCCACAGCCTGTCGGTGGCGGCTGCTTTCCGGGAAGCCGGCCTCAAGACCCCGTGGGGGGGCTTCTTCGCCCCAACCAGACCGCCGCAGGGGTATTTTTCCAGCCTCAAGGCGGCCGGCTTAACCCACGTCGAGTTCGGCACCGAGGCCCTCTGCGACACGGTGCTGGCCAGCTATGGGAAACCGTTTGTCACGGCGGAGGTCTTTCGTGCCCACGAAGCCGCGCTGGAAGCGGGTTTACATGTGGCCCACTATTTCCTGCTGGGCGGCCCGGGAGAGACGGCCGAGACCCTCGCAGAGACCTTGTCAAATATTGACAAACTGAAAAAAACTGTTCTATTCCTCTTTTGCGGTATGCGGATTTATCCCCATACCGCTTTGTACGAAAGGGCGCTTGCGGAGGGCGTCATCTCCCCCACAGAGGACCTTCTCCAACCCGTCTTCTATCAATCCCCGGCCATCAGCAGCGAGGCGATCCTGAGAACGGCCCGCGAGGCGGCCCGGGGTCGCTTCAATTGGGTGATCGGCGGCGGCGATGCCCATACAGCCGCACTGCTGGAACGGATGTACAAACGGGGGTTCACGGGCCCATTGTGGGAGTACCTGATTCGCGGTGGAGGCGCACAATAGATGTGGCACAGCATCACCGCGATCACGACGAGGGGAGATGCGGCCGCCACGGCAGAAGTGCTGGTGCCGCAAGATGCGCTCTGGTTCGACGGCCACTTTCCCGGTATGCCGCTGCTGCCGGGGATCGCCCAACTGGCCATGGTGGAGGAGGTCCTCACCAAGGCCTGGACAACCGCCGGTCGTGCGATCCAGTTCAGCCGAGTGCGCTTCAAGCTCAGGATTGCACCCGGTACACCGGTGACGGTCAAGGTCAGCCGCCAAGCGGAAACAGAGGATCACTTCAGCTTTCAGATCATAACGCCCCAGGGGATCGCCTGTCTTGGATTGGTGCGGACCGGCATCCAATCGTCCGCATGATGGCTCGGCAAGCGATTGATCACAGGGAAGCTGTTGTTATGTTGAGGGTACATTAGAGAGGAATTGCCGAGATATGGCCAAAGAGCTGGACAAGATCATTGTGCATGTCGCCGAGATCATGATCAACGAATTGAAGCTGGAAGATGTCACCCCCGAGAACTTCGACCCCGAGATGGACCTGGTGGACGAAGTCGGTATCGACAGCATGGATCTGGCCACCGTCGCGCTGGTCCTGAGGGATGCGTACAGCGTTCGAATCGACGAAGACGACTATCCCAAACTAACCAACATTCGGCTAATTGCCGAGTATATTCACCGCAAACTGGCGGCGTGATCCGTATGGCGGCGCCGGTTCTCGTTGGCCGCGGCAGCATCCAGCGACTTTCGGTCGGACGATCCGCCGATCATCGTTAGCCGTCATTACCGCAGTAGATCCAAGATCTGGAACCATGTTAGACACGCGAGCGTCAACGCCGAAAAAAGAGTGGAAATTCGCCGATTTGATCGCCGATCCAGCGGTCAACGAGCGCTGGCGAAAGGTGCGCAAGTACTTCTTTCTGCGTGAATCCACCTACGACATGACAAACCGCTGCAACATCCGTTGCGAGGGCTGTTACTATTACGAGGGAGAGAAGCAATTCGCCGCCGAGAACACCGATCCCGACGCCTGGCGTCAGCTGATGACGGCGGAAAAGGCGCGCGGAATCACCTTTGTGGTCCTCGCCGGTGCGGAACCCTCACTGGTCCCTGATCTCTGTCAGGCCTGCTTCGAGGTTATCCCCCTGGGGGCCATCGCCACCAACGGGCTGAAACGGATTCCCGGCGCGGTGGGCTATAAAATTCACGTATCGGTTTGGGGCAACGATGCCACCAGTCAGACGGTGCGCAAGGCCAGAAACCTCCTCCATCGCCAGATTGAGAACTACCGCGGAGATGAGCGCGCGGTCTTCGTCTACACCTTCACGCGCCACAACATTACGGAAGCCCCTGCTGTGGCCGAACGCCTCGTGGCCGAGGACTGCCGCTTGACCTTCAACATGTTCTCCGCCCCCGTCGGGTACGCTGGTGACCTGCGCCATACGCCGGCGTCACTGGTGAAGGTGCGGGAGACCATGACCACCCTCCTGCGTCAATATCCCCGGCACGTGCTCTATTCGACCTACAACGCCGCGGCCCACACCCACACCAAGGGACTTCACGAATTGTACACGTGTCCCTACCCGCGCTGTAACCCCTCAGAGGCGCTGGGATTGGGCCGCTCCTTTCGCCAATACCACACCGACCTCACCTGGGACCGTGCCGCCGCCTGCTGCGTACCCGACACTGACTGTCCCGATTGCCGCCACTACGCTGCCGGCAGCGCCATTGTCACCTCCAAGCTCTTCCGCCACGCCGTGGACCCGGATACGTTTCAGTCCTGGCTGGATTACGTGGACACTTATTTGGCGGTGTGGGTCAATGGCTACCGCAAGGGCCCAAATCTCTGCGATCACTATGTGGATCCTCCCGAAGCGCAAAGATCGGCGGCGGAAACGGCGCCAAGGAGTTCCTCATGAAACTGGTCAGCCACCTCCTCGATGACGAGTGGTACGCGCGTTACAAACGGATATCCCGCCTCAACATCCGCTCCTCCATCTACGACGTCACCAATCGCTGCAACCTGCGGTGCAAAGGCTGCTTCTTTTTCTCCTCCGACGAACACAAAGCCGCGCCGGAGGAGATGGATCTCACCAAGTGGGAGCGCTTCGTCCACAAAGAGATCGACAGAGGGGTCAATCTGGCCATCCTCATCGGGGGAGAGCCCACCCTCTGCCTGGACCGTGTGGAAGCCTTCTACAAACGGGTCTCCACCTTTTGCGCCACCAATGGTCTGATCAAGCTGCCCCGCGACCGGTTCCCCGATCTGATGGTGGGCATCAGCCTGTGGGGAGACGAAACGGACGAGAAGACCCTGCGCGGCAAGGACGCCTTCTCCATCTCCAGCAAACATTATGAAGGAGATCCCTACGCCTACTACCTCTATACCCTGACCCCCAAGCAGATCGGCAAGACGGAGCGGGTGATTCAAAAAATAGCGGACGCTGGTTTGAAGGTCCACCTGCAGCTGCTCTCCAACGACGAGGGGGTGGACGGTTTTTCCTGGACTCCGGCGGAGCTGGTGGATATCCGAGCGGAGATGGACGCCATGCTGGACGCCTACCCCAGGACGGTGGTCTCCTCCAAGTACTACCATGAGGTGATCTGCACTGGTCGCATGCAGGGTCAGCGCTTCGGCTGGCAGGCGTGTCCCTCGGTGACCATCACCCAAGACAACCGCGACCCTCAGCCGCGACGACTGACCAACTTCATCCGCTGGGCGTCGGATCTCGAGACCACCCATCGCTGCTGCACGTCGGAAACCCGCGACTGCGCTACGTGCAAGGATGGAGCCGCCCACATGAGCTGGGTGATGGTCAACAAGCGCGCGCACATGAACTCCTCCAAGGACCTTCAGAACTGGATCGAAGTGTACGAGATGTTCGCCAAACTCTACCAGTTCATCCCTTGGTAGGCTTCCGAGATGGATGAGCGCCACCGTTAAAAGGAATCCTCCCCACGCATGAAGCCCGACGTGCCCGTCATCATTGGCTACGACGCCGTCTCCCCGCTGGGAATCGATCTGCCGACCCAGTGGGAACGCGCCTTGGCGGGCAGCAGCGGCATCTCCGAATTGACGCGATTTGAGTACGGCCCTGACTTTCCCGTTCGGATCGCCGGGGAAGCCCCCGACATCGATCACCTGCCCTACCCGTTTCTAAAGCCCCGCGAGCAGGCGCGCTGGCCTTCGCCCATCTATAAATATGCCCTGCTGACCGTCCAACGGGCCTTGGAGCGTTCCGGCCTGGAGATCACCCCCGAGATCGCCCGGCGCACCGCCATCACCTATAGTTCGGCCGTGGGGGGCCTGGATGCGGTCCTGGAAGCCGATCGCGGCCTGCGAGAAGCGCACAAACTGCCCCCTCCGGTGACCAATCCCAACTCGTGCATCAATATGGTGGGCGGCATGATCTCCATCATGACCAAGGCCACGGGCCCGATCGCCGCCACCATCACGGCCTGTGCCACGGGGGCCACCTCATTGGCCATGGGTGCCCTCCTGCTGGCCCAAAACCTCGCCGATGTGGTTATCTGCGGCGCGGTGGACTTCCCCCTGGTGGCCCCCATCGTGGCCGGATTCGCCACCATGAACGGCGCCTATCAGCCCAAGACGGGCGAGCCCCAAGGGCCTCCGCGTGCCGCCAGCCGCCCCTTTGCGCGTCACCGGCGCGGTTTCGTGGTCTCCGAAGGGGCCGGCTGCATCCTCTTGGCCAGGTGCAGTTTCGCAGAGCGCAACGGATTGGCCTATCGCACCGCCTTGGCGGGCTGGTCCATGACATCGGACGCCCACCATTACGTGGCCCCCAATCCCGTCACGGTGGAGCGCTGCATTCGTGACAGCATCGCCCGAGCGGACCTCCAACCCGGCGACGTCCAGGCCGTCAACGCCCACGCCACGGCCACACGGGTGGGGGACAAGGTGGAGGCCGATGCCCTCAATGCGGTCTTTGACGGCGAAATACCGCCCATTACGGCCAACAAATCCCTCTTCGGACACGCCATGGGGGCTTCCAGCGCCATCGAAATCATCTTCGCTCTGGAGGGCATGGCGCACGGGTGTCTGCCGCCGACCTTGAACTACGCGGAGGACCCCGACCTCGGGTTGGCCTCCGTGGTGGACCAGCAGCAGCGCCTGGATCAGACCCATGTATTGAAAAACGCTTTCGGCTTCGGCGGTTGCAACACCTGCATCCTCTTCCGCCGATTGAAATGATGGAAATGCACAGATGAGAGCGCCCCAAAACAGACGGGTCTTCGTCGTCGGCTATGAGATCGCAACCGCCCTGGGCAACCGCCTGGAAACCACCTGGGAGCGGGCCGCAAGGGGCGAGACCGGTTTTCGCCGGGTTACCCGCTGTGAGGTCACCTCCCGCAGCAATGTCGTGGGGGAGATCCCCGACTGGACCCCCGAGGACTTCGACTATATCGATCCCAAAGACGCCTATAACTGGAACGCCGATTTCGTCTTCCTCGCCATGGCCATGTGCAAAAACGCACTCGAGCACAGCGGCATGGAAATGACGGCCGCCATCGGGCCGCGGACCGCCTGTCTGGTAGGGTCGGCCCTCAACGGCACCGACGCCTATCGGGTGGCCACGGTCAACTATACCCAGCAGGGGCCCACCAAAGTGAGCCCGTACCTGCTGCCCAATCTCTGCGCCAATCTGCCAGCGGGCAAGGCCGGGATGCTGCTGAATTTTACAGGCCCCATCTTCAGCCCCCAGGGCGCCTGCGCTTCGGGCAATCACGCCATCGGCATCGGCGCCCGCATGATCCAGAGCGGCGACTGCGACGTCGCCCTGGTGGGCGGTGTGGAGACCTGTCTCATTCCCGAGATTATTCAGGGATTCGCCAACATGTGGGCCACCATCAAGGTGGGTCCCCAGGATCGCGCCTTCGCCGAGCCCGGCCAGGCCTCGCGTCCCTTCAGCATCGACCGACGGGGATTCGTACTGGCCGAGGGCGGCGGCATCCTGGTCCTGGCGGCTGAGGAGAAGCTGATCGATTTGGGCTTGACCCCCAGGGCCGAGGTGATGGGTATCGGGTGGACCTCGGACGCCCACCACTTCACCCTGCCCAATCAGGCCACTATTGTACGGGCCATCAAAGACGCCCTGACAGATGCCGAGATCGGTCCCGCCGACATCCACTGCATCAACGCCCACGGCACCTCCACCCACAAGGGCGACAAGGTGGAGATCGACAGCCTGCGCGCCGTGTTCGGCGAGCGCTTGAGCCGTATTCCCATCTCGGCCAACAAATCCCAAGTGGGTCACAGTCTGGGCGCTGCGGCGGCCGTGGAGGCGGTCCTGGGAATCGAGGGCCTGCAGCGCCAGACCCTCCTGCCAACGGCCAACTACTTGCCGGACCCCGAATTGGGCGAGATCGACGTGGTTCCCAACATCGCCAGACGGCAGGCCTGCGAGCTCTTGCTGTCCAACGCCTTCGGCTTCGGTGGTACCAATTGTTGTATTGTCTTCAGGGGAGTGTGAGGTCGTGAAACCCAAACCCTTCATCACCGCCGCCGTGAACGGCGACGAGCGCTACGTGCGCAACTTGGACACGGGCAAGGTCTGGCATCGGTGCCACCACCGCACCCTCTACGCCGACACCGATCGCAGTCAGGTGGTCTACCATGCCAACTACCTGCACTACTTCGAACTCGGTCGCGCTTCCCTCATGCGCGAAGTGGCTTACCCCTACAAAGAGATCGAGGAGAGCGGCTTCGTTTATCCCATCATCAAGGTGGAGATCGATTATTTTCATCCCCTCTACTATGATGACCCCATGATCATCTATACGCGGCCCTCGAACCTGGAGCGGGTGCGCCTTCAGTTCGATTACGTCATCGTTCACGCGGACAGCGGTGAATTGGTCTGCCAGGGCCTCACCCGCCATTGCGCCGTCAATAGTAAAGGGACTCCGGTGGAGGTGGATCCCAAGACCGCCCAGCTGTGGCAAAGCTTTCCCGAGTAACCGCCGACGTGCATCTCGAACGCCCCATTGCGCTGCCCGAGCGTGCTTACCTGCAGGATCACCGGTTCAATGGACGCCCGGTGCTGCCCGCCGTTGAGGCGGTGGAGCTGCTGGCGGCGACGGTGCAGCGCAATCTGCCCGGCTGCGACATTTACAGCGTGCGGGACGCCCGTTTCGATCGTTTTTTGCCACTGGAGAACGACCCGCAGAGGGCGCTATGGATCGAGTTGACGACCCATTCCGGGAGGGCGGCCACGGCGGTGCTGACATCGAAGCGGCGGGGCCAACGGGGCATCGCCCGTACCTTTCGCCACGCCGTCATGCAGTTTGGCGGCCCCGCCATGGTGACCACTAGAGCCGGATCGGTTGCCGAGGGTCAGGCGTGCGGCTTCACCCCGCCGTCCGCCGAGCGCATCTACACCGAACTGGTGCCCTTCGGCGCCAGCTATCGCAATATAGCGGAGATCACGGCAATGGACGCAGCCGGCGTCCGTGCAAATATCATCGCACCGGACCTGGGGGCCGGCTTCGTCCTGGGCAATCCCTTCGTTCTCGACGCGGCCTTTCACGCCGCCTGCATATGGGGGCAGCGCTACGCCGACGTGGTGGCCTTCCCGGTGGGATTTGACGGGCGCCGGGTGCTGCGCCCCTGTACGGCGGGTCGCCGCTATGTGGCCCAGGTTCGGATTCGTGAGCGGGATGCGGCTCACCTGGTTTTCGACATCATGATCATGGATCGGGAAACCTGTTGCGAAGCGATTCGATCGGTGCGAATGCGGGATGTGAGCGGTGGGCGGCTTAAAGCACCGGTCTGGATGGCGGTGGCGGCGGGTAGCGCCGCTGAAGCTTGACCACCGCCACCCGGGTGGCCCAGCGCAGAAAGATGGCCGTGTATTTGGCCCCGGAGAGCCACATCCCTAAAATGAAAACCAGGTGGGAAAGGCCGTAGGCCATCGGCCCGCCAATGGCCACGATAACGGGCTGTTCGAGGGCGATGGAGAGAACCCCCAAAAATGAGATCAACGGCCAGGCCACCAGGTAACTGAAGAGAATCAGGGCCACCCCGGTAATGATGCGCACGCTGGGCCGCTCTCTGAATGCGCTCAGGTCGGCTCTCTCTGCGATGGCGTCCTGAACATAGGGCCTTGCCGAAATGCGGGCCACCAGGGTCTGTATCCAGTGCCGGAACACCTCAACCTCGCTTGATCGGGTGGAAGATCATCGTCAACATGGCCCCTCTTTAGGCGTTTCGCCCATCGGCAGGCAAGGGTTTTCTGCGTGGCTGACCACCACCGGCCCAATCACTGATGGCGAGCGGCGACAAAAGGACAGAGGATTCGTGAACGGCTGGGAGCTATTTGACCAGATCTACTGCATCTCCGTGAAGGAGCGCCGCGATCGGCGAGCCAGCGCCCGCCAACAATTCGAACGGGCCGGCCTGGCAGACCGGGTACGCTACCGCCTGGTGGAAAAGGATCCCGTTGATAGCGAGCGTGGGATATATGAATCCCACCGGGCGTGCCTGGCGGAGGGCCTTGCGGCGGGAGCCGAGACCATCCTCATCTTCGAGGATGATGTGTTGCTGGCCCCCGTGGACACCCGCTTGGCGGTGCGGCTTACCGGGGCGCTGGCCATCGAAGGGTGGGAAATGCTCTGCCTGGGCGCTTTGGTGGACGGCAGCCGCGGTTGCGAGACCCCCGGCGTCCGCCGCATCCATTATCGGGCCCTGGCCCATGCCTACGCCGTCACGGCCGCCACGGCCCGCCGGCTGGTGCAGCTCCCCTGGGCGGGGCATACCTACGACGGCATGCTGCGACGGGAGATACAAAACGCCTACGCCCTCTATCCCGCCATCGCCTTTCAAAGCGACGCCCCTTCGGATAATGAAAAACATCGCCGTTTGGAACGCTTTCGCCTTTTGTGCGGCGGGTTAAAGCGCATTCAACGGGTTAACGAATTCTTCCACCGCCACCGCCCCCTGCTGCTGGCCCTTCACACGGCCGGCTGGGTAGCGATGCTGGGGATCATATTGTGGTGGCTGGCGTCATGACGCTGAAGACCGATGGGTTCACCGCGATGGTGGGTCCTGCCGCAGATTCAATAGGCCTCACCATGGGCTGCAGGGCCTCGGGAAGGGGCATCGCCGCTGGGATACCCAACCGGTGCAGAGGATGTGCAGGGCGGCCGTCGCCGGCGAGTAGAATCACCCACAAATGCAGGTAAGGCCGCGCAATTGAGCCCCAAATTTACCATACAGGGCGTTCATCTCCCCGCCCTCATCGCCACCATCGTGGTGACGGTTCTGCTGGCGTGGGGCGGCATCCTGCGATTGACCTTCGACACCGACATCGTGGGATCGCTGCCGTCCACCGATCCGGTGATCCGTGATGCAGTTCACCTGTTCAAGCACCACCCCATGAAGGACCGCATCACCATCGACGTTGGCCTGACGGCACCCGATCCACAGCGGCTGGTCACAATCGGCCTTGCGGTGGAGGCCGCCCTCGGTAAAAGTCCTCTGTTCGCCAGCATCGGCTTCGACGAGTTGCAGCGCGGCCTGCCTGAACTGGTCTCCCACACCACCGCCCATCTGCCCATGCTCTTCAGTGCAGCGGACCTGGAGGATGAGGTCGGTCCCCGGCTCCTCCCCGAAGCGATCACGGCCCGCCTCACCCAAGAGTTCCAGCAGCTGGCCGGCATGGACGCTATCGGCCAGTACCACCTCCTGGCGGCGGATCCCTTGGGGCTGCGCGAGATCGTCCTGGCCCGTCTGGGCACGCTGGCGCCGCACCAGGCCGTTCGCATGGTGCAGGGACGGCTGATCTCCAGCGACGGTCGGCACACGCTCACCGGAGCGGTTCCGTCGGGTTCGGCCACCGACACGCAACTGGCAGCCCGCATCAGTGGCGCACTCGCATCGCTGGAATTGGCGTTAAAGGACCGCTTCGACACCCCGGACAACCGCCTCACGCTCACCGTGGTGGGTGCCCACCGGGCAGCCCTGGACAACGAAACCATCGTCAAAGCGGATGTCCGCCGTGCCCTGCTGCTGGCCACTATTGGGATCGCCCTCCTGCTGCTCATCGCCTTTCCCCGCCCCTGGGTGGGGCTGATGGCCCTCTTGCCCGCCGCAGGCGGCACAGCGGCAGCGCTCTTCACCATCTCACTTTTCAATGACACCATTTCGCTCCTGGTGCTGGGTTTTGGCGGGGCCATCATCTCCATCACCGTGGACCACGGCATTTGCTATCTGCTCTTTCTCGACCGCTCCAAACCCACCACCGGAAAAGCGGCCTCCCACGAAGTCTGGTCGGTGGGCCTCCTGGCGGCGCTCACCACGGTGGGCGCCTTCGCCACCTTGGGCCTGAGCGGCGTCACCATATTTACCCAACTGGGATACTTCACGGCGTTGGGCATCGGCTACGCCTTTCTCTTCGTTCACACGGTGTTTCCCACGATATTTCCCCAGATGCCGGCAGCCAGCAGCCGCCGCCCCCTTATCCTGCACCGTCTGGCAAACCGCCTGGCCCGCGGCGGTGTACCCGGATTGATCCTGGTCCTTGGCCTCGGCGCGCTACTGACCATCTTTGCCAGACCCGACTTCGACACCGAACTGAGCCGATTGAACACCGTCAGTCGGCAGACCTTGGCGGCCGAGGCCGCCCTCCAGGAGATCTGGGGCAATCTCTTCGACCGCACCTACCTGCTCCTGGAAGCTGCCAGCCTGGCGGATCTGCAGTCGCAGAGCGACCGGTTATTGACCGCCATGGAACAACAGTCGAACGGTTTCACCGGCTTCACCGCCGCGATGGTCTTTCCCGGGCGCGAGCGGCTGGAAGCCAACCTGGCAGCTTGGACAGATTTTTGGACGCCCGAGCGCCGCGCGCGGGTGACCCGGTCGCTGAAAACAAGCGCCGCCACACTTGGCTTCACGCCGGACGCCTTCGCGCCCTTTATCGGTCAGCTGACGCCCAACGGCATCCCGAACCCCTCCGCGGAGATGGCCCCTGCCATCCAGCGACTCCTGCAAATCTCCCATGATGCTGAAACGGGCACCTGGCGCCATTTCGTAGCCCTCAGCCCTCTTGAAAACCGCGGCCCATCTGAACGCCCCGTGGTCAGCGCCCCCCGGGAATGGGCCGTCACCGCCATCATCTTCGACCCGCAGGGATTCGCCAGCCGCCTGGGAGAGCTGCTGTTCACGACCTTTGCCCAGATGCTGGCGGTGATCGGCGGCGCTGTGATCTGCCTGCTGCTGCTCTTCTTTGCCGATCTCAAGCTCACCCTCATCGCCCTCCTGCCGCTCCTCTTCGCCATGGTTGCCACCCTGGGAACCCTCAACCTTCTCGGCCACCACTTGGACCTGCCGGGCCTCATGCTGGCCATCGTGGTGTTTGGCATGGGTATCGACTACACCCTTTTTTTTATCCGCTCCTACCAGCGCTATCAGCATGCCACGGCACCCCCCTTCACCCTGGTGCGCACCGCGATCCTTATGGCCTCCGCCTCCACCCTGATCGGTTTCGGCGTAATGGGCACCGCTCAGCACGCCCTATTGCGCAGCGTGGGCCTGACCTCGCTGCTGGGAATCGGATACTGCCTGCTGGGCGCCTTTCTCATCCTGCCGCCGCTGCTGGACCGCCATGTGGCACGACGTCCGCCGGAGGACGCCCTCGACACCGCCGCGCGGGTGCGCTGGCGCTATCGCAGCCTGGAAGGGTACCCACGGCTTTTCGCCCGCTTTAAACTCCACTTCGATCCCTTGTTCACCGAGATCGGGCCGCTGCTTCCCGATACCGGGGACGTCGAGACCATACTGGATATCGGTAGCGGCTACGGCGTCCCGGCCAATTGGCTCTCCGAAACCTTTCCCAAGGCGAAGCTCTTTGGCCTGGAACCGCAGATCGATCGGGTTCGGGTGGCCAACCTGACCCTGGGCGACCGCGGAGAGATCGTCCAGGGCGGTGCCCCGGATATTCCGCAGGCGCCGCAACCGGCCCAGCTGGTCACCTTGCTGGACATGACCCACTACCTCAGTGACAGGGCACTTGAATTGACCCTTCAGCGCCTTTACAGCGCGCTATCGACCAACGGGCAGGTGCTGGTGCGTTCGGTAATCCCCTCCAACCAAGGCCGGACGCTCCTATTCCGGTTTGAGGATTTCAAACTCCGCCGCCAGGGATTCCGCGCCCACTACCGCACCCCCGAAGAGCTCGTTCGGCTCTTTTCCAGAGGTGGCTTTCGTGTTGACGCCGAAGCCCCGTCGGGCATCAAAGGAGAGCTGGCCTGGTTCGTACTGCGTCCGGTGCCTCATTTCGCCGGGGAGGAGGGTCGATGACGTTGACCGGAAAGGATCACAGCGGTCGCTGGTCACCGGCCCACGGCTGGGCGCTGGCAGCCCTCATCTGTGCCGGGGCGGTGATCTTCGTGGCGCCGCCGTTGGCCATGCTACCGCTGGCGGTCTATGCCGGCATCTGTTGCCTGGCCCCGTTCTTCCCCCACTGGAGCTGGTATCTGCCCGTCATCAGCCATGGCAGCCGCCAATCAAGGGCGGTCGCCTTGACCTTCGATGACGGGCCCGATCCCGCCACAACGCCGGCCCTTTTGGAACTCCTGCACAGGCATGGGATCCGGGCGACCTTTTTCCTGCTGGGCCGTCGGGCCGCCCGCCACCCCGATCTGGTGGACGCCATCCTGGCCGCCGGACACACCGTTGGGAATCACTCCTATAGCCATGCCCCCTGGCTCATGCTGCGCTCCAGCAAGCGTCTGTCCGCCGATATCGTCGCGACACAACGGCTGCTGGCCGGTCATGGTGTCCGACCCCGGGCGTTTCGGCCGCCGGTGGGAATTACCAATCCCCTTTTGGGTGGTGTGCTGCGGCCGCTGGATCTTATTGTCGTCAATTTCAGCCGGCGGGCATATGATCTGGGGAACCGACGCTTGGCGGATCTGGCGACAAAGCTACTCCGGCGCGTACGGCCGGGGGACATCCTCCTGCTCCACGATGCTGCGCCGCCGCGACCGGCGGAGGTGCCGATCTGGTTGGCAGAGGTTGAGCGGGTGTTGGCGGGATTGGCGAATCGCCAGCTGATGGTGGTCCCCCTGGAGGACCTCATCGATCGCAAGATAATGGACCGCTTGGGGCCTGGGACAACTGCGCCAGCGGAAACCGGCCCGTAGAGGGAGACCCCATCCATCGATGGTGGGTTCACCCACGGGAAGAGGCCCAACCTCGGAACGAGGCCTACCCTCGGAACGAGGCCTACCCTCGGAACGAGGCCTACCCTTGCGACGAGGATTCGTCCGTATCGGCACAATGCCAGCAGAGGGGATCGGAGGCCAGATAATCTCCCGTGAGCTGGTAGGCCGCCCCGCGGCAGCCGTAGCAGTGGGCGGCCTTCTCGCAGGTGCGGCAGGGGCCTTTGATTGTGTCGCGATGGTGTTTGAGATCGTGAAGGACCCGGCTGTTGGCGATGATGTCGGCCAGCGGCTGTTCACGAACGTTGCCGATGGGGAGGTTGACGCCCACACAGGGCATCACATCGCCGCGCGCGCCGACGAGGCAGGAGAACTGGTGGCGTAGGCAGCGATTGCCCAGGAGGGGTGGCTGGATCGACCAGCTCTGACCGTAGCGCGCCGCGTCGATGGTGGCGATCTCCTCGAAGAGGGCGCGCACCTCACCGGGTGAGACCGCCAGCCATGGGTTCTGCTTGGCATTGGCCTGGGGGGTGATGGTTTCGAAATAGGGATGGATCCCCTGATCCTTGAGCCAGGTCCACATGCCGGGCAGCTCTTGGAGGTTCTGGCGGCAGATGACGGTGGAGATCGCCAGGAAATGGTCGGCAGATGGATACCCCGCTCCCTTGAGATGGTCGAGTGCCTGGTGGATCAGCTCGTGGGCGCCCTCCCTGCCGGACAATCTGTCCTGGCGCCGGGCGTCGAAGCTGTTCATCTTCAGAACGACCCGCACCCGGTGCTCGGCGAGGAAGCGGGCCAGATCTTGGGTCACACCGGAGCCGTTGGTGAACAGCTCCACCCCCATTCCGGCATCCCGAATAAAAGCGATCATTTCGGTGAGATGGAGATAGATGGTGGGCTCGCCGCCCAGTATGATAATGCGGCCGGCACCTAAATCGCGGGCCTGGAGGAGCACGCGCTTGTGCTCCTCGGGCGACATCTCGCCCCGGAGCTGCGCTTCGCTGGGAACATAGCAGTAGGGGCAGTTGAAGTTGCAGCGCAGGCTAAACTCGATCTCCATGGTGAGCAGCCGGTTCTTGCGCGCCGTCTCCGCCACCAGTTCGGGATCGAAGCCAAAGCTGGATGGTTCGCTGCTGCAGCCGCCCATGGGGCCTCCTCTGATGGTACCGTCGATCAAGCTAGTGAACCTAGTGGAATCGGGGGTCGCTGTCAAGCGAATCAAAGCGCTTCGCCGGCGTCAGTGGCATTGCTGAAACCTGGGGATAAGGGATTCCGGTATGTGATCCAACCGCCCTTCAGACCCTTTGCGAGAGGCAGTATGGAAGGTCCCAAGTTGATAGCGTCGCTCAACCGCAGGCGAGCTGCGGGGGCTCGGTACTTTTGCGAAGAAGTCACCTTTCAACATATCCACCGCATGGCCGATCGCCTGGCGGTGCAGATGCGGTCGGCCGCCGGGGGGAAGCCGGTCTGCCTCTGCTGCGGGGATCGGGCGGTGGTGGCAGCCGCCCTCCTGGCCGGGCTTCGGACGGGAATCCCCTTGATTCTGCCCCACGCCCATTCCGCTCCGACCCTAAAAGCGTTGCATCGCGAGTTCCCCTTTGCGGCCGCCGTCGTGGGGCGGACGGACGCCCCAGCGCTGCCGCCAGAGGTGATCACCCTGAGGACCGATGCCGCCCCTGCGCCCGATCCGGCCTCCGAGACGGGGGACGTGGCGGGCATCTGTCTCGTGGGTGTCGATGATCCATGGGTCTACCTCTTCACCGGGGGCAGCACCGGCCGGCCCAAGATCTGGACCAAGACCCCCACCAACCTCCTGGCCGAAACGGACTATTTGGCCCGGCGATTCGGGGTGACCCCGACGGACCGAATATTGGCCACGGCCCCGCCCCACCACATCTATGGCCTCTTGTATGGCGTGCTCCTGCCCCTGCTCAGTGGAGCCTGGGTGAGTGCCGCCACCCCGGTTTTTCCCCACGAAATCCTCGCCGCCCTAAAAAACACCCAAGCCACCATATTGGTGAGCCTGCCGGTGCACTATCGCAGCCTCAGGCACCTCCCCTTTGGCGACCATCGATTGCGCATGGCGTTCTCATCCACCGGACCTTTGGATCCGGCGGATGGGGAAGCCTTCAGCACCGCGACCGGTGCCCCCCTCTATGAGATTTATGGATCCACCGAAACCGGTGGCATCGCCAGCCGCTGCCGCCAGGCGGGCGAAACCGGATTGACCCCCTTCGCCCCGGTGACGGTCGATATCACGGCGAGCCAAGCCGCCGTGCGCTCCACCTTCATCTCTCCGGACCTGCCCCGTGACCAGGAGGGGCGTTTTATCTTGGCCGATCGTCTCGAAACCGCCGCTGACGGCTCCCTTGTTTTGAGGGGGCGCAACGACGGGATCGTCAAGGTGGGGGGTACGCGGGTGGATATGACACTGGTGAAGGAGTTGCTGATGGTGCAGCCCGGGGTGTCGGACGCCGTTGTCTTCAAACTGCCCGGATCGGCGGCCCGCGGGGCGGAGATCGTTGCCGTCGTCGAGGGTGACGTCCAGGCCGGCGTCCTGCGCGAGGTCTTGACGCATGCGCTGGAACCCCAGGCACTACCCCGACGTATGAAGATCGTGGACCGGATGCCGATGCTGGCCACCGGCAAATACGATCGCCAGGCATTACAGCGGTTGTTTTAAATGGGGGCCGTCGGGAAAGATAGCGGCGTGGTTCCCGCTCTCTGCGATCCCTATCCGGACCACGGGGCCCACCGGAAAAACCGGATGCAGCGGGAGGGCGACAAACCCGGCGGCCGACCAACAGCAAGGGTTTGACATCCATCCCTGTCAGAGGATAAACAGGGCTCGAATGCGTTTAAGACGCGGGCGGGATCGTTCTATATTTGGAAGGAGTCACACTTGAAGAACCATTGCACCCAACTGGGACGTACCATAGTCATTGGGTGGCTCGTCGCCATCATCCTCATTGTGGCAGCGGCCAGCTTCCCAGCCAATGCTCAGGAATCCAAGAGGATTGTCATTTTGCCCCTGGCCATCAATGCCGATCAGGATCTGGCCTTTCTCCAGCGGGGGCTTCAGAATATGCTCACCTCGCGCCTCACGGTGCCGGGCCGCTTGATCCCCGTGGAGCATCAGCTGGTGGCCGACGCCCTGGCGGCCGCCGACTTGCCGCAGGGCCCCCTGCCCCCGTCAAGGGCCATTGATCTGGCACGCCGTCTGGGAGCGGACTATGTGATGGTGGGAAGCCTGACGGTTTTCGGTGAGACCATCAGCACCGATGCGCAGGTATTCGCCGTCGACACCGGCGATCCCCGGGTCTCCTTCCACCAAGTGGGGGAATCCCAGAGTGAAGTAATTCGACACGTGGATGCCTTCTCCGCCGATGTCAATCAGGCCCTGCTGGGGATCGTTCCGCGCCAGCCCGCTGCGACGGCCCTGGCCCCTGCAGCGCCCACCCAACCGGCGGCGCCGCCAGCGTCAGATCCGCGCCGCCATCCTGAAACGCTCCTCGCCCCTGGCAGCGCCTCGCTTCAGGCCACCGGCACCCGCACCCTGCGTGGTTTGAGCGAGCCGTGGATCAGCCGTGCTTTTAAAACCGAGCTGAGCGCCGTTGCCGTAGGCGATGTGGATGGGGACGGCGCCAACGAGATCGTGATCGCCGACGGGAACACGATAACGCTTCACCGTCTGGTCCAGGGTCAATTGACGCGCGTGAGCGAATATGAAGCAAAATCCCGCAACCTCTTTCTCAATATCCACGTGGCCGACATCAATGACAACGGCAAAGCGGAAATATTCGTCACCAACCTGCCGACCGGCAGCGATCGTCTGCGCTCCTTCGTCTTGGAATGGGAAGAGACCGGTCTGAAACCCATCGTGGAGAAGCAGAACTGGTTCTATCTCGTGATGGTGGACGCCGACGGCGAGGCCTCCCTCTACGGACAGAAGAAGGGCGAGGATATCGACACCTTCGGCATCAGCCATCTGTTCGAGGACGGCGTCTATTCCTTGGCGTGGCGCGAGGGCCGCTACGAGCCCGACCTGCGTCAACCCCTTCCCAAAGGCGGCAATATTTTGTCGCTGGCATACGGAGACGGTATCGAAGGCAGTGAGCGGACGGTACTCAATTACAGCCGCAACTATCGCTTGAATCTCTTTGAAGCAGGTGGCGACGAGGTCTGGACGAGCGAGGAACATCAGGGCAGCCGCAACCAATACATCGAAGTTACGGTGGCCGATGACTTCAAAAAGGACAACGCCCGTGCCAGGCGCGTCTTCATGCCCCATCGCATCCTGGTGGCAGACCTCAATGGCAATGGTCAGCGCGAAGTCGTGGTGGCCTACAACGCAGAGAATCTCACCAGCCTATCCCGCACCAAACTGTTCAAGAACGGCCAGGTGCAGGGGCTGGAGTGGAACGGCCTCAACCTGACGCCCGTTTGGAATACGGCCCCTGTGGCGAAGTTTATTGCCGATGTAAATGTCGGGGATGTGGATAATGATGGGTCCCTTGATGTGATTTACGCCGTGGTCAATAAAACCGGCGTGAGCAAGAAGAAGAACCGCTCCACATTGGTGGTACAGCGCTTTGTCGCCCCCCAATAGGTCCGGTCATCGCGGTCACCGCTAGCCGAGTCGACCAAAGGCCTTTTCCAGCTCCCGGACAGACCAGCGCACCCAAGTGGGTCGGCCATGGGGGCAGTGCGCAGGATTATCGCATTGGCCCAGCTGGACCAGAAGGGCCTTCATCTCCGCTTCGCTGAGTCGCTGATGGGCCCGGATGGAGCGGTGACAGGCAATGGTCACCAAGCAGGATTCGATTACCCGCTCAACCCCACTCCCGAAACCCACTTCGGCGATCCGATCCACCACATCCCTGACGATCCCCGCCGCGGCGCCCTTGCCCAGAATGACGGGTACGGCTTTGATGACGAAAGTGGTGCCACCGAAAGGCTCCACCACCAGTCCCATGCGCGCCATGTCCGCCTGCAGACGCTCGAGGATCTCGGCCTCCGCATGGCTCAATTCCAATGTCTCCGGCAGCAGCAAGCCCTGCGATTCGATGGGTCTGCCGGCATGCGCCTGGCGCAAGGTCTCGAAGGTGATCCGTTCGTGAGCGGCGTGCTGGTCCACGATGACCAGACCGTCGGGTGACTCACAGAGCAGGTAGGTCGCCCGTATCTGTCCCAAGGGGATCCACTCGCCACAGGGATGATCCTCGGGGATTGGCCATAGCGCGGTCTGGGCAACCTCGCTGTCCGTGGCGGCGTCCGGCGGTGTCGGCATAGTGCCCTGTTCAGGCGTTTCAGCTGCCCTGGAGAACGGGGACGCCGGGTATCCGTGACGCGGTTCCGCAGAGGGAGAGGGCCCACCGACGGTTCGTCGAAAGGCGTCATAGGCCGGCGACGCCTGCGCCACCCCCTCGGGAGCTGGTGATGACGTCGGTGACGGCGCAGATTGTCCGCCGTCCGCAACGCCGCTCTTTGTTACGGCCCAGGTCGATCGCTCAGCCCGCACCAGGGCCTGCGCGACGGTTTCCTGAACGATATGGTGGATCCGCCGCTGCTGGGCGAAGCGCACCGCATGCTTGGTGGGGTGAACATTGACGTCCACCTGATCATACGGCAGCTCCAGGTAAAGCACCGCAAGGGGGAACTGGCCTTTCATGAGACGACCGGTATAGCCCTGAAACAGGGCGTGCTGAATCGAGCGGTCTTTCACATAGCGGCCATTTACATACAGGTGAATGCCCCGGGAGGTCTTGCGCGCGACGTGGGGAGCGCCGACCCAGCCGGTGAGGGTCAGGTAGAGGTCCTTGAAGTGGAGGGGGTAGAGTTGCCGACGGACCCCTTTGCCCAATACGGCGGCCACACGATCGACCGGTTCGGCGCAACGCGACCAGTTGCGCACCGTCCGCCCATTGTGGCTGAGGCTGAAATGCACCTCGGGGCGACCCAATGCCTGGCTGGCCAGGGTGTCGGCAACGTGGCCCATCTCGGTGCTGATGGCCTTTAGGAATTTGCGGCGGGCCGGCATATTGTAGAATAGCTGGCGCACCTGAATGAGGGTTCCCGGCGGTGCGCCCACCTCGGAGACCCCCAAGACCTTGCCCCCTTCGATACGGATCTGGGTGCCGGTGGCGGCGCCGGCCTCCCGGGTGGTAAGGCTAAATTTGGATACCGAAGCGATGCTGGGCAGGGCCTCTCCCCGAAATCCAAGGGTGCGGATAGCGAAAAGGTCGGGGTCCGCTTGGATCTTGCTGGTGGCGTAGCGCTCGATGCAGAGCAGTGCGTCATCGGCCGACATGCCGTGACCATTGTCGGCCACCTGGATCAGGCGCCGCCCCCCCTCCTCTGCCAGGACCTCGATGCGATCACTGGCGGCGTCGAGGGCGTTCTCCACCAATTCCTTGACCACCGAAGCGGGGCGTTCCACCACTTCACCGGCGGCGATCTTGTTGCTGAGAACTTCCGGTAGGATCTGAATGCGGGTCATGGTGTTCGGGGCGCCTCAGTCCCCTTGCCCCTCCTCAAGAAAGCGCTGCAGATAGCTGGCCTCTTTGGGTGAGAGGTTGAACTTGAGGGCCGCGTCGGCCACGAGCTGGGCGTCGCTGGTGGCCGCACCGCTCTGCCGCTGCTCAGAGATCCACTTGACCGCGTTGCGGAGTTGTTCGCCTTCGGGTTGAATACTCATCCTTGCCTCGCTTTCACGATTACACCGCGGGCCGGGCCTCGTGGTGGTGGGTGGCCTGCTCGAAAGCCCGCGCGGTGGTGAGCAGACGCGCCTCTTCAAAGGGAGCCGCCATGAGCTGTAGACCGATGGGGAGGCCCTCTTTTGAGAGACCGCAGGGTATGGAGATCCCGGGAATACCGGCCAGATTGGCCGAAAGGGTGAAGATATCGGACAGGTACATGGCCAAGGGATCGTCGACGCTTTCGCCGATGCGGCCGGCAGGCGTGGGCGCCACAGGCGCCAGGAGAACGTCGCATTGCTCGAAAGCGGCCTCAAAGTCGCGCCGGATCAGGGTGCGCACTTGGGAGGCCTTGCCGTAGTATGCGTCGTAATAGCCAGAGCTGAGGGAATAGGTGCCGAGGATAATGCGTCGCTGAACCTCGGCGCCGAATCCGGTGGATCGGGTGCCGCGGTACATCTCCATGAGACCGGTCTTGGTGGTGTCGCGATGGCCGTACTTGACCCCGTCATAGCGGGCCAGGTTGCTGCTCGCCTCGGAAGGGGCGATGACGTAATAGGCCGCGACGGCGTAGGGCGTGTGCGGCAAGGAGACCTCCACGCAGACCGCACCCAGCTCTGTGAGGGTCTCGGCAGCGGCGCTGGTGGCGGCGGCCACGTCGGGATCAAGGCCGTCGACCCGATGGTACTCCAGTGGGAGGCCCACCCGCACGCCGCGCAGATCGACGCCATCCGCCAGCGCGGAGAGGGAATCGGGGACCGGCCGGTTCACGGAGGTGGAATCGGAGGGGTCGTACCCGGCGATCGCTTCGAAAAGGATGGCGCAGTCGGTGACCGAACGGGTCAGCGGACCGATTTGATCCAGGGAGCTGGCAAAGGCGACCAGCCCGTAGCGGGAGACCCGGCCATAACTCGGTTTCAGGCCCACCACGCCGCAGTGGGAGGCCGGCTGTCGAATGGAACCACCCGTATCGGACCCCAGGGCCCCCAAGCACATCCCGGCCGCCACGGCCGCCGCGCTGCCGCCACTGGAGCCACCCGGGATGCGGTCACGATTCCAGGGGTTGCGGGTCACCTTGAAGGCCGAGTGTTCGGTGGTGGAGCCCATGGCGAATTCGTCCATATTGAGCTTGCCGACCAGCACGGCATCTTGGGCCTTGAGACGCTGGATCACGGTGGCGTCGTAGGGTGGCACGAAGTTTTCCAGTATCCTGGAAGCGCAGGTGGTGGGGATTCCGGCGGTGCAGATGAGATCCTTGACGCCCAGGGGAATGCCGGTCAGAGGAGCCCCCTCTCCTCTGGCCAATCGGGCATCGGCGGCGGCCGCCATCTCCAGCGCGGTGTCGCCGGTCACCGATATATAGGCGTCTATCCTGGGTTCCACCGCTTCGATGCGCGCCAGCACGGCACGGGTCAGCTCTACCGCGGAAAGCTCACCGCTGTGCAGCTTCGATTGCGCGGCGGCGATGGTCAGTTCATGCAGGTCCATGGCGGACTCCTGTCGCTACTCGATCACTTTGGGAACGATAAAGGCCCCTGCATCCGCTTCGGGCGCATTGGCCAGCGATTTGTCGGGACCCAGATGTTCACCGGGGTGATCCTCTCGAAACGCGTTCGTCAGGGCGATGGCGTGTGAGGTGGGCGGTACGCCCTCGGTGTCCACCTGATTGAGGCTATTGATGTAGTCGAGGATGGTGCCCACCTGGGTCGCCATCTTCTCCATGGCGGCCGGCTCGATCTCGAGACGGGCGAGCTGAGCGACATGGAGCACCTCGTCAGTGCTGATCTTCATCGGGTCTCCTTTCTTGGCGGCGCTGATGGAGCGCCAACCGCTGTCAGGGGCGCCGGCGGCAAGGTGCAACGTCGCCTCAGCGCTGGATAACGATGGGCTTGTAGCGGCTATCCTTGAATTGGCTCAGCGCCGCCTCGGCGGCTTTACGGCTCTGGTAGGCGCCCACCCGAACGCGATACCAGACCCCATTGCTGCCGGGGCGGCTGGCTGTCTGGTAGGCCGGATGGCCGGCCTTTTGGAGGTGTTTGACGATCCGTTCGGCAGCGGCCTGCTCCCGCACCGAGGCGACCTGAAGGGTAAATTTGGCCTGCATGCCGGCCAGTGCGGCGGCAACACCGTCGGCAGGGGTTGACGCCGCGGGATTCACCGCTTTGCCGGCAGCGCCATCCGCCTGTCGGGTTTGCGGCGCAGATGGTGCGTCGCCCGCCCTCTGGTCGCCCGCTACCGGTGCCGGACGCACCACCTTGGCAAGCGGGCGTTTTTTGGGGGGCACACGCCGTTTTTTGAGACGCTGTCCATCGGGGCCGACGACGCTTTCGGGGAGAATCGGGCGAACTTCGGTGTCCACCTGCGCTTTCCGCAGCGCTTGGATTCTGAGCGGCTCATCGGGCAGCCCCTCCTGGGCTCCCTGCCGGAGGCGGGCCTGGGCCAAGGCCGTCTCTTCGGCCCGTTGTGCGGCGATCTCGCTCTCCAGTGAATCCGCTTCAAAGGGCATCGGAACCAAGCCACGGCCCACCAGAACACCGAGAAAGAAGAGCCAGCCGCCCACGAACACCAAGACCGTCCCCCACATGAGCACGCCCTTACGTAACACACCGCCGTTCTTCGGTTTCGCTTTGGCCAAAAGCGTGGATCCTTATCTGCTACATGCGGTCGGGCGCCGACACCCCAAGCAGGGTAAGCCCGTTGCGAATCACCATCTGAATCGCTGTCACCAATAGTAGCCTCGCACGGCTCAGATCTGGGTCGTCGCCCAGGACGCGATGACGATTATAGTATGCATGAAAGGCGGCCGCCAGTTCCATGAGGAAAAACGTGATGCGGTGGGGCTCCATGGAGAGGGCGCTCTTTTCGACCACCTCTGGGTACCGGCCCATGAGTTTGATGAGACGAATCTCCTCGGGCGCGACGAGGTGGGTGGCGAGGGCCGCATCCCATCCAACCCTGGTGAAGCCGTTATCGGCGGCCCTGCGCACCATGCTGGCGATGCGGGCATGAACATATTGGACATAGTAGACCGGGTTGTCGTTGGTCTTCTGTTTGGCCAGTTCCAGATCGAAATCCAAGGGACTTTCGTAATGGCGGGTTAGAAAGATAAAGCGCGCCGCATCACTGCCCACTTCGTCGATGACGTCCGTGAGGGTTTCGAACTCACCGGCCCGTGTCGACATGGCCACGGGCTCCCCGCCCCGCAGAAGGTTGACCAGTTGCACCAGAATCACCTGAAACTGGTCGCGTCGTTGGCCACACGCCTCCACGGCCGCCGTCATACGCGGAATGTAGCCATGGTGATCGGCCCCCCAGACGTCAATGACGCGCTGAAAGCCGCGTGCATACTTGTCCTGGTGGTAGGCGATGTCGGAGGCGAAATAGGTGGTCTGTCCGTTGCTGCGGACCACGACGCGGTCCTTTTCGTCACCATAGTCGCTGGTGCGGAACCACTTGGCCCCGTCACGGCGGTATATTTTGCCCTGTCGCTCCAGATCCGCCAGTGAGCGGTCCACTTTGCCCTCGTCATAGAGACCCTGCTCGCTGAACCAGCAATCGAAGTGCACCCCGAAGCGCTCCAGGTCGCGGCGGATGCCGGCGATGATGGCCCGGGCGGCAAAGCGGGCACAGGTAAGGATGGCGTCCGCTTCGGGCTGATCGAGGAGATGCTCACCCTCTTGGGCCAATACCTGCGCGGCCAGATCGCGAATATACTCCCCCTGATAGCACTCCTCGGGAAAATCGACCGATTTACCAGTAGACGCCAGCAGCCGCAGATAGACCGACCGCCCCAAGGTATGTATTTGACGACCGGAGTCGTTGATGTAGTACTCGCGCTGGACGTCGAAGCCGCAGAACGCCATGATGTTGGCCGTGGCGTCCCCCACCGCCGCCCCGCGGCCGTGGCCCACATGGAGCGGGCCGGTGGGGTTGGAGCTGACGAACTCGATCTGAACCCGTTCGCCCTTGCCCACACCGCTAGCACCATAGGCGTGATCCTCGGCGTGAATTCGCGCCAGGGTGGGATACCAGGCAGCGGTCTGCAGGAAAAAGTTGAGAAAACCGGGTCCAGCGATTTCGGTTTTTCGGATCGCGCCCCCGCCGTCACCGATATGAGATTGTAAAATCTCCGCTATCTTGCGCGGGGCCATCTTCTGCTGCTTGGCCGAGACCAGCGCAAAATTGGTGGCGTAGTCGCCGTGGCTTTCGGACTTGGGCTCCTCAACGAGGATGTCGGCCGACGGCGTGGCCGGCAGCTGGCCCTCGGTGTGGGCCTTCTCGGCTGCCGCCAATACCAGGGCGCTGAGTTTGGCTTTCATGAAGCTTCCTTTCACGGAGAATAAACCAAAATTAGATAGATAGTTTTGGTACCCAAGTCAAGGACGGCGCCAGCGATCGTGGAGCGCTTTTCCGTTGACAGCGCGCGCAACGGTGCTATACAAGGCCACCAGCATCGAACAGAAGTTCGATCCCTCTGATACCAAAATCGGTTTACACACACCAGAGACAGCCCAACCCCACCACGAAGGTGAGCCGCCGCCCGCAGGACAGGTGGATCCGTTCGTGGTTTTTTTATCCGCTCCGACGGCTCCCCGATGGCCTGGCAATCGGTGGTGAACGTCTCGGAAACGTTGCCAAGGAGGATGAGATGCGTAGAAACATCTTGGGGTTGTGGATACTGCTGGTAATCGCCGGCTGGCCGCAGTTCGGTTGGGCCCATTTCGGAATGGTGATCCCCTCGGACACCATGGTGACAGCGGAGGACGGTCGCACCATCCGCCTCGCCCTCAGTTTTTCCCACCCCTTCGAACGGGTGGGTATGCCCCTCACCAGACCCAAACGGGTGGGGGTCGTCGCCAACGGCAAGTTGCATGATCTGCTGCCGAGTCTGCAGGAACACACGGTGCTGAACCATGCCGCCTGGTCCGCCGACTACCTGGTCAAACGCCCCGGTGTCTACAAGTTCTTCATGGAGCCGCAGCCGTACTGGGAACCGGCCGAGGATTGTTTCATCATCCACTACACCCAGGCCGTCGTGACCGCTTTCGGTGATGATGAGGGCTGGGACAGCGAACTGGGCTTGCCCACCGAGATCGTCCCCCTGACCAAGCCCTTTGGACTCTACGCTGGCAACCTGTTCCAAGGGGTGGTCAAGCTGAACGGCGAGCCCGTGCCCTATTGCCAGGTAGAGGTGGAGTATTACAACGAGAACGCGGCGGATGCTGTCCGTGCGCCGACCGATATCATGATCACCCAAACGGTCAAGGCCGATGGCAACGGGGTCTTTTCTTTCGCGGTGCCCGCGCCGGGCTGGTGGGGGTTTGCCGCCCTGAACAGCGCCGACTACACCATCGCCCATGCGGGCAGCCAGAAAACGGTGGAAGTGGGGGCCGTCATCTGGGTGCGATTCCACCCCTGGCGCACGTCGGTCCGCTGATCAAGGCCGGCGGCTGGTGAGGCATCATCGGACGGTGGGTTGAGCGCTGATGACGGTCGTGCTGTCGTGCCGCTTGCGCTCAAGAGCCGCTTGCTCTATATGAGGGGCCGGATACCCTCTCTGCCGAACCCGAACAGCAAGCGATGGTGATGATGGCTCTAAGAATCTGGATGGGGCTGACGGGGCTGATATGCCTGGCGGCCGGCGCGCTGGCGGCCACCCACACCGATCCCGCCAGGTTGGCGCCTGGCCAGCCCCACCTGCGCATCCAACTGGTCTACAACTACGCGGTTTATACGCGCCCCTTCTTTTTTAAACCCAAGTCGCGCCCCTCCTTCGGCATCTGGATCAGGGAGCGGGACAGCGGTCGAACCCTTCCCGTGTTCGTGACCCGCAAAGCGGGCCTCGACAAGTGGACCTTCACCGCCAAGCGGCCAGAGGCGATTCCGGTCTGGTACGGCATCCGCGACGGCCAGAGCGCCGAACCGAAGGGCGACATCGATGCCATCTCCGCCGCCACGCCGAAAGGGGAGATGGCCACCATCTACTGGGAGATCCCGCCGACATTCCAGGACCGCTCCCTGGAGATTTATATCGAAGCCAACAACAGCTTCGACTTCAACCCCCACTACAGCCGGGAGAAAGGGGCCCCGCACTACAGCGCTGCCAATGGTCAGCCGTCCCTCGTTTGGCGGGCCGTGGTGGATCCGAACGCTGACAAAAAGGCGCCGGTCACCGCCCAATTGGTCGGCCACGGCGAGCTGTTCGGCAGAACCCACCATATCTATTCCGATCTGGGGAAGATCACGACGGCGGCCCACACTTTCCGCAATATCCAGATTGAGCTGTTGCGCTAGGCTGAAGCGATGGGGTGCCGGGCCGGGCGACCATCGCCGGCGGTATTGGTAAATGCGTCGACCGGGTTGCCGCGCGCCACAGACCATGGGCCCGGCGCAGAGCATCACGAGTCGGAGGAGCGGTTTTGGCGATCGAAGAGCAGCGGCCCCTCCTGCAGGGCGAAACGCTTCAGCGGTTCCGGCAGAATGCGGGCCCGGGCGATGCGGTGTAACAGCGCGGAGAGCTCCAGACGGCAGAGGGCGAAATAGTTACCGGTCTCCGGGTCCTGCCAATGGTCGCTGATCACCGCCGTCGGCAGGGTGGCGCCGGCCAAAGCACGCAACTCCTGATGGACTTGGGTCCAGGTTTCGGAAGTACCCGCGGCCTGGGGTGCGTCCGCATATGCCGCCATGAGGGCGTCCACATAGTCGTCCACTACCCGACCCAATTTGTTTTTGGCCTTGTTGTCCGCTGCCGCGCGCATCAGCACCCGGCTCTTCATCTTGCCCACAACGCCGATCCCGTAAAGATAGCGGGTACCCTGAGCCATGGCTGGCCCTTGGCCCTCCTGCACCCACGCTGGCGTGCCGGCTGGTGCCTGGCGCTGGCCGGCACAGGCGCTTACGAGGAGTGCGCCACCGATCAGCAGCACCAACAGTGCGACCGGCCGACGGAGAGATGTTTGACACCCGTTTCTGCCCATATGGCCCCGCCTTGAATTGAAACGCGGATAAAGAAAAAGGGTCTCTGAACCGTGTCAGAAACCCTTGAATTCACATGGTGACCGGCACTGGGCTTGAACCAGTGACCTCCACCGTGTCGGGGTGGCGCTCTTCCAACTGAG
>JASJCL010000011.1 GCA_030066015.1 Desulfosarcinaceae bacterium | reverse complement strand
GGCTGGGCATATTGATCTTCCTCATAGTCGCGGCCAGCATCTCCAATTCGGGCAATTAC
Source organism: Desulfosarcinaceae bacterium (assembly GCA_030066015.1). Lineage (GTDB taxonomy): Bacteria > Desulfobacterota > Desulfobacteria > Desulfobacterales > Desulfosarcinaceae > JASJCL01. Next base: position 80,509 of record JASJCL010000011.1, on the reverse strand, counting down.
TACCTCAAGGATGCAGATGGTGGTGTGGAGATTTGGCAAGGCCGTTTTGCACCATTGGGCAAGAAACATCTGTTGACCCTGCCTGGCGTACCGATGCCCGAAAGCGACCAGGAAGTCTATTCCCAGAAAGAGGTCTTCCCGCTAGCGTTCAATTACTATCTGGAGAAAGCCGATACCCTCTTGGAGGCACCCGGCTTGCCGGACTTTGACGGCATCAAGACATACGCAGCAGAAGCCAAGGCCTTCGCCGTCGATAAAGAGGCACGCAATCTCGCCCAGATACGAAGCGACAAGATCGACTGGATGATTCTGGTATACAAGGCCGATATGGCCTTTGCACGCGGTAAGTTAAAGGACCTGGAAGCGGCCCAGGGATACTTGCAAGACGCCGATCGCTTCAGCGTCGACGATTTGGATGAGGATATCATCGCCAACAAACTGGCCGAGGTGGAAGCTGCCACCGCTGCCGAAGAAGACCGGTTGGCAGCAGAAGCCGCTGCTGCCGAGGCAGCTCGGCAAGCGGAGGAGGAGGCCGCTGCGGCCGAGGCTGAAGCCGAGGAACCCGAAGGTTCCGAGGAGAATGGGAACGGTGCCGCCGCAGACGGTGGCGACGAGGCCGCAGAAGCCGGCGAAGCGGATGCAGCGGCCGAAGGAGAAGCGCAGCACTAGCGGGACCGATACACCCCATACCACCCATGTTAGAGGAGGCCCCCAAGGGCCTCCTTTTTTGTCCGAACCGGCGTAATGCCCTATCGCTCATCGGACCTTCCCAGGGGTTCGACCAGCATCTTCCGAAAATCATGCTCGGCGTGCCATCGATTCATCCAACTCCTGTCACGATGCCATCTCAGCCAACACACATGACACATCGCTGCCAGCCCCATGGATCAGGGTCCCCCCGCGGCATTTGGAAAACCACGTAGGAACCCATAAGCGTGCGGATCCCGGCCATTTGCGCACCTGTACCAGTCATCGCTGGCCGGCGACCTAGCGCGTGACCTTCCCATCGAAACTTGCAGTTGTCCGGACGTCGCGTGCCTTGTCGTCCTGATGTGAAGCGTACGCTGGCCCTTCTTTCACGACAGTGGTTGGATCGCAATTGGAGGGGTTCGCCATCGGGGTGATTATCGCATAGCGGCGGAAAGGAGCTCTTGGGTATAAGGATGCTGCGGCGCGGCAAAAACAGCAGCGGCGCTGCCAGCCTCCACCACCCGTCCCCGGCGCATGACGATGATATCGTGGCAGAGCGATTTGACCACCTTGAGATCGTGGGAGATAAACAGGTAGGTGAGGCCGAAGCGGGACTGAATCTCCTTTAGCAGGCTGAGGACCTGAAACTGAACCGATCGATCCAGAGAGGAGGTGGGTTCATCCAGGATGAGGAGTTCCGGGCGTAGGGCCAAGGCGCGCGCGATGGCGATGCGCTGACGCTGACCGCCGGAGAACTCATGGGGGTAGCGATGGCGAGCCTCGGGATCCAGGCCGACGGCGACGAGCGCTTCCACAATAGCAGGGTCGCGGCCCGCCCCGTCTTGAGGTGCATGGATAGCGAGGCCCTCGCCGATGATGTCGGCGATGGACATTCGCGGGCTAAGGCTGCCAAAGGGATCCTGGAAGACCACCTGGAGGGCCCGTCTCAAGGGCCGCATGCGGGTTTTGTTGTACGTATCGATGGCCTCGCCCCTGAACAGGATCTCCCCCTGACTGTGGACCAGGCGTAAAAGGGCCAGCCCCAGGGTGGATTTGCCCGATCCACTCTCTCCGACCACCCCCAGAGCAGCCCCCCTGCGGATCGAGAGGGAGATCCCGTCCACGGCCTTGACGTGATCCACTGTGCGGCGAAGGAACCCCTTCTTAATGGGAAACCATACCTTGAGATCGCGGGTGGCCAGGATTTCAGATCCGCTGTCCGCCACCGGCACCGGCTCACCCTTGGGATCGGCGTCCATCAATCTGCGGGTATAGGCGTGGACCGGCGCTGCGAACAACGTCTGGGTGGTGTTGCGCTCCACAATTTTTCCGCGGTACATGACGGCCACTCGATCGGCGATCTGCCGGACCACACCAAAGTCATGGGTGATCAAGAGGACGGCCATACGGAGCTTGGCCTGAAGTGCCTTGAGCAGATCGAGGATCTGCGCCTGCACAGTGACGTCCAGCGCTGTGGTGGGTTCATCGGCGATGAGCAGTTCCGGCTCGTTGGCCAGGGCCATGGCGATCATCACCCGTTGGCGCTGACCGCCGGAGAGCTCATGGGGATAGGCCGCCATCCGTTTCGCCACCGCATCGATACCCACCAGTTCCAACAGCTCTTGCACGCGCTGGTCGGCCGCCGTAACGCTCATGGCGTTGTGCTGCAGAAGGACTTCTCGAATCTGTCGCGCCACGGTGTGCAGGGGGTTCAAGGCGCTCATCGGTTCTTGGAAGACCATCCCGATGGTGTTGCCGCGGATCTGCCTGAGGGTCTCGGCGTCGGCCTGAAGGATGTCGATCCCGTTCACACGGATGCTGCCGCTGGGATGGCTGGCGTCCGGATAGGGTAGGAGCCGCAGGGTGGCGTGGGCCGTCACACTTTTGCCCGAGCCGCTCTCGCCCACCAAGGCCACGGTCTCGCCCTTTTGAAGCGTCAGGTCGACGCCCCGCACAGCGTGGACCACCCGTCCGCTGCTGCGAAAGTCCACCCGTAGATCTTGGATATCCAGCAGGAGGTCGCTCATGACGGTGCCTCCTCAGTCTCCGCCACCGGATGTTCCACGGCATGTCGGGGGTCGAGCGCATCCCGGGCGGCTTCGCCGATGAACACCAGGAGGGTCAACATGAGGGCCAGGGCGAAAAAGGCGGACAGTCCGATCCAAGGTGCCTGAAGATTGGCCTTGCCCTGCTTGAGCAGCTCGCCCAGGGACGGCGACCCGGCGGGAAGCCCGAAACCGAGGAAATCGAGGCTGGTCAGGGTCGTAATCGCCCCGCTGAGGATGAAGGGCATGAAGGTAATGGTGGAGACCATGGCGTTGGGCAGAATGTGACGGAACATGACCATACTGTCGTGCAGCCCCAAGGCTTGGGCGGCGCGCACGTATTCCAGGTTGCGTCCCCGCAAAAACTCCGCCCGCACCAGGTCGACGAGTGTCATCCAGCTGAAGAGCAGCATGATGCCCAGAAGCCACCAAAAATTGGGCTGCACCACACTGGAGAGGATGATGAGCAGATAGAGTACCGGCAGTCCTGACCAGATCTCCATGAACCGCTGGCCGGAGAGATCCACCCAACCGCCATAGTACCCCTGAACGGCGCCGACGCCGACGCCGACGACCGAACTGAAGAAGGTCAGACAGAGCCCAAAGAGGACCGATATCCGAAAGCCGTAGATAAGGCGCGCAACAATGTCGCGTCCTTGGTCGTCGGTGCCTAGCCAGTTCTGTGCCGAGGGGGGGGCGGGCGCGGCCACCGGCAGGTCGAGAATGATGGTGTCGTCCGCAAAGGGGATGGGGGGCCAGACCATCCACCCCTTGGCCTGGATCAGCTCCACCACGTAGGGATCACGGTACTCCGCTTCGGTGGCGAATTCACCGCCGAAGGTGGTCTCGGCGTAGGCCTTGAGGACGGGGAAGTAAAAACCGCCGTCGTAGCGCACCAAAAGGGGCCTGTCATTGGCGATGAACTCGGCGCCCAGCGACAGGGTGAACAGGATCAGAAAAAGCCACAAAGACCACAAGCCGCGCCGATTGGCCTTGAAGTTGCGCCAGCGGCGTTGGTTAAGGGGGCTGAGGCCCCGCAGGGAGAGCGTCGGAGTGCCGGATGCCGTCGCCATCAGCCGCGCGCCTCGAAGTCGATCCGCGGATCAACCACCGTGTAGGTCAAGTCGCTGACCAGCTTCAGCAGCAGCCCCAGCAGCGTGAAGATGTAGAGCGTACCGAACATGACGGGATAGTCGCGGTTTATGGCCGCCTCGAAACCCAGCAGGCCGAGCCCGTCCAGGGTAAAGATGGTTTCGATAAGCAGGGAACCGGTGAAGAACATGGAGACGAAGGCCGCCGGGAAACCGGCGATGATGATCAGCATGGCGTTGCGAAAGACGTGGCCGTAAAGCACGCGGGCCTCGCTGAGGCCTTTGGCCCGGGCGGTGACCACATACTGCTTGCCGATCTCGTCCAGAAACGTATTCTTGGTCAGCATGGTGAGCGTGGCGAAACCGCCGATCACCATGGCCGTCACCGGCAGGGCCAGGTGCCAGAAGTAATCGAGAATCTTGGCACCCCAGGTGAGGGCTGCGAAATTGTCCGAGGTCAGGCCGCGCAGCGGAAACCAATCCAGATAGACACCACCGGCGAAGACCACGATGAGCAGGATGGCGAAGAGAAAACCGGGAATGGCGTAGCCCACAACAATGGCCGAACTGGTCCACACGTCGAAGCGGGAGCCGTGGTGAACGGCCTTGCGGATCCCCATGGGGATGGAGATGAGGTAGATCAGGAGGGTGCTCCAGACACCCAGGGAGACGGAGACGGGCAGCTTGGAGAGGATCAGATCGACCACCGAGCGGCCGTAAAAGAGGCTCTCCCCCAAGCGGAATACCACGTAGTTCCGGAGCATCTTGAGATAGCGCACCAGCAGTGGTTCATCGAAGCCGTAGAGTTTCTCTATCTTTGCGACCAGCTCGGGATCCAAACCGCGGGCACCCCGCGAAACGCCGACGGTGTTCTCCTGGCTTCCGCCCTCGGCCACTTCGCCGGTGTCACGGCCGGTGAAGCGTTCGGTGGCCCCCACCGCATCTCCCTGCAATCGGGCGATCATCTGCTCCACCGGTCCGCCGGGGGCGGCCTGGACGATGAAGAAGTTGATCGTCACGATTCCCCACAGGGTCGGGATGATGAGCACCAGGCGTCTGAGGATATAGGCCAGCATAGGGTATCAGGACCCCTTGGGCACGCTTTGTTTGCGATAGCGCTGCACCCGGGTGGCCTTTTCCGGATTGACCCACCAGGTGTTAAACCCCAGTGAATAGCGCGGTGTCTGTTGGGGACGCTCGAAGAAATCCCAGTAGGCCACCCGATAGGCGTTGATGTGCCACTGGGGGATGACGTAATGACCCCAGAGCAGGGCCCGGTCTAAAGCGCGGGTGCGCAGGACCAGGTCCTGGCGGGTGGGCGCCTCGATCACCTTCTCGACGAGGGCGTCGATGGCCGCACTGCGTACGCCGGCGTAGTTACGCGTTCCGGGGATGTCGGCCGCCGCGGTGGACCAGAACTCCCGCTGCTCGTTGCCCGGCGACTCGGACTGACCATAGGTGGTAATGATCATGTCGTAATCGTATTCACGCAGCCGGTTGATATACTGGGCGGTGTCCACCACCCGTATCGACATCTCGACCCCCAAGCGGGCCAGGTTCTTCTTGAAGGGCAGCACCACCCGTTCGAAGGTGGGATCGTATAGCAGTATCTCGAAGGCGAGACGTTCTCCGCTCTTGAGGTGGGTCAACTGCTTGCCCTTCACCTCCCAACCGGCGCTTTTCAGCAGCCCCAAGGCGGTGCGCAGACTGCGGCGGATATTGCCACTGCCGTCGGTAGTGGGGGGAGTGTAAGCCTTGGTGAAGACGTCGGGGGGCAGCTCGGCTTTGAGCGGCTCAAGGATCTTGAGCTCTCCGTCACTTGGCAACCCGGTGGCGGCCAGCTCTGAATTGGAGAAGAAGCTGGTGCTGCGGATGTACTGCCCGTAGAAAAGGTTCTTGTTGGTCCACTCGAAGTCGAAGGCGTAGGCCAAGGCCTGGCGCAGCCGCGGATCCTTGAAGAAGCTGCGTCGCGTGTTGAAGACAAAGGCCTGCATGCCCTGGTTGACATCGTTGGGAATCTCCAACGTGACCACCATGCCATCGTCGAAGGCCGGTCCCACGTAGGCCGTAGCCCAGGCCTTGGAGATATTCTCCTGGCGGAAGTCATACTCCCCCGCCTTGAAAGCGTGCAAGGAGACGGTGGGATCGCGGTAGTAGTCGTAGACGATGGTGCCGAAATTGTACTGCCCCCGGTTGACGGGGATGTCGCGCCCCCAGTAGTCGGGATCGCGTCGGTAGGTGATGGAACTCCCCGGCTTGACGTCCGCAATACGGTAGGGGCCGCTGCCTATTGGGATCTCCAGGCCCGGCTTGCTGAAATCGCGTCCCTCCCAATGATGTTTGGGCATAACGGTGAGCTGCCCAATGATGAGGGGCAGTTCCGGGTTCTGCCCGTCCCCCAGGTCGAAGCGAACGCTAAGGGGGTCCAGGGCTTCCACTTTGACCACATCGGCCCAGTACTTGCCGTAGAGGGGGTCGCCCTTCTCTCTCAGGATGTTGAAGGAAAAGACAACATCTTCAGCGGTCACCGGTTTGCCATCGTGGAAGCGGGCCTTCGGGTGCAGGTGGTAGACGATCCAGCGCCGATCGGCGGGCATGTCGATCCGGTTGGCCAATCGCCCATACTGGGAGAAGCTCTCGTCCAGGGACTGGGTGGTGAGCGTATCGTAGATGAGGCCGATTCCCGCGGCAGGGGCCCCCTTGATGATGAAGGGATTGAGGCTATCGAAGGTACCGCGGGCGTCCAGATGAACCGTGCCGCCCTTGGGCGCCTGGGGATTGACATAGTCGAAATGGTTGAAACCCGCGGGGTATTTGGGCGTACCCGTCATGGCCAAGCCATGGGCACCGACGATATCGCCGGACACCGACCCGGGCAGAGCCAGCAGCAAGAACAGCAGCAGGGGCATCAACCGAAAGCTACGCTGATTCCATACCATATCACCTCCTCATGGGTTTGAGTGCTTATGGTATATGGTAAGCGGTCGAGGCCGGACGTCAATCAGCAGGTGTCATACGCCCGACGACGGCTGTGAAAAATGGAAGTATATTCGCTTTGCAGCGGCACCAGAAATCATGCGACAAGAGGGCCCGGATCAACCCGACAATTCGGATGAACTGGGCGGTGAATTCGGCATAACCATTCAATACGCTTACATAATGCATTGCCCCCAAGTTTGCAAGTTTCGCACTGCGAGGCGCTTGACAGCGCACCGCCAATCGGCATAGGTCATGGTCTAGTGACACCACCTGCCGTGTGCGGAGGCTCGGCCCCTGGGTCGCCAGGCGGGCTCGCCGTCACCGCGGAGGCCCGCCGGCGCGATAGTCCACCATCACCGAGGAGAGGAATCGGATGACTGCTGAGACCCCCCAACAATACACACCAGCTGCAGAACTCGAAAACCGCATCCAACGCCTGCAACGCCTTCTGCGCGCCCAGGATATAGACGGCGCCCTGATCCTTCAGAACACCGATCTATTTTACTTTGCCGGCACGATCCAGCAGGCTCACCTGTACGTTCCCGCCGAGGGGGAAGCCTTGCTAATGGCCCGCAAGGATTTTGAACGCGCCCGCAGGGAGTCGGCCCTCAAGCGGGTGGTGCCCTTTTCGAGTCCGCGGCAAATCGGCGACCTGCTCCGTGACCACGGCCTATCATTTCCCAAACGACTGGGAATGGAGTTGGATGTGCTGCCCACCAATCTGTACTTTCAATACCGCAAACGCTTTGGCGATGTCACGATCGTGGACGTCTCACACGGCATCCGAATGCAGCGGTCGGTCAAAACGGCCTATGAAGTGGATCTGATGCGGCAGGCAGCCGCATTGGCCGATCGGGTGGCCGCCCATGTGCCCCTGGTGCTGGCAGCCGGATCCAGCGAGATCGCAGTCGCCGGAAAACTGGAAGCCTTCGCCCGCGGTCTTGGACATCAAGGATTTGTACGCATGCGACTGTGGGGCAGTGAACTCTTTTACGGTCACCTAATGGCGGGGGCGTCGGCGGCGGAACCCAGCTATCTGGCCTCCCCTACCGGCGGCGCGGCCGTTTCACCGGCGGTCGCCCAGGGCCCCAGCTTCCATTCCATCACGCGCGGCCAGCCGGTGCTGGTGGATTATGTCTTCGCCCATCAAGGCTATTTGGCCGACCACACCCGCATCTACTGCTTGGGTAAGCTGCCCGCCGACCTCACCAAGGCCCAGGCCGACATGGTCGCCATCCAGGAGGAGATCAAATCGATGGCGCTACCGGGCACCACCGCCGGCGCCGTCTACGCCAAAGCAGTGGCACTGGCAGATGATCTTGGTCACGCAGATCATTTCATGGGTACCGGAGCGGCCCGCATTCGCTTCGTCGGGCACGGTGTGGGGCTGGAGTTGGATGAATACCCTTTTCTGGCAAAGGGTCAGGAGATGGTGTTGGCGGAGAACATGGTGGTGGCGCTGGAGCCCAAGGTGATCTTCCCTGGCGTCGGCGTGGTAGGGATCGAAAACACCCATTTAGTGACGGCCAGGGGATTGGAGCCGCTGACCCGGTATCCCGATGAGGTGACCCTCGTCTGAAACGGCGGCGCGGGCAAGCGATAAGGCAGAGGGGTGATGGCCGTACAGACGCCCTTCCCGAAGTGGATCGCACGGTGGGGAGAGCTGGGGCGAAACCTGAAGCTAAAACGGGGGGCAGGCGTTGCCTGCTCCCCGTTGTCGTCCTGTATGCGGCGCTATTGGGTTTAACGTTTGGAGAATTGGAATCGTGCCCGAGCACCGCGCTGACCATATTTCTTCCGCTCCTTGACGCGCGGATCGCGTTTGACGAAGCCGGCCTTCTTGAGCGCAGGGCGCAACTCCGGATCGAACTGCATCAGCGCCCGGGTGATCCCATGACGAATCGCCCCGGCTTGTCCGGAGATGCCGCCACCGACCACACGAACACGGATATCGAACTTGTCCAAGGTATTGGTCAGGACCAGGGGCTGGCGCAGAATGGTTTTGGCCGTCGGGACCTTGAAGAAATCGTCCAGGGGGCGATCATTAATCGTAATCTCCCCATTACCGGGTTTGATCCAAGTCCGGGCGATGGCGGTTTTGCGTTTGCCTGTGGCGTAGTATACGTTTTCTTGTGTCATTCTGTCACCAAGTCAAAGATGTGGGCGATAGGTTCTACGGACGTGGTATCCAATTCTCCGGAGGGAGCGCTTAAATCTCCAAGGCTTCGGGCTGCTGGGCCTCGTGGGGATGTTGGTCACCAGCATAAACTTTCAGCTTTTTGATCATTTGGCGGCCAAGGCGATTCTTGGGCAGCATCCCTTTGACGGCGAAACGGACCATGTCTTCAGGGCGTTTCTCATGCAGCTTCTGCGCGTTGATCTCCTTGAGCCCACCGACGTAACCGCTATGGCGGTAGTAGATTTTCTGCTCCCATTTACGGCCCGTCAAAACGATCTTGTCAGCGTTGATCACGACGATGGAGTCGCCCATGTCCACATGTGGCGTGTAGAGTGGGTTGTGTTTACCCTTGAGGCGGGCGGCAATCTCTGAGGCCAGACGCCCCAACACCTTACCTTCCGCATTGACCACATACCAGCGGTTTGGGTTGTCCGAGCGTTTTGCGCTGTAAGTGTATTTCTTCACCGTTAATTCTCCCAAAGCGAAAAATAGAATCCGGCTTAAATAGGGCAAACCACCCCCAGGTGTCAAGCAGAAAAACGCAGCTGCCCTCCTCCCGCTGTAAGTGGGGGATTCGGGGCCGACGCCTGAGCGGAATAGGCATGCGAATCAATTTGAATACAAATAGGGATATGTACACAGAATTGTGTAAAAGAACAAGGTAAAAATGTGACGCCGAGCGCCGCCAGACAGGCCCATTCCATGAGAACGATCAGCGGTTATGGGTCGGTGGACGACACCACCATCCCGGCCGCCACTGTCTGGGCTGCTGTGCGACCAAATAGCAGCGCTGTCAACTCGAGGGCAAAACGCATCGCCGTACCGGGCCCCTGGCTGGTGACACAGTGTCCGGTTTTCACGACCGCCTGATCGATCCGGCTGGCTTCGGGTAGCAGCTGGGCAAAGCTTGGATGGCAGGTGGCCCCGCCCTCTTCAAGCAAGCCGTGGTGGGCCAGAACCACCGCCGGCGCAGCGCAAATAGCCCCATACCACCGCTTTGCCGAGCGTTGGCGCTTCAGCATACTCACCAAGACCGCCGAATCGCGCAGATGCTCTGCGCCCGGAATGCCCCCCGGCAAAACAATAAGATCAAATACGCTATCGCGACACGCTTCGATCGTGGTGTCGGCCACAAGTTTCACACCGCGGGAGGCGGTCACCTGCGGCTTTCCGACCGAGGCAACGGTGACATCCGCTCCCGCCCGTCGCAACACGTCGATGATGATGACGGCCTCCATCTCTTCGGTTCCGTCGGCAATGGGTACCAGCACGCGTTTGGTCATGGTGTCAATGTCCCCCTCACGCCTCTCTTCAACGGGCCCGTTCATCCAGTACCAGATGTCTAGCATGGGATGGGTCCGACCGCGTGGTGCGTTGCGGTTCGCGGAGTTGGCTGTTAGAAGGGTCGGCGCTAAGCATATGTTCTGTTAAAACACAAATAATTGAAATAATATTCTTGACAATATTAAGCATAGAGAATTATATTCTTCCAATCGAAAGGAATTAAAAATGATCGACGACATCAGCCTGCAGATACTGAAAATCCTGCAGGAGAAGGCCCGTATCCCCAACGTGGAGGTGGCCCGTCAAGTGGGCATGGCCCCTTCCGCGGTGCTGGAACGAATCCGCAAACTTGAGAAGAATGGATACATTGACGGGTATGAAGTCCGCCTGAATCCCAGGCGTCTCAAACGGGACCTGATCGCATTCATCGGCATCACCTGTCGTCGACCCGGCGACGCCACCAATACAGGGGCGTTTCTCAGTGCATTGAGCGCCGTCCAGGAGGTGCACCACATCGCCGGAGAGGACGGGCTGCTCATCAAGGTGCGCGTGCGGGATACCGAGGAACTTGGCCGCCTGATTCGTGAAGAGCTCCACGCCGACAAGAGTATCGCCGCCACTGAAACCACGGTCGTTCTATCGACCTTCAAGGAAACAGCCCTCATGCCCTTGGATGATATCGATCTGAATGGCCGCTAAAGCAGTTCAACGTCATTATACCATGGTTTAACATCAGCCGAGGAGACCAACCAAGATGATACGCATCAACGAGCATTACCTCAAGCTGCAGTCCTCCTATCTCTTCGCAGAGATCGCCAGACGGGTGACCGCCCACCAGCAAGCCCACCCAGAGAAACCGTTGATCAAGTTGGGTATCGGCGATGTTACCCATGGCCTGCCCGAGGCCTGCATCCAAGCGCTGCATACAGCGGTGGACGAGATGGCGGCCGATGCCAGCTTCCGCGGTTACGGCCCCGAGCAGGGCTATGAGTTCCTCAGAGAGGCCATCGCCCAAAACGACTTCCAAGTGCGGGGCGCCCAAATTGCGGCCGATGAGATCTTTGTTTCCGATGGCGCCAAGTGCGACAGCGGCAATATCCAGGAAATTTTCGCAACAGAGATCACCGTGGCCATTCCCGATCCGGTCTACCCGGTTTATGTGGACACCAACGTCATGGCCGGCCGCAGCGGCGGGGCTGTCGAGGGTCGCTACGAGGGGTTTGTCTACCTGGAGGGCCATCGCGGAAACGGTTTCATCCCCAGCCTGCCCCACTCCCCAGTGGACCTCATTTACCTCTGCTATCCCAACAACCCCACTGGTGCCACCATTGCCAAAGATCAGCTGCAGGAATGGGTGGACTACGCCAGGGAGAACAAGGCCCTTATCCTCTTCGACGCCGCCTACGAGGCCTTTATTCGCGATGAAAGCCTGCCCCACTCCATCTACGAAGTATCCGGCGCCGAGGAGGTGGCCATCGAGTTCCGCAGCTTCAGCAAGACGGCTGGCTTCACCGGCACCCGCTGTGCCTATACGGTGGTACCCAAAGCCTGCCACGCCTATGACAGCGTTGGCCGATCGCATCCCGTCCACTCGCTCTGGAACCGGCGCCACACCACCAAGTTCAACAGCGTCTCCTACCCCGTGCAGCGGGCGGCCGAAGCCGTTTACACCCCTGCCGGCCAGCAGCAAACCAAGGCCCTCATCGACGGCTACCTGGTGAACGCCAAGCTGATCCGGGAAAAGATGACGGCGCTGGGCTTTGACTGCATCGGGGGTGAAAACTCGCCCTACATCTGGGTGGATGGCAAGAGCGATTCCTGGACATTTTTCGACCGTCTGCTAACGACAGCGGGGGTCGTCGTCACACCGGGAGCCGGATTCGGTCGCTGCGGTGAAGGGTATATTCGTATCAGTGCCTTCAACAGCCTGGAGAACGTCACCACCGCTTTGGACCGCATCGAGACCGCACTAAAGGAGTAGTCCCATGCCCATGACCACCGAATTCGAACAACGTCTCTACCCCATCCTGCCCCAGATCGCCGCGCACTACGGCACGCCGTTTCATATTTACGATGAAGTGGGGATCCGGGACACGGGTCGTCAGCTTCTCGAAGGCTTCGCCCGACTGGACGGCTTCCAGGAGTTCTTTGCCGTGAAGGCGCTGCCCAATCCGGAAATCCTCAAGCTCATGGCCGCCATGGGATTCGGTTTCGACTGCAGCTCTGTGGCCGAACTGACCCTCTGTCGTCAGATCGGCGCCGGGCCCGAACAGCTCATGTTTACTTCCAACAATACCAGCGCGGCCGAATTCGAGGTGGCACTCCAGGATGGTGGCTGCATCCTCAACCTGGATGATATCAGCTTGCTGGAAAAAGTGCCCCAATTGCCAGAGCTGCTCAGCTTTCGCTACAACCCCGGACCGCGCCGAACCGGCAACGACATCATTGGGAACCCGGTGGAGGCCAAATACGGCGTATCCTATGATCAGCTCGAAGAGGCCTACCGGCGCGCCCGCGATCGCGGTGTCAAACACTACGGCCTGCATACCATGCTGGCCTCAAATGAGCTCAACTACACTTACATGGTGGCCACCGCCGAGATGCTCTTGGAAGAGATGGAGCGCCTCTCGGCTGCACTGGGCATTCAGTTCGCGTTTGTCAATATCGGCGGTGGCCTCGGAATCCCCTACCAGCCCGATGCAAAGCCCCTCAATTTCAGTGCCATGGCCGACGAGATCACCGCCCGAATGGCGGCCTTCAAACAGCGCAACGGCTATATGCCCCACCTCTACCTGGAGAGTGGACGCTACATGACCGGTCCTCACGGTGTTTTGGTGACAGCGGCCATCAACCGCAAGGAGATTTATCGTACCTACGTGGGGGTGGACGCCAACATGAGCGCCCTCATGCGACCGGGGATGTACGGCGCCTACCATCACATCACCGTTTTGGGCAAACCGGCGGGCGTGGATGCTGAGGTGGTCGACGTCACCGGCTCGTTGTGTGAGAACAACGACAAGTTTGCCATCCAACGCCGCCTACCCCCCATACGCGAGGGAGATCTGCTCTGCATCCACGACACCGGTGCCCACGGCCACGCCATGGGCTTCAATTACAACGGCAAACTGCGTCCCAAAGAGCTTCTCCTCAGGCAAGACGGCAGTGTCGCCCTCATCCGACGGGCCGAGACGCTGGCCGATCACTTCGCCACCCTGAAGTTCGAACCGGACGAGCTTGCACCCGAGAGATCTCACCCCGTTTCCGAACTCCGTAATTAAGAACGCCAGTTAACGCTGCCCGCGGCCCCATCATGCCGCGGACAGCGGCCCCGCCTGACGATACCGGTCCACCCACACTGCCGAGAAAACCGGAGCAGGGCTCTCGCTCTTCGGATTATCCGCTCGGCGCAACGCCACCTCTTTGCGAATGTGATATCTTGATATTAAGTTTGCGCCGCGCGAACCGATATTGAGCTTGCACAGTATCTTTTTCTGACGCTGCCTGACTTCCCGACCACCTCCTGAATCAGTGGTATCGAAACTGCTTCCACCCGTTCCGGGAATTGGCCTGTCAGTTGAACTCCGCCAGGCGGTGTACCTGGTGCGTTAAGCGACCAACAATCCCCGTGAACATACACCTGGCGACACTCCCCGGAACCATCTGGAGACATTGCAATATGGATGATTTCTTACACAACCTACGCAGTGGAAATCTGCGCAAGCCCAACACCGGTAACCGGCGTTCATATGGCGATCCACAGGGCAAACACCCCAATCGACGGGTGACGGATCGGCGCAAAAGGGACTCTGACCAACGGTTGGCCACGGAATCCCTTGAAACAATAAAGGAGGCCCTGAATCAACTAACGGATACGCAGCAGCAATTGGCCGCGGCCCAGGAGCAGCGTGCCGAGGCCGAGATCCGCACGGCGGCAGCCCTGGAACGGATCGCTGCTAGTCTGGAAGCGGGTGCCGTGAAGTCGCCCACCGCGCGTGAACCGGTTTCCGACGGCGACGTCGCCCCCCAACCGGGCATCCCCGAGACGCCCGACCTTGGCGAGAAGATCAGCGCTTGGCGGAATCAAAAACTCAGTTACGCCCGTATCGCCGATCGGCTCAATGAAGAGGGCACGCCCACCCCCTCCGGCCGGGGACGATGGCGAGGAACAACGGTTCAGCGGGTTCTGCAACGCCACACAGGGCCATAACGCCGCGCCTGTCGCACCACCGATGGTTGGACGATCTTAAGCGATCATTGGCCTCGGCACCGTCGCCAATCGTCGCGCCCCTCCTGTCGCAATTTTACGACCTTGCCAAAATAGGCTATACATATCCTCACCATGGGTAATTCCGAGGCGAGTGCAACCAGCAAGCGGGTCAACTGCCGACGCTGCCGTCACTACTTCGTAACGTGGGACGGCCGCGCCCCGCATGGCTGCCGAGCGCTGCAATTTAAAAGTCGTCCCCTGCCCTCTCAGGTGGTACAGCGCACTTCCGGTCAGCCCTGCCTCAAATTTGCTCCCAAACCCACGGCGCCCAGACCAAAGCATTGAGTCGCGGGAGCGGAAGGAATGCATATGAGCGTCCATATCGAATTGAAATTATTTGCGCATCTTTCCAAATACCTTCCCTCGGAAGGAGAGCGCTTGTCCATCGAACCAGGGCAATCGGTTGCCGAGGTACTGGACACGATCGGCCTCCCGGCCGAAAAGGCCAAACTGATCTTCATCAACGGCATCAAGGGTACCTTGGATACCGTTCTCCACGGTGGCGAACGCGTGGGGCTCTTCCCACCCGTGGCGGGAGGTTGAACCTTGGACCACGCGTTGACACAGCGGATATTAACCGCAGCGACGGATTCGGAGCAACCGGACGGTGAAACGGTCAAGGTCCTGGAGGTGGCGACGGTGGCACAGCTGGCGGCACGCTCTCAGGTCAGCCGGCGAACGATCGAGATCACCGCGTTGCGAAACGGCATCCTGCCCCTGCGATATGCCCGCAATTTCAAAACCTATGACCGCGAAGACCAGATTACGCTTCTCGAATCCCACGTGGCCGTGGTCGGACTGGGGGGGCTGGGCGGTGCGGTAAGCGAAGCCCTCGCACGTGTGGGACTCGGCCGATTGACCTTGGTGGATGGTGACACCTTTAGCGATCACAATCTCAACCGTCAGGCGCACTGCACCGAGACCAACCTGGGGGTTTCCAAGGCGGCCGCCGCCGCCGACCGTATCCGGACCATCAACGCAACCACGGAAACCTTTCCCCACGCCGACTATTTGACGGCTCAAAATGCGGCCGCCATTCTGGCGGAAGTCCAGGTGGTCGTCGACTGTCTGGACAACATTCCCGGTCGCTTCACTTTGGCGGAGGCAGCTGGAGCGGTGGGCATCCCCATGGTGTCCGCCGCCGTTGGGGGTGAGGCCGGCCACCTTCTGGTGATCTTTCCCGGTGACCGCAGCCTGGAGCAGATCTACGGCCCTCCCCAGGCCCGAGCTGCCGCAAAAGGGGCGGAGACCTCCCTGGGCTGCCTGCCCCATATTGTCACCCTGATGGCCAACCTGGAAGTGAACGAAACGCTCCGGATTCTGCTCGGTCGTGGATCGGGACTGCGTGGGCGTATGCGTCTGGTGGATCTTGCGGGCGGTCTTTTTGAAACCATCGAGTTTCAAGGCTGAGGTGAACCCGTCGCAGCTTGCGCTTGAATTCACGCGACCGCATTGCTATTAAGCGACCCAACTTGCGCCAAAAATCAGAGACAATTCAAAAAGCGCCATCCCAGCCTTACTGACAACTTGGAGTCCCTATGTACATCATCACCGGCGGTGCCGGCTTCATCGGCAGCGCCTGCCTGTGGCGCCTAAACCAGGCGGGCGTGGATGACATACTCGTGGTAGACAACCTGGGTGATAGCGAAAAATGGAAAAACCTGGTCAACCGCCGATACCGCGATTACCTGCACAAAAGCCGGTTCCTGGATCGCCTGGAGAGCGGTGCCCTGGGCCGCATCACGGCCATCATTCACATGGGAGCCTGCTCGGCGACCACGGAAACCGACGCCGATTTTCTCATGACCAACAACCTGCATTACTCCCAGCGGCTGGCCCGCTATGCGCTGGAACACGGCATCCGCTTCATCAACGCATCCAGCGCCGCCACCTACGGCAACGGCGACCGGGGCTTCAGCGACGCGCCGGATTCGCAGGCGCAGCTCAAGCCCCTCAATATGTACGGGTATTCCAAACACCTGTTCGATCTCTGGGCGCTACGCGAGCGGTGCTTTGATCGTCTGGCCTCGTTGAAATTCTTCAACGTCTACGGCCCCAATGAATATCACAAAGGGGACATGTGCAGCGTGGTGTTCAAGGCCTTTCACCAGGTCGCGGCCGAAGGGGTAATCCGCCTCTTTAAATCCTATCGCCCGGACTACTCCGATGGCGGTCAGCAGCGCGATTTCATCTATGTCAAAGATTGTGTCGATGTGATCTGGTGGCTTCTGGAACACCCTGGCGTCCATGGGCTTTTCAATGTGGGCACTGGTCAAGCCCGCACCTGGTATGACCTGGCAGCGGCCGTCTTCGCAGCGCTCAAGCTGGCGCCCACGATTGAATTCAAGGAGATGCCGGACCATCTGCGCGACCACTACCAGTACTTCACCTGTGCCGAGGTCGACGCTTTAAGGTCGGCCGGTTACGATAGACCGTTTACCAGCCTAGAAGCGGGGGTGAGCGACTACGTCACCCAATACCTCCAGCAAGAGGACCCATACCTGTGAAACACGAGGGAGTTCTCCTGTGACCGCGCTCTCGATGCCCGACTATTCGACCGCCGCCGTTCTCGTTGTCGGCGACGTCATGCTGGACCGCTACTTCTGGGGGGAAGTCACCCGCATCTCGCCAGAGGCCCCCGTGCCTGTGGTTCGGGTGACACAGAAAAGCCAGGCGCTTGGCGGCGCCGGCAACGTGGCCCTCAATATCGCCGGGTTGGGCGCCAACGTCCAACTGTTGGGCGTACGCGGCAGCGACTCGCAAGGCGATTATCTCGAAAACCTCCTCGGTGAACACACGCTTGCACATGCCTTGATTGCCACTGACGATTTGCCCACGACCACCAAAACCCGCATTCTCGGCCAGGGCCAGCAGCTCCTTCGGATGGATGAAGAGGCACCACGGCAGCTGGCCGAAGCCACCCTAGCCGACCTAAAAGCACGCATTGCGGAGGCCCTGCCCCAGGCAGGCGCGGTCATCCTCAGCGACTACGGCAAAGGGGTTTTTCTGGGGGATCTGGCGGCCTGGATCATCGCCGCCTGTCGTCGGCGCCGGCTGCCGGTCCTTGTCGATCCCAAAGGATCCGACTGGGAACGCTATCGGGGTGCCACAGCGATCACACCCAACACGGCCGAATTCCAAGCCGTGGCCGGGGCGGCATCCAATGAGGAAGGGCAACTGACCGCTCAGGCGGAGGCGGTGAGAGACCGCTTCGATTTACAGTGGCTCCTGGTGACCCGCGGTTCCCACGGTCTGAGTCTCATGGGGATGGGGCAGCCCTCCCTGCACATCCGCTCTCGTGCGCAGGAGGTGTTCGACGTATCGGGAGCGGGTGATACCGTCATCGCCACCTTGGCAGCCAGCCTGGCGGCCGGGGCGACCATGCCGCAAGCCGCCGAGATCGCCAATGCAGCGGCCGGTGTGGTGGTCGCCAAGGTGGGCACCCAGGCGATCCAGGCAGATGAATTGGCGCGCGCCCTGCGGATGGAAAACAAAGCCACCGCCACCAAAATCATGGACCTTCAGGCGGCCGCGATTCTTCGCCAACGCTGGCGCGCGGCGGGGCGCCAGGTGGTGTTCACCAATGGGTGTTTCGACATCCTCCACGTGGGCCATCTGCAGTTGCTCAACGCCGCCGCCCAATTGGGCGATCGGCTCATCGTCGGGGTCAACAGCGACGCCTCTGTAAAACGCCTCAAGGGCGACAGCCGACCGGTAACGCCCGACACGCAGCGCATGACCCTGCTGGCCGGTTTGGCTTGCGTCGACATGGTGGTGAAGTTTGACACAGATACCCCGCTGGCGTTGATCCGTAAATTGAGCCCGGACGTACTGGTCAAAGGAGGGGATTATACCCCGGATACAGTGGTGGGACGCGACATCGTGGAAGCCTCCGGCGGGCGGGTCGCCATCCTGCCCCTGGTGCCCGGTGTGAGCACCACCCGGGTGATCGAACGGATCGCGCCCAACGGCCGACATCCGGATGCCACGGCTTGAACAGCGCACAGAGGACCCGAGAATTGCGTATCCTCGTCATCCGATTCACTTCGCTGGGCGACGTGATCCTCACGACGCCGGTGGTGGCCGCCTTGCGGGAGCGCTATCCACAGGCCCGCATCGACTATCTGGTCATGCAGAGCTGTTCCGAGGCGATCGAGGGCAACCCCCATATCGACACCTTGATCCGCTTCGACAAGGAGCGCTACGGCGGCCTCATCGGCCTGACGGCCTTCGCCCGCCGCCTGGACCGATACGATCTCATCATCGACCTCCACGCCAAGTTACGTTCCCGTATTCTCAGCGTCTTAGTGCCGGGCAGTGTTCTGCGCTATCGAAAAAGATCCTGGTGGAAAGCGCTCCTCGTCCATCTGCGCCTGGTACGATACCGGGCCGACGCCACCATCGTCAGCAGCTATTTCAAGGCCCTGGCGTCCCTGGAGATCCCCCCGGGGGAAGAGAATCTGAGCTTTCGCTTCAGCCGGGCGGACCAGGAACGGGTGGCGGCCCATGCCGGTGCCGTCGTCCTGGCGATCGGCGCCGCCAACCCCACCAAGAGATGGCCCGTGGAACATTTTGCCCGTCTCGGCGAGATGCTGTCGGATCCCATCGTCATTATCGGGGGTAACGCCGAAAAGCGAGACGGCGAGCGCATCCGAAGGCGTATCGGGAGCCGCTGCACCAACCTGGCCGGCGCACTCAGCCTGAAGGAGAGCGGTGCGCTCTTGGCGACTGCCAGATATGTGGTTTGCAACGATTCGGTCAGCTTCCACATGGCCCGGGCCGTCGGCAGCCAAGCGTTCGTGATCTTCGGACCAACCGACCCCGGTATGTTCACTTATGACGACCGCGCGGTCCTGATCCGGGCAGACACCGCCTGCGCACCCTGCTCCCTCCATGGAGACCGCCAATGTCCCCAGGGCCATTTCGACTGCATGCGCAAACTGACGCCCGATGTGGTTCGTGCCGTGATTGATCAACAGGTGGTGCGGTGAGGCCATCGGTGAGCGAATCCATCGTTGCCGACGATGAGCGGTGGCGCCTTCTTTTTCTCACCCAGGGCGGCGACCGATTGCCCAGTGTCCGCTTCCGGGTGCTGCCGTATGTAAGGCTGGGCTCCCAAATGGGCTACCAAATTGGCTGGCGCCGCATCCCCAAAAACTTCTTCGCCCGTTTCCTGACCTTTCTGCAGCTGCCCCATGCGGACAGCATCGTGTTGCAGAAAAAACTGCTGCCGACCGCTTTTCTGGCATTGCTCCAACGCCGCTGCCGACGGCTTTACTACGATTTCGACGACGCCGTATGGACCCATCATCCAGGAGCCGCGCGCGCCACCACTAAGGATGAGGGGCGCTTTGCAGCCACCTGTCGACGGGTGGACGGCATCATCGCCGGCAATCGCTTTCTGGCCCAGAAAGCGCAGCAGTATCACTCGCGGGTCACCGTCCTGCCCACCCCCATTGACACCACACGTTACCGCCCGGCCGCTGCGGACGCGCCCAAGGAGGGTCCCCCAACGGTAGGCTGGATGGGGACCGCCGCCAACCAGCACTTCCTCCCCGAGGTTCTCGAGCGATTGCGCGCCCTCTCCCCAACGCCCATTCTTCAGGTGGTCTCCAATGAAAACCGGCTGGACCGAGATTCCGCCGGCATCGACTTTCATCTGTGGTCCGCCGAAGCGGAGATCCGACAATTACAGACTTTCGACGTGGGCCTGATGCCCCTCAGCGACGATGAATACACCCGCGGCAAATGCGGCTTCAAGCTCCTCCAGTACATGGCCTGCGGTGTGGTGCCGGTGGCCTCGGCGGTGGGATTCAACACGGAAATTATCGATCATGGCGAGGATGGTTTTCTGGTGGAGGAGATCACCGACTGGCGCCGCTATGTGGGGCGATTGGTGCAGCATCCGGGGCTGCGACGGCAGATGGCGGACAAGGCGCGCGAGAAGGTTGTCGCGCGGTTTGATCTGAAGCCCAGCGCCCGATCGCTTTGGAAAACCCTGGGGCTTCAAGCGTGAGGGGTCAGCAATTCCGAATAGAGCTTGAGGTAGGCATCCACGGTGTTCTCCACCGCGAAGCGCGCTACATCCTGCCGGGCCTGATCTCCCAAGCGTTGCCGGAACGCTGTGTCTGCCGCCAGCTGCAGGACGGCATCGGCCAGCGCCCGGGCATCCCGGGCCGGCACGAGGCGTCCGTTGCGACCATCCGTCACCACTTCGGGGATGCCGCCGGCCCTGGTGGCCACGACGGGCAGCCCTGCCGCCTGGGCGTCGAGCAGGGAGGTTCCCAACCCCTCCTCCCGTGAGGCCAACACAAAGAGATCAAAATTTTTCAAGAAGCGCCCCACATCGCGTCGATAACCGGCAAAGACAAATCGCCCCGCCAGATCCAGCTCGCGGTGCAGTTGTTGGGCGGCGTCCCATTGGTCGCCGTCTCCAACCGCACAGAAGCTCACCTTATCATTCCCATCGATAACATGACGTGCCGCTCGAAGGAGATTGGGATAGTCTTTATGCCCCACCACAGCGGCGATGGTACCCACGAGGAGGTGGTCCGTGGGAATCCCCAGTTCCGCTTTAAATGTGCCCATCTTGCCAATGTGGGCATGCTTGCCCGTGTCGACGCCGCTATGGATGGTGGTCAAGCGATGGGGCGAGACACCATCGGCAACCAGAACTCGTCGCACCAGGTCACTGATGCACACGATGCGGTCAACGCTTTTATGGGTGTACTTGAGACGGCTGAAGATGGTGTGGCGAATGGAGAAGTCGACTCGCCGGGTGGAGATGAAGCGCAGGGAAGGATGGAACCATTTTACCCAGAGCGCAATGGCGTGGGCATGGGCGGCGTGGGCGTGGATCACCTGGACCCCCATGCGGCGACAGTGCCTAGCGATGCGATAGGCCGCCAAAAGATCCACTTCGTTGCGCATGCGAACCGCTGCACAGGGCAGCTCGTGCCCGCGGCAGTAGTTCCACAAATCGGACTTCGGCTGGCAGGCCAGGGTGGTGGGCCACCCCCGGTCGTGCAGTCCCTCGTGCAAGTAGACGACCTGCTGCTGACCGCCACGCCAGCCATATTCGGCATCGATGTGCAGCACCCGGATCGACATCGTTCCCTCCACCATCAAACGGAATCCCCCGAACAGCGTTTCGCCAGCGCTACCGGGCGACCTTAGGTGGGCTCCTTTTAAAACGCGCCTCGGCCCGTGTCTATGCTTTTTTCGAAGAAGTTGGCGGGCTTTTCGATTGAGTCGCACCGGAGAGTTCGTTATGCTGGCGCGGGCTGTAGATGCAGCAGGTGCAGTACCGAGGCCAACGCAATGGCCACAGACAACTGGGAGTCTATGCCGCCGCCGCGTTCATACTGTATTCTCATTCTCATCAATGTCCGCTGGTGGAATGCCACGGCGTTCTATGCGGTGAATATCGCCCGTCTGCTGCATCGCAACGGCCACCGGGTCTGGGTGGGTTGTGATCCCGGCTACCCGGCCTATGCTATGGCGCGCCGATATGGCCTGCAGGTCGCCCCACTGGCCTTCTACGGTGGTCATCCGCTCAAGCTACTGCGCAGTTTCCGCCGCCTGATGAAGTTGGTCAGAACGCAAGGGATCGAAATCATCAACTCCCATCGCTCCGAGGACCACAGTTTCGGCCTGCTGGCCAAGTTCTGCTGCCGCACCCGTCTGGTGATCACCCGCGGAGACCAGCGCCGCATTCAGCCGCATTTTCTATCCCGTCTTCGCTATCGCCTGGCGGATGCCGTCGTGCTCACCTGCCGCCAACTGCTGCGAGACAATGCCGCGGTGTTTGATCCGATCCAGAAGCGGGTCCGCGTAATCTACGGCAGTGTGGATGAGGATCACTTCCGCCCCCGAACCCCAACCGCAACCATCGCAAGCCGATACGCGATACCGCCGGATAGAATCCTCATTGGAATGATCGGCCGGCTGAGCGCGGTCAAGGACCAGGCGCGCTTCATCACCGTCGCCATCGCCCTCGCACACCTGCGCAGCGATCTACACTTCCTCGTAGCGGGCAAGGATGTGGATCTTTCCCGCGAAGCACTTCAGCGGCGTGTGGCGGCGGCTGGTGTTTCGTCTCACTTCACCTTTGTCGGACAGGTGGATGACATCGCCGGGCTGATGCAGCGGATCGATATCGGTGTGGTGAACTCCATCACCTCGGAAACCATCAGCCGGGTCCTGCTGGAGTTTATGTACCTGGGCAAGGCGGTGGTCGCCACTGCGGTGAACGCCGTCGGCGAGATCGTCATCCCCGGCGTGACGGGCGAGCGCATACCGGCAGGCGACGGCCCCGCGCTGGCGCGCGCCATCATCCGTCTCGTCGACACGCCCGCTTTACGCCGGGACATGGCCCGCAGGGCGGCCGAAACCTACCAACAACACTATTCGGAGGCGGCGTTCTACGGCCGCTATATGGAATTGTTCGGCGACTTGAAATGATACAGCGTTCCATGAAGCGGTTTCTCATCATTCAGCTGCGCCAAGTGGGCGACGTCATTCTCACGACCCCCATCGCCCACATTCTCAAGGAGGCGCATCCGGCGGCGAGGGTTGCCTTTCTCACCGAAAGTCCCAGCCACCATCTGCTGTCCCACAACCCCTATATCGACGAGGTGCTCGTCACGCGCCGTAGAGACGGGGTTTGGCGCACCCTCAACACTATCTGGCGCTTGCGTCAGCACCGTTTCGATGCCGTGCTCGACTTCATGGCCAATCCCCGCTCCGCCCAATTGGCCTTCGGATCGGGCGCCCCAATGCGCATCAGTTATCCCAAAAAAGGGCGGGGCCGGCTCTACACCCACCAGGTTACGCCCGCCGACGGCTATGCGGTCACCTACAAAAAAAGCCTTCTAGCTCCCCTGCAGATCACCTCCGACTGGCTTCGGCCGGAAATCTTCTTGACACCCATGGAAGTTCTGTGGGGCCAAGAGCTGCGTAAGGAATTGGCGCAGCATGGCCGTCAGCGCCTCATCACCGTTGATCCCAGCCATCGGCGCGCGACGCGACGATGGCCGGCAGCGCACTTCGGCGAGTTGTGCCGGATGTTGGCCGACCGGCTGGATCTGCTGCCAGTGGTGCTCTGGGGGCCGGATGAACTGCCGGTGGCCGAGGCGGTCGTGAAGGCGTCGCGGGGAAGTGCCGTGGTGGCACCGGCGACCGATTTGCGCCAGTCCGCCGCGCTGATCAAGGCTGCCGACGCCCACTTGGGCAACTGCTCGGCACCCCGCCACATCGCAGTGGCGGTGAATACGCCCAGCTTCACCATACTGGGATCCACCAGCCGCGGCTGGGCCTACCCGTCCGATCGGCACCTCAGCGTGCGCAAGGGCATCGAGTGCCAACCCTGCAATCAGAACTATTGCGATATTGGGATCATCTGCCTTACGACTTACGACCCGCGGGCGGCATTGGCTGCGTTTCGCAGATGGGCCATGGCGGAGCTGGGGTGGTGACGCGCGCCAAGTCAGCTGGGGGGGATAAAGCGTTTGCCATAGCGCCGCATGCGTGTGTCGGTGCGGCGGCAAACCGCTTGCTTGAGCGCGGGCAGTGGCAGGGGCATCCCGTTTCGGGCGCTGGCGTAAGCGCGGAGAAAGCGAAGGCGCTCCAAGACAGAAACCTCTGACAGGAGCGTGAAGTTGCGGCCCAGCTCATCCAAGTTTTTGATCTGGCGGCGAAGGGAGATTCGGCGGACCGACCGAATGGCGTCCAGATCGATGAGATAGATTTTCCAGCCCACGGGGGTGTCCGCCGCCTTGGCCACCATGATGTTGAAGGCCGAGAAATCTCCATGGTAGATCCCCGCATCGTGGAGGCGGGCTACGAAACGGGCCACCGCTAGGATCAGGCGCCGCCGCAGGCGAGGCGGCATGGACGACTGCACCGCCTCCCGCAAGGTTGTTCCGGGGATCCCCTCCATCACCAGCACCTGTTCGGGCTGGTCCCACCAGTGACCGCGCTGAAGATAGGCGACCACCTCGGGCGTGGCGACACCGGCCTGTTGGAGACCTCGCGCATGCCGCCACGCATTGTGGGCCTTGGACCGTTGAAGCGCATATCGTAAGCGGGCCCTGGAGGTCAGCGACCGATAGTGCTTGACAAAATAGGGGCGACCGGCCCAGATGATCCTGCGGATGCGGCGATCCCGTCCCGCTGGCCAGGCTGCGCCGCCCTCCATTGCCAGCATCGCCGCCAGGTGGTTTTGCAGGCCGCCAGAAGCAACGCCACCCACCACCCATCCCTGAAATCCGTTGACGCTGATGGTCGTGTAATCCTGACTCATTGCGGCACGCCGTGGCGACTCGCCCGTTTGGCTGCGGCGGTCTGTTCCAGAAGTTCCATGGTTGCCGCCAATTTGGATGCGGCGCTGTGTCGAGAGGCCGCCTGGCGGGCGGCAATGCCGGCGCTCCTGCACCGCACCGGGTCCAACCAGTTCAGCAGCGCCTCGGTGAGGGAGGCCGCCTCGGGGGCGACGACCTCGCCATCAATTCCCGGCCTGATCACTTCGCTGCCGCCGTTGGCCGTGGTGGTGATGACGGGCAGGCCGACGGCCATGGCCTCCAGCGTCGAGTTGGCGAAGGGATCGTAGCGCGTCGGCAAAATATAGAGGTCACTGGCAGCGTAGCAGTCCGCCACATCGCGGCGCCCGCCGAGAAACACCACCCGGTCAGAGATGCCCAATTCACCCGCGCTGCGCTCAAAGGCCGCCTGGTGGCGATCGTAACCCACCACGAGCAACCGTGCCCGGGGGCATCGCCGGATGACGGCCGGCATGGCCGTGAGCAAGAGGTCGAGGCCCTTGCGCTTGTACCCCGATCCCAGAAACAGGAGCACGGTTTCCCCCTTTCTAAATCCGCAGGACCGTCGCAGATGGCGACCGCGGTCCTCCTTTAGAACCGGATGGAAGCGGTCCAAGTCGACGCCGTTGCCGACCACGGAGATCTGTCTGCGCGGAACGCCATAACGGGCAACGATGTCCTCGCGGACCATGCGGGCATTGCACACGATAATCTGGCGAGTGTGAGGAGACAAGGTGCGGGTTTCAATTTTGCGGTAGAGCGCGTGCTTGAGTCGACCCGCGCCCAGGTACCGCTGGGCCCAGGAGAGTGTGTGGGGCCGCGAACGCTCCAGATAGCTCTGGTGACAGCCGCCACCGAGGCGTATCACGTCTTGGCGCCAGGTCCGTCCCAGACCGTATACGAGATCATAGGCCTGCTGATCGAGATGGCGGGAGACATCTCGGGCGAATTGCCACACCCGGTGGGCGACACCCAAGGTGGGCGATCGCAGCACCACGAAACGAACGGCCGTATGGGGCGTTTCCTGACGCCGTCGGCAGATAATGGTTACCGAATGCCCCTGCACTGCCAGGTAGGCGGCCAGTTGGTTGAGGTAGGTTTCCGTGCCGCCCGACCAGGCTTGACGGATATGGGTGAGGGCAATCTTCAAAAATACCCCTTGGAACCATTGCTGGTGTAAACAGAGGGTTGCATTTTCAGCCATCGCTGGTCATTATGCCAGCCCAGCCGCCGCAAAGGTGCGGCGTTCAACGAGGGCGCTCCCCACTTACCTGACGAGAGGCATCTGCATGATCCACGTGGCTATGGACGCCAAACGCTTTTTCCGCAACACCTCCGGGCTGGGCCGCTACAGCCGGACCCTGGTCAATGCGCTGCTGGCACCTGACTTTGATGATCAACTCCGCCTGACACTGTTCAAGCCTCCCGGCGAATGCGCCTTCGCCCCTCCACGAAGCGCCCGGGTGGCGACCATCACCGCACAGCAGCGTTTGGGCGGCGATTTGGGTAATGCGCTCTGGCGCTTTCACCGTCTGCCAAAGCTGTTGGATCAGGGGGATTACGGGCTGTTCCACGGGCCCAGCCATGTCTTGCCGAACTGCACCACCTGCCCAATGGTAGTGACCATGCTGGATCTGATCTTTCTGAGATACCCGCAGTATTTTCGCACCTGGGATCGGAACTACTACCGCTATATCTTCCGCAAATCGGCCCAGCGCGCCGACCACATCATCAGCATATCGCAGGCCACCAAACGAGATCTGGTAGATCGTTTCGATATCCCTGAAGAAAAGATAACGGTAATCTATCCGGCCTTCGACGACGTTTTTATACCGCTGAAACCGGCACGGCTGGCGAAGATACGCCAGACCTACCATCTGCCGGAGATCTATCTGCTCTACGTGGGCACCATTGAGCCCCGGAAAAATATCTTGCGGACGGCCCAGGCATTCGACCGCCTTCTCGCAGACGGTCGCATCCCGCCGGAGAGTGTGTTTCTCATCGTCGGTTCCAAAGGGTGGTTTTACAAGGAGATCCTACGGGGAATCGCCGCCTTGAGACACCAAGAGCGTATCCGCCTGACCGGCCCCATCTACGAGATGGATCTGGCCGGTGTTTACCAGCTGGCCACCGCCATGGCCTACCCATCGGAGTTCGAGGGCTTCGGCTATCCTGTCTTGGAGGCGATGCGCCTGGGGACACCGGTCTTGACCGGCAAAGTCTCATCCCTGCCCGAGGCCGGGGGGAAGGCCGCCATCCTGGTAGATCCCACCTCGGTGGAGGAGATCGCCAATGGGATCGAGCGGCTGCTGACCGATGCCGACCTGCGCCGGCGCTGCATCGATCGCGGCTATCGTCACGCCGATCGCTTCTCCCCGCGGTCCATGGCTGCGCAGACCCTAAGCGTCTACCGACGTTTCAGTCGCTGAGCGGCAGAAGTCGCCGCCCGTCCAACCGTCAAAACAATTGCGCAAGCATCGGGTGGTTCTCCTGGACCCAGGCGATGAGCTTGGCAACCCCTTGCCGACAATTGGTTCTGGGACGCCAGCCGAAGGTCTGCTCCGCCTTACCGATGTCCGACACGTAGACGGGTTGATCTCCTGGACGCCAGTCGGTATGCGTCACTGGCAGCTCAATGGACAAGGTGTTGCGCAGAATGTCCAGCAGTTGCAGCAGGGACATGGTGTTCACAGGCCCACCGCCGATGTTGAACACCTGTCCACTGGTGACCTCAATCTGGTTCCAGGCCATGTCGTAGGCCTCGATAAGGTCCTCGACAAAGAGCACGTCTCGCACCTGCATGCCGTCGCCATAGATGGTGATCGGGCGCCCGAGAATGGCCGCTATGACGAACCAGGCCACCCAGCCCTGGTCTTCGATGCCGAATTGACGATATCCGTAGATGCAGCTCTGGCGAAAAACCACGCTCCGAATGCCGTAGATGCGGGCGTAATCGCGTACGTATTGATCGGCGGCGCCCTTGGAGCAACCATACGGGGAGTGAAAGTCGAGGATGCGATCTTCGGGAATACCGTTGGGGAAGTCGCGGTAGTAATAGCTGGTGTCGCCCTTCTCGATCACCACATCCTCCATGCCGCCGTAGACCTTGTTGGTGGAGGCGAAGAAGAAGACCGGGTGTTTTCCCTGCGATGTGCGTACCAGTTCGAGCATGTTGAGGGTGCCCAGGGCGTTGTGCTCAAAATCGTCTCGCGGATCTGCCACCGAGGTTGTCACGGCCACCTGGGCGGCGAAGTGGAAGAGGACATCGGACCGCTCGACGGCGGCCTTGACCGCCGCAGTGGGCTGCCGGATATCGCCCTCTATGATCGACAAGTGCTCAGCCTGTGCATGCCGCTTCAGGAATTCCAGATTCTCACGGCTGCCCTTGCGCGACAGGTTGTCGAAAAGGGTGACCCGGCACCCCTTGGCCAAATAGGCGGCCGCAAAGTTGGTGCCGGTGAAACCCGCCCCTCCCGTAATCAATATCTCCTGCATCCAGCGCTCCTTCGCAGTGGTCGTGCCCAGGACGACCGCCAGTTCCGTTTCCGCCAAACCGGTGCTTCCTTACGCCATTGAGGCCACCTTATGCAAGGTCTCTCTGCAAGCGCTTGCATTTGCCAGACCGAATCCAAGACCGCATCCAAGACCGCATCCAGGAGCGCATCTCTGAAGGCCCCTTTGTCCACGGCCGCCTCTACCGGCGGTTACAACTCGATAACGCCGCATCGATGACGGCTGCGACCCGCTCCCTGTAGTGGCTCAAGGTGTAATCGGCGCACAGATCCCGATGGGCGATTTGTGCGAGGGCGGCTGCTTTACGGGGATGCCGTTTCAGGTATCGGAGACCTTCGACCAGGGCATGACGGTCACCTGGCGAGACGAGGTAGGCGCTCTCCATATGGCGCACGATCTCTGGATTGCCGCCAGCGGTCGTTGTCAGCAGGGGGCGTTGGGCACGCATCGCTTCCAGGATCGTGCGCGAGCTCCCCTCCCAGTGGCTCGGCAGACAGACAACGTCCATCTCTTTGTATAAAGGGGCGATATCCCGGTGGGCACCGATGAGATGAACCCGAACATGGCCTGGTAGCCGGTCGACGGTGTGTTGAAGGTCCAGCAAGTATGGATCGGCATCCCCCTTCCTTCCAGGCGCCCCGACGAGAACCAGATCCAGCGCACCATCCTGGCAGGTCCAGCCGTTCAGCGCTGCTACAAGATCCAGCTGTCCTTTTCTGACTTCGATACTGCCCACGCAGCCGACCACCCATCGGTCGGCGGGAATGTGCAGCCGGCGGCGCAAATCAGCGTCGTCGGTATCATCCAGCGGCGGTACATCGATCCCATTGTGAACCACTTCTATGGGCAAGTCCAATCCCCGTTGCCGGAGAGTATTGGCGATTGCACTGGAGCAGGGCATGACGATGTCGGCCAGCCGTCTCAGCCATCGAAACAGTCTGCGGCCGCGCTTGCTGTGAACGTCCTCACGAATGGACCATATGATCGGCAACCCGAGCAGGCGCGCTGCCAAGGCGTGGTATTTGTAATAGGAGACCAGACAATTGAGGAAAACGAGGCGGATATTGTCACGCCGGTAACGGCGCATGATCCGATAAATGAACCCCAGGTGCAGGCCCCATAGGCCTTTGTACTTGGGGAGGTGACGCGATGGGATATTCGCAGCGCTGAACTCCGTCTCGAGCGGCCCTGGGGTGCCGTAGTAGAGCATAGGGGTAAAACCACGCAGGCGCACAGCACCCGCCACGTTCAACAGACTCCGGGGCGATCCCCCAAGCGCCAGGGTGTGGGTCACCACTGCGGCCCGCAATCGGGGTTGCTCGCGCGATCCGCGACGCCTATTCGACGCTGTGGCCGTCATTGGGAAATGCGCTTCTCCTTCCCGCCACGCCGCTGGTCAGGATGAGGGATCCGCCGCTCGCAACGGGAGGCGGTCCCGCTGAAACAGGCCGGTAAAGGCGCCCATGAGCGAAAAAAAGAGCATGGCCACCTCAGAGTCGCCGAGCACGTTCTCGGTCAGCCCCTCCAGCAGGAAGACACACAGCACCGCCAGGCTGGCAAGCCCGAAGGGCGCCGCTGAGAGGGCTTTTCTGGTCGCCACCAGAAAGATGCGGGCCAGCAGGTAGGCCAGTACGCAAAAGGCGGGAATTCCGTGGGTCAGGGCAAATTGCAGGTAGGCATTGTGGGCGTGGGCCATGGTGTGCAGGGGGGTTTCGAGATGCGCCAAGGCCACCTGCCGAAAATTGCGCTCACCAATACCGAAAATGGGGTGATCCGCGATGATTTTAACGGCCACTTTCCACAGCGGGATGCGGACGCCGACCGATGTATGAGGGTCCGCCCAGGATTTGTCAACCAGTTCGACATAGCGGTTCTTCAGGTCGGGTGTACTGACGATGAGGAGGCCCGAGAACACCAGAATGAGACCGCAGATCAAGACCCCCCTGCGGCGCAGACGGATGACAAGTATCAGCAAAAGGGTGATCAGGGCGGAAAGCATGGGGCCGCGACTGATGGATATTCCGAGGCCCAAGAGAATGAGTGGTAGAGACAGGGCGTAATACCAAAACTCCCAGCGACGGGTGTAATCGTGCGACAATAGCATCGCAATCACCAAACAGAGTACGATACTGAGCGTGTTGGCGTAGGTCAACGCGTGGGCAAAGAACCCAGTCGCACGATCCATGCCGCCGATAAAAAATTGATAAGCGCCAACGGTGGCGGCCACATTGGCACCCAGCGTGATGAAGCAGGCCAAACGGGGGAGGATGTTCTCCTCGTAATACACCATCAGGAACATGGTCGGAAAGAAGAGGTAAATCCACCAGCCGAAGATTTTTTTTAGGGACTTTTCCGGATTCACCCCCAGCGGAGCAGACAGAGAGGCCAGTAAAAATATGATCGCGAAAGTGATGACATAGGGGAATACGTTCAAGTGGTAGTCCTGCCGGTAGATCCGGTAAACGACATAGATCACCAGCCCGGCCAGCAGACTCTGGGTTGCGCTGATGGAGATGAGGTGAGCACTGCCCAGCAACAGCAGAAACAGCGTCCGCCAGGGCGGTCTGGCCCGCTCATTTGGAAGCATATGGGTCGCCTGTGGAGTTTTGGACATCATGCTGTCGTTCCCATAAGAACATGTACTTCAAGAAGACGTACACCAAACTGCTTACGGCGATCACCAGCCCCTGGAGGCCGTCCAGAAAACCGGCCCGCAGGAAGTACTTCTTGATGAAAGCAGCCAGTGGCCGTGTGACCAGCTGGTGGAGGTGGAACCGCCGGCCCTCTTGGTAGTAGGAGTCGGCGGCGATGCGGGCATAGTGAACAAGACGGATAAAATGGTCCTCGATATTTTTATAGGAGTAGTGGATCAAATCTCCATTGAGGTCGCCAACAGGGCCTGAGATGACAAGACGGTCGTGGGGATCGTAGCCTTCCCAGCGCGGCTGCGCGCTTCGTCTGACCAGCCGCAGTTTGCGATCCGGATACCAGTTGTGGCGCAGGCGTTTACCGAGATAGTCACTACGTCGGCAGACGCGAAAGCCGCCCGCCGCCTTCGTGCGCACTGCGCTGATAATGCTTCGTTTCAGATCCGCGCCGACAACTTCATCGCAATCCAGCGCCAACACCCACGGCTGCGTGCATTTCATCAGCGCCGAATTCTTCTGGCGCACATGGCCTTTCCAGTCCTCCGTGTAAACATTGGCCCCGAATTGAGCGGCGATTTCGCGGGTGGCATCACCGGAGTGGGAGTCCACGACCACGATCTCCGCAGCAATATCGGCGATACTGCGCAGAGTGCGGGCGATGTTCTCGGCCTCGTTGAAGGAGATGATGGCGACCGACAGCGGTAGTCTCGTCTCCATGCTAAGCAGCCCGCGCTGTCGAGGTAGGCGATTGCCGAGAAAGCCAGCCGTTATGCCCAGCTTCAATAGGCCGCATACGCCTTCTCCTCCAACAGCAAGGAACCCGTTTTCTCATTGATGCGGCGCTTCAGGGCCGCCCGGCGGTCGTTGCTCTTGTAAACACGGCGGGCCAGTTCGATGAACTCGTCATCAAAGCACTGGTCAGCCTCTTTGCGGCGAATCAGATCCTCGATTTCCCAAAGGGCCTGATTAACGGCCTGCAAGGCCACCAGGTCGGGGTCGTCCGTCGGGATGCCGAGTGCCACCAGGGCCTCCGCCAGGAGGTCGTACTCCTTGCGAATATTCTTCAGCTTTGATCGATCGGTGATCTGCTGCCGTTTGATGGACAAGATGGTGAATTTGTCAACAATCTCGCCGTTGGCCACTTCAATTTTCATCGGCTCTTTTCCAATAGTTTCATATGTGCGACGTCCTTAGCAACCCCTATCGGGAAACCGTTGGACGCTCAGTTGGGATAGGGCCATTTCTTGCCCTTGGGTTGAATTTTCCAGCGCCGGTGGATCCAGAACCAGAGTTCGGGTTTTGCTAGAATCAGCTTCTGATAGGCGTTGGCCTGGTTCTGGGAGTTGACGACCAGTTCGGTGTCCGGGTCGTCGGCGATCGAAATCCAAGGCAGCGGTGCACTCATGTGCAGGATGAATTGTTTCGGTCCTGTCTGTTCAAGATAGCCGGCCACCACTGGTGCCTTGGTCTGCCGGGCAAATACGGCCGCGGCAGGGCTGACGGACGCCGGCTGGCCAAACCAGTCCACGAAAATCCCCTGGCTGCGCTTCATGTTCTGATCAATGATGAAGAAAATCGCTTCGCCGCTGCGCAATCCTTTCAAAATCCGACGAGCCGAGTCGCGGTGGGGAATGGTGCTCATGTACAGGGCCTCGCGGGCACTGAGAACCAAGTGATCGATGCTGGGTGATCGCATGGGCTTGGCCACAACCGCAACCGGATACCCGCACTTGCCCAGCCGTCCTCCGGCCAAATCCATCATCCCCATATGACCGCAGGCGATGATAATCCCCCGCCGCCGATCAAACAACGCCCGCAGGTTGCCTTCATCAGGGAAGCGGACGTGGCTGGACCAGAACTCTGGCGGCATGTAGGGCAGCCGCAAGTGGTTGATCGCCACCCGACCAAAGTTGACCCAGGCGGCTTTGAAGATGCGACGCTTTTCAACCAGCGTGAGCCGATTGCCGAATACAATCTCCAAGTTGGTGCGTGCTACCGGCCAACGAACGCCAAGAGCGGCCAATGCGGCACCGATGGCACCGCCTAGAAAATAGGCCTGCTCCCAGGTCAGTGCGCGCATGCGGTTCGTAAGCCAGGCCAACAAGCGTTTGGCAAGTGGATGCCCCCCTGCTGCAGGTTTCCGCGTGTTGGCACCGACAAAAGCCCGTATCTCCTTGAGGGGAGCGGGTATTCTCGAAAAGGGCGCTTGCCGGCTCGTATTCAATTTCAAGATGACTGTCTCATATCGGTTCGAACGGCCCCGTCACCATGGCGGGGATGTCGGTCGAGCGCCTTGGTGCCGCGTCAGGTTTCTAACCGCCAAAATGAGGAGGATGCCCTGGTCCGCTCCCTCAATCACAGGCAGCGGCGTCGTCCAACAATTGCCCAGGGCCCTCAAGCCGCGACAGATCGCTCCCCGCCGAGGCGTGAGAGTATTTGGAGGCAATACGCCTCAAAGCGGTCGTCAGCGAACTCCAACGCCACATCAGCGACCAGTAGCGCCTTGCGCCAGGGCAAGGGGTGTGGCAAGCGGACGGCGTCTTTGGCAGTGGTTATCAGCACCTCGGCCCCCGTGTGCTCGGCCGCCGCCGCGATCTTCCGTAAGTCCTCACCAGTGTACGGGTGATGGTCGGCGAATGCAGCGACCCCCACCAACTGTGCCCCCATCGCCGCGATGGACGCCTGGAAGGCCAGATTATCGGCAATTCCCGAGAAGAGGTAAACCGCCGCACCAGAGGGCAGATCACCCCTCGGTGGCGCCGGTGAGGATTGCCCCGCGGTCCATCGCCCTGAAACATAGGAGCGGTGCCTGGATCGAAACACCGGCTTACCCGGACAGTGGGCGTTTACTTCGGGGAGGCCCCCTGTGGTGTTCAGATCGCAGCGGGTTAGAATGACGGCGTCCGCTCGCTTCAGCGCCGTCAGTGGTTCCCGCAGATGTCCCCGGGGCAGCAGGTGACGGTTGCCGAAGGGACGTCTACAATCAATGAGGGCCAAGTTCAAGTCCCGATGCAATTGGATGTGCTGATATCCGTCGTCAAGGATGAAGCAATCGGGGGAAAGCCGATCCATGGCTGCCAGTCCCATCGCGTGACGATCGCGTCCAACGACGACCGGCACATCGGGGAGGCGACGGGACAGCAGATAAGCCTCGTCCCCGGCCACCTCCACCGGGAGCTGCGGACCTGACCCGGTGGAAACAAATGCGCCGCTGCGTTCCGCCCTGCCGCCGTATCCACGACTGAGAATCACAGGGGTCAGCCCCGTTGATTTGATGAGGCCGGCCAAATAGACCGTCATGGGTGTTTTCCCCGTCCCTCCTGTGGTGAGATTGCCCACCGAAATAACCGGTCGGGGCAGTTGCAGGATCCTACCGGTGTGGTGGTGGTAGCGGCGGACACGGGACTCGACGATCTTAGCGTATATCCGGGAACAACCGTAGAGCAACCACCTCAGCGGATCATGACGCCGGCCGTCATCCCCCATGATGGTCTCCAGCCACGAACGGCAACTGTCGAAGCGGACAACTTCTTGAAGCTTCCCGGCGGCCATCTTCACTCCACCTGCATGATGACAAAGAGCCCAACACAGAGGAAAACGAGGTTGGTGGCCCAGGCAGCCGCCATCGGCGGCAACACCCCCCCATACCCCAAAGAGAGACAGATACTATGGCTGAACCAGTAGCAGAAGGCGATCCCAATGGCGATGAGGATACCGGCGAAGATGCCCTCACCCCGGTTGCCCCGCAGCGAGATACCGCCCCCGACGAGCGCCAAAATCAAGCAGATCAAGGGAAAGCTGACTTTGGCATGCAGGTCCACCCGCTGAGAGCGAGCGTCAAAACCGTCGGCTTCGATGGCCGCAATTTCACGCAAGAGCGTTCTAAAAGACAACTCGTCTGTACTGCGCACCACCTGCTTGAAATCGTCCGGCGCCAGGTGGATGTCGACGGGATATTCGCTGTGGTAGCGAACCACGGGTTCACCACGAGCATCCTGCGACCGCTGCTCCAGTACCTCCGACAGTAGCCAGCCATCATCGGTGAAGCGGCCCGATCTGGCATCCAAGCGTCGCACCAATCGAAAATTGTCATTCAAATCATTGATCGTGACCCCGTGAATGGTCCGATTGCGCGGCTTGAACAAGGCCACATGAATGATGCGCCCCTTCTCCTTCAGCCAAATATTCTTGGTCCGCAACCGGTCCAACTGCTTCTTCTTTACCTCCAGGACCCAAATCCGATTGGCCTGACTGAGGGTTACCGGCACCACCGCGTCTTTAAAGAGGAACAGGCCAACGCTCATCAATAGCCCGACCCAAAGGACCGGCCGCATCAGGTAGTATGGGCTGACGCCGCCACTTTTCAGAGCCACTATCTCGTTGTTTTTTCCCATCAGTCCAAAGGTGATCAGGACCGCCAGAAGAAAGCCCAGGGGTGCGATCTGTCCCATTATAGATGGCAGATTGCATACGAAAAAGGTCAACACCCGTTCCATACCGAGGCCCGCTTTCACGAACCGGTCCGCCTTCTCGAAAAAGTCCACCACCAGATATAGGACAGCCACGCAAACCAGCACCATGACCAAATAGCGGGCCAACTCCTTGTATACGTAGCGATGGATCGTGCTCATGGCCGCGGCCGACCTCCCCGGATGCGGCGGACTCGCCGCCGCCAAAGATGGCTGGCCCAGACATAGAGTTGGTCTAGACCAAAACCGCGATCGTTGGCACAGCGGCGCAGAAAGAAGGCCCCCAGGAGGGCGAACAGCACATTGGGCGCCCACATTCCGATCATGGGTGGCACCGCCCCGGTTTTACCATAGGTCCAGCCGGCGGTGAGCACTACATAGTAGAGCAGAAAGAGCATCAGCCCCAAACCGACCCCATACGATCTGCGCGCGCCCCCGGATTGAAATCCCAGCGGCACCGCCAATAGACCCAAAACGAGACCCGCGAGCGGAATGGAGAATTTCTTGTGATAATCCATGAGGGTCCGATAGTAGCGGCTGTCGCGCTTCTCATATGTGTTGAGGTAGTCCCGCATTTCGGTCAGACTCATCTCGGAACGATGCTTGCCGTTCTCCTTTTCTGCGACGGAATCGAGTTGAAGGTTGAGCCGCAGGTCGTAACGGTCAAAGTGAACGGCGTTGGCACTGCGGGTGGCCAAATCCACCTGTGTGATCGATCCATCGGTGAGTTGAAGATGGGCACTGAGCGCCGTGGCGCTTTTGTGAAGGCGGCCTTCGGGGGCGATGATGGTGCTGATCACCTTGGGATTGCGGCGATCCTCTATGAAGAGATGTTGCAGCGCTCCACTGTGGGGATCCACCTTGCTGACATAGACCACCACATCTTCAAACTGATCGTTGAAGCTGCGCTCTTTGAGACCGATCTCCAGACTGGAGGCCGCAAGCTTGATTGCCATCTGTTTAATGGCGCTGCTGCCCCAGGGCATGGCGTAGACAGTCACCCATGCGGTGACGAGGGTGCCCAACAGGCTGAAGCCCAGCGCCGGGCTCAACACCTTGTATACACTGATCCCGCAGGCTTTCATGGCCACGGTTTCGTTATCGCTCGAAAGGCGCAAAAAGGCCAGTAAGACCCCCATCATTACCGCCATGGGAATGACGAACTGGAGGAAAAAAGGGACCGAATAGAGCAGCATCAAACCGATGATCCAGACATCCACATCGTAGTTGACCACGAAATTGGTCACCTCGAGAAGCTTGGTCATGAGAAAAATGAACAGGAAGAAGATCAGCGTGATGCTGAAGGGAGGGATCATCTCCCGGATGAGATAGCGATGGATGGTGGCGTTCACGTTGGGTTGACCTTACCTCTGCCGGAGCGGCTGGCGGGCAGCCGTCTGCCTGACGCGTAGCCGAACACTAACAAGTTGTTTTTATTATTTGA
Source organism: Desulfosarcinaceae bacterium (assembly GCA_030066015.1). Lineage (GTDB taxonomy): Bacteria > Desulfobacterota > Desulfobacteria > Desulfobacterales > Desulfosarcinaceae > JASJCL01. The sequence goes on along the minus strand of JASJCL010000011.1, from coordinate 43,581 downwards.
ATTTCTCTTCCGTGTCAATAAGATTGGCGCTTGACTTTGTTCCTGCCGAGGGATAATCCAGGTGCCCATGCAGATCGGATCGAGACACTCTTGGCGTACCCAGCCGGAAACCCGACTGGCCTGGGGGTTGCTGGCAGGCCTGACGATCATTCGCATATGGTATGCCGGCCGCTTTCCCCTCAGTGCGGACGAAACCTATTACTGGCAGTGGAGCCGCCATTTGGACCTGGGCTATCACGATCACCCCCCCATGGTGGCGTGGATGATCCGGCTCGCTACCACACTATTGGGGACGAACGAGACGGCGGTGCGCCTCCCGGCCATTGGTGCACTCACAGGGGCCAGTGCCTATCTCATCGTGATGGCGCAGCGCTGGTACGGCGATGGTGTCGCCCTGGCATCGCTGCTGCTCGCCCAGACATTGCTGCTCTTCAACGTCGGCGCCATCATCACCACGCCGGACAGTTTCCAGGCGTTGGCCTGGGCGGGTGCCATCTATCACGTCGCACGCGGCTATGAGGGAAACCAGCGCCGCCATTGGTGTCTGGGCGGCCTCTGGTTCGGGCTGGGGCTGCTCTCAAAACTCTCCATGGCGATCTTTGCCCCCTTGGTCCTCCTCTACGGACTTATCAGTCACCGGCATCGCCAGCGGCTCGGCAGCTGGCGGCCCTATCTTGGATGTCTGCTGGGGCTCCTCTTGACCTTGCCGATGGTGATCTGGAATTTGGAGAATGATTGGCGCGCGTTTCGCCATGTCGCCCATCAGGGGGGGGTTGCCAGCGCCAACTGGTTCGTACCCCGCTATTTCGGCGATTATCTCCTCAGTCAGGCAGCCCTGCTCTCGCCCATCGTCTTTCTGCTCTTTCTGGCGACACTAATGCGCGGCGGTCGGATGGGGCGGCATTCGGAATCCAATTGGCAGGACGGCTACCTCTGGTTAACGGCCGTGCCGGTATTCCTGGCATTCGCGCTCCTCAGCAGCCACACCCGTGTGGAGGGCAATTGGCCGGCGTTCGGTTACCTGGGCGCCTGCCTCCTCCTGGCAGCGCGCTACCGACAACGTCCGATTTGGCCCTGGGCGCTGGGGACCGCCGGTGTGGTGAGTCTTGTCGTGCTGATCCAGGTCGTCTTCCCCCTGGTGCCCCTGCCCCTCAAGTCGGATCGCATCGCTCAAGAGTTCGGCGACTGGGTCCCGGTGGGACGGGTAGTGAACGACCTGACGGCTGATCGGTCGCAACCAGGGGAGCCTTTCATATTCGCGTTCAACTATCAAATGGCAAGCAAATTGGCCTTCTACACCCCCGGTCATCCACGCACCGTCGCCTTGAATCGCGACAAACGCCCGAACACATACGATTACTGGTGGACAGACGAGGACCTCGTTGGCCGCGACGCCATTGGTGTCGCAAAATACGCCGATCTGGCCAAGACCCGTCTGGCCCCCTATTTCAGGGCCGTCGACCCGCCGATAGCGGTAACCCTAGAGGACCATCGAACGGGATGGAAGGGGGAGCGCCGGTTGGTCAGAACCCTCTATCTCTACCGCGCATATGGCTTTAAAGGCGGTCATCGCTGGGCGCCCCGCAACAGCGCCGACATCCGCACCAGTGCGCCGGATAGCTCGACGCCCCCATCTTCACCGGATCGCTGACAGGCAGAAAGGTCCCATGCGTCTTCTCATCGTCATCCCCACCTTCAACGAGGCCCAGAATATCGCCGATCTGCTTCATCGCATCCAGCGACTGTTGGGAAACACACTCGCCCCGCATATTCTGGTGGTGGATGACAACTCCCCCGACGGCACCTGTGACATCGTCACCGATCTGACGCACGACCGCTACCCAGGCCGTATCTCCACCCTATGCCGTCCCGCCAAAATGGGCTTGGCATCGGCCTATGTGGAAGGATTTAGATGGGGACTGGCACACGAGTTCGATGCCATCGCTGAGATGGATGCCGACTTTTCCCACGACCCCATCTACCTGCCCCGCATGGCGGCGGCGCTGAAAAGCCGGGACTTTGTCGTAGGATCGCGCTACACCAGCGGTGGTGGTGTCAAGGGCTGGCGTATGTGGCGCCGGATTGTGTCACGCGGCGGCTCCTTGTACGCCCGGGCAATTTTGAACCTGCCAATCCATGATCTGACCGGCGGCTACAATCTCTGGTCCCGCCACGTGCTGGAGACGATCGGGTTAGACCGCATCTGCAGCGACGGCTACACCTTTCAGATCGAGCTAAAGTATCGTGCCGTCCAGCGGGGATTTCATGGGATCGAAATCCCCATTGTATTTGAGGATCGGTTTGCAGGGCACTCCAAAATGTCTCGGCGCATCGTTTGGGAAGCCGTCTGGCGGGTGTGGCACCTACGGCTCGCCGGTAGACGCCTATAGACACCGACCGGCAGCCGATCAATCTCCCCCAATAGCGCCTCGTGCACCCCCGGCGAGGCGTGTGGTGGCCGCTGTTGAAGACCGCATGGTTCAGGAAGACGGCAATGGGGATTAAATAGGCTGAGCGGGTCGCTGCCGGTCAGATGCGTTCGGCTTGAACTGCATGTCGTGCAGATCACGATAGATGCCGCCTTTTGCCAGCAATTCCTGCTGGGTTCCCTGTTCCACGATGCGGCCCTGCTTGAGCACGAGGATGCGATCGGCGAAATCAATGGTGGACAGGCGGTGGGCGATGATGAAGGTGGTGCGACCCCGCATGAGGTTCTCCAGGGCCTTCTGCACCAGGGTCTCGGCTTGCGCATCCAGGGCCGAGGTGGCTTCATCAAGGATGAGAATGGGTGCATCCTTGAGCAGTGCCCGGGCGATGCAGATGCGCTGTTTCTCACCGCCGCTGAGGCGGCTCCCCAACTCACCGATGCGGGTGTCCATTCCTTGCGGAAAGTTCATGATGAAGTCATGGGCGAAGGCCGCCTTGGCGGCGTCGATAATCTCGATTTCAGAGGCGCTGCGATTGCCGTAGGCGATATTGTCGCGCACCGATTCGTTGAAGAGAATGGGCTCCTGGGTGACGATGGCGATCTGGGACCGCAGTTCGGCCAAAGAGAGGTCGCGGACATCCAGATCATCGATGCGAACGGCTCCGGCACAGACATCATAGAAGCGTGGTATCAGGTTCACCAGCGAGGTTTTCCCGCCGCCGCTCATTCCCACCAGCGCGAGGTTCTCCCCGGGGGCGGCTGCGACGTCGATCTCCTCGAGCACCAGTTCCGACTCGTATCTGAAAGACACCTTTTCGAAGATCACACTGTGGGGACGGCGCGGCAGGGGTTTGGGCTTTTCGGCCTCAGGGATGACGGTCTCCGCTTCGAGGATGTCGAAAACCCGGTCCACTCCGACCAGGCCGGCCTGGACCTTGCTGTTTAGCTTGCTGAGCTTTTTCACCGGCCCGTACAGCATGAGCACGGCGGCCATAAAGGAGAAGAAGGTGCCGGCTGTGGATGCGCCACTGATCACTTTGCTGCCCCCATACCAAATCACAAAGGCAACGCCCACGCCCGCTAGGCTCTCCATCACCGGCGAGGTCAGCGCCTTGTAGCGCACCGCCTTCATCTCCAAGCGGAATAGACGCCCGGTCTTGGCAATGAAGCGCTCCTTTTCGAACTCCTCCTGCCCGAAAGCCTTTACGATTTTATTCCCAGCGAAAGTCTCGTGCAGTTGCGTGTTCATCTCGGCAAAGGCCTCCTGGCCACCGCCCGTCGCCCGGCGCACCCGTCTGCCGAGGGCCACAATGGGAAAGTAGGCCACCGGCAGGATCACCAGCGCGGCCAGGGCCATCTTCCAGTCGCGGTAGAAGATGACGCAGATCAGGCCGACAATAGTGAAGACGTCCCGCAAGGAGCCGGTGATGGCCGAAGAGACCATGTTGCGGATAATATTGACGTCATTGGTCACCCGCGACATGAGAACGCCGGTCTGATGGGCATGAAAGAAGGCGATGGGCATGGCCTGAATTCGGGCGTAGAGGCGGTCTCGCAAGTGGCGCACGATGTCCTGGCCCACGTAAGACATGAGATACTCCTGGCCATACATAGAGGTTCCCAGAACCGTGTATATCAGGATCACCACCAGCGGCAGCAGGCGCAGCATCTCGGCGTTGCGCTGAACGAAGATATCGTCCACGACGTTCTTGATGAGAAAGGGGATGGCAGCGCTGGCGGTGGCCATGAGCAGCATGCACAGCATGGCCAAGGCCATGCGCCACCAGCGCTGGCGGACCAGATCAATCAAATAGAGATGCCGCGGCTTGAGGGTCAGCACGGTGCTCCTATAACAGCGTTTTGGGCCAGTATCTTCAAGGCGATATCGGCCACTCGTCGGGAGGCCCCCCCTCGGCCGAGCAGCTGCTTCACCATCTGCAGATCGGCCCGCATCTTGTCAAGGCGGGCCGGACTCTTCAGGAGGAGATCCGCCGTTGCGGCGATCTTCGCGGGGCTGGCGTCGGCCTGAATCAATTCTGGCATGATGGTGCGACCGGCGATGAGATTGGCCAAGCCGATGTGCTCCACCTGAATGAGCAGCCGACCGAGACGGTAGCTCAACGGTGAAATGCAGTAGATGATGATGGTGGGGGTCCCGCAGAGAGTCGCTTCGAGCGTCACCGTTCCAGAAGCGGCGATACTCAGCGTACTGCGGGCGAAGAGAGTGCGGACATCTTCGCAGACGACCGTCAATGGGAGTTTGGGCCGTTGTTTGTTGCGCTGATCCACCTGGCGCAGCACCTGGGAGGCGTCTATCGTCGGTGCACAGGACACCAAAAACCGGGCTCCCCGGTATTGTTGGTGAAGCCGCTCCGCAGCACCCAAGAGCAAGGGAAGGTGTTTCTCCACCTCACGGTCGCGGGAGCCTGGCAGCAGGCTGATGACCGGATTGGCCAGATCCCCTGCATCGGCATGCCGGACGGTGGCTGGTGGTTGGTCATCCATCAGAGGATGGCCCACATAGGTCACCGGCACATCATGGGCGTGGTAAAAACGCTCTTCAAATGGCAGAATCACCGCCATGTGGTTCACCAGCCGCTTGATCTTGCGTACCCGGCCGGGCCGCCAGGCCCAGATCTGGGGGCTGATAAAATAGAGCACCGGAATACCGAGACGTTTGGCATGGGCTGCCAAGTGGAGGTTGAAATCGGGAAAGTCGATGAGGATCAGCAGGGCTGGCCGCTCAGTGACCATGAGGCGCTTTGCCTCAGAGGCGGCCCGCAGCAGCTTGGGCAGCTTGGTGATCACTTCAGTTATCCCCACTACCGAAAGGGTATGCGCGTCAATCCGCACCGCCACCCCGGCCGCACGCAGGTGCTCGCCGCCGATGCCGAGAAAACGAAGCCCCGTCTGCTGCGTCTGCATGGCGCGCACCACTTTCGCCCCGTGGGCGTCACCGGAAGCCTCCCCGGCAACGATCATCACCGTCGCGGTCGTCATGGGCCCTACCTCAGAGCCCCAGCAGTTTGGCGCTGGATTTCTCGATCTGGCCCATGATGGAGAGCGCGATCTTGAGGGCATCGCGGCCCATCTCACCGGTGACTTCGGGGGCAAGGCGATGGCGTACCGCCTTAACAAAGGACTTTAACTCGTCGTCCAAGGCGTCGCCCTTGGTGAAGCAGCGCTGGTCAATGGCCATGCCGGGGATCAGGTCGCCCGGGTTCTGATGCCCGCCCTCCTTTTTGATGATGGTGATATCATGGCTAGCGAAGTCCACCGACACATATGCATCCGATTGGAAAAGGCGGATCTTGCGCTGGTTCTTGGCAGAGATGCGGCTGGCCGTGACGTTGGCCACGCAACCATTGGCGAACTCCAGACGAGCGTTGGCGATGTCGATCTCCTCCGTAATGACGGGAATTCCGGCAGCGTGGATCTCGGCGACCTCTGAGCGCACAAAGTTGAGGATAATATCGATATCATGAATCATCAGGTCCAGCACCACACTCACATCGGTGCCGCGGTTCTTGAAGGTGCTCAGGCGATGGCTCTCGATGAAGCGCGGATTTCGGACGATATCCTCCAACGCGACCACGGCGGAATTGAATCGCTCCAAGTGCCCCACCTGAATGATGGCGCCATTGGCTTCCGCAATCTCAATGAGCCTGTCGGCCTCGTCCAGGGTGGAGGTCATCGGTTTTTCGATGAGCAAATCCACCCCTCGGTCCAAAAAGGATCGGCTGGTCTCGAAATGGGCCGCTGTCGGCACGACGATACTGACGGCGTCCACAGCCGTGAGGAGCGGCGTTATGTCGGTGTACGCCGTGGACCCCACCTCGGCCGCCACAGCCTCGGCCTGGGAACGCTGAATGTCCATCACGCCCACCAATTCAACATCGGGCATGGCAGCGTATTTCTGAGCATGGAAGCGTCCCAGGTAGCCTGCGCCGATCACCGCTACTCGCAGATCCGTCATATCCATTCAGCTCCTGTTCTCCCGTCTCGCCCATGTAGTGGTGGGATCAATCGTCACGCGATGATGGGATCGTCCGCACCCGTGAGGGCAACCACTGCCATGCCGTAATCATTGGCTGCGGCGATCATTTCATGGCGGTCGAATGCCACCGCTCTGTCCGCTTCCACGGCCAAGGCCCGGGCGCCGACGGCCTGCATCGTCTCGATGGTCGCGACGCCGATGGCCGGTATGTCGAAGCGGGTGTCCTGCTCCGGTTTGCAAACCTTCACCACCACCGCTTCACCCCGCGCGAGTTGGCCGCCCCGGGTGATGGTTGCGTCGGTGCCGTCTATGGCCTCTACGGCAAGCACGCTGCCGCCGCCCACCACGATGCATTGCCCGATATCGAGCCGACCGATCGCCTTGGCAATTCGCCATCCGAGGGCCATGTCCTTGCGCTCATCCCGTGTGGGTTTGCGGCGAGTCCAGACCCCGGCAGGCGCCAACAGCTCGGGCAATAGAAAAGTGGAGGGACGAACATGGATGCCCTCCTTTTCCAGCAACCCGGCAAAGGCGCGCAGGATTCCATCGTCATGGGTATGGCGCATTTTGGCCACCATTGCGAGCGCCTTGATGTCGGGCTTAACGTCGGTGAACAGACGCGTCTTGCGAATGGTACCCAACATGACCGTCTGGGTGACCCCGTTGCGGTGAAAAAATCGCAGCAGGCGCTTGACCTGGCCCAGGTGAAACCACTCTATGGCGTCCACTACCCCTTCAAGGCCAGGGTCGACTTCGTTGCGATACGCTGCGGCAACCACTTGAAAGCCGTTTATTCGAGCTTTTTGGGCAAATATTATGGGAAATTGGCCACCGCCGGCGATCAATCCAATCTTTTGCATGTTCACTACCAACTCGCTCAAGCAAAGGCACGGTTGCGTGCGAACGGATCCCGCATTAGCGTGTGACGCCCCGCTCAGACGCCTTGATGAAGTTCACCACCCGATTCACTTCGGCCAGTGGCTCAATCTCGGCCGCCACCCGCTCAAGCCCCTCATTGATGGTCAATCCGTATCGGAAGAGGATGCGATAGGTTTTTTTCAATGCGGCCAGCGTCGAGCGGGAAAAGCCGTGGCGCTTGAGCCCCACGCGGTTGAGACCGTGGAGTTTGGCGCGATCGCCGGCGGCGATCATGTAAGGCGGCACGTCTTTGACCACCGCCGACTTGCCGCCCACGAAGGCGTATTCCCCGATGTTGACGAACTGGTGGATGGCCACCAGCCCCCCCACAGTGGCGAAATCGCCAATGATGATATGACCGGCCAGGGTGGCGTTGTTGGCCATCACAACCCCCTCACCGATGCGGCAATCGTGGGCGATGTGGGTGTAGGCCATGAGAAAGCAATTGGCACCGATCGTGGTCTCCCCGCCACCGAAGGCCGTACCGCGATGGACGGTGACGAACTCACGGATGACGGTGTTGTCACCGATGCGGGCCTCGGACACCTCACCCTCAAACTTGACGGACTGCGGGATGGCGCCCAGCGCAGCATATTGGTAAATTTGACAATTGGCGCCAATGGTCGTGTGAGGGTCGATCACCACATGGGGGCCGATGCGGGTGCCGGCGCCGACGCTGACATGATCGCCGATGATGGTGTAGGGCCCGATCTCGACGTCCGGGGCAATATCGCTCCTCGAGCTAACGATGGCCGTAGAATGGATCATATTGCCTCCTGGAAGCCCGCCATGAGCTCCGCCTCTGCGACGATGTGACCATCTACAGTGGCCGCGCCGTACATCTTGAGGATTTTGCGTCGTTGTTTGAGGACCTTCAATTCGAAAATCAGCTGATCTCCGGGCACCACCGGTTTGCGAAAGCGCACTTTGTCCATCCCCATAAAGATGATGAGTTGGCCTTGCTCCTCCTCAGGGAGGGTCGAGGCGGCCAGGACGCCGCCGGCCTGCCCCATGGCTTCGATGATCAACACACCGGGCATGATGGGCTGGCGGGGAAAATGGCCCTGGAAAAACGGTTCGTTGATGGTGACGTTTTTCAGACCCACGACCCGCTTATTGGGTTCAATTTCCAATATCCGATCCACCAAAAGGAAGGGATAGCGGTGGGGCAACAACTGCATCACTTTTTGAATATCGGCGCTTTCCATAAAGAGTACTCCTCATTAGTGGGAAGCGAAGCGGACGACCCGGCCACGGTTAATCTTCACGCTCAGCGTCTGCCGCCGCCGTCAGGACATCCACCTGCCGTTCCAGATTGTCCAGTTTTCTCTTAAGATCGGGGAGATGGGCAACGATGCGCTGCACGCGCAGCCACTGCCGGTGGGGGATGCCGGGCGACCCGGAGACAACCGTTCCGGCGGGAATCGACTTGCCGACACCGGCCTGCGGACCGATGGTCACACGGTCACCAAGGTCGATATGTCCAGCGATGCCGGCCTGCCCCGCCAGAACCGCATGGTGACCGATGGTGACACTGCCGGCGATGCCCACCTGAGCCACCAAAATGCTGTGGGCTCCCACGATGACGTTGTGGGCCACTTGCACCAGATTGTCGATCTTGGCCCCCTCCTGGATCCAGGTACGTCCAAAGGTGGCACGGTCGATGGTGACGTTGGCGCCCACCTCCACGTCATCGTCAATTTGAACGATGCCCGTATGGGGGATCTTGTGATAGCGATCACCGTCTGGCGCGTAGCCGAAGCCGTCGCTGCCGATGACGGACCCGGCATGGATGACGACGCGATTACCAATCCGAGTGCCCTCACCGATGGTTACATTGGGATGGAGGATGCAGCCGTCACCGATCTCGACGGCATCGCCGATCACGGTGTTGGCATGGATAACGACCGCGTCACCCAGGCTTACCCCTTCGCCAATGACGGCGTAAGGACCGATGGACACTTCCGTTCCGATATGCACATCTGACCCCAGAACCGCCCGTGGATCGACACCCGTTTCGGGGCGCGTCTGAGGGTGGAAATAGTTCAAAATTTGCACGAATGCCAGTTGTGGATTGGCCACCACCACCTGACATCCGGAAAACCCCTGAACCGCCTTGGGGACGAGAATCGCTCCGGCAGCGGAATCCGATATCCGCTTGAGAAACTTGCCATCTCCGGCGTAGGTGATCTCGCCGGGGCCAGCGGTATCGAAAGGGGCAGCACCGCTGATCGTCGCCGGCCCGTCTCCGATAAGCCTTCCACCCGTCAGCTCGGTAATTTTCGGCAGCGTCAATGGTATGGTCATTCAAGCTCCTCTGATGGGGCCCACACGCCTCATTCGCTCTTTCCGGACTTTGCCATTTTTTCGTTGTATTTCTGAATGATGAGGTCTGAAATATCCAGAGCTGAGGGCGCGTAAAGCACGCCGATCTTCTCGATAATCATCAGATAGCCCTCCGATTTACCCACCTCGGCGATGATCTCAAGAACATCCTTCCGCATCTCTCCCAGAAGGCGTTTCTGGGTGCGCTGCAGATCCCGCTCATACTTCTTCTGAAGGGACTTGAAATCGTTGACCTGGATACGGAATTCGCGCTCCTTCTCCTCACGTTTTTCGCGGCTCATCACCAAGGCCTCTCGCTCGAGGCGTTTTTTGGTCTCCTCGAGCTCGGACCCCTTTGCTTTCAGATCGGCCTCCAGTTTCTTTCCCTGGGTGTTGATCTCATCCTTGGCGGCCTTTCCCGCTGTTGACGTCTCAAAAACTTTCTGAAAATCGACAATGCCGATCTTGGCGACGTCTGCAGCGAATACAGGTTGCGTTAGGCCAAACAATGCCATCACCGCTAAACAGACGAAACTCCTCAATCGCATAATTCCTCCTTGGTTCACCATGCTCTAATCTCCGGCAGAGGGTCAATGCCGGCTTGCAAACGTTCATTTTCTAAAAAGCTCCGCCGATGGCGAATTCCCAGCGCCCGCCCGTTTTTTCACCATCCCGTGGATCGAGGATATAGCCGTTCTCCAGCCGCATGGGCCCGATGGGCGAAAACCACCGGAAACCATATCCGGCGCTTTCGCGCAGGTCAAACAGATCGATGGTTTCATGGGGGCTGTAAGCATCTCCGGTATCGAAAAAGAGAACGCCCACGATACCGGCTTTCTTCACAAGGGGAACGATGACCTCGGCGTTGAACTGGACCATCTGGGTCCCGCCGATCTGTACCTCCTCACCGTCCTCATTGATGGTGGTCGGACTCACATCCCGCCAGCCGAATCCCCTCAGAGAGTTCATGCCACCGAGGTAGAAGCGTTCGTAATCGGGTAGATCTTTACCAGCGTTTTCATACACATAGCCACCCTTGCCGTGCAGAAATCCGACAACCTCCTTGTAGAGGGGAAAATAGACGCCCGTCTCCGCCAAGTATTTGGTAAAGCCAATGTTTCCGCCCAGACCAGCGTATTCAACGGATAAGCTGTGGTCGCCCCCCTCGGTGGGATTGAAAGCGCGATCGCGTGAATCGTAGCGCAGGGTTGTAATGATGCTGCTGGTGACGTTGATGCCGGCCAGGTCCTTGATATTGTCGGAAGCATCCTCTTCGTCGATATCCCGGATGTCACTGACGTCGTACCCGTAGGAGAGATATAGCCGCGTGTAGTCAAACACCGGATACCCAAACCGGATCCGACCGCCTTTGGACTCCCGATCGTAAGTGTCGTAATCACGTTCTGAGTTGTAGAGATCGAATCCGGCCGAAAGTGGGATATCGAACAGCCAAGGTTCCGTAAATTTGAGCTTGTAGGTGTTGGTTCTTGCACCGAAATTACCTTCGAGGCTGAGGGTCTGTCCCCGTCCGAAAAGGTTGCGCTGGGAAACCGAGGCCATAGTAAAAAAGCGCTCAATCGTGCTGTATCCTGCACCGAAGCTGAAAGTTCCCGTGGGTTTCTCGGTAACCTCCAGCTTGAGCACCATCTTGTCGTCGCCGCTGCCCTTAACGGTATTTACCTTGACATCTTCGAAATAATCCAGTCGGTAAAGGTTGCGCACCCCGCGCTTTAAACCCTTGCCACTGAAGAGCTCCTGTTCGTAGACACGCAGCTGACGGCGAATCACCTTGTCGCGGGTTTTGGTGTTGCCACTGATGATGATCTTCTCAAAATACACCTGTGAGCCCTTGTTGATGGCATACCGAATGTTGACCACCAAGTTCTCCAGGTCCTCATCCACTCGTGGCGATATATCGGCATAGGCGTAGCCTTCGTCGGAATATATATCGGTGAGCAGGAGGATGTCGCTACGGATCACCTCGCGATTGTAAAACTCCTCCTTGCCGATTTTGAGCTTGGCCATCAGCTCCGCTTCCGGCAGCACCAGATCACCTTCGATCGCCACCTGGCCGACGCGAAACTGCGGCCCCTCTTCGATTTTGAAAGTGATGTAGATCCAGTCCTCGACAAACTCCACGAGCGGCTCACCCACGCGCGCCTGGATATAGCCATTGTTGTGATAGAAGGCGGCCAATTTCGTGGCATCCTGGTTGAGGTCGTCTCGGTTAAGTTCACCGGAGGAGGTCAACCAGGAGAAGAAGCCCTTCTCCTTGGTCTTGATCAGCGTGCGCAGCTTTTTGGACGCATAGGCCACATTGCCCTCGAAGGTGATAGTCTTGATGCGCACCTTCTTGCCTTCGGTGACGATGAATTCGATGTCGGCCTGGTTATTCTTAAGTTCATGAACCTTATAGTCCACTTGGACGTTGTGGTAGTTCTTTTCCTTATACAGTGATCCTATCTGTTGGATGTTGCTTTTGACCTTGTAGATGTTGAAGATCGAACCAGTCTTGATATCTAGGTTGGAGAGGACCTCTTCGTCTTCATATACCCGATTGCCGCTGACGCTGATCTGCCGTATCGTCGGCCGTTCCTGCACCTGAAAGTTGAGGCGCTGTCCTTGGGGCGTCGTTTGGGCATCCACTCGGATGTCGGCGAAATAGCCCAAGGCAAAAATCGCTTTGATATCCTCGGAGACTCCCTTGGGATTATAAACATCCCCAACCTTGGTCCGTATCACCTTGCGAATGGCGTCGCTTTCAATGCGCCGGTTGCCGTCGATGCGCAGTTCCACCACCAACTGGCGGTCAAAGAGATGGTTACTGATCTGGCGGCCCAATTCGCGAACCTTCCCGAGCAGATTTTCGATCCCCCGTCCCTCCTGGAAAAAGGAGGCGCCACCGCGTTCATTGACCATGTCGAGCACCTGCACATCCAAACTGAAGTCTTCTCCGATACGGGTATAGCTGCCACGAACGACATGCCCGGCACCGGCGGATTGCGCCAACTGGCGCACGGCGTCCAAGGACAGATCCTCAAAAGGTTCCGCTGTTTGGGGCACATCTACCAATAGAGCCCCCTCGTCCTGCAGGTAGGTTCCAAGAACCTGGGGAATCTGATCGCCGAGGTAGGCTGACTCGGAAAGGGCGTTGACTTGGAATGGGGGGATCATAATGCGCACGCCATCGCCAGCCGCCCCGGCGGTCGCCGTGACCCCTGCCATCTCAACGAGAATAAAGGTGAGCAGGATAGGAAGAATCAACGCTGGCGCACGCAGCGCACGCATGGAGCTCCGCAAGTAACGAATCTGCAATCCTATTTCTTCCTTTATTTGCAATAGGGTCGACCTAACCACGATGAAAGCTGGTGCTGCGCAGCAGCGATGGCCTGAGCAAGCATCCCAAGGCGGATGCGTCCGATCGTGGCAAGCGCCTGGCTTGGATCTTTTGCCATATCTTCATCAACAGCCTGTTTCCGCCAATTTGCCGTCCATCAACGTCATGCAGCGAGACATCTGAGCGGCCAGGCGAAGATTGTGCGTGACCACAACCATCGTCATGGACAGCTCTTCGTTGAGCTCAAAAAGCAGATCGTGTACCTGCTCCCCCGTATGCTGATCGAGGTTACCGGTGGGCTCGTCCGCCAGGAGCAGAGCCGGTCTCAAAACCAATGCCCGCGCCAGCGCCACACGCTGCTGTTCACCGCCGGATAATTCGGTGGCACGGTGCCGCAGCCGCTCTTTCAGGCCCACGCGCAGCAGGATCTCCTGCGCCGATTCACTCGCCCGATGTTTCGACCAACCCTGGATGAGGGCGGGCATCATCACGTTCTCAAGAGCCGAGAATTCGGCCAGCAGGTGGTGAAACTGAAAGACAAAACCAACGGTGGCATTGCGGAACTCAGCCAGCCGTCGATCGTCCATGTCGAACACCTTGTGGCCCGCCACCCAAAGGTTGCCGGAATCGGGCCGCTCAAGCGTGCCCAAAATGTGCAACAGGGTCGACTTACCAATGCCCGAGGCCCCAACGATGGCGAGTCGTTCGCCGCTTCTAACAGCCGCATCGACACCGTCCAAGACGTCGATACGATTGCCACTGGTGCTGAAGTGTTTGCAGATACCCTCAAGCCGCATCAGTGGCTCGTTGAACTTTGAAGTTGGGGGCACATCAGCCATAACGAATGGCCTCCACCGGCTGGAGCCGGGCGGCTTGCGTTGCCGGATAGAGGGTCGACAGAAAACAGATCAGGACAGCGGCGGCTGCAATGGCCACAACGTCGCGAACCTTGAGCACCACCGGCAAGGTGGTGATATAGTACACGTCTCCGGGTAATTCAATGAATTGATAGTGCTTTAGGGCCCAGCACAACCCCAGACCGGCCAATGTGCCAATAGCGGTGCCGATGATACCGATGGCCAGACCTTTAAACACAAAAATTTTGCGGATGCTGTCGTTGGTGGCACCCATTGCCTTCAGGATGGCGATCTCCTTGGTCTTTTCGATCACCATCATAATCAGCGAACTGGCGATGTTGAAGGCGGCCACCAGTACAATGAGTGCCAGGATGATGAACATCACCGTCTTTTCAAGCTTGAGAGCGGAGAAAAGGTTCTTGTTCATCTGCCCCCAGCTTAAGATGCGGTAGCTCGGCCCCAAGGCCGAAGTCAGCCTTTCAGCCGCGGGTTCGGCATTGAAGAGGTCATCGAGACGCAAGTCGATGCCATCGATACGATCGACCATGCGCAGGAGTCGCTGGGCTACACCCAGTTCCATGAAGGCCAGGCTGCTGTCGTACTCGTACATCCCCGACTCAAAAAATCCAGCCACTCGAAAACGCCGCATAGCCGGTACGTGACCCATGGGAGACAACATCCCACGCGGATTCACCACGTAGACCGGATCGCCTTTGATGAGGCCCAAGTGACGGGCGAGTTCCTTACCCAAGATCATGGGTGGAGCATCGATTTGAATTTCGTCGGCCTTCCCCAGCGCATCTGCAGGCGACTGGGTCAATGCGGACACATCCAGTTTTTGAATCACCGCGGCCGCATCGGTGAGAGAAACGCCTTTCAAGCGGGCTCCCGCCACGCGTGAGGCAGATCGGAGCATAACCTGCGTCTCCACGAAAGGCATGGCCGCCTGAACGCCGGAGAGTTGGCCGATGGCAGCAGTCACTTCGGGATTGTCGACCTGGAGCATCTGTTCAGGACGCAGGATAACCAGGTGGGATTCCACACCGACAATGCGTCCGCGCAGGTCCTCTTCAAATCCCGCCATTACGGCGATCACCACGATGAGGGCCATGACGCCCACCGTCACACCGGCGACCGAAAGGAGGGTAATCAAGGAGATAAATGCCTGAGATGGCTTTATTTTTAGATAACGGCTTCCGACGAAGCGTTCAAAACCCATCGCAATGGTCCCGATTCGGGGCGAAGATGGTCACGTGCCACCACCGGTCCGCCGATTCCCTATGGCTTCAATTTGAGATGCGGGAAGAGGATCACCTCGCGGATGGAGGGTGCATCGGTGAGTAGCATGACGAGGCGGTCGATGCCGATCCCCTCCCCCGCTGTGGGCGGCATGCCGTATTCAAGTGCTTCGACATATTCGCTGTCCATCAGGTGGGCTTCTTCATTACCGGCCTCACGGTCCTCGACCTGCTGTAGAAAACGACACCGTTGGTCCTCTGGATCGTTGAGCTCTGAAAAGCCGTTGGCTATCTCCCGTCCAGCGATGAACAATTCGAAACGCTCCGTATAATCCGGTGCCGCGTCGCTGCGCCGCGAAAGGGGCGACACCTCCACCGGATAGCCCGTGATAAAGGTCGGCTGGATGAGCTGGGGCTCAACCAAGGCGTCGAAGAGCTTGGTAATGATCTTGCCCATGCGCCCGGACTTGGTAATTTTGACCCCTTTTTCGGCGGCAAAGGCAAGCAATTTGTCCCGATCACCCAGAATCGAAGCGGGTACGCCGCCGATCTCGATCAAGGAGGTCATAAGGTCGATGCGCCGAAAAGCCTCCCCCATATGGATGGCGTCACCTTGATAGGTAATGGTGGTGCTACCGGTCACCGCATCGGCCACTTGCGCCAGCAAAGCTTCGGTCAACGCCATCAAGTCTGTGTATGTGGCGTAAGCCTGATAGAATTCAATCATGGTGAACTCTGGATTGTGCTGGGTAGAAACGCCCTCGTTGCGAAAGTTGCGATTGATTTCGAAGACACGTTCAAAGCCACCCACCACCAGCCGTTTGAGGTAAAGTTCCGGTGCGATGCGCAGAAACAGATCCATCCCCAAAGCCTTGTGGTGGGTTCGGAACGGCTTCGCTTCGGCCCCCCCCGGTATCGGCTGCATCATGGGAGTTTCTACCTCGAGGAAGTCCCGTTCAAGAAAAAAGCTGCGCACCTCCTGAATGATCTGGCTGCGTCGTAGGAAGGTCTCCCGCACTTCGGCATTCATGATGAGATCGAGGTATCGCTGACGATACCGCTTTTCCGGATCCTTGAGACCGTGGAACTTCTCCGGGAGAGGACGGCTCGCTTTGGCGACCAACTCCAATCGCCCAGCGAGTAGTGTCCATTCGCCGGTTTTCGTCTGAAAAAGAGTCCCCTCAAGACCGACGAAATCACCCACATCGATCTGTTTGAAAAGGGCGTAGGCCTCGTTTCCGACTTTATCTTTGCGAATATAGGCCTGCAGTTGGCCTGTGCGGTCACGGAAGCGGACAAAGGCGGATTTGCCGAAGCGGTTGATCGCCATGATCCGCCCAGCGAGTCGAAATTCGGGGCCATTTTCGTCCGGCGCCACCTGCGGATCGGCCAAGATCGCCTCGACGTGCGAAACAGTGTGCTCGACACGATAATCGTTGGGGAAAAGGTTATATCCGCTGTCCTTCATCGCCGCCAACTTTTCCAGACGCTTTTGGAGGAGGTCACTTGTTTTTTGCATCGCTATTTCCACTGTGGTGCATGGGGTGCGGCCGCATGCGATAACCCGGTAATGCCGGAGGTGCGCGGTCTGAAATTAAAAAGAGGAATTACCGCCTCCCAGCTGCAGTGGAGTGGCAATTCCCGTCAGGATGTCCAATAATTCCAAAAATAAAAGCGGACCCAATGGTCCGAATTGTGATTGGTAACGTATTCTCCCCTGGGTGTCAAGTTCACAAAAAAGACCACCGACTTCGACCGGAGGATAGGGTCAAAGTCGGTGGCTTGATTCACGCTCGCATGTAGCGAGCGATGGTGGAGATTGGGTGCGTCGGTCGCGTTAATCCCGATTGCGATTCGCCATGGTGCCGCCAATCAAAGTCATAATGGCGGCCGCAATCACATAGATTGGTGTGCCACCTGCCTGGGCGGAGGCCCCGATGAAACAGCCGTCGCCGGAGCTGGCGGAAGCATTCCCTGCGGGGATGGTGGTATCCGAATCGGAGTCCGCATCGGCAAATTGGCGATACCCCAACCCGGCAGGATCGATGATGATACCATTGACAACACCATCATCATCGCCGGTGCCGCCGTCGATCAGCGTATAGCTCACCGAACGGCGATCTGGGCTGAACTCGGCGTTCTCATAGAGTTGCCAGCCCAACTCGGCATTGTATTTGAACCATTCGGTGCCTTCCGGGGCCGGCTCGGAGAAATAGACAGTTACGGTAGCCTCTTGCTGGCCTTCTTGCAGAAAAAGCTTGAAACTCACCGCCCCAAGGTCGGTCATTTCGGGGAGGTTGCGCGTGTTCGAGACCTGGGTGGGGCATACCGATTTGAGCCCCACCACATGGGCACAATCATTGGCGACTTTCAGCCCAAGGTGGCCGTCACCAGTCTCGGCTGCGACAAAAGAGAGGTCGTCTTGGTCACAGTCACGTACGCCATTGCCGTCCAGATCAAGTTCACTGCCGTCCACTTCCTGATTGTCAACCAACCCATTGGCATCCAGATCGTCTGTGTCGGCGGCGGTGATGGTCTCGAAAACCGCAGGACTGGATTGAGTAAGCACCTGGTGATCTTGGTCGAGATAGGTGGCGCGCCAATAGTAGACCGTTTCGGTTTCAAGAACCATGTCGGGCACTGGATACCGGGTCAACTGCGCCTCGCTGACCTGGTCCAGGATCAAGCTGGTAAACGTCTCGTCAAGACTGATCTGCCAACGTGTAGCGGTGTGCTGGTGGCCGTCCACGGATATTGTGGTTGAAAGAAGCGGGGTCAAACCGATGCGCGTCTCGGGCGTCTCCTGATCGGTGATCGTATCCGAATTGTCGTTGTCTGTGTCGGAAGCGGAATCACCGTCATAGCCGCTGCCAGTCGTGTCATCGACGGGAGCAGAGTAGGTAACCTCGTTGGAATCACCACTTTCAGCGTCGCCTTCGTAAGCGCGAACCACATAGTGATAGGTTTCGCCAGGATTGGTGGTTTCGTCGACAAACCGGGTCCCGGTCACTGTCCCCAAGGGAGCGGTATAATCGAAGGTGTCGCCGTCCAACCTTCTGAATAGCCGATAGCCATCAGGGCTGGGATCGTTAGCGTCCCACTCCAGCGTCACGACCGCGTGGGCGGCCGTCACGGTGGTCAGACTGAATAGGACAAAGAACAATGCCCAGGTGAGCGAAAAGGGACGAATTGAGCGGTGCAACATGCGGGTATCCTCCAAGACTATTCCTAACCGTGCTGTAGGAATTCGCCTTGCAGGAGATCCCCTCAGCTCGGCAGCCCTGCCGCCATATTCTCGCCGGAAGCAAGAGGTTAGGCCGTCGGCTTTGCGTCCCGCTCTTTCGAGCGGTTTGCCATTATCAAGCGAATCGAAAATTCGGTTAACTTGAGACGCCGGTCCCACCTGACCGGTAACGGCCAATATCTATGCAAACTCTTTGCCAAAAAATAAGATAATGAATTTAAACACAATATTGAAGGAGAGCGTAGCGTTTAAGGGCTCTGCAAGCCGCACCAAATTAGGGGTGTCGCAAAAGCTGGTTGCAGATCTCCTAAGATTGCACCTCTGTGCAACTAGAGAGTACAGCTTTGTGCAAATCAGTGAAATTGGCGTGGTCGGCGGTTAGGCGGGTGCCTGCGTCCTCCGGAACGAAATGCTGAATCGACTGCCTTGTCCGGGACGGGAATAAACATCCAAGGGCGCTTGGTAGGATTCAAGGATACGGTGAACGATGGAGAGCCCCAAACCAGTGCCTTCCGGCTTGGTGGTAAAAAAGGGGTCGAAAATGGTTGCGACGGTTTCCTTGGACATCCCCTCGCCATTGTCCTCGATGCTAAGGACCACCTCATCTTCGCCGGGGGTCTTCATCTGAACATCGATCAGGCCCGATTGGTGATGCATGGCGCGATTGATCGTCTCACCACTGGAAGCATGACGGGGAGCCGATGTGGCGGACACCGCCTCGGCAGCATTGAGTAGTAGGTTCCAAAGCACTTGCCTGAGATGGACCGGATCGATCTCCACCCAGACATCGGCCGTAAGGGACTGATGGATAGACACTTTGCCGAAAATGGCTTTGTCCTTCTCGAACAGAGCCAAGGTTTCTCTGACAGCACCGTCTAAGGCCACGTATTCAACGCGACCCTGAGTCGGCTTCGCGAACATGAGAAAATTATTCACAAGCGAGCTGAGACGGTCGGTTTCACGCAGGACGATGTGCATAAGACGTTCATGCTCGGGCTGATAGCGTATCTCCTCCCTGAGCATCTGAATGGCACCCCCCAGGGATGCGAGTGGGTTCTTAATTTCGTGAGCAAGCCCAGCCGCCATCTCACCGATGGCCGCCATACGGTCCACCCGCTTTACATGATCCTCCATGGCCATGAGTTTGAGGTGCGAACGATTGGCCTTATCCACCAGAAGACCACTTAGAAAGGCGACGCCGAAACAAGCAAGGGTGGTCACGGTTACGCGGTATAGAATGACCGACCCACTGATGGCCTGCCGTTGCAACTCGGGATCGATAGCTGGCGGCAACAGCCAGCCCTGATATCCGACAGCGACCATGCAGATGTACTGCAGGCAACAGCCGGCCGCTAACCAGCGACCGCCTCTGGGGCCGAGGAGAATGGTGCCGTATACGATGACGATGAGATAGAGAAACGAAAAAACGCTGAAGAAACCGCCGGTGACAAATAGGATCAACGAAACGATGAGGGTATCGACGGCCACCTGAAGCCCGGCAAATCGTCGGAGGCGTCGGACCTTTGCCAGCGAAACGGCGTAAATAGCGGTCAGCAGAAAGATGATGCTGGTAAGGACGTAGAGCACTAGCAGGGGCGCGGTGGTGAGGGAAGGGCTGAAGCGCACCTGCAGTAAGATGGTGGACCCCAGCAGGAAGCTACAAAACAGCAGGCGGCAGAGCATCAGCCACTTAAGGGGATTGCGCAATTCGACGCCACGGGAATCCCTCTCCCGTTTCGACGCGAGTGGCTTGGCGACCGGTGGGCTGTGCTGATTCACGCGTTCCCTTCGATGGATCAATGTGTCCTTCAAAGGATCCATTGAAGACGAATATATTAATAAGTGAATTTAAATACTTGTGCTTTATCGAGCTCTGTTATGAAATCGCGCCGGCCATCTTGAAGATCGGCAGATACATGGCCACGACCAGCCCACCGATGACGGTGCCGAGGAAAACGAGCATGAAAGGCTCGATCAGGGAGGTCAGATTTTCCACGGCCTGATCCACCTCCTCATCGTAAAAGTCGGCGATCTTTCCCAGCATGGCGTCCAGGGCGCCGGTGGATTCCCCCACCGAGATCATCTGACACACCATGGATGGAAAAACGCCGCTTTCCATGAGCGGGTCGGCCATTGTGCGCCCTTCAGAGATACCGCTGCGCACATGATATACCGCCTTTTCAATGCTGGTGTTGCCGGCCGTTTTCGCTACGATGTCGAGTGCTTCAAGAATAGCCACACCACTGGAGAGCATGGTGCCCATGGTACGCGTGAATTTGGCCACGGCGACCTTGCGAATGAGGATGCCGAAGACGGGCAACTTGAGCATGATGGCATCGACGGATTCGCGCCCCTTCTGGGTGGCGTAATATTTTTTGAAAGCAAACCCGAATATGATCAGACCGATGATGATGTAGAGGATTTTCGATTTCACAAAATCGCTGGCCCCTACGACGATCTTGGTGGGACCCGGCAGATCCCCGCCGAAATCCGCGAACATCTCCTGAAAAACGGGGATGACGAATACCAGGATGACGGCCACCACGATGACGGCAATGATCATGGTCACTACCGGGTAGGTCATGGCGCCCTTGACCTGGCTTTTCAGCTTGGCCGCTTTTTCCATATAGGCCGCCAGGCGCCGGAGGATGGTATCGAGAATACCACCGGCCTCACCCGCGGCGATCATATTGACGAAGAGGTCGTCGAAGTGCTTGGGATACTTTTTAAGAGAGTCGGCGAGTGTCGCACCACTTTCAACCGATTCCTTGATCTCCTTGAGCATTACCTTGAAGGTTTTATTCTCCTGCTGGGAATGCAGGATATCGAGGCACTGAATAATGGGCAGCCCAGCATCGATCATGGTCGAGAACTGCCGCGCGAAGAGGATAACGTCCTTCTCCTTCACCGGTGGCTGCAGAAAAGCGACGTTCTCAAACAGGTCTTTGGGTTTCTTTTTGACTTTCGTCACGGTGATGCGTGCACGACCGAGGTGGGCGCGAACCGCCTCTTCGTTAGGCGCATCGAGTTCACCCTTCTGAACCAGATTGTTTTTGTTTTTACCTTCCCACAGGTAGACCGGCATTCTACTCCCCCTTGGTCACAAAGGAATTGTCAGGGCGTCCTGCCGCCGACAGGCCGTTGGTTGAAAATATGTAGACCGACCCCATCCACACCTGATTTAGCGCAGGCGTACCGCATGCGTACGAATCCCGAACTGGGATAGCGTCATAATCGCAGCGATGATCCAGGTTGCATAAAAAGGAATGCGGAGGCGTCTCGGGTAGACGAGTCTGCTAACGCAAGGTTGATGGGCGATCGTTGGCACGTCCGCAAGCCCGTGGAGATCATGGGCTTGATATTTTTTTCGTGATTTTAGTAGCATAAAGCGTTTCAATCAACAACCAGTATATTCATGGGCGATAGTGATGGGGTCGGCTGGGACAGCTGTTTTCCGCCACCAGAATCGTATCCGGCTTATCCGCTGCATTTTCCGCACCAAGAGTGGAAAACCGAAAGAAACCGCCGCTGTTTGACAGATCCGGTGAAGCGCATATCGGTTTACGGCAACAGAGATGTCGTGATACTGTCGTATCCTAAATCGTCAGTTTATCAATTTTATTAAGTTTTCTTGTGTAAAAGTGGTCGATTTTTAGCCCGCCGACCACCAAGCGAATCTGCCATCCACCGTAACCGGATGAAGAGATGAGAAAAATTTGAACCGCCCAACCTCCGAAAAAACACACACCCTTATCACGACGCACATCAACGCAGATTTCGATGCGCTGGCATCGATGCTGGCGGCACAAAAACTCTATCCTCAAGCCGTCGTTGTGTTTCCCGGTTCTCAGGAGCGCAATCTTCGCAATTTCTTCATTCAGTCAATGGTGTACCTGTACAATATGGTGGACCTGAAAAAACTCGATGCCTCCCAATTGAAACGCCTGGTGTTGGTGGATACCCGCCGGGCCGACCGCATCGGCGCCGTGGCCGATCTTTTGGAACTACCGGGGTTGGAAATCCACATCTACGATCACCACCCTTCAAAGCACGATGACATCAGAGGCCAATACGAAGTACTGGACCTGACCGGCGCTACGGTCACCATCCTGACCGAGTTGATTCAGAAAAAGCGGCTTGCCATCACGGCCGAAGAGGCCACCATCATGTGCCTGGGAATTTATGAGGACACAGGCTCCTTTACTTTCCCATCCACCACCGCCCGGGATTTTCAGGCGGCCGCCTATTTGGTCTCAAAAGGGGCCAATCTCAACACCGTCGCCGGGATGATAACCCGAGAGATCAGCCCTGAGCAGGTGGGTTTGCTCAACGACCTTATTCAGGCCGCGCGGCACTATGACATCAACGGTGTGGACGTTGTCGTGGCGCGCCTGTCGGTGGATAATTACGTCCCCGATTTGGCCTTCTTGGTGCACAAGATGGTGAAGATGGAGAACATCAACGCCATTTTCGTATTGGCGCTGATGGACAATAAAATCCAGTTGGTGGCACGCAGTCGAATTCGGGATGTGGATGCGGGCGCCATCGTAACGGCCATGGGCGGCGGCGGGCACCCCTACGCGGCGTCTGCCTCCATCAAGGACCGGACGCTTGCCCAGGCAGAGCAAGAGCTTTTCAAACTCCTGCAGGCCAACATTCGCTCCCGGCGCCAGGCCCGCCACCTCATGTCGGAGCCGGCCATCAGCGTGGATGAGGGTTTATCGTGCGAAGCGGCCAAACAGATGCTGACACGTTACAACATCAACGCACTGTTGGTCACCGGCACCGACCTGCCGCCGCCCGGCATGGCGGGATATATCACCCGCCAGGTGATCGAGAAGGCCATCTATCATCAATTGGGCCATGTGCCGGTCAGTGAATATACGACCACTGAGCTGGAATCCGTTTCCCCCGATGCGGACCTGGTGGAGATTCAGAACAAGATCATCGAAAACAAGCAGCGCCTCCTGCCCGTCGTCAACGGCGAAAGCGTACTCGGCGTGATTACCCGGACCGACCTGCTCAACACCCTTGTTCACCAGCAGCCAATGGACCACCTGCTACCGCCAGATCCAACCAAGAGAGAATTGCAGGCCCGGACACGCTATGTGCTGAATTTCATGCGCGAACGGCTGCCGCAGCATCTAATGCGGCTACTGGAAGACTTGGGTAAAACGGCTGCTGAGATCGATGCCAAGGCCTATGTGGTGGGCGGATTTGTGCGCGACCTGTTTCTCTATCGGTCCAATGAAGATATCGATATCGTGATTGAGGGTGACGGGATCGCTTTTGCCCGTACCTACGCCAAACGGCGAGGGGCCCGTATCCACGCCTACCATAAGTTCGGCACCGCCGTCATCATCATGGAAGACGGATTCAAAATCGATGTGGCCAGCGCCCGCACCGAATCGTACAAATTCCCGGCGGCCCTTCCCGATGTGGAGATGAGCTCCATCAAACTCGACCTCTACCGGCGTGATTTCACCATCAACACCCTGGCCATCCAACTCAACCCCGACCGGTTGGGTCGTCTGATCGACTTCTTCTCGGCGCAGAAGGACATCAAGGACAAGGCCATCCGCGTTCTGCACAACCTCAGTTTCGTGGAGGATCCCACACGGGTGTTTCGCGCCATCCGCTTCGAGCAACGCTTCGGATTCAGTATCGGCCGGCTGACCATCGGCCTGATCAACAACGCCGTTCGGCACAACTTTTTCAAACGCCTCGGCGGTCGTCGTGTTTTCGGGGAGTTGCGCCAAATTCTGGAGGAGGTGAACCCAGTGCCGGCGCTAACCCGCATGGCCGAGCTCAACCTGCTCCAAGTCATCCACCCCTCTCTCGTACTGGACAAGGCCATGATCTCGCAACTGGAGGCAACCCAGCGCGTAATCGCCTGGCGCGAGTTGCTCTTCATCGAGGAGCCCTATCTAAAGTGGGCTGTCTACTTCATGGTGTTGACGCGCCCCTCGCCCCTGGATACGGCAATGGAGATCGGACATCGTTTGGAGCTAGCGCCCCGCCATGTACAAGCCTTCTGCAGGGGGCGCGAAGCGGCCGACCACTGCCTCTATCGGCTGCACCATCGACGCAGACTTACCAACAGCTACATGGACAAGGCCCTCAATGACTTTCGCACCGAGCTGATTCTCTATATGATGGCGGCCACCAACCAGGACCGTGTCAAACGGGCCATTTCTCATTATTTTACCAATTTGCGGCATATCACGCTTTCCGTCACTGGCAGGGATCTGAAAGCACTCGGCCTGCCCGCAGGCCCCGCCTACCGTCAGATACTGGCGGCCGTGCGGGAGTCTCTCTTAGATGGCCGTATCAAGGGTGCCCAGCAGGAGCGAAATCTGCTCCGGCGCCTGGCCAAGAAACACCTCAAAAAAGCCCGCTAGTCCATGGTCAATCCCGGGATCGTCGGCGAAACAGAACCCTCAGTCCGGCATGCGGGATTGATGGGACAAATCACTTGATTCTGACCAGCCCCCTCTATATCATACCGTGTTTTGATCGAGTCTAGACCGTATATGCCCGGCCACCATCAGGTTGAGGAGCGATTCATGACAGAAAAAAAGCGTGTCTTGAGCGGAATGCGGCCCACCGGCCCCCTTCATCTTGGGAACTACCATGGGGCTCTGGCCAACTGGGTCTCCATGCAGGATCAATACGATTGTCACTTTTTCATTGCCGACTGGCATGCCCTGACGAGCGACTACGAAGACACCAGCAAGATTACCGGCTATGTTCGCGAAATGGTCATCGACTGGCTCAGTGCTGGTCTCACGCCGGAGAAGAGCACCATTTTCGTTCAGTCGCTGGTGCCCGAGCACGCGGAATTGTTTCTCTATCTGTCCATGATCACGCCGGTTCCCTGGCTGGAACGCAACCCCACCTACAAGGACCAGATCGTCCAAATTCAGAACAAGGATCTGTCCACATTCGGGTTTTTAGGGTACCCCGTTCTTCAAGCCGCGGACATCATTATCTACCGTGCCAACGCCGTACCAGTGGGCGTGGACCAGGTGCCGCACGTCGAGATCACCCGCGAAATCGCCCGGCGCTTCAACTTCCTCTACGGCGACGTCTTTCCGGAACCTGAGGCGATTCTGACACCGACACCCAAGATCTTGGGAATGGACCGGCGCAAGATGAGCAAGAGCTATAACAATGCCATCTATCTCTCCGATCCACCGGAAGAAGTGAGCCGCAAAGTCTCTCAGATGATCACCGATCCCAACCGCATGCGCCGCAAAGATCCTGGGAATCCAGACATTTGCAACGTGTTTTCCTTCCACAATCTCTATTCGGGCGAGAAGGTGTCGGCGGAAATTGACAAAATGTGTCGGAAAGCCGAGATCGGCTGCGTGGAGTGTAAAAAGCGAATGGCCGATTACCTCATCCAGGCGATGGCGCCCCTGTATGAACGGCGACGCCACTACGAGGCCCATCCGGAGCTCGTGGAGGTGGTGATTCAGGATGGTAGCGCTAAGGCGCGCAATGTCGCCCGCGAAACCATGACAGCGGTGCGCGCCGCCTTGAAGATCACCCTCTAGGCATCATCTTACGGCGAGGATGCGGGTGCCATGAGCAGCGAGGCCTACCGGGTTCAATTGAGCGATATTTTCGAGGGTCCCATGGACCTGCTGGTCTACCTCATCAAAAAGAACGAGGTGGACATCCACGATATCCCCATCGCCCGCATCACCCAGCAATACCTGGCGTATGTGGAGTGGATCCGCCTGATGAACCTGGACAGCGTCGGTGATTTTCTGTTGATGGCATCTACCCTGGCGCAGATCAAATCCCGCACCCTCCTGCCCGTTCATGGCAACGAGGATGAAGAGCTGGAGGATCCCCGCCTGGAGATTGCCCGGCCGCTCCTGGAATACCTTGAAATCAAGTCCGTGGCGGATCAGCTGGCCGAGCGTCCTCTACTGGGTGAGGCGACCTTCGCCAGACCGGCGGAAAAAGGACAATTTGCCGGTGGTCAGGAGGAGGAGCTGATCAAGATAGGCCTCTTTGAACTGATCGACGCGTTCCAGAAAGTCCTAAAAGCCAGCGGTGGATTGCACAAGGTGGACCTGCAGACCGACAAGTTCTCGGTCAAGGAGAAAATCAGCGAACTCACCGACCTGCTCGAAGAGAAAGGCTCCTTGAGTTTCGCTGAACTCTTCAGCCCAAATCCCTCCCGCGCTGAGGTGATCGTCACCTTTCTGGCGATTTTGGAAATGGTCAAACTCACGCTCTTACGGGTGGCACAGCACGCTCAAAGCGGCATCATCCGGCTCTTCTTCGTGGATGCCTGAGAGAGATTGCAGCTCAACCATAAACCAAATGGGATCGGACCAGCGTACCATGGAGGACCTGAAAGCCATCATCGAGAGCCTGCTGTTCGTGGCCGATAAGCCTCTGAGCGTCGAGAAGCTGGCTGAGATCATCGAAGAGGCCGACGCCAAGGCGATTCGTTCGACGCTTCAGGAACTCCTCTGCGAATTTGACAATCCGGGGCGCGGCTTTCGCCTGCACGAGGTCGCCGGCGGATATCAGTTCCGGACCCACCCCGAGTGTCAGGCCTATATCCGACGGATGCTCAAGCCACCCCCCTCGCGCCTGAGCCGGGCGGCCTTGGAAACCCTCGCCATCGTCGCCTACAAGCAGCCCATCATTCGAAGCGACATCGAACACATCCGCGGGGTCGACTCGGGTGGCGTGCTGCGGGTCCTCATGGAGAAGAAGCTCGTGAGGGTCCTCGGTCGCCGTGAAATTCCCGGCCGCCCCCTGATCTACGCGACCACCAAACACTTCCTCGAAGTATTCGACCTCAAGAACCTCAAGGACCTGCCCACGCCGAAGGAGATCGAAGAGCTCACTGCCCAAGAGCCAGAGAATGGGGAAACCTTGGTCGAAATTGGGACGCACGACGCAGGTTCAGCGGTATCGCCGCACAGAGGAGGGGAAGAGATTGCACCTGTTTCGGAAGCGCGGACCCTGCCTGCAGACCGCAGCGTGGATCACCAGGATCCCGCGATGGATCCTGTTGAAATGCCGTTGTCAACATCCCCGCAGCCAATAAAACAGCCAACAACAACCCCGACGACCGACGCCGTGGCGCCCGCCCAAGAGACACCGATGGCGGAGGCGGCCGACGACGCCAGCGCGCCGCCCCCGATCGACGTCGCAATTGAGACCTCAATTGAGACCTCAACTGAGGCCTCAACAGAGACCTCAACAGAGACCGCAGTAGGGGCCTCGCCTGAAGGGCCGAAGGACCGGTCCTGAAGGCGAAAATGCGCTTGACTTGCCAACCCAACTCGGCGTATGAGATGTTCCACTATTCAGGGCGATTAACTCAGTGGGAGAGTGCTACCTTCACACGGTAGAAGTCACTGGTTCAATCCCAGTATCGCCCACCACAGCTAGCAAGGGCTTACGTGGCGCACGTAAGCCCTTTTTTTATAGTTGGCAGGCATCGAAGGGGCGTCAACGGATCCGCGTCCGAGGAGATATCGCGAAACGGTCTATCGTGTGTGCTTTTAGCGATCTGAAGAATCTGTGTCCGGCTCAAAGATTCGGCGGAATCTATTCGTGTTGGTGTTTTGGTCGCGGTTGACGATGAATCGTAGGGTCTTCAAATCGATTATTTTAAGTAATGGTCTGCAAGCGATAGGGATTGGCGTTTTTACCCGGATCCCTTAGATGGGCTGTCAGGCGTACGTCCTTGTAAATCTGATCGTGGTACCCATAGGTGTTGGCATCCAATGAGAAGAACGCAGCCAATATGGAGGAACACGGTTAGCCACTCCCTCTGAGACTTCTAATGGCTACCCGTCGGTATGCCGCTGAATGCCTGGATCACATTTGAGGGGGATAATCCTGTCAGGCTGCTCAGATGAGGTCGGTCACCTGCAGAATAGAGTTTTCGCCGCCGAAATCGTCCTTCTCGCTGGTGGGGATGGTGGGATCGGCCACCCGGCGCTTGCCGTCCAGGATGTAGGCGAAGCGGTGCTCACCGGCGGGTACCCGCAGATGCACCTCCCAGTAGCCGGAACTGCCGATTGGCTTCAGGGCCACCCGCTGCCAGTCGATGAAGGAGCCGGTCAGCTCCACCCGGGCGGCGGTAGGTTGGTACAGGACGAAGCGGTTGTGGCAGAGGGCCGGGGCCGGCGGCTGAAAGAGGGTGAACAGCACCAATATCGCGGCGGCGAAACCGGCCGTGGCGAATCCCAGCGGGCGAAGCAGACCGGCCAGACGCTCCCGCAGCGACGGCTGCCAGACGGTTACGGGCGCAATGGCAGGCAGTTCGGGCATTTCCCGAAGTAGCTTCTCCTGGTCCAGCAGCTCCAGCGTCTCGGCGTAAAAGCCGGCATTTGTATGCACCTTCTCGACGAAATGCCGCTTTTCGTCCAGATCCATCTCGTCGTCGATATACACGCTGGCGAGGTAGTCGTGGTCCATCTCCATCACTGCCCCCCTTGGTTGAGGATCGCCTTTAGCCGCAAACGCGCCCGGTGCACCTTAACCTTGACATTGGCCTCGCTGATCTTGAGCAGCTTGCCGATCTCCCGGTAGCTCAAGGACCCGCTGGCCACCAGGGCGATCAACTCGCGGTCCACCAAACGCAGTTGGCCGATCGCCGCCAGCATGCGCGTCACCGCCTGTTTCTGGATCAGCTGCCGCTCCGGGTTGGCGTCATCGGCCTCCTTCTCGTTTCCGCTCAGCGCCTCCTCGCGCCGCTTACGGGCCGCGTCCAGAGCCGCGTTGCGGGCGATGGTGAACAGCAGCGAGGGATTGGAGCCGTTGCGGCCGTAGCGGGACAGACAGCGGGTGAAGCTTTCTTGTGTGAGATCCCCGGCCAGCTGATAGTCCCCGGTGAGGCGCAGCAGATAAGCGAAAACGCTTCCCCTGTATCGGCTGTAAAAACGACTGTAGTCGTCCATTTCAGTAGTATAACGCTTTGGCGCAATATTCGTTACAAGTGACGTGGGCGAAAATGACCTACCGTGTCGCAGCTGAATGATATGACCTTCGATGGGATCGTGTCGATCAGGTCTGGCACGCCCCCTGTAGGGTAGAGTGCCAAGGACCCTTTCTGACAAGTGAAGATCAGCGCCGAGGTGGCCCCGCAGGCCGATGCCGGCCTCAAGCAGGTGATTCAGGAGAAGTGCATCCACTGCCACATGAGCATGGCCCGCAATCAGCAGTCGAGCAATGGCGCCGCCAAGGAGGAGAGCGAGGTTCTGGACACCGGGTTCTTGGCAGATGCTGTAGCAGGTGTTGATGCAGTATGTAGATTCGGAAACGAATCAGTTGCCTTTGCCAGAGCCGCCACTGCCGCTGCCGGAGCTCCCACCGGCGCCACTCCCACCGGCGCCACTCCCGCTGGAACCGCTACCGCCGTTGCCTGCGCTGCCGCTGGTGCCGCTTCCGCTGGGGCCGCCACCCGAACCGCTGTCGCTGCCGCTGCCCGAGCTACCACCGGAGCTACTCCCACTGGAGCCACTCCCGTTGGCACCGCTATCGTCTGAACCACCGCTGCCGCTGTCACTGCCCGAACTCCCACTGGCGCCGCTGCCACCGCTGCCGGAGCCACCGTCATTGCCACTACTGCCGCCACCGTCTCCCGTCCTGCCGGAGCCGCCGCCTTCGCCACTGCCGCCATTGGCACCCGAGCTGCCGCCTTGACCGCTGCCGCCCTCGCTCCCGCCGGCGCCGTTTCCGCTGCCGCCACTGCCGGAGGTAGACCCGCTGCCCTGGCCACCCGAGTCGTGGTCCTCTTCACGGCCATACTTGTGGGCGCTGCCGATCCCCTCTCCGCTACCCAGTGCACGGGCGTATTGCTTGGCCAACGGGCCGGGAGCGGTGTGCTGGGCATCGTCGGCGAAGCTGGCCCCCAACTGTTGCATCTGGCGGGTCGAATAGCGGTGCTGGAGGGCCTGGCAGACCGTTTCACCCACATCGATGCTGTGGGCCCCCAGGCGCGCCATGGTGCGCACCGTCTGCATGGTCTGCAGCGCCAGCGCTTCCCCTTCGTTGCGGGTCTGCTGGCGGATGCGCACCTCCAGGCGTTCGGCGACCCGCTCCACGTCCATCTCCTGCATATCGGCCGTGAGGCTGTCATAAACCGCCTCGGCCATGGCCCGCACTATTTCGGGATCTTCGCAGAGACGCCGAGCAATTTGAAGGCTGAAGGTCTGCCGCTGCTGGACCCGCTCCATGGCCTGGAGGATGCGCTCCTCATCCACCCGCTTGGCCATGCCCTCCATCGCCTTGTTCATCACCGGCTCGGTGGCCAGACCCGTATCGGCACTCCTCATGACGATCCGCTGGGCGCGTTCCACATTCTCTTCCCGGAAACGATTCTGCAGCATTTGCCGAAGCATCTTCTTGGCCGGCTCTTCGGGAACGCCGGCGTTGCTCATGTCGCGGGTGCGCTGCCGGATCTGCTGCTGGTTTTCCTGACTGAGCGGTTCGTGATCGACGGCCAGCACCGGACCGCTGGTGGCCAGCAGGAATAGTAAGAAGGTGGTGATGAATCGTTTCATTTGGGGCCTCCGTTGGGCTGCTGTGTTACTCCCATAACGGGCTGGGCCTTGAAAGGTTACATGCCGGGCTCAAAAATGCAGTTCTGGGCGCCGAAGTCGTCGTTCTCCTTCAAGCGGCAGGCCGGAGTGAAGGGCTCGCCATCCACGAGGTAGAAGTAGCGAAAGGTCCGGTCCGCGGGAACGGTCACCTCCCAGCGGCCCGACGCGAGCGTCGCCCGACGTGGCTGAAACCCGTCAAGGGAGCAGGCCAAATGCGCCTCGGAGGCCGTGTCGTGTTTCAGGTAAAAGGTCACCTGGTGATTGACCTCACGGTAGTAGTGACGGGCGCAACCCGACAGCCCCAGGAATATGATGCAAGTCAATAAAAGCGGTCGCCACATGGGCATGCCTCCATCTTAGAAAGCGTCGATATGGATTGGCATCGGCAGACAGGCGGTGTCAGGCGTCGACGATGAAGATGAGGATGAAGTTGCCGTACGCCACTGTATCCCAAATTAACGGCTCCGTGGGCAAAAGGTTACAGGCAAAGCCCAAAAAACAGTTGCCGCCACTGGCTGCGATACCGATACCGGCGCACCCTACCTGCTCTGAAAGTGGATTTTGCAGCGGGGGCACTTTCACGTCGTGAAGTGCCAGATGGGTCATCGAACAAGGGACTACGGCTTCGCTTTTCCCACCCGCGCACGTCGAGAGCCCTTCAGATGACTTGAGCAAATCCACCTGATCGACCGCATCGCTCACTTCCCAGCGGTGGCCTGCGCTTGCTGCGGCAAGGTGTAAATGTGTCTCTGTGGCCCTATCCATGACGCAGCGCAAGCAATCGGGCGCTCTCGCCGCTGTGGTCTAATGGCCAGCGTTATCATCGCCACATTTGATCATGGCGAAACAAATCCATGGAAGGTTTATTTAGCTAGGCGTAAAGATCAGCGTGGATACATAACGACGGAAATATAAGGGAGGGTATAGCGATCGCAGCTCTATGGCAGCCGCAACACGACTGATAGCCGCACGAAATGCATGGCAACGGCTATTTACAGCGCACTGGCATATTAGGCCAATTGCCTTGTTAGTCAGATGCGGGCAGATGCACTAGCGTTTGCCGCTGTGGCGCCGGCCTTGGCCGCTTACTCGGTAAAGTTGGCGATAATGGCCTTGAGCTGCGTCTTTTGGGGGCCGCTGAGGTTGTCGAAGCGAACGCTTTGACGTTTGACCCGTTTGTTACGGAAAAGAATCTCGCCCGTCTCCGTATCGGAAACGGTCTTGAAGGGCACCTTGCCGAGGCAGATCCGGTTACGATTGACCAAGGAGAGCTCGTAGGAACCTTTGTCAATCTTGATGCCGTTGTCCACGTAGTAGAAGGAGAGGCCGCCCATGCTGATATTGTCGATCTGGTTCTTGGACATGGACTGATCGTAAATGACGTAGACACCGTCTCTGGCCTTGTAGCGTCTCTGTTTACGCACCCGTAGCGTTATCAAGCGTTTGAGAATAGACATCACGTTAGCACCCATTGACAGTACACGGTGTGCTGTCTCATGACCCCGTCAAGG
Source organism: Desulfosarcinaceae bacterium (assembly GCA_030066015.1). Lineage (GTDB taxonomy): Bacteria > Desulfobacterota > Desulfobacteria > Desulfobacterales > Desulfosarcinaceae > JASJCL01. The sequence goes on along the minus strand of JASJCL010000011.1, from coordinate 11,139 downwards.
TAGGCCGGGGCGGCGCGAATGAGAGTGGGATCGCGCAATTATTATTTAATCGAGGCGTGAGAGTCACGCGTCGCTAAGGAATGCCCTGCACGAAGTAGTATAGTGGTGGTAAAAATAAGAGAAAAGTCCTGGTAAGTCAACAGGATTCCGATGGTGAATATTACCCTCCCTACTGAATGTGACGGCCAGCATCCGGCAAGGCGGCGGCGCTGGGATTGCAACTTAGCACGAATCTGTGTATGTCACAGTCGCGCCGGCAGCGGTGGTCCCTTTCTGGATACGCCCCGATGTTGGCAGAGGGATTTTCGAGGTTCACGCGTAAGGAGGACGCCATCAGCAACAAAGGCCTGTTCGATCATCGCAACGAGTACAACGCCGCATCGCTGGAGGTGCTTAAGGGACTTGACCCGGTCAAACGCCGCCCGGGAATGTACACCGATACCCAGCGCCCAAACCACCTCGCCCAGGAGGTGATTGACAACAGTGTCGATGAGGCCATCGCCGGTTTTGCCAGCCGGGTCGATGTGACCCTGCATGAAGACGGCAGCCTGGAGGTCGGCGACAACGGGCGCGGCATGCCCACCGATATTCACCCGGAGGAGAAGATCTCCGGGGTTGAAGTCATCCTGCTCAAACTGCACGCCGGCGCGAAATTTTCGAACAAGGATTATCGCTTCTCCGGTGGGCTGCACGGCGTCGGGGTGTCCGTGGTCAACGCCCTCAGTGAACGCTTGACCGTTGAGATTCGCCGCGGCGGCCGAAAATACCAAATCGCGTTTGCCGACGGTCACAAAACCGACGACCTGGAAACGGTCGGCAGCGTGGGGCAGCGCAATACCGGTACCACCATCCGCTTCTGGCCCAATCCCATCTATTTCGATACCGTCAAATTCTCCGTACGCCGGCTGCGCCACGTCTTGCGGGCCAAAGCCGTCCTGTGCCCCAGGCTGACAGTGGTGTTCAAGGACCGCATCCGCAAGGAGACGGATACCTGGTACTATGAGGACGGCCTGCGGGACTACCTCAGCAGTAGTTTAGAGGGGCACAGCTTGATCCCCGAGATCCCCTTCGTGGGAGAGCACGAGGCTGAAGAGGAGGCGGTGGCATGGGCCGTCACCTGGCAGCCGGAGAGCAGCGACACCATCACCGAGAGCTACGTCAACCTCATCCCCACCGCCCAGGGGGGTACCCACGTGAACGGCTTTCGTTCCGGCCTCCTCGCCTCCCTGCGGGAGTTCTGCGAATACCGCAAGCTGATTCCCAGGGGCATCAAACTCACCGCGGACGACATCTGGGAGCGTTGCAGCTACATATTGTCGGTGAAGATGAGCGATCCCCAGTTTTCGGGCCAGACCAAGGAGCGCCTCTCCTCACGAGAGTGCGCCGCCTTGGTCAGCGGGACCATCAAAGACGCCTTCGGCCTGTGGCTCAACCACCACACCGAGATTGGTGAGCAATTGGCCGAAATGGCCATCGAAAACGCCCGGAGACGCTTAAAAGCCAGTAAAAAAGTGGTTCGCAAAAAGATCACCAGCGGTCCGACCCTGCCGGGCAAGCTCACCGACTGTGTGAGCCAGGATCCGGCCGAGACCGAGCTGTTTCTAGTGGAGGGCGATTCGGCCGGCGGCAGCGCCAAACAGGCCCGCGACCGCCAGACCCAGGCCGTCATGCCCCTGCGGGGGAAGATCCTCAACACTTGGGAGGTGGAGTCCCAGGCCGTACTCTCCTCCAAGGAGATCCACGACATCGCCGTGGCCATCGGAGTGGATCCCGGTTCGACCGATTTGAGTGGATTGCGCTACCATAAGGTCTGTATCCTGGCCGACGCCGACTCCGACGGCCTGCACATCGCCACCCTGCTGTGCGCCCTCTTTCTGCGCCATTTCAAACCGCTGGTGGCCGCCGGACACGTTTATGTGGCCATGCCGCCCCTCTTTCGCATCGATGCGGCCAAACAAGTCTTCTACGCCCTCGACGAAGCGGAGAAGAGCGCCATCCTCAAACGCCTGGCCAAAAAGAGCAAAGCCAAGGCCAGCGTGCAACGCTTCAAGGGGCTCGGCGAGATGAATCCCCTCCAATTGCGCGAGACCACCATGGCGCCGGACACCCGGCGACTAGTGCGGCTTCAGCTCGATGAGGCGGAAAGGGCCGATGGGGCGGTGGACCCGGGGACGGAAGCGGCGGCCGCAGACAGACGCACGGATCCGCTAGCGGCAACGGGCGATGCGCCAGATGGCGACGACGCCGGTGCGGAGGCCGTAATGGATATGCTGCTGGCCAAGAAACGGGCCGGTGACCGTCGTCAGTGGCTGGAGAGCGAGGGTGACCTGGCCGAGTGGGGGTGATGCGGCCGTCGGTAGGCAAACAGATTACACCATAAACCAAGGCCGTCCCGTTGGGCGACCTTGGTGCTTTGGACCGTGCACCAATGAGCCGGTTAACCAGTGCGCCAATATGGTAATTGGATCTCTTTTAGGTTGCCGACGGCGAAGCCTCGCTACACCACACCCTGGTCCTGCATGGCGCTGACCACCTTGTTGAAGGCAGCGATATTGGCCCCGTTGATATAGTTGCCCGGGGTGCCGTGTCGCGCTGCAGTGTCCAGGCAGGTCTGATGGACCTCCTTCATGATCAGTTGCAGGCGCTCGTCAACCTCGGCCCGGGTCCATGAGAGGCGCATGTTGTTTTGGGCCATCTCAAGGCCGGAGAGGGCCGCCCCGCCGGCACCGGTGGCCTTGTTGGGACCGAAGAGGGTTCGTTTGCCCATCAGGATCTCGATGGCCCGGGGCGTGCAGGGCATACTGGCGCCCTCCACCACTAGCTTGATATTGTTGTTGATCAGGTGGTAGGCGTCCGGCTCGTTGATCTCGTTCTGGGTGGCGCAGGGGAAGGCGCAGTCCGCCCGGTTGCGCCAGAGCGGGTTGCTCTCCATGTCGGCCGTCAGGGGCGTGTAGATGGCTTGGGGGTACTTCTCGACATACTCCTCAATACGTCCCCGCCGCACGTTCTTGATGAGACGAACGTGGGCCAGCTTCTCCATGTCGATTCCCTCGCCATCGTAGATAAAACCGCTCGAATCGGAGAGTGTCAGGACCCGCGCCCCCAATTCGATGAGCTTCTCCACCGTGGATTGGGCCACATTGCCGGCGCCGGAGACCAGGCAAGTTTTCTTCGCCAAACTGGTCTTGCGGGTGGCCAGCATCTCCTGTGCAAAATAGACGCAGCCGTAGCCGGCGCCCTGCGGTCGCATCAGGCTGCCGCCCCAACCCGTTCCCTTGCCCGTCATGGCGCCGGTAAACTCATTGCGCAGACGGCGGTACATGCCGAACAGATAGCCGACCTCGCGGGCGCCGACGCCGATGTCGGCGGCCAAAATGTCGGTCGACGGGCCGATGTGGCGATGCAGTTCCCCCATGAAGGCCTGGCAGAAGCGCATGATCTCCTCATCCGACTTCCCTTTGGGGTCAAAATTGGAGCCGCCTGCGGCGCCGCCCAGGGGCATGGTGGTGAGAGCGTTCTTGAACACCTGTTCGAAGGCCATGAACTTCATGATGCTGAGGTTGACCGACGGGTGGAAGCGCAATCCGCCCTTGTAAGGGCCGACCGCACTGCTCATCTCCACGCGATACCCGCGGTTGACCTGCACCTTGCCGCGGTCATCCACCCAGGGGACCCGGAAGCTCAAGACGCGCTCCGGCTCCACCAGCCGCTCCAACACGCCGGCCATCACATATTCGGGAGTCTGCGCCAGGAGCGGTGTGACACTTTCGACCAACTCCTTGACCGCCTGGTGAAACTCGGTTTCCTGGGGATCCACCGTCTTTATCTGCTCCAATATCGCCGTCATCTGGCCCCACCTTCGTCATCGTGGTATTCCGCCGCCGCGCCATCGCCCTGGCGGGGCATCGTTGACCGCATGCATAGCAGATCCGCCCAGGGCCTTCAATATTGGATGTTGCGCCGGCCACCTGTCGCATGGAAGCATCTTCTTCCGGCGGCATGCCGTTGGTCCTTAGCGATGCTGACTCGACAATAATTCCCACTGGATGCTATAAGGGCGACCCAGCCACACGTGGCACTCGATCCGTGAACTTGCCCAATTGACGCGACAGCCGCACCAGAGGAGACCCATTCGATGAGCACCACCCCATCGGCCCTGATCGACGGCATCGAAGAGATGCCCCTGGCCCAGTTCAGCAAGAAAGCGTATCTGGATTACGCCATGTATGTCATCATGGACCGCGCCCTGCCCCATGTGGGCGACGGTCTCAAGCCGGTCCAGCGGCGCATCATCTACGCCATGTCCGAGCTGGGTCTCAAGGCCACCGCCAAATATAAGAAATCGGCCCGCACGGTGGGCGACGTCCTCGGCAAATTCCACCCCCACGGCGACACGGCCTGCTACGAGGCCATGGTCCACATGGCCCAACCCTTCGCCTACCGCTATCCCCTGGTGGACGGGCAGGGCAATTGGGGCGCCCCGGAGGATCCCAAATCCTTCGCCGCCATGCGTTACACAGAAGCACGCCTGGCGGCTTTCAGCGAGCTTCTGCTGGAGGAGCTGCCCATGGGCACCGTGGATTGGGGTCCCAATTTTGACGGCACCCTAAAAGAGCCCCTCACCCTGCCGGCGCGGCTGCCCACGATCCTGCTCAATGGCACTACGGGCATCGCCGTCGGCATGGCCACCGACATCCCGCCGCATAACGCCGGAGAGGTCGCCCAGGCCTGCATCGCCCTGTTGGAGAATCCCAAGGCGGATCTTGAGACGATCTGTCGGCACGTCCGAGGTCCCGACTATCCCGGCGGTGCCGAGTTGATCAGCCAACGGGAGGATCTGCTGAGGCTCTACCGCAGCGGCAAGGGCACCATCCGCCTGCGGGCCGCCTACGAGCTGGAAAACGGGGAGGTCGTCATCACCGCCCTGCCCCACCAGGTCTCACCAGCCCGCATCATCGAGCAGATCGCGTCCCAGATGCAGAAGAAGCGCCTGCCCATGGTGGCGGATGTCAGGGATGATTCGGACCACGAGGACCCCATTCGCATCGTCATCGTACCGCGCTCCAATCGGGTGGACAAGGACGCCCTCATGGCCCACCTCTTCGCCACCACCGATCTGGAGAAGACCCAGCGGGTCAATCTCAACCTCATCGGCCTGGACCGTCGCCCCAAGGTGATGGGTCTGGTAGCGATATTGCACGAATGGCTGCAGTACCGCCAAGAAACGGTGCGCCGTCGGTTGACCTTCCGTCTGGCCAAGGTCACCGACCGGCTGCACATCCTCGAGGGTCTTCTCACCGCCTTTCTCAACATCGACGAGGTGATCCGCATCATTCGCCGGGAAGATCACCCCAAGCCAGTGCTGATGAAGCGCTTCGGCCTCAGCGACATCCAGGCCGAGGCCATCCTCCAGCTGCGCCTGCGCCATCTGGCCCGCCTGGAGGAGATGAAATTGAGGGGCGAGCAGGATGCCCTGGAGAAGGAGCGGGTCCAGCTGGAGAAACTGCTCTCTTCCAAGCGTCGCTTGAAGACCCTCATCAAGCGGGAAATCAAGGCCGATGCCAAGAATTTTGCAGATCCCCGCCGCACGGCGGTGGTGGAGCGTCCCGAGGCACAGGCGATCTCACAAGTGGATCTGGCGCCGGTGGAGCCGGTCACCGTGGTCCTCTCCCTCAACGGCTGGGTGCGCGCCGCCAAGGGACACGAGGTGGATCCGGACGGGCTCATGTATAAGGCCGGCGACCGCTCCCTGGACCTGGCACGCGGCCGCAGCAACCAGGCGGCCATCTTCCTCGATTCCACCGGCCGCAGCTACAGCCTGCCGGCCCACAGCCTGCCCTCGGCGCGCGGCTACGGCGAACCCCTCACCAGCCGCCTGACACCGCCGGCCAAGGCCGTGTTCTCCCATCTGCTCATGGGAGCTGCCGACACCCTTCTGCTGCTGGCCAGTGACGCCGGCTACGGTTTTCTCACCGAGCTGGACAACCTCGTCACAAAAAACCAAAAGGGCAAGGCCATGCTGACCCTGCCCAAAGGCGCCCTGCCCTTGCCCCCCATCACCATCGGGGCATCGGCGTCCGTGGAATCCGCCCTGCTCTGCGCCATCAGCAACGAGGGGCGAATGTTGCTCTTCCCCCTCAAAGATCTCCCCATCCTGCCCAAAGGCAAGGGCAATAAAATCATCGGTATCCCGGCAAAGCGGGCCGCGGCCCGGGAAGAACTGGTGCGCCACCTGACGGTGCTACCTGCTGGGGCGGCCCTGACCGTTTACGCCGGCAAGCGCCATTTTCGCCTCACTGCCGGCAATCTTCAGGATTATGCCGGCGAAAGGGGTCGCCGCGGCCGCAAACTGCCCCGCGGTTTCCAGAACGTCGAGCGCTTGACCTTGGAACTGCCCGAGCAGCCGCCGCTGATCTGAAACCAGTCGTCATGGGGAGGGCCCTGCCGGTACCGCCGCCGTTCCCAGATCCGGTGACGGCGCGGGCTGTCAGGTGCTCAACAGCAGATAGAGCAGTGCCATCCGAATGAAGAGCCCGTTCTTGGCCTGCTGAAAGTAGTGGGCGCGGGGATCGTCGTCCACTTCGGGCGGGATTTCGTCCACCCGGGGTAGGGGGTGCATGATGATGGCATCCTTCGGCATGCGGTTGGCCTTCTCCCGGGTCAGGATGTATTTTCCCACCGCTTCGTCGTACTCCTCCGGAACGATGAAACGCTCCCGCTGGATGCGGGTCATATACACGCAATCCACCTCGGGCAGCACCTTGGTGAGATCGCCCTCCTCGTGCCACTCTGTGTGGTGGCGGTCCAGATAGTCCTTGATATCTTCCATCATGGCGCAGACTGCCGGTGCGATGAAGTGAATGGTCACCTTGTCGTACTTGGCCAGCAGATAGGCCAGTGACCGCACTGTGCGGCCGTACTTGAGGTCTCCCACCATGGCGATGCGGACGTTGTCGATGCCGCCAAGGGTATCTCGGATGGTGTAGAGATCGAGCAGCGCCTGGGTGGGGTGCTGGCCGGCGCCATCGCCGGCGTTGATGATGGGCACCTCGGACACCGCCGCCGCCGCCTGGGCGCTGCCGGCTTCATGGTGACGCATGACGATGATATCGGCGTAGCCGTTCATGATGCGGGTGGAGTCGGTCAGACTCTCCCCCTTGGCGGCGCTGGAGAACTCCTTGGCGTTCTCCGTAGTGAGGATGCGACCGCCCAGGCGGGCCATGGCACTTTCGAAGGAGAACCGCGTCCGCGTCGACGGTTCGTAGAAGAGTGAGGCCATAATCCGCCCCCGCAGCGCGTCAGCATAAACGCGCTGGGCGGCATTCAGGTCTGCCCGCATCTGGTCGGCGGTGGAAAAAACCTCGGCCAAGAGGGCGCGGTCGAACTGCTGCGCCTCGATCACGTGGTTCAGGGGGAACCCGGCCATCGCTCATCTCCTCTCCTGTTTGTGGTGGGTGGGGTTGATGCACCACTTGCCTTGAAACTCGCCTCCTGTCAAGTCCCAGGCCGCAGGCTCACACCCGGAAACGCGTCCCGGCCTCTCCTGCCACCGCTGCGGTGATGTTGCCGATATCGGTGATCACCGCCGTACGCCCGCCATGTTTCACGAACTGGCAGCAGGCCTCCACCTTGGGTAGCATGGAGCCGGTACCCAGCGCCCCCTCGCGGGCCAGGGTTTCGGCCCGATCCAGGGAGAGGTCGGACATCAGGGCCTGCGACGGCCCGCCGAAATCGGTGTAGACACCGGGGACATCGGTGGCGATGATGAAGACCTCCACGCCCACCTCGGCAGCGAGACGGGCACTGGCCAAGTCTTTGTCGATGACGGCATCCACCCCTAAAAAGGCACGGTCCTCGCGCGTCACCGGAATGCCGCCGCCCCCGCAGCATATGACGATAAAATCCATCTCGATGAGTTTGCGAATCTCCCGTTTTTCGATGATGGTGACCGGCCTTGGGGAGGCCACCACCCGGCGGTACCCCTTGGGGGTTTTCATGGTGGGATAGGGCAACGCGGCCGCTTGTTCTGCGGTGAAGGCCGGCCCGATGGGCTTGGTGGGATGCTGAAAACCGGGATCGGCCTTGTCCACCACCACATAGGTGATCAGACTCACCAGTGGACGGGTGTGCACGCCCCGCTCCATCAGTTCCCCATCCAAGGTGGACTCGATCATGTAGCCGATCTGGCCCTCGGTCTGGGCCACCAGAATCTCCAGGGGGAGCTTGGGAACATCTTCCGTGCAGCACTCCTGCTGCAGCAGCAGGTCTCCCACCTGGGGACCATTGCCGTGGGTGATGATGATGCGGAAGGTGCGCGAGAGTTCGGCGATCTGCTGCAGGGGCAGCCTGAGGTTGTCGAATTGTTCCTCGACCGACCCCTTCTGTCCTTTGCGGATCAGCGCGTTGCCCCCCAGGGCGACCAGCAGGATCGGTTTGGCCGTTGTGGTGTTCGTTGGTGACATGGCAGTACCTTGATACTCATTGGGATGAAGAAGCCGGGCGGGCATGAGGGATCGTCACCGTCCGGACCGGAGCGGAGCCACTTAGGACAATTCCAGTTTTTTCTGCAACAACGCCTCCAGGGTTGGCGATCCGTGGTCTTGGTAACTATAGCGGACGCGGACGACCGGACGGTCGATCCGCATCAGACGCCCCAGGTCGATGGGGGTCGCCATCACGACGGCATCACACGGGGTGGCGTTGATCGTGGCCTCGAGATCCGCCACCTGCGCCTCGCTGTACCCCATGGCGGGCAGCAGATCGCCGATGTGGGGGTAGCGGTCAAAGGTCTCCTGAAGTCGCCCCACCAGATGCGGTCTGGGGTCGACCACCGCGGCGGCGCCGCCTCGCTGGGCCGCGATGATGCCGGCACCGAAGGCCATCTCGCCATGGGTCAGGGTGGGGCCGTCCTCCACTACCAGTACCCGTTTGCCGCGTAGCGCCTCGGGCTTGTCCAGCAAAATGGCCGACGCCGCCGTGACGATGGCGGCAGCGGGGTTGTGCGCCCTGATCGTGTCGGCAACTTGGTCGACCTGCTTCGCCTCGGCGCTGTCGACCTTGTTGATCACGGCGATGTCGGCCATCAGCATATTGGTTTCCCCGGGGTGATAGCGGGTTTCGTGACCGGCGCGGTGGGGATCGAAGACAACGACGGCCACGTCGGGCGTGTAAAAGGGGGTGTCGTTGTTGCCCCCGTCCCAAATGAGCACATCGGCTTCCCGTTCCGCCTGCTGCAAAATCTTGCCATAATCGATGCCGGCATAAATGACGGCCCCCATGTCGATGACCGGCTCATACTCCTCGCGCTCTTCGATGGTGCAGCGGTGGGTATCGAGATCTGCATGAGTGGAGAAGCGTTGAACAATCTGCTGACGGAGATCCCCATAGGGCATGGGATGACGAATGGTCACGACCCGCTTGCCGGCATCCTGCAAGATTCGACACACCTCCCGGCTGGTCTGTGACTTGCCGCAGCCGGTGCGCACAGCGCACACCGACACCACCGGCTTCTTGGCATTGAGCATGGTGTAAGGGGCGCCGGCGAGGATGAAGTCGGCACCGGCGGCGGTGACTTGCGACGCGCGGTGCATCACCTCGGTGTGCGGTACGTCGCTGTATGAAAAGGCCACCAGATCGACCCCGTGGTCCTTGATCAGCGTTACCAGTTCCGTATCGCTGTGGATGGGGATCCCGTCCGGATACAGCTGACCGGCCAATTCGGCCGGGTAGCGGCGCCCCTCGATGTCGGGAATCTGGGTGGCCGTGAACGCGATCACCCGGTAGCGCGCGTTGTCTCTGAAATAGACGTTGAAATTGTGAAAATCGCGCCCTGCGGCGCCCATGATGATCACCTTCTCCACCATTCCCCATCCTCCTTGAATGCGGTGTTCTGAACCTGCGATCCCTCAATCAGCCTCGATTTGGTCAAATCGAGATTTTTTAGTTATATCATTATATGAATATCCTTTTCCAGAGGTGTCAACCAAAATTGAGGCGTTTTTTCTGGTAGGAGAGTGCGGCGGCTATTGGGGGGCGACATCGAAGCGGTGGCGGGCCCCCGTGCGGTGGAGGGTGGTCGTCCCAGTGAGGATATGGTTGGCGGACCGCTCGAGCTCATGCGGCAGCAGGTTGGGATGCGCTTGCTCCAGGACTGAATCGCCGCCATGGCGGCCGGGCCCGCAGCCCCGCGCGGGGACTAAATCACCCGCATCTGTTTCCAGCGTCCCTGTCGGTATCGGACGGCAGTGAGGCCGAAGAGAACAACGATGAAGAGGGCCGCACAGGCCCAGCAGTAGTAGAGCCCGGCATCGAAGAACAGCACCCCAATGGTCACGGGAGCCACCATGCAGCCCAAAGCACCGACGGCGATGCAGGTCATGATAAAACGGGTGTCGCCGGCACCTTTGAGGGCGCCCACATAGGTCATGTATTGACAGTCGAAGAATACATAGACGGCCACCAGGCGCAATAAAATACGTCCATGATCCATCACCCCAGCGTAGGCCTGGCCGCCGTCCGCTGGAATGAAGAGGCCGATTACGGCTTCCGGTATCACCATAAATACGGTGGCCAGGACGGCCGTGTAGGCCAGCAATAGCTGCCGCGTGGCGGTCACGGCGGCCAGGGCTTCATCGATCCGCGCACTGCCCAGAGCGCGCCCCACAAGGGTGCTGACGCCCACCGAAAACCCCAAAGAGGGCATGAAGGTCAGTGAATTGATCGACAAGAGGATGTTGGTCACCGCCAATTCCTCCCGCCCGATGCGTCCCACCACCAACACAAACACCGTAAACGCGAGCACGTCCAGAAACAACTGCGCGGCGCTGGGCAATCCGAAACGCAAGAGTCGACGGATCATTGTCGCACGAAACGCCCAGGTGCGCCGTAAGGCGTAGGTGCGTTCCCATGACGAATGGGTCATCAACGCGATGAACAAAAGGAAAATCAAGGCCCAGCAGCTGACCGTGGCGATAGCGGCCCCCCGAATGCCCATCTCCGGGATGGGCCCGACACCGTAAATGAGGGCGAAATCCAAGGGGATATTGACCAGCATTCCGATGAGGTTGACAACGAAGATCGGCCGTGTGCGCCCCAGACCGGCAAAAAAGCCGGAACAGCAATTGGCGGCCACGTGGGGGC